>NZ_MECL01000227.1 GCF_014596445.1 Streptomyces sp. CBMA29 | reverse complement strand
GCACGCGCCCGCTGACCGCCGCCGAGTACGGGCCGTGGCGGGCGCACGGCGCGGAGGAGTTCACGGCCTCGCGGGCCGCCGCCTTCGACCACGTGCTGCCGCGCGGCCGGGACACTCCGGGCGCCGCGCTGTACGCCCTCACGCACGACGGCGTGACGGTCGGCCGGGTGGCGCTGCGGCTGTACGACGAGGCCGACCGCGCCGCGCCCGCCCGGGTGCTGGCCGTCGAGGTCGACACCGCGCACCGGGGCCGCGGACACGGCCGTACGCTCATGCTCGCCGCCGAGAACGCCTGCCGGCAGGCCGGGGCCACCGCCGTCGCCCTCGACGTCTCCGTGGGCAACGCACCGGCGCTGCGGCTGTACGAGTCGCTGGCCTACGGCACGACGGTGCGGCACCTGTCGAAGCCGCTGCTGTAGCCAGGGCCCGTGATCCGCCGGACAGGCATTGAGGACCTGTCCGGCGGCCAGGCCCTAGTCGCGGCCGGGAATCCGGCAGACCTGCGAGCCGTCACCGGTCGCGCCGTCCAGGCCGGGGACGGCCGAGCCCGCCTCGGCGAGCAGGCGGTCGGCGATGGCGGTGATCCGCTCGCGCAGCCCGTCCTGGCTCTTGCCGCCGTCCAGACGCTCGCCGCCGATCACATACGTGGGCGTGCCGGTGACGCCGATGGCCTTGCCCTCGGCCTCGTCGGAGTCGACGACCAGCAGGTGGCGGCCGTCGATCAGCGCGGTGTCCACCTCGTCGGCGTCCAGGCCGAGATCGCGGGCCACCTCCACCAGCACCGCCTCGCCGCGGCCGTCCAGCTCCTCGGCCCTGGCCAGCACGGCCTCCGCGTACGGCCAGCCGCTGCCCTGTTCGTACGCCTCCTCGTACGCCTGCGCGGCGGCCAGCGCGTGCGCGTGCTTGGGCAGGGGGAAGTGCCTGAGCTGGATGTCGAGCGCGTCGCCGTACCGCTCGCGCAGCGCACGGACGTCGTCCAGGGCGGTGCGGCAGTCCGGGCACTGGAGCTCGCACCAGACCTCGAGTACGGGGGGACGCGACACGGCGGGGGAGGGTTGATCCATGGTCCAAGTCTCCCACTCGGGGAGGAGGCACCCCCGAGATCCCCCTGAACCCGGACCCCCACCGTGGCCTCCCGCGCCCGTGTCGAGGCAGGATGGGAGGACGCGACCTCGTGCGGGCCCTTGGCCGGACCTCACGGGGCCATCCGCAACTGCCGCAGGAGCCTCGGGATGCTGACCACCGCCCTATGCGCCGTCCTGTCCGCCGCGGGCCTGGCCATCGCCGTGCAGACCGCCTACCGCCGACGCTATCTGCGGGCCACCCGCATCGCCGCCGTGTCCCTGCTGCCGGTCGGTCTGGCCATGGCGGGGCTCGTCACCCTCGGCCGCAAGATCGGCACCGCCACCGGCAACTGGGCGGGCGACCTGATCTTCAAGCCCACCGTCTGGCTGGGCTTCGGCGTCATCGGCGTCTCCGTGCTGCTGTACGGCGTCACCCGGCTGATCGCCGCGCGCGTCGGACCTGAGGAGGGGCAGCGGCCCCCGGCGGCCGTGCCCGGCGCCTCCAGCCCCGCGCTGCCCGCCTCCTCCCGCCCGAGCCCGAAACGGCGCGCCTCGGGGGACAGCGGTCTGTCCGACTTCGCCGACGTCGAGGAGATCCTCAAGCGGCGCGGGATCTGACCGGAACACCGGCACCGCACGGACCACTTCGAACAGGCGTGGGGTCTGAACCACCCCTGAGAGTTGGCGTGTTGGGCGACGAGTGATCGTTCTCTGCGCGATCATCGGGCTGTGCTGCCCACCTCCGGGGATCGTCTGTCCCCTCCGCGGCCGGACCGTGCCGAATCCACTGTCGAGTCCACTGTCGAGAACGTCGTTCCAGGCCCGCGCGCCGAGGGTCGTGAACCCGCCGCGAGGGCGGGGGAGGGAGAGCCGCAGGGATGCCTGTACGCCCTCTCGCAGCCCCCGCTGATGCTGTTCCTGTGTGTGATCGGAGGGCTGCTCGGGGCAGGCGCGATCTACGACCTGCTGCTGCTCTGACGCGCTGAGACCCGGCCCACCGGCCCTGCGGCGCCCCCGTTCAGCCGGTCGTGGCCGCCCGCCGGCGCTCAGGCGCTCGCCTCGCGCTGGCGGGCCCGGTAGGCCGCCACATGGAGCCGGTTGCCGCAGGTGCGGCTGTCGCAGTAGCGGCGTGAGCGGTTGCGGGACAGGTCGACGAAGGCCCGGCGGCAGTCGGGCGCGTCGCACCGCCGCAGCCGGTCGCGTTCCCCGGCGACGATGAGGAAGGCCAGCGCCATGCCGCAGTCCGCGGCGAGGTGGTCGGCCAGCGAGGCGCCCGGCGCGAAATAGTGCACGTGCCAGTCGTAGCCGTCGTGGTCGGTCAGCCGTGGCGTGGTGCCCGCCTCGGCGACCATCGTGTTGAGCATGGTGGCGGCCGTCGCGTTGTCGGCGGCGCCGAAGACGGCGGTGAAACGGGCGCGTACGGCGTGGACGGCGCTGAGGTCGCGCTCGTCGAGCCGTCCGACCTCGCTGACCTGGTTGCGCTCCACGAAGCCGCGGAGGTCCGCGACGTCCGCGAGCGATTCCCGGCCCTCGATCTGCGGCGCGGTGTTGACGAGGTCGACGACGCTGTCGAGCGCGCACCTGGTGTCATGGTTGATCAGCACGGAACTGCTCCCTGCCGGCGTGATCGGTCGGCTGCGTTCCGGTGACTCTAGCGCGCGAAAGCCGCCGCCGTGGGGGTGCAGGCCCCACGGTGACGGCTGTCGTGCGTGTCTCGTACGCGACGGGTGACGGTCTCGTGCGTGTCGCGGCGAGCGACGGTACGAGCGACGTCATGAGCGAGATCGCGTGCGAGGTCGTGTCGAGATGACGTGGCGGCCGGGCCGGGCGCGAGCGTCCGGCTCCGCTGGTCGGGTCCGGGCGTCCCCCCGAGTAGGACGGCCGCGGACTGCGGTGACGGGCTGGGTCTCAGCTCTCCGCGAGGATGTGGGAGAGCTCGGTGTCGAGGTCGAAGTGACGATGCTCGGTGCCCGGCGGAACCGCGGCGTCCGTCCGCTTCAGGAAGGACTCCAGGGCCCGCGCCGGTGCTTCCAGCAGCGCTTCGCCCTCGGGGGAGCTGAGGGCGATGCAGACGACGCCCTGACCGTGGCTGCGGGACGGCCAGACTCTGACGTCTCCGGTGCCGGTGGGGCGGTGCAGCCCCTCGGCGAGCAGGTCGCGGGCGAACACCCATTCGACCGTCTCTTCGGCTCCGGTGTGGAAGGTGGCGTGCACGGCATACGGATCGGCCGTGTCGTACCGCAAGCCCGCGGGTACAGGCAGTGAGGATTCGCTCGACACAACGAGGCGCAGGTGCAGCTCGCAGCTGACCGTGGTGTTCATAAGCGCCAGGGCCTTTCGCTCAGTGTGCGCTCGGGGATTCGCACGTCGGCGAAATCGACATGCCACCTGCGAGGACGTTGTAAACCCCTCTGAGGGGTTTGTGAGGCTTCTGGTACCTCGTCCGGCCTAGTCCCGAGACGGGCCGATCGGCCATTTCGGTGACGAACGCCGGTCGGGTAAATTGTCGGTATGACTGCGGAGAGTGACGAGTTCGCCGGAGCCGTGGCCAAGGATTCGCGGCTGGGGTCACGGGCCCCCGGCTTCATCAGGAAGTCGCGGCTGCTGCACCAGTCCTGGCGGGTCGGCGTCTTCGTCGTGGGCCTCGCCGTCGTCGCGGGCGGAGTCGTCCTGCTCCCGCTGCCAGGCCCCGGCTGGGTGGTGATCTTCGGCGGCATGGCGATCTGGGCGACCGAGTTCGCCTGGGCCCAGCGCGTCCTGCGCTGGACCCGCCGCAAGGTCGCCGACGCCGCCAGGGCCGCCCTGGACCCCCGCGTAAGGCGGCGCAATCTGCTGCTCACCACCGCCGCCGCGCTCGCCCTGGCCGGACTCGCCGGGTGCTACCTGTGGCAGTTCGGCCTCGACACGCCCTGGGCCGACAGCTAGCGCCCGTGCCGGGCCCCGCGCCCGCCGAGGGCCCTCGGGAGCCTGGTCCGAGGCCCCTCCCCCGTGCGGTAAAGTCGTCCACGCGTCCGGGCGATTAGCTCAGCGGGAGAGCACTTCGTTCACACCGAAGGGGTCACTGGTTCGATCCCAGTATCGCCCACCGGATTCGAGGATCCCGGGGACCGGTCTCCAAACCGGTCCTCGGGATCCTTTGCGTTCCCGCGCCGTACGCGGATTCGATCGCGCACACTTGCTGTATGGACTGGAGTCACTACCGATTCCGTAGGACGTGGCAGCTCGACGCGGAACCCGACGCCGTCTACCGGGTGCTGGAACGGCCTGACGACTACCCCGCCTGGTGGCCCCAGATCCGCGAGGTGCGGCAGACCGGCGACACCACGGGAATGCTGCGCTTCCGTTCCCTTCTCCCGTACGACCTGGTCGTCAGCGCCAGATCCGTCCGGCACGACCCGAGCACCCGGGTCCTGGAAGCCGCGATGACCGGCGACCTGGAGGGCTGGTTCCGCTGGACGATCACGCCGGGCACCGTCCCAGGGGCCCGCACCCGGTTGCTCTACGAACAGGAAGTCGTCGTCCGCAAGCCCCTGATGCGGCTGCTCTCCGTCCCCTGCCGCCCGCTCTTCCTCGCCAACCACGCCCTGATGATGCGCGGCGGACGCCACGGACTGCTCGCGCGGCTCGCCGCCGACGCGGCGCATGTGGTTTGAACGGCGGGCCCGTCGCGCTGTATGGTTCGAGGCGTCCCGGGCGATTAGCTCAGCGGGAGAGCACTTCGTTCACACCGAAGGGGTCACTGGTTCGATCCCAGTATCGCCCACCGAGGCTCATCAGCCTCGAAGTACCGTGACGGCCCGCCGGCATCAGTCGGCGGGCCGTTGTGCTGTCCTCGGCGGCCGTCGCCGAAAACCGGTCGACGAGATCGCCGGGCGGCAGCGCCGGGCGCGGTGAACGCCGGTATGCCGTCGGTGGATTCACCGTCTGGCGCCAGTCCAGCGCCAGTCCGGCGCCAGTCCGGCGAGGACGCGGCCGATGGCCGGGGCGAACGTGAAGGCGCGGCCGGCGCCGAGGGCGACGAGCTGCGGCGGGTCCAGCCGGGCAGGCACGCGCCGGAGCAGGCCGAGAAGTTGCTGCGGCGCTTCGCCCGCGCCGGGCGCGACGGCGTGCTGTCGATGACGTTCCTCGACGAACTGGAGATTTCCAGCTCCGCGCCGGTACGCGACTGCGGCAACTCGGTTGCTGCCGCCGCCGCGGCCTGCCTGGCCGGCTCGACCGACAGCATCAGGCCGCGGACACGGGAACTGGCGGGCGTCGCACGGCGGTTGGGCGCCCGCGTCCGGCGGTCGGCCGCTACCGGGACGTGCGGCTGCCGATGGGCTTCAGCCGGACACCGCTCGGCGAGGACGCCCCGGCGCCGGCGCTCGGGCGTGACCGACGCATCCCGTCCGTCCCGCGGCGCCCGGCACGCTCAGGCCCGGACTCCGTCCGGCGAGACCGCGTGCGAACCCGCGCTCGACGGTCCGCACCGGAGCCCAGCCCCGGGGGTGAGGACCGCGGCGCGGCCGGTCGTAGGCGCTCACGGCACATCGCGCCACCGCCCCTGAGGGGTTATGGCTTCGCGGGCAGCCCTCGCGGCTCGGTACGATTCAGCGGTGCGGCGCCCGCCGCCGCCGAGTCACCACAGCCAGCAGGACCTGAGTCAGGAGCAGACCGGTGTCAGATGTCCGTGTGATCATCAAACGCGATTCCGTTGAGCTGGAAGAGCGGACGGTCACGACGGGCACGACCGCGGCCGAGCTGTTCCCCGGTGAGCGGTCCGTGATCGCCGCCCGCGTCGGCGGCGAGCTGAAGGACCTCGCGTACGCGCTCGCCGACGGCGACGAGGTCGAGCCGGTGGACATCACCAGCCAGGACGGCCTCAACATCCTGCGGCACTCCACCGCGCACGTGATGGCGCAGGCCGTGCAGGAGCTGCACCCCGAGGCCAAGCTCGGCATCGGCCCGCCGGTCAAGGACGGCTTCTACTACGACTTCGACGTCGAGAAGCCGTTCACCCCCGACGACCTCAAGGCCGTCGAGAAGAAGATGCAGGAGATCCAGAAGCGCGGCCAGCGCTTCTCGCGCCGCGTCGTGACCGACGAGGCCGCCCGCGAGGAGCTGGCCGACGAGCCGTACAAGCTGGAGTTGATCGGCCTCAAGGGCGGCGCCGCCGCCTCGGACGACGGCGCGGACGTCGAGGTCGGCGCCGGTGAGCTGACCATCTACGACAACCTGGACGCGAAGACCGGCGACCTGTGCTGGAAGGACCTCTGCCGGGGCCCGCACCTGCCCACCACCCGCAACATCCCGGCGTTCAAGCTGATGCGCAACGCGGCGGCGTACTGGCGCGGCAGCGAGAAGAACCCGATGCTCCAGCGGATCTACGGCACCGCCTGGCCCACCAAGGAGGAGCTGAAGGCGCACCTGGACTTCCTGGTCGAGGCCGAGAAGCGCGACCACCGCAAGCTCGGCGCGGAGCTTGACCTGTTCTCCTTCCCCGAGCAGCTCGGCTCGGGCCTCGCGGTCTTCCACCCCAGGGGCGGCATCATCCGCCGCGAGATGGAGAGCTACTCGCGCAAGCGCCACGAGGACGCCGACTACGAGTTCGTCAACACCCCGCACATCTCCAAGGAAGAGCTCTTCGTCACCTCGGGCCACCTTCCGCACTACGGCGACGGGATGTTCCCGCCGCTGGAGTTCGACGGACAGAACTACCGCCTCAAGGCGATGAACTGCCCGATGCACAATCTGATCTTCGACGCGCGCGGCCGTTCCTACCGCGAACTGCCCCTGCGGCTCTTCGAGTTCGGCACGGTGTACCGCTACGAGAAGTCCGGTGTGGTGCACGGCCTCACCCGCGCCCGCGGCTTCACCCAGGACGACTCGCACATCTACTGCACCAAGGAGCAGATGGCGGGCGAGCTGGACTCGCTGCTCACCTTCGTCCTGGACCTGCTGCGCGACTACGGTCTGGACGACTTCGAGCTGGAGCTGTCCACCCGGGACGACTCCCCGAAGTTCATCGGTGAGGACTCGGAGTGGGAGGAGGCCACCGAGGCGCTCCGCCAGGCGGCCGAGAAGCAGGGCCTGCCGCTGGTCCCCGACCCGGGCGGCGCCGCGTACTACGGTCCGAAGATCTCCGTCCAGGCGCGGGACGCGATCGGCCGCAGTTGGCAGATGAGCACCGTGCAGGTGGACTTCCAGCAGCCCAAGCGGTTCGGGCTCGAATACACCGCCCCCGACGGCTCCAAGCAGCAGCCCGTCATGATCCACCGCGCGCTGTTCGGCTCCATCGAGCGGTTCTTCGCCGTGCTCCTGGAGCACTACGCGGGCGCGTTCCCCGCCTGGCTCGCACCGGTGCAGGCGGTCGGCATCCCGATCGGCGACGCGCACGTGCCGTACCTCCAGGAATTCGCGGCGGAGGCCAGGCGCGCGGGCCTGCGGGTCGAGGTGGACGCGTCCTCCGACCGCATGCAGAAGAAGATCCGCAACCAGCAGAAGCTGAAGGTGCCGTACATGGTCATCGTCGGCGACGAGGACATGTCCGGCGGCACGGTCTCCTTCCGCTACCGCGACGGCTCGCAGAAGAACGGCATTCCGCGCGACGAGGCCATCGCCGAGATGGTGGACGCCGTGGAGCGCCGCATCCAGGTCTGACGGCGTCGAGGCAAGCCGCCCGCTGAGATCCAGGACTTCCCCCGCAGCACGCGTGCTCCGGGGGAAGTCCTATGCTGAACGGCATGACGAGTGAGCCGGAACAGCAGATCGGAGCGGGGGTGCCGGACGCGTTCCAGCGCCTGTGGACCCCGCACCGGATGGCGTACATCCAGGGCGAGAACAAGCCCACCGGCCCCGGTGCCGGTGACGGATGTCCGTTCTGCGCGGTCCCGGCCGAGTCCGACGAGGACGGCCTCGTTATCGCGCGCGGCGAGCACGTGTACGCGGTGCTCAACCTGTACCCGTACAACAGCGGGCACCTCATGGTGGTGCCCTACCGGCACGTCGCCGACTACACCGAGCTGGACGGCGCCGAGACGGCGGAACTGGCCGTGCTGACCAAGCAGGCGATGACCGCGCTGCGGTCCGCGTCGGGCGCGCAGGGCTTCAACATCGGGATGAACCAGGGCGATGTGGCGGGCGCCGGGATCGCCGCCCACCTGCACCAGCACGTGGTGCCGCGCTGGGGCGGCGACGTCAACTTCATGCCCGTGGTCGGACACACGAAGGTGCTGCCGCAGCTTCTCGCCGACACCCGCAAGATGCTCGCGGACGTCTGGCCGTCCTGACGCCCGCGGCCTCCTCGACGGGAAGCGGAGCCCCGGTCAGGCGTCGTACGCGTCGGCCTTCCTCGGCTCCACGCTCTGCGACAGACCGCTCAGCATCATCGAGCGGCTGGTGAAGTGCGAGGTGTCCACGCCGTTCTCGCTCATCACCTGGATCGCGGCGGCGTGCACGGCCCGCAGCACCGGAGTCGCCGCGCGCAGCGCGTCGTCGGCCATGAAACGGTGCTTCCACGGCTTGTCGGCCCAGGTGTGCCGCAGCCCGAACGGCTCGGGCAGCTTCAGGGTGCCGCCGAGGTGGTCCAGCACGGACGGGAAGCGGGTCAGCGGCGCGCGGGCGGCCAGCCGTACCACCTCGTCCGACCCGATCAGCGGGAGCTGTACGGTCCTGGTCTCCCAGAACTTCACCGGCTTGGTGATCGTCTTCTCCTTCGCGGGCGGCCCTGAGGTGAAGATCCCGTGGATCGGGCCGAGCGCGTGCCCGGTGACCTCGATCCGCAGGGTGTGCGCCAGCACCGTCACCGTCGTCATCAGCGTGATGACGAGATTGCCGTCCCAGAGGGTGAACTGGATGCCCAGATAGTGCCGGTTCCCCTTGCCGAACTGCTGGGTGTTGCAGATCCGCTGGATCTCGAAGTCCTTGACCGAGAACGAGTCGACCTCGGGTCCGGTGGGCCGGGAGATCTTGCCCGCGCCCTCGCCGACCGGCACCACGACCCAGTGCTTTATCGACGGTTTGGGGAAGCCGCCGGTGTGCAGCGGGCCGCGCTCGATCATCCGTAGCTGGTCGTGGATGGCGCGGATGACGTCCCAGCTCCGGAACGGGTGGATCTCGGCCAGCCCCTCGCGCGGGATCAGCTCCTCGGCCATCTGCCAGTTCGCCCAGCGGCTGCCCATGCCGAGTATGCCCTTGGGCCCCGCGTAGAAGACGACATTGCTGTTCTGCTCGGCGGACAGCTTGGCCAGGCTCTGCCGCAGCAGCTCCGCGCGGGTCTGGTTGGGGTTGCGCGGCACCGCCTCGGGGATCTTCGCGCCGACCGCGGTGCCCGCGACCAGACCCGCCCAGCGGCTGCGCAGATCCTTCGCGGTGGCCTCGCAGATCCGCTTCGCCCAGAACCAGCCGATGATCGGCGCGATCATCAGGACGCGGAAATACTGCTGCCAGAAACCGCTGAACGGCGGTCGTACCGCCAGCAGTACGGTGAAGGCGACGGCCACCGCCAGCACGACCGTCCCGAAGGCGCCCGACTTGTTGCCCCTCGCCTTCAGCGACGCCAGCGACTTGCGCAACTGGAACGCGCCGAGCCACAGCAGCACGCCGGGCAGGAACAGCACCCCGCACACGCCCATCACCACGGTCAGCCGGTTGTCGCGCTCCTGCCGGATCCGGTTGGCGGCCAGGGCGTGCTCCACCACGGTCTGCGGGACCACGCCGAAGGACTGCACCAGTTCGCTGCGGGCCGCGCCCAGCATTCTGACCTGGATGGCGCGGGCGAACGCCTCGCCCAGATTCGGCGCGAACAGCGAGAGCCGCGGCGCCTTGACGCTCGCCTCGTCATTGGCCTCGACCAGCGTCGTGACGGGAGTGTCGCGGTACGCCGCCGACGCCAGCGCCTGGGTCGCACCGGTCTCACCGTCGCTGCCGGTCAGCGGAATCTGCGCACCCGGGCTGAAGTCGAACCCGATACCGTCCGTCACCACAGGCCCCCAGTCGCCAGTCCCGTACATCCACCGGTTCACCGGTCCATACGGCTCCGACCGGCCCATTCCCCGCACGGGTGAACGTCACACGTTCGGAGCAGTCTCCAGATTAGCGGCGCGACGGCCCGCGGCGTGGCCGCGAGCCGCCGATTGGCCTGCGGACATGTCCACTTGGCGGGTCGTGCGCGCTGTTCCCGCGTCGGTCGACGGTCAGTCGCTGGTCATCTGCCGTGCGCGGTTGCCTCCGCCCTCTCCTCCAGTTGGCGCAATTTCGTGGCCAGTTGGGCGGGCATCGGCTCGTGCCGCGCGTAGTGCCGGCTGAACCTTCCGGTGCCGTGCGACAGCGACCGCAGATCGACGGCGTACCGGCCGATCTCGATCTCCGGGACCTCGGCGCGCACCACCGACCGCCCGTCGGCGGCCGGTTCTGTGCCCAGCACCCGGCCCCGCCGCCCCGACAGATCGCCCATCACCGATCCGACGTACGCGTCCGGGACCAGCACGCCGACCTCGCACACCGGTTCCAGCAGGTGGATGGGCGCGCCCGCGGCGGCCTCGCGCAGGGCGAGCGCGCCCGCGGTCTGGAAGGCGGCGTCGGAGGAGTCCACCGAGTGCGCCTTGCCGTCGGTGAGGGTGACCCGGATGTCGACCACCGAGAAGCCGAGGGCGACCCCGCGGGCGGCCTGGGTGCGGACGCCCTTCTCCACCGACGGGATGAACTGCCGCGGCACCGCCCCGCCGATCACCTTGTCCACGAACTCGATGCCGGAACCGACCGGCAGCGGCTCCACCTGGATGTCGCAGATCGCGAACTGCCCGTGCCCGCCGGACTGCTTGACGTGCCGCCCGCGGGCTGTCACCGGCTCGCCGAAGGTCTCCCGCAGCGACACCTTGTGCGGCACCGCGTCGACCTGCACCCCGTACCGGTTGCGCAGCCGCTCCAGGGCGACATCGGCGTGCGCCTCGCCCAGGCACCACAGGACGACCTGCCGGGTGTCCGGATTCTGTTCGAGCCGCATCGTCGGGTCCTCGGCGACCAACCGCGCCAGCCCTTGCGAGAGCTTGTCCTCGTCGGCCTTGCTGTGCGCCTCGATGGCGATCGGCAGCAGCGGGTCCGGCATCACCCACGGCTCCATCAGCAGCGGCCCGTCCTTGGCCGAGAGCGTGTCGCCGGTCTCGGCGCGGGTCAGCTTGGCCACGCACACCAGATCGCCCGCGCCCGCCGAGGGCACCGGCCGCTGGTGCTTGCCGAAGGGCGACGACAGCGCGCCGACCCGCTCGTCCACGTCGTGGTCCTCGTGCCCCCGGTCCTCCATGCCGTGGCCCGACACGTGCACCGTCTCGTCCGGCCGCAGGGTCCCGGAGAAGACCCGCACCAGACTGATCCGGCCCACGTACGGGTCCGAGGACGTCTTGACCACCTCGGCGGCCAGCGGCCCCTCCGGGTCGCAGACCAGCGCGGGGCGCCCGCCGCCGTCCGGCGTCGTGACCGGCGGCGCCTCCCGCTCCAGCGGGGTCGGGAAACCGCCGGTGACCAGTTCCAGCAGCTCTACGGTGCCCAGGCCCTGCCGGGCGCCGTCCGCGGCGGGCGCGGCGGCCAGCACCGGGTGGAAGGAGCCGCGCGCCACCGCCCGCTCCAGGTCGTCGATGAGCGTCTTGACGTCCAGTTCCTCGCCGCCGAGGTAGCGGTCCATCAAGGTCTCGTCCTCGCTCTCGGCGATGATCCCCTCGATGAGCCGGTTGCGCGCCTGCTCCACCAGCGGCGCCAGCGCCGCGTCCGGCTCGGCCTCGGCCCGCTCGCCGGACGCGTAGTCGTACACCCGCTGCGAGAGCAGCCCCGCCAGGCCCGTCACCGGGGCGTGGCCGTCGGGGCCCGCGGGTCCGTGCACCGGCAGATACAGCGGCAGCACCGTATCGGGGGAGTCGCCGCCCAATTCCGCCGCGCACTGCGCCGCCATCTCCTCGAAACCGGCCCGCACCGACTCCAGGTGCGTCACGACGACCGCCCGCGGCATCCCGACGGCCGCGCACTCCTCCCACACCATCCGGGTCGCGCCGCCGATGCCCTCGCCGTCCTGCGCGGCCGAGACGACGAACAGGGCCGCGTCCGCGGCGCGCAGACCGGCCCTCAACTCCCCGACGAAATCGGCGTATCCCGGGGTGTCCAGCAAATTGACCTTGATCCCGCCCCACTCCACGGGGACGAGCGAGAGCTGTACGGAGCGCTGCTGCCGCTGCTCGATCTCGTCGTGGTCGGACACCGAGCCGCCGTCCTCGACCCGGCCCGCCCGGTTCACCGCGCCGGTGGTCAGCGCCAGCGCCTCCACCAATGTCGTCTTGCCTGATCCGCAGTGGCCGACCAGCACCACATTGCGCACGTTCTCGGGGCGGTCGGCCGCCGGTGCCCTTCCGGCGGCCCCTGGCTGTGCGTCTCTCCTGTCCGCTGCACCACCCACGCGTTCTCGCCTCCCGGTCCTTCACTGCATGGACCGCGCCCTCGGTGGGGGGCGCGTCACAGGGGCGCCACGGGAGACCGCTCAACGCACAGGCGGCCTCGACGACGCCCGCGGTCTTTCGACCTTCCCACGGCCGTCCGGGTGCGTCCATACGTCGTACGCGCGGCCACCGGATGCCCCAGGCCCCGCCGCTCCGGCACGGCCTGGGACATCCGGTGCGCGCGGGCTGGCTACGATGGGCCATCCGGTTGCCGCTCCGGCCGCCGTGACACCATCCTCCGACCTGTCGGGAAGGCCATGCTGAACAAGTACGCGCGTGCGTTCTTCACGCGTGTTCTCACGCCGTTCGCCGCATTTCTGCTCCGCAAGGGGGTCAGCCCCGACGCGGTGACCCTGCTCGGCACCGCGGGTGTCATGGCGGGCGCACTGGCCTTCTATCCCAGGGGCGAGTTCTTCTGGGGCACCGTGGTGATCACGCTCTTCGTCTTCTCCGACCTGGTGGACGGGAACATGGCCCGCCAGGCCGGGGTCTCCAGCCGGTGGGGCGCGTTCCTCGACTCGACCCTCGACCGGGTCGCCGACGCGGGCATCTTCGGCGGCCTCGCCATGTGGTACGCGGGCCGCGGCGACGACCTCGTGCTGTGCGCGGTGACGATCTTCTGCCTGGCCAGCGGCCAGGTGGTGTCCTACACCAAGGCGCGCGGCGAGGCGATCGGCCTGCCGGTGAACGTCAACGGCCTCATCGAGCGCGCCGAGCGGCTGGTCATCACGCTGACCCTGTGCGGCTTCGCGGGCCTGCACAAATTCGGTGTGCCCGGCATCCAGTACCTGCTGCCGATCGCCCTGTGGGTGGTCGCCGCGGGCAGCCTGATCACGCTGATCCAGCGGATCGTCACCGTACGCCGCGAGTCCGCGGAGGCCGACGCCGCTGCCGCCACCGCGGGGCAGGGGAGCAACGCGTGAGCGAGGACACCTCCCGGGCCGCGAGGCTCAGGGGGAGTGTCGCCGACGGGCTCTACGGGCTCGGCTGGAGCGCGGTCAAGACGCTGCCGGAACCGGCCGCCCGAGCGCTCGGCCGCGGCATCGCGGACGTGACGTGGCGGCAGCGCGGCAAGGGCGTCCGACGCCTTGAGGCCAACCTCGTCCGGGTCGTGCCGGACGCCGACGAGGAGCGGCTGCGCGCGCTGTCGCGCTCGGTCATGCGCTCCTACCTGCGCTACTGGATGGAGTCCTTCCGGCTCCCGGCCTGGAGCAAGGACCGCGTCCGCGGCGGCTTCGACCCCACGGACGTGCACTACCTGACCGAAGGACTCGCCGCCGGGCGCGGCGTGATCCTCGCGCTGCCGCACATGGGCAACTACGACCTGGCGGGCGCCTGGGTGACCACCGCGCTGGACACCCCCTTCACCACCGTCGCCGAGCGCCTCAAGCCCGAGACGCTGTACGACCGCTTCGTCGCCTACCGCGAGAGCCTGGGCATGGAGGTGCTGCCGCACACCGGCGGCGCCGCCTTCGGCACCCTGGCCCGGCGGCTGCGCGCCGGCGGCCTGGTCTGCCTGGTCGCCGACCGCGACCTGTCGGCCAGTGGCGTCGAGGTCGACTTCTTCGGCGAGCGCACCCGGCTGCCCGCGGGCCCCGCGATGCTCGCCCAGCAGACCGGCGCGCTGCTGCTGCCGGTCACCCTCTGGTACGACGAGTCGCCCGTCATGCGCGGTCGCGTCCACCCGCCGGTCGAGGTCCCCGCGACCGGCGACCGTACGTCGAAGACGGCCGCGATGACGCAGGAACTGGCCGACGCGTACGCCTCCGGCATCGCCGAGCACCCCGAGGACTGGCACATGCTGCAACGCCTGTGGCTGTCCGACCTCGAACCCCGCCCCGAACCCCCGGCGGGCGGCGCCGCCGACACGGCGGGGGAGAGCGCGCGAGCAACGGTGCGGGGCACGTCCGGCGTCTCCCCGCAGGGCGGCCCGAGCACGGCCGCAGCCGACGGTACGGGCGGCGCAGCCGGTACGGCCGACGGTATCGACGGTACGGACGGCCCGTCCGGCGCGGGCGGTACGCCCGGCGGCCCCGCCGACCACTCCGGAACGGAGAAAACGTGAGGATCGGGATCGTCTGCCCGTACTCCTGGGACGTCCCCGGCGGCGTCCAGTTCCACATCCGCGACCTCGCCGAGCACCTGATCGGCCTCGGCCACGAGGTCTCCGTGCTCGCCCCCGCCGACGACGAGACACCGCTGCCGCCGTACGTGGTGTCGGCGGGCCGCGCCGTGCCGGTCCCGTACAACGGCTCGGTCGCCCGGCTCAACTTCGGCTTCCTGTCCGCCGCCCGCGTCCGCCGCTGGCTGCACGACGGCAACTTCGACGTCATCCACATCCACGAACCCGCCTCACCCTCGCTCGGCCTGCTGGCCTGCTGGGCGGCGCAGGGCCCGATCGTGGCCACCTTCCACACCTCCAACCCGCGCTCGCGCGCGATGATCGCCGCGTACCCGATCCTGCAACCCGCGCTGGAGAAGATCAGGGCCCGGATCGCGGTCAGCGAGTACGCCCGCCGCACCCTGGTCGAGCACCTGGGCGGCGACGCGGTCGTCATCCCCAACGGGGTCGACGTGGACTTCTTCGCGCGGGCCGAGCCCAAGAAGGAGTGGCAGGGCGGGACGATCGGCTTCATCGGGCGGATCGACGAGCCGCGCAAGGGCCTGCCCGTGCTGATCCGGGCACTGCCGAAGATCCTCGCCGAGCGGCCGGGCACCCGGCTGCTGGTCGCGGGCCGCGGCGACGAGGAGGAGGCCGTCGAGTCGCTGCCGCGCGAGATGCGCGACCGGGTCGAATTCCTCGGCATGGTCAGCGACGAGGACAAGGCGCGGCTGCTGCGCAGCGTCGACCTCTACGTGGCGCCCAACACCGGCGGCGAGTCCTTCGGGATCATCCTGGTCGAGGCGATGTCGGCGGGCGCCGCCGTGCTCGCCAGCGACCTCGACGCCTTCGCGCAGGTCCTCGACCAGGGCGCGGCGGGCGAACTCTTCGCCAACGAGGACGCCGACGCGCTCGCCGCCGCCGCCCTGCGGCTGCTCGGCGACCCCGCGCGCCGCACCGAACTGCGCACCCGCGGCAGCGCCCATGTGCGGCGTTTCGACTGGTCGGTGGTCGGCGGTGACATCCTGTCCGTCTACGAGACCGTCACCGACGGCGCCGCGCATGTCGCCGCGGACGAACGCACCAGCCTTCGGGCGAGATTCGGCCTGGCAAGGGACGGACAGTGACCACCATCATCTGGGTCGCGGTCGCGATCGTCGCGATCGGCCTCTATCTGAGCTGGACGGCCGGGCGCCTCGACCGCCTGCACGCCCGGATCGACGCCGCCCGCGCCGCCCTGGACGCGCAACTGCTGCGCCGCGCCTCGGTGGCCCAGGAACTGGCCACGGCCGGTGTGCTGGACCCGGCCGCGTCGATCGTGCTGTACGAGTCCGCGCACGCCGCCCGGCAGGCCGAGCCGGAGCAGCGGGAGGTCGCCGAGAGCGAGCTGAGCCAGGCGCTGCGCGCGGTCTTCTCCGAGCCGGACGCGGTCACCGAGATCGGGGAGGCGCCGGGCGGCACCGACGCGATCAAGGAGCTGACCCAGTCCGTACGGCGGGTGCCGATGGCCCGGCGCTTCCACAACGACGCGGTACGCGCCGCGCGGGCGGTCCGCAGACACCGCGTGGTGCGCTGGTTCCGCCTCGCGGGCCACGCCCCCTTCCCGCTCGCCTTCGAGATGGACGACGAGCCGCCGGTGCCGCTCACGGCGGACGGCGCCGGAGCGCACTGAGCGCACGGCACCCCAAGGCTGAACGGGGGGGCCACCCGCCGGCCCGCGGGGAGCCACCGCAGCGGAATTGGCCCTTTCCCGCCCCCGGCGGCCGGCCGGACCATGGAGGAAAGCCACCGATTTCGTCAGCGAGTGAGGTCACCGTGTCCACCAGCCCCTCCGCCACCACCCCCGAGACCGGCACCGCACGCGTCAAGCGCGGTATGGCCGAGCAGCTCAAGGGCGGCGTGATCATGGATGTCGTCACCCCGGAGCAGGCGAAGATCGCCGAGGACGCGGGCGCCGTCGCCGTCATGGCACTGGAGCGGGTGCCGGCCGACATCCGCGCGCAGGGCGGCGTGGCCCGGATGTCCGACCCGGACATGATCGAGGGCATCATCAACGCGGTGTCCATCCCCGTGATGGCCAAGTCCCGGATCGGCCACTTCGTCGAGGCCCAGGTCCTCCAGGCGCTCGGCGTCGACTACATCGACGAGTCCGAGGTGCTGACCCCCGCCGACGAGGTCAACCACTCCGACAAGTGGGCCTACACCACCCCCTTCGTCTGCGGCGCCACCAACCTCGGCGAGGCCCTGCGCCGGATCGCCGAGGGCGCGGCCATGATCCGCTCCAAGGGCGAGGCCGGCACCGGCAACGTGGTCGAGGCCGTCCGCCACCTGCGCCAGATCAAGAGCGAGATCTCCCGTCTCAAGGGCCTGGACAACAACGAGCTGTACGCCGCCGCCAAGGACCTGCGCGCTCCGTACGAGCTGGTCAAGGAGGTGTCGGTGCTGGGCAAGCTGCCCGTCGTGCTGTTCTCCGCGGGCGGTGTGGCCACCCCGGCCGACGCCGCGCTGATGCGCCAGCTCGGCGCCGAGGGCGTCTTCGTCGGCTCCGGCATCTTCAAGTCCGGCGACCCGGCCAAGCGCGCCGCCGCGATCGTCCGCGCCACCACCTTCTTCGACGACCCGAAGGTCATCGCGGACGCCTCCCGCAACCTCGGCGAGGCCATGGTCGGCATCAACATCGACACCCTCCCGGAGTCCGAGCACTACGCGAACCGCGGCTGGTAACGCGACGATGACCAGCTCTCCCACCATCGGCGTCCTGGCACTCCAGGGCGACGTCCGGGAGCATCTGACGGCACTGGCCGCGGCGGACGCCGCGGCCGGTCCCGTCCGGCGCCCGGAGGAACTGGCCGGAATCGACGGCCTGGTGATACCCGGCGGCGAGTCCACCACCATCTCCAAGCTCGCCGTGCTCTTCGGCCTGATGGAACCGCTGCGCCAGGCGATCCGCGGCGGCCTGCCGGTCTACGGCACCTGCGCGGGACTGATCATGCTCGCCGACAAGATCCTCGACCCCAGGTCCGGCCAGGAGACCTTCGGCGGCATCGACATGATCGTCCGCCGCAACGCCTTCGGCAGGCAGAACGAGTCCTTCGAAGCGGTCGTCGACGTCGCGGGCGTCGAGGGCGGCCCGGTCGAGGGCGTCTTCATCCGCGCGCCGTGGGTCGAGTCGGTGGGTGCGGACGTGGAGGTCCTCGCCGAGTACGGTGGCCACATCGTCGCCGTCCGCCAGCGCAATGTGCTCGCCACGTCGTTCCATCCCGAACTGACCGGCGACCACCGGGTCCATGAACTCTTCGTGGACACTGTGCGCGCGGCGGGCTGACCGGATCCCGGTAGGATCGACGGCGCGACGAAAGACAGCATTTGGTGACGCGAAGGAGACCGTCGGATGTCCGGCCACTCTAAATGGGCTACGACCAAGCACAAGAAGGCCGTGATCGATGCCAAGCGCGGCAAGCTCTTCGCGAAGCTGATCAAGAACATCGAGGTCGCGGCGCGGACCGGTGGCGCCGACCCGGACGGCAACCCGACCCTGTTCGACGCCATCCAGAAGGCGAAGAAGAGCTCGGTTCCGAACAAGAACATCGACAGCGCGGTCAAGCGCGGCGCCGGTCTTGAGGCCGGTGGCGCCGACTACCAGACGATCATGTACGAGGGCTACGGCCCCAACGGCGTCGCGGTCCTCATCGAGTGCCTGACCGACAACCGCAACCGCGCCGCGTCCGACGTGCGGGTGGCCATGACCCGCAACGGCGGCTCGATGGCCGATCCGGGCTCGGTGTCGTACCTGTTCAACCGCAAGGGCGTGGTGATCGTCCCCAAGGCTGAGCTGGGCGAGGACGACGTGCTGGACGCGGTGCTCGACGCGGGCGCCGAGGAGGTCAACGACCTCGGTGAGTCCTTCGAGGTGATCAGCGAGGCCACCGACCTGGTGCCGGTCCGCAAGGCGCTCCAGGAGGCCGGGATCGACTACGACTCGGCCGACGCCAACTTCCTGCCCACCATGCAGGTGGAGCTGGACGAGGACGGCGCGCGCAAGATCTTCAAGCTCATCGACGCGCTGGAGGACAGCGACGACGTGCAGAACGTCTTCGCCAACTTCGACGTCTCCGACGAGGTCATGGAGAAGGTCGACGCCTGAGCCGCGCTCAGGCGGTGACACGGGGGCCGCGCGAGCGGGCCCTGACGGACGGTCAGCACGTGGGGGCCGACGGGACACACCCCGTCGGCCCCTCCGCTGTTTGTCGGCCCCAACCGATAACCTGCACGAACAGGTTGGCGAAGACGGCGGCTGACGGGCGCGGAAGGGGGCGGCATGCGAGTGCTCGGCGTGGACCCGGGTCTGACCCGGTGCGGCATCGGAGTGGTGGACGGCGTCCCCGGACGCCCGCTGACGATGGTCGGCGTCGGCGTCGTACGCACCCCGGCCGACGCGGAGATCGGCGACCGGCTGGTCCTGATCGAGCGCGGCATCGAGGAGTGGCTCGACGAACACCGCCCGGAGGCGGTCGCCGTGGAACGGGTCTTCAGCCAGCACAATGTGCGCACCGTGATGGGCACCGCCCAGGCGAGCGCGGTCGCCATGCTGTGCGCGGCCCGACGCGGTCTGCCCGTCCATCTGCACACTCCCAGCGAGGTCAAGGCCGCCGTCACCGGCAGCGGCCGGGCCGACAAGGCGCAGGTCGGCGCGATGGTGACCCGGCTGCTGCGGCTCGACGCCCCGCCGAAACCGGCAGACGCCGCCGACGCGCTGGCGCTGGCCATCTGTCACATCTGGCGCGGCGCCGCCACCAACCGCCTCCAGCAGGCCATCGCCGCCCACCGCCCCGTACGACCCCAGGAGTCCGCCAAGTGATCGCCTTCGTCAGCGGCCAGGTCGCCGCGCTCGCCCCCGACACCGCGGTCATCGAGGTCGGCGGCGTGGGCATGGCCGTCCAGTGCGCCCCGAACACCCTGGCCGCGCTGCGGATCGGCCAGCCCGCCAAGCTCGCCACCTCCCTGGTGGTCCGCGAGGACTCGCTCACCCTCTACGGCTTCGCGGACGAGGACGAGCGGCAGGTCTTCGAACTGCTCCAGACCGTCAGCGGAGTCGGCCCCAGGCTCGCCCAGACCATGCTCGCCGTGCACACCCCGGACGCGCTGCGCTCCGCGGTCGCGGTCGGCGACGAGAAGGCGCTGACCGCGGTGCCCGGCATCGGCAAGAAGGGCGCGCAGCGGCTGCTCCTCGAACTGAAGGACCGGCTCGGCGAACCGGTCGGCTCCGGCGCGGACCGGGGGATCGGCAGCCCGGTCGGCACCTCCTGGCGCGAGCAGCTGCACGCCGCGCTGCTCGGCCTCGGCTACGCCACCCGCGAGGCCGACGAGGCGGTCGCCGCCGTCACCCCGCGGGCCGAGGCCGAGCAGGAGCCGAACGTCGGCGCGCTGCTGCGCGCGGCCCTCCAGACCCTCAACCGCACCCGCTGACCGCCCTGTTGACGCCGTCGGCCGCACCCGTAACCGTGACGCAGGCCCGTACCGCCGACCCCACACCGACCCGAGAGACCAACCATGAACTGGGACGACGCCACCGACGAGCGGCCGGAGCGACTGGTCGGCACCGCCGCCGACCATGAGGACCAGGCGGTCGAGGCGGCGCTGCGTCCCAAGGACCTGGGGGAGTTCATCGGGCAGGAGCGCGTACGGCAGCAGCTCGACCTCGTGCTCAGGGCCGCCCGGCAGCGCCAGGGCACCGCGGACCACGTCCTGCTCTCCGGCGCCCCCGGCCTCGGCAAGACGACGCTGTCGATGATCATCGCGGCCGAGATGGGCGCGCCCATCCGGATCACCTCGGGACCGGCCATCCAGCACGCGGGCGACCTCGCCGCGATCCTGTCCTCGCTCCAGGAGGGCGAGGTGCTCTTCCTCGACGAGATCCACCGGATGTCACGGCCCGCCGAGGAAATGCTCTACATGGCGATGGAGGACTACCGGGTCGACGTGATCGTCGGCAAGGGCCCCGGCGCGACCGCGATCCCGCTGGAGCTGCCGCCCTTCACCCTGGTCGGCGCCACCACCAGGGCCGGACTGCTTCCGCCCCCGCTGCGGGACCGCTTCGGCTTCACCGGCCACATGGAGTTCTACGCCCCCGCCGAGCTGGAGAAGGTCATCCGCCGCTCGTCGGGGCTGCTGGACGTCGAGGTCGCCGACGACGGCGCCGCCGAGATCGCCGGACGCTCCCGCGGCACCCCCCGGATCGCCAACCGGCTGCTGCGCCGGGTCCGCGACTACGCCCAGGTCAGGGCGGACGGGGTGATCACCCGGGAGATCGCCGCCAAGGCGCTGGAGGTCTACGAGGTGGACGAGCGCGGTCTCGACCGGCTGGACCGGGCCGTGCTCCAGGCGCTGCTCAAGCTCTTCGGCGGCGGCCCCGTCGGCCTGTCCACGCTCGCCGTGGCGGTCGGCGAGGAGCGCGAGACCGTCGAGGAGGTCGCCGAGCCGTTCCTCGTCAGGGAGGGGCTGCTGGCCCGGACGCCGCGCGGCCGGGTGGCCACTCCCGCGGCCTGGACGCACCTCGGTCTGGTGCCGCCGCAGAATCATGCCGGACCCGGACAGAGCGGGTTGTTCGGACCGTGACCGTCGGTAGACTCGCCCCTTCAGGAACCCCAGTGCCATGCTTGGCGTTGTTCAGGCGGCGAGCCAGCGCTTAGACTCCGCCGACGCCCTTCCTCCGGATCGGCATCCACATCCCGAAACCCAGGCCAGCCCCACGTTGGCCGTGCGAAGGAACGTCCAGACCGTGAGTATCGTCACTCTCCTCCCCTTGGTCCTGATCGTTGGCGTCATGTTCATGATGACGCGCTCGGCCAAGAACAAGCAGCGCCAGGCCGCGTCCATGCGGAACCAGATGGAGCCCGGCTCGGGCGTCCGCACGATCGGTGGCATGTACGCCGTGGTCAAGGAAGTGAACGAGGAGACGGTCCTCCTTGAGCTGACGGACGGGGTGCACGCACACTTCGCGAAGAACGCCATCGGCTCGGTACTGGCCGAAGAGGAGTTCAACCGGATCGTGCACGGCATCGAGCCGGAGGAGATCGAGGACGACGACACCGAGGACACCGACGGTGACGTCACCGCCGACGCGGCTTCCGGGGATGCCGCTGCGACGGTCGACATCAAGAAGGACGCCAAGGACTCGGGCGAGCACAGCATCGATCTGAGCAAGACCGAGGACGCGCCGGGGCAGGACGGCCCCGACTCCACGTCCAAGTAAGGGTCCGGCTCTCACAACTTCGTGGCCACCCCATGAGCGTGCAGGCTCAGGGGCCGGTAGGACAGGGAGAATCAAGAAGGTGGCAGCAGCCAACAAGGGCCGCAGGCCGTCCCCGGGGAGTCAGGGATACCCCGGGCGCGCTCTGGCCGTGATCGTGATCGCCCTGGTGGCGCTGACCGGAGGAATGTTCCTCTCCGGCAACACCACTCCCCGACTGGGCATCGACCTGGCCGGCGGTGTCAGCATCACGCTGTCCGCCAAGGCGGACCAGGGGAACGCGGTCACCAAGTCCAACATGAACACGGCGGTCGGCATCATCAACCGCCGTGTCAACGGACTCGGTGTCTCCGAGGCGGAGGTGCAGACCCAGGGATCGAACAACATCATCGTCAACATCCCCAAGGGCACCAACGCCGCCCAGGCCGAGCAGCAGGTGGGCACCACCGCCCAGCTCGCCTTCCGCCAGGTGCTGACCGCCGCGGACGGCAACCCGGCGACGGCCGCGCCCAATCCCTCGGCCAGCCCCTCGGCCTCCGGCGGTACGACGCCGAAGCCGAGCGGCACGCCCAGCGCGACGGGCACGCCGAAGGCCACCGGGAGCACCACGTCCAGCCCGCAGGGCCGCGCCGTCACCGACGCGCTGAAGTCGAATGTGAACAAGGCGCCGACACCGACGCCCACCGCGACACCCAGCAACCCGGCGACCACCCCCGGCGCCGGCGCCGCCGACCTGTCGATCCCCGCCGACCTCCAGGCGAAGCTCGACAAGCTCGACTGCACCGACCCCACGCAGCGCACTGCGGCCAGCAAGGGCACCAAGCCCGGTGACAAGGTCGTCGCCTGCGGTCAGCAGGGCGACCAGTGGATCAAGTACGCGCTCGGCCCGACGCTGATCGACGGCAAGCGCGTCTCCGGCGCCAGCGCGAACTTCGACTCGCAGCAGGGCAACGGCTGGGTCGTCAACCTGACGTTCGACTCCAAGGGCGCCAGCCAGTTCACCAAGGTCACCGGCGACCTCGCCTCCCAGGCCCAGCCGAACAACCAGTTCGCGATCGACCTGGACGGCAACGTCGTCTCGGCCCCGTCGGTCTCCCAGGCCCTGCCCGGCGGCAGCGCCCAGATCTCCGGCAGCTTCACCCAGAAGTCCGCCGAGGACCTGGCGAACGTGCTGAAGTACGGCTCGCTGCCCCTGGCGTTCTCCATCCAGGACACGACCACGGTCTCTCCCGCGCTCGGTGGCGAGCAGCTCCGCGGCGGTCTGATCGCCGGCGCCGTCGGCCTCGTCCTGGTCGTGCTCTACATGTTCGCCTACTACCGCGGACTGAGCCTCGTGGCGCTCGCGAGCCTCGTGGTCTCGGGCGCGCTCACCTACACGATCATGTGTCTGCTCGGTGAGGCGATCGGCTTCGCACTGAACCTGCCCGCGGTCTGTGGCGCCATCGTCGCCATCGGTATCACCGCCGACTCGTTCATCGTCTTCTTCGAACGGATCAGGGACGAGCTCCGCGAGGGCCGCTCGCTGCAACCCGCGGTCGCCCGCGGCTGGCCGCGCGCCCGGCGCACCATCCTGGTGTCGGACTTCGTGTCCTTCCTCGCCGCCGCCGTGCTGTTCACCGTGACGGTCGGCAAGGTCCAGGGCTTCGCGTTCACGCTCGGTCTCACCACCGTGCTCGACGTCGTCGTGGTGTTCCTGTTCACCAAGCCGCTGATGACGATCCTCGCCCGCCGCCCGTTCTTCGCTCAGGGCCACAAGTGGTCCGGTCTCGACCCCAAGGCGCTCGGCGTGCAGGCGCCGCTGCGCCGGAGCGTCCGCCACAACCGGCCCACCGAGACGAAGGAAGCCTGATGTCCAAGCTCAGCAATCTCGGTCACCGGCTGCACCGCGGCGAGATCGCGTACGACTTCGTCGGCCACCGCAAGATCTGGTACGGCGTATCGATCCTGATCACGGTCGTCGCCGCGGTCGGCCTGCTGGTGAACGGCCTCAAGCTCGGCATCGAGTTCTCCGGCGGCGCGGACTTCACCACGGCCAAGACCTCCATCTCGGTCGCGGACGCGCAGAGCAAGATCGAGGGCCACACCGCCGGTCACGACGCGACGATCCAGAAGCTGGGCAGCGGAAAGCTCCGCATCCAGGTCAGCGACATCTCCACCGAGGCGTCCAAGACCGTCCAGCAGAACATCTCCAAGGAACTGGGCATCCCGCTCAAGGACATCGACGCGCAGATCGTCGGTCCGAGCTGGGGCAAGGAGATCTCCCACAAGGCCCTTCAGGGTCTGATCATCTTCCTGGTGCTGGTGGTCGCCTATCTGGCCATCGCCTTCGAGTGGCGCAAGGCCGTCGCGGCACTGATCGCCCTGCTCCACGACCTCACGATCACGATCGGTGTCTACGCCATCGTGGGCTTCGAGGTCACACCCGGCACGGTGATCGGTCTGCTCACCATCCTCGGTTACTCCCTCTACGACACCGTCGTCGTCTTCGACGGTCTGAAGGAGTCCACCAAGGACATCACCAAGCAGAACAGGTACACCTACAGCGAGATCGCCAACCGCAGCCTCAACGGCACCCTGGTGCGGTCGATCAACACCACGGTCGTCGCCCTGCTGCCGGTCGGCGCGCTGCTCTTCATCGGCGGCGGCATCCTCGGCGCGGGCATGCTCAACGACATCGCGCTCGCGCTGTTCGTCGGCCTCACCGCCGGTGCGTACTCCTCGATCTTCATCGCGACCCCGATCGTCGCGGACCTCAAGGAGCGCGACCCGGCGATGAAGCAGGTCCGCAAGCGGGTGCTCGCCCGCCGGGCCTCCGACGCCACGAAGGCCGCCGAGGCGGCCGCCCGTGGCGAGGAGCCCGCCGACCCCGAGGACGGGGACGGCGACGACCAGGCGGAAGCCGCGGCGGCCGGTGCCGGTGTGGTGGGCCCGCGGGCCCAGGGCTCCGCCCCGGGCAGCCGTTCCGGCGGCACCCGCGGCGCGTCCGCCAACCGCGGCACCCGCGGTGGCCGCAACCGCCCCTCGGGCAAGCGGCGCTGACCGTGAATCGCCGCCGCCCGGTCGACACCGACCGGGCGGCGGCGATTTTCCGTTTCCCGACCCTCATCGACCGACCCTCATCGACCGACGCGACATGAACCGACGCGACATGAACCGACGAAAGTAGCGCGATGACCACCACGGACGCAGTCTCCGCCGAGCTCAGGGAACTGCTGCTCGGCCGCATCCGCGATGTACCGGACTACCCGCGGCCCGGCGTGATCTTCAAGGACATCACCCCGCTGCTGGCCGACCCCGTCGCCTTCAGCGCCCTGGTGGACGCGCTCGCCGCCCTGTGCGCGCGGCACGGCGCCACCAAGGTCGTCGGCCTCGAAGCCCGCGGCTTCATCCTGGCCGCCCCGGCCGCCGCCCGCGCGGGCCTCGGCTTCGTCCCGGTCCGCAAGGCGGGCAAACTGCCCGGAAAGACCCTGGCGCAGTCGTACGACCTGGAGTACGGCACCGCCGAGATCGAGGTGCAGGTCGACGCCTTCGCCGAGGGCGACCGGGTCCTGGTGATCGACGACGTCCTGGCCACCGGCGGCACCGCGGAAGCCTCGCTGGAGCTGATCCGGCGGACCGGCGCGACCGTCGCGGGCGTGGCCGTCCTGCTGGAGCTGGGCTTCCTCGGCGGCCGGGCGCGGCTCGCCCCGGTCCTGGGAGACGCCCCGCTGGACACCCTCGTCGCGATCTGACGCGCTGCGGACGGCGTAACGGCGTACGGCGCCCGCGTACGCCATTCGGGTCCGCGGGGCCCGGCGCGGGCCTCCTGCCAGCGTCGTGCGGCCCCGTACGACCCCGCGCACGGCCCCGAGGCGGGCGCCCGGCAGGCTCGGGCGCCCGCCTCTCGCCGCAGGTCGATACCATGGAACCTCTATCCCGCGTGAGGAGTGCTCTTGCCAGACCAGGCCCAGCCACTCGACGCCGCGGGCGGGAAGGAACCGGCCACGGGTGGCACGGGGACGTCCGCCGACAGCCGGACCGCCGCGGCCACGCCCGCTCCCGAGCCCGCCAAGCCCGACGCGCCCGAAGAGACCGCGCCCGCCGTACGCCCGGTGCGTACGCCCGGCAGCGTCGCGCCGACGCGTCCAGGGGCCTCCTCCAGCCGCGTCCGCGCCCGCCTCGCCCGGCTCGGTGTGCAGCGCTCCAGCCCGTACAACCCGGTGCTCGAACCGCTGCTGCGCGTGGTGCGGGGCAACGACCCCAAGGGCGACAGCGCGCAGCTCCGGCAGATCGAGGCGGCCTACCAGGTCGCTGAGCGCTGGCACCGCGGCCAGAAGCGCAAGAGCGGCGACCCGTACATCACCCACCCGCTGGCGGTCACCACGATCCTCGCCGAGCTGGGCATGGACCCCGCCACGTTGATGGCCGGGCTGCTGCACGACACCGTCGAGGACACCGAGTACGGCCTGGACGCGCTGCGCCGCGACTTCGGCGACCAGGTGGCGCTGCTGGTCGACGGCGTCACCAAGCTCGACAAGGTCAAATTCGGCGAGGCCGCGCAGGCCGAGACCGTGCGCAAGATGGTCGTCGCGATGGCCAAGGACCCCCGCGTCCTGGTGATCAAGCTCGCCGACCGGCTGCACAATATGCGCACGATGCGCTATCTCAAGCGCGAGAAGCAGGAGAAGAAGGCCCGCGAGACGCTGGAGATCTACGCCCCGCTGGCGCACCGGCTGGGCATGAACACCATCAAGTGGGAGCTGGAGGACCTCGCCTTCGCGATCCTCTACCCCAAGATGTACGACGAGATCGTCCGGCTGGTCGCCGAGCGCGCCCCCAAGCGCGACGAGTACCTCGCCGTGGTCACCGACCAGGTGCAGCAGGACCTGCGCGCCGCCCGGATCAAGGCCACCGTCACCGGCCGCCCGAAGCACTACTACAGCGTCTACCAGAAGATGATCGTCCGCGGCCGGGACTTCGCGGAGATCTACGACCTGGTGGGCATCCGCGTCCTGGTCGACACCGTCCGCGACTGCTACGCGGCGCTCGGCACCATCCACGCGCGATGGAATCCGGTCCCCGGCCGGTTCAAGGACTACATCGCGATGCCCAAGTTCAACATGTACCAGTCGCTGCACACGACGGTCATCGGGCCCAGCGGCAAGCCCGTCGAGCTCCAGATCCGTACCTTCGACATGCACCGCCGCGCCGAGTACGGCATCGCCGCGCACTGGAAGTACAAGCAGGAGGCGGTGGCGGGCGCCTCCAAGGTGCGCACCGACAGCCCGCGGTCCGACAAGAAGGACGACGCGGTCAACGACATGGCGTGGCTGCGCCAGCTCCTGGACTGGCAGAAGGAGACCGAGGACCCCGGCGAGTTCCTGGAGTCGCTGCGCTTCGACCTCTCGCAGAGCGAGGTCTTCGTCTTCACGCCCAAGGGCGACGTGATAGCGCTGCCCGCGGGCGCCACCCCGGTGGACTTCGCGTACGCCGTGCACACCGAGGTCGGCCACCGGACCATAGGCGCCCGCGTCAACGGCCGCCTCGTACCGCTGGAGTCGACGCTCGACAACGGCGACACCGTCGAGGTCTTCACCTCCAAGGCCGCGGGAGCCGGGCCGTCCCGCGACTGGCTGGGCTTCGTCAAGTCGCCGCGGGCGCGCAACAAGATCCGCGCCTGGTTCTCCAAGGAGCGCCGCGAGGAAGCGGTCGAGCAGGGCAAGGAAGCCATCGCCCGCGCGATGCGCAAGCAGAATCTGCCGATCCAGCGGGTGCTCACCGGCGACTCGCTGGTCACCCTCGCGCACGAGATGCGCTATCCCGACATCTCCGCGCTCTACGCGGCGATCGGCGAGGGGCACATCACCGCGCAGTCCGTCGTGCAGAAGCTGGTCGACGCGCTCGGCGGCGAAGAGGGCGCCACCGAGGACATCGCGGAGATCACCACCCCCACGCAGGGGCGTACCAAGCGGCGGGCCAACGCCGACCCCGGTGTCATCGTCAAGGGCGCCAGCGACGTCTGGGTCAAGCTCTCCCGCTGCTGCACCCCGGTGCCGGGCGATCCGATCATCGGCTTCGTCACCCGCGGCAACGGCGTTTCGGTGCACCGCGCCGACTGCGTCAACGTGGACTCGCTCTCGCAGCAGCCCGAGCGGATGATCGAGGTGGAGTGGGCGCCCACCCAGTCGTCGGTCTTCCTGGTCGCCATCCAGGTCGAGGCCCTCGACCGGTCCCGGCTGCTCTCGGACGTCACCCGGGTGCTGTCCGACCAGCACGTCAACATCCTGTCCGCGGCCGTCCAGACCTCCCGCGACCGCGTCGCCACCTCCCGCTTCACCTTCGAGATGGGCGACCCGAAGCACCTGGGTCACGTCCTGAAGGCCGTACGCGGCGTGGAGGGCGTCTACGACGTCTACCGGGTGACCTCGGGCCGCCAGCGCTGAAAAAGGGTTCCCCGCGCCCTTTCACAGGACGCGGGGAACCGTTCCGCTGTCGATCAGCCACCCACCGGCTCAGCCGCCGAACTCGCCCATGCCCTTCAGGGCCGCGTCCAGCAGGGCCTGACGCCCGTCGAGCTCCGACTGGAGCTTGTCCGCCTTCGCGGTGTTCCCCGCGGAGCGCGCCGCGTCGATCTGCTTCTGGAGCTTCTCGACCGCCGCCTGGAGCTGACCGGTCAGACCGGCCGCCCGCGCCCGGACCTCGGGGTTGGTGCGCCGCCACTCGGCTTCCTCGGACTCGGCCAGCGCCCGCTCCACCGCGTGCATACGGGCCTCGATCCGCGGACGCGCGTCCCGCGGCACGTGCCCGATGGCCTCCCAGCGCTCGTTGAGCGAGCGGAAGGCGGCACGCGCCGACTTCAGCTCGGTCACCGGGAGCAGCTTCTCGGCCTCGACGACCAGCTCCTCCTTGAGCGCGAGGTTGTCGCGCTGCTCGGTGTCCCGCTCGGCGAACACCTCGGAGCGAGCCGCGAAGAAGACGTCCTGGGCGCCGCGGAAGCGGTTCCACAGATCGTCCTCGGCCTCGCGCTGCGCACGCCCGGCGGCCTTCCACTCCGTCATCAGCTCGCGGTAGCGGGCCGCGGTGGGCCCCCAGTCCGTCGAATTCGACAGCGACTGCGCCTCGGTGACCAGCTTCTCCTTCGTCCGCCTGGCCTCCTCGCGCTGCGCGTCGAGCGACGCGAAGTGCGCCTTGCGGCGCTTGGAGAACACCGAACGGGCGTGGCTGAAGCGGTGCCACAGCTCGTCGTCCGCCTTGCGGTCAAGACGCGGCAGGCCCTTCCAGGTGTCGACCAGGGCGCGCAGCCGCTCGCCCGCGGTCCGCCACTGCTCGCTCTCGGCGAGCTGCTCGGCCTCCGCGACAAGCTGCTCCTTGGCGACCTTCGCCTCTTCGCTCTGCTTCGCCCTGGCCGCCTTGCGCTCCTCGCGCCGGGAGTCCACCAGCGCGACCAGCGCGTCCAGCCGTTCGCCCAGCGCCGCCAGATCGCCCACCGCGTGCGCCTCGGTCACCGAGACGCGCAGGTGCTCGATCGCGGCCAGCGCGTCCTTGGGCGCGAGATCGGTGGTCCGCACCCGTCGTTCGAGGAGGCCGATCTCCACGACGAGTCCTTCGTACTTGCGCTCGAAGTAGGCGAGTGCCTCCTCAGGAGAACCCGCCTGCCACGAACCGACCTCCTTCTCCCCGTCGGCCGTACGCACGTACACGGTCCCCGTCTCATCGACGCGGCCCCACGGGTCGCTGCTCACAGCGCCTCCTCCACGTGATGCCCGGCCGGCTCACGGCCGGACATCTTCCACAGAATTTCACCGGTTGGGCCGCACGCCCTGACCGGTCCAACGCCAACATAGGCGACCAGCACCCCGGCTGTCCGCATCCGATGCGGGCCCAATCAGGATTTGCTGACGGTCGCCTTGTTGATCACCACGGTCGCGTTCGGGGCGGTGTTGCCCGTCGTCTGGTCGGCGGGCTGGGCGCCCGCGGCGGCGATTTTGTCGAGCACCTTCATACCGGCGGCGTCGATCGTGCCGAACGGCGTGTAGCTCGGCGCCAGCGGGCTGTCCTTGTAGACCAGGAAGAACTGGCTGCCGCCGGTGTGCGCCTGGCCGGTGTTGGCCATGGCCACGGTGCCCGCCGGGTACGTCACGGTCTTCTGCGCGTCGGCCTTGCCGAACGCCGTCAGATTCTCGTCCGGGATCGTGTAGCCGGGGCCGCCGTTGCCCTGCCCGGTCGGGTCGCCGCACTGGAGGACGAAGATGCCCTCGGCGGTCAGCCGGTGGCACTTGGTGTGGTCGAAGAAGCCCTTGTCCGCGAGGAATTTGAAGGAGTTCGCGGTGTCGGGGGCCTTCGCCGCGTCCAGCGCGATCGGGATCGAGCCGCAGGTCGTCTGGAGCGTGAAGGTGTACTTCGCGCTCTTGTCGATCGCCATCTTCGGCTCGGTCTTCCACTGCTCCGTGCCCGGCGCGCCCGCGTCCGCCTTGCCGCACGGGTCCGGCGCCTTCGAGGGGGTCGCCGACGGCGACGTGCTGGCGTTGGCCGCCGCGTCGTCCGTGGTCTTCTTCTTGCCTCCGCTGTCGAAGGCGCCCAGGCCCCAGGCGGAGCCGCCGCCGATGACGACCACGGCGAGCACGGCGGCGATCACCGAGGTGCGCGTCCGCGACTTGCGGCGCATCTGCACCCGCCGCTGCTGCTGCCGCTCGAACTTCTCCCGGGCGAGCTGCCGCCGCCGCTGATCCTTGGTGACCACTTCGCCGTCTCCCGGTCGTGTCTCGTGAGTGCTGTGCGATGACTGTGTTTCCGCTGTCCACGACCTGTCCGTAGGCCGTGTGCCGCGGTGTGCTCGAACGCGAATACGCGTGCCGCAGATCTTCGCGGCATGCGCGTCCCCCGTCCAGTCCGCACGCGGTCCGATGAGGGCACAATACGAGTTCGCTGCGGCGGTACGGCGGCCGGTAGGCTCGTGAACGGCCGATATCACCCGCGGCCGACACCGCGGACGACAGAAGGACGAACGTGCTCATTGCCGGGTTCCCCGCCGGGGCCTGGGGCACCAATTGTTATGTGGTCGCCCCCGCCGCGGGTGAGGAGTGCGTGATCGTCGACCCGGGCCACCTCGCGGCCCAGGGTGTCGAGGACATGCTCGCCAAGCACCGACTGAAGCCCGTCGCCGTCATCCTCAGCCACGGCCACATCGACCATGTCGCCTCCGTCGTACCGGTCTGCGGCGCGCACGACGTGCCCGCCTGGATCCACCCCGAGGACCGGTACATGCTCAGCGACCCCGAGAAGGCGCTCGGCCGCGCCATCGGGCAGCCGCTGATGGGGGAGCTGACCATCGGCGAGCCCGACGACGTCAAGGAACTGGCCGACGGCGCCGCGCTGACGCTGGCGGGCCTGGAGTTCTCCGTCGCGCACGCGCCCGGCCATACCAGGGGGTCGGTGACGTTCAGGCTGCCCGAGACCACGGACATCCCGTCGGTGCTGTTCTCCGGTGACCTGCTCTTCGCCGGCTCCGTCGGACGCACCGACCTGCCCGGCGGCTCCATGGCCGAGCTGTACGAGTCGCTGGCCCGTGTGTGCCTGCCGCTCGACGACTCGACCGTGGTGCTCTCAGGACACGGCCCCCAGACGACCATCGGCCGCGAGCGCGCCGCCAACCCCTACCTGGGCGAGGCGGCCCGCGGCCCAGGAGCCGCAGACCCGGCTCCGCGACGAGGATTGTGACGGATTCAGTGAGTTCCGCCGTACGCGCGTTCCAGGCCCCCAAGGGCACCTACGACCTGCTGCCGCCCGACTCCGCGGTGTTCCTCGCGGTGCGCGAGGCCATCGCCGCGCCCGCCCGCCGGGCCGGTTACGGCTATGTCGAGACCCCCGGTTTCGAGAACGTCGAGCTGTTCTCCCGCGGTGTCGGCGAGTCCACCGACATCGTGACCAAGGAGATGTTCACCCTCACCACCAAGGGCGGCAGCGAACTGGCGCTGCGCCCCGAGGGCACCGCCTCCGTCCTGCGCGCGGCCCTCCAGGCCAATCTGCACAAGACGGGGAATCTGCCGGTCAAGCTCTGGTACTCCGGCTCGTACTACCGCTACGAGCGCCCGCAGGCGGGCCGCTACCGGCACTTCTCGCAGGTCGGCGCCGAGGCGATCGGCGCCGAGGACCCGCTGCTCGACGCGGAGCTGATCATCCTGGCGGTGGACGCGTACACCGACCTCGGGCTGCGGAATTTCCGGCTGCTGCTCAACTCACTCGGCGACCGCGAGTGCCGTCCGGTCTACCGGGCCGCCCTCCAGGACTTCCTGCGCGGCCTGGACCTGGACGAGGAGACCCGCGCCCGGATCGAGATCAATCCGCTGCGGGTGCTCGACGACAAGCGCGACTCCGTACAGAAGCAGCTCGCCGACGCGCCGCTGATCCGCGACCACCTGTGCGAGGCGTGCAAGGCGTACCACGAGGAGGTGCGCGCGCTGCTGACCGAGGCGGGCGTGGCCTTCGAGGACGACCCCCGGCTGGTGCGCGGCCTGGACTACTACACCCGCACCACCTTCGAATTCGTCCACGACGGGCTCGGCTCGCAGTCCGCGGTCGGCGGCGGCGGGCGCTACGACGGGCTGTCCGAGATGATCGGCGGCCCGGCGCTGCCGTCGGTCGGCTGGGCGCTGGGCGTGGACCGTACGGTGCTCGCGCTGCGCTCCGAGGGCGTGGAACTGGCCCTTCCCGCGGTCACCGACGTCTACGCCGTACCGCTCGGCGACGAGGCGCGCCGGGCGCTGTTCGGCACGGTCACCGCGCTGCGCAGGGCCGGGGTCGCCGCGGACTTCGCCTTCGGCGGCAAGGGCATGAAGAACGCGATGAAGTCCGCGAACCGCTCCGGCGCCAGATTCGCGCTGGTCGCGGGGGAGCGGGACCTCGCCGAGGGCGTCGTCCAGCTCAAGGACCTGGGCAGCGGCGAGCAGACGGCGGTTCCGCTCGCCGAGGTGGTCGCGAGCGTCAAGGCGCGGCTCGTTTGACCCTCTTCCGTGTACCAGGGCGTGCAGGTCTTATCCAGTCCTGACCGCCCTGGTGCACAATGTTGGGTGCCCGCTCCCCACGACCTAAGAGATCGGCGATCATGACGACTTCCGCGTTGGACGAGACGCGTACGGACGGCGGCAGCGACGACCGGCAGCCCGTCGAAGGCATCGGAGCGGGGCGCGGTTTCACCTGGCTGCTGCTGATCTGCGGAATCCTCGGCACCGTCGCGTCGTTCGTGATCACCGATGACAAGTTCAAGCTGCTGGAAGACCCGAACTACACGCCCGCGTGCAGCCTGAACCCGATCATCTCCTGCGGCAACATCATGAAGAGCGACCAGGCCCACGCGTTCGGCTTCCCGAACCCGATGATCGGCATGATCGCCTACCCCGTGATGATCTGCGTCGCGATGGGCATCCTGGCCGGTGCCCGCTACCGCCCCTGGTTCTGGCTCGGCCTCCAGGCGGGCACCCTGTTCGGTGTCGGCTTCGTCACCTGGCTCCAGTACCAGTCGCTGTACAGCATCGGCTCGCTCTGCCTGTGGTGCAGCCTCGCCTGGGTCGCGACCATCGCCGCGTTCTGGTACACGGCGGTGCACAACGTCAAGCACCGGATCATCAAGGTGCCGGAAGGCGCGCGCACCGCCGTGCTGGAGTTCCACTGGGTCGTGCCGGTGCTCTGGTACGGGGTGCTCATCCTGCTGATCCTGACCCGCTGGTGGTCGTACTGGAAGACGCTGGTCTGAGCGGACCCGCCGAGCGGCCCGCCCGCTACAGCGGCGTGACGTAGGCGCCGGAGATGCCGCCGTCCACCAGGAACTCGGCGGCGGTGATGAATCCGGCGTCGTCGCTGGCCAGGAACGCCACGGCGGCGGCGATCTCCTCGGCCGCCGCGAACCGCCCCAGCGGAATGTGCACCAGCCGCCGCGCCGCCCGCTCCGGGTCCTTCGCGAACAGCTCGCGCAGCAGCGGGGTGTCGACGGGTCCGGGGCACAGCGCGTTCACCCGGATTCCCTCGCGGGCGAACTGCACGCCCAGCTCCCGCGTCATCGCCAGCACCCCGCCCTTGGACGCGGTGTACGAGATCTGCGAGGTCGCCGCGCCCATCACCGCCACGAACGACGCGGTGTTGATGATCGCCCCCTTGCCCTGCCGCCGCATGTACGGCAGCGCGGCCTTGCAGCACAGGTAGACCGACGTCAGATTGACCTCCTGCACCCGGCGCCACGCGTCCAGGCCGGTGGTGAGGATCGAGTCGTCGTCGGGCGGTGAGATCCCCGCGTTGTTGAAGGCGATGTCGACCGAGCCGTAGGTGTCGTGGGCGGCCGTGAACAGCGCCTCGACCTGCTCCGGGTCGGTCACGTCGGTGGCGACGAAGAGCCCGCCGGTCTCCTCGGCCGCCGCCCGCCCGCTGTCCCGGTCGATGTCGGCGACCACGACCCTGGCCCCCTCCGCGGCGAACCGCCGCGCCGTGGCCAGGCCGATGCCGCTGCCGCCGCCGGTGATGACGGCGGTACGGCCGACGAGGCGGCGGCAGACCGGCGCGCCCTCCTCGGGGACCGTGGTGGTGCCTGTGGTGTCGGACATGGGCTGCTACTCCTCGGTGCCGATGAAGACGTTCTTGGTCTCGGTGAACGCGGCGAGCGCGTCGGGTCCCAGCTCGCGGCCGAGCCCCGACTGCTTGAAGCCGCCGAAGGGCGTCCAATAGCGCACACTGCTGTGCGAGTTGACGGACAGATTCCCCGCCGCGACACCGCGCGCGAGCCGCAGCGCGCGGCCGAGGTCGCGGGTCCACAGCGAGCCGGACAGGCCGTACGGCGTCGCGTTCGCCAGCCGCAGCGCGTGCGCCTCGTCGTCGAAGGGCAGCACGACCGCCACCGGGCCGAAGATCTCCTCGGTGGCCGCCGGCACGCCGGGGCCGTCCGGGGCGAGCACCGTCGGCGGGTACCAGAAGCCGGGGCCCTCGGGCGCGGAACCCCGTGCCACGACCGGGAGTTCGGGCGTGACATAGCCGCGGACCCGCTCGCGCTGGACCGCCGAGATCAGCGGGCCCATCGCGGTCGCCGGGTCCGCCGGGTCGCCGACCCGCACCGCCCGCACGCCGGAGGCCAGCAGGTCGAGGAAGCGGTCGTAGACCTCGCGCTGCACCAGCAGCCGGGTGCGGGCGCAGCAGTCCTGGCCCGCGTTGTCCAGGAACGCCATCGGGTCCGCGGCGCGTTCCAGATCGGCGTCCGCGAAGACGATGTTGGGGCTCTTGCCGCCCAACTCCAGCGTGAGCCGCTTCACTTGGGCCGCGCACCGCTCCATGATCCGCTTGCCGACCGCGGTGGAACCGGTGAAGACGATCTTCCGTACGTCGGGGTGGTCGACCAGCCGCGCCCCGGCGACGGGACCCGCGCCGGGCACCACCTGGAACAGGCCCTCGGGCAGCCCGGCGGCCAGGCCGAGTTCGGCCAGCCGCAGGGCGGTCAGCGGGGTGGTCTCCGCGGGCTTGAGCACGACGGCGTTGCCCGCGGCCAGCGCGGGGGCGAAGCCCCAGGCGGCGATCGGCATCGGGAAGTTCCACGGCACGATGACGCCGACCACGCCGAGCGGTTCGTGGAAGGTCAGGTCGAGGCCGCCCGCCACCGGGATCTGACGGCCAGTCAGGCGCTCGACACCGCCCGCCGCGTACTCCAGCAGGTCCCGGACGTTGCCCGCCTCCCAGCGGGCGTTGCCCACGGTGTGGCCCGCCTCCCGCACCTCCAGCGCGGCCAGTTCCTCCAGGTGCGCGTCGACCTCGGCGGCGAATCGCCGCAGCAGCCGGGCGCGTTCACCCGGCGCGAGCGCGGCCCAGCCCCGCTGGGCCCGCACCGCGGCGGCGACCGCCGCGTCCACGCCCTCCGGGGAGGTCGCCGCGACCGTCGCGACGACCTCCTCGGTGGCGGGGTTGAGTACGTCGTGGCTCTCCCGCATCCCGTCCGCCCCTACATCCGCTCGAAGGAGCGGAACCGCTCCCAGTCCGTGACCGCGGTGTCGAACTGCCGCTGCTCGATCCGCGCCATGTTCGCGTAGTGCGCGACGACCTCGGGGCCGAACACCTCGCGGGCCAGGTCGCTGCCCGACCACAGCTCGGCGGCCTCCCGCAGCGATCCGGGCACCTGCTCGTACGACTCCGTGTAGGCGTTGCCCGTACACGGCTCCGGCAGTTCCAACTCCCGCTCGACGCCGTGCAGTCCGGCGGCGACCATCGCGGCGACCGCCAGATACGGGTTCACGTCGCCGCCGGGCACCCGGTTCTCCAGCCGCAGCGAGGGGCCGTGGCCGACCACGCGCAGCGCGCAGGTGCGGTTGTCCCGGCCCCAGGCGACCGCGGTGGGCGCGAAGGAGCCGGGGCGGAAGCGCTTGTAGGAGTTGATGTTCGGCGCGAAGAACAGCGAGAACTCCCGCAGGGCGGCGAGCTGTCCGGCCAGGAAGTGCCGCATCAGCGGGGACATCGCGGTGGGGGAGTGGTCCTCGGGGTCGGCCATCGCAGGGGCGCCGTCCGCGTCCCGCAGCGACAGGTGGATATGGCAGGAGTTGCCCTCGCGCTCGTTGAACTTCGCCATGAAGGTGACCGCCATGCCCTCCTGCGAGGCGATCTCCTTGGCGCCGGTCTTGTAGACGCTGTGCTGGTCGCAGGTGGTCAGCGCCTCGTCGTAGCGGAACACCACCTCGTGCTGGCCGAGGTTGCACTCGCCCTTCGCGGACTCCGGGACCAGCCCGGCGCCCGCCATCTCATTGCGGATGCGGCGCAGCAGCGGTTCGACCCGGGCGGTGGCCAGCACCGAGTAGTCGGCGTTGTACTGGTTGGCCGGGGTCAGCCCGCGGTAGCCGCTGTCCCACGCCCGTTCGTAGGTGTCGCGGAAGACCAGGAACTCCAGCTCGGTGCCCGCGTGCGCGGTCAGGCCGTGTCCTGCGAGCCGGTCGAGCTGCTGCCGCAGGATCTGCCGCGGCGAGGCGCTGACCGGGCTGCCGTCCTCCCACGTCAGATCGGCCAGCAGCAGCGCGGTGCCGTCCTGCCAGGGAATGCGGCGCAGCGTCGTGGGGTCGGGGCGCATCGCGAAGTCGCCGTAGCCCCGCTCCCAGGACGACATCGCGTAGCCGTCCACCGTATTGAGGTCGACGTCGACGGCGAGCAGGTAATTGCAGCCCTCCGAGCCGTGCGGCAGCACCTCCTCCAGGAAGAACGGAGCCGCGAACCGCTTGCCCTGGAGCCGCCCCTGCATGTCGGTGAAAGCCAGGACGACGGTGTGGATCTCGCCCGCCGCCACCAGCGAGCGGAGCGCGCCGACGGACAGGGCTGGAGTGTGTTCTGCCACAGCGGAACCTCTCGGATCGGTCGGAAGACTTAAGGTATGGGTGTGAACCATTGAAGGGAAGGGGGCCTCGCCATGACGGAGCGGATGACGGACCCGATGGCCGAGGCGATGGCAGATCCGATGGGCGAGCCGACGGCCCAGGCGACGGCCGGGCGGCCGGCGGAGCCTCCGGCGCGGGCCGCCGACCCACTCGACACGGTGCTTCGGCCGGTGCGCGGCGGCAACGGCTTCGAGGAAGCCGTGGAGCGGCTGCTCCAAGTGGTCCGCCTCGGCCTGGTCCCCGCGGGCGGCCGGCTGCCCCCGGAGCGGGAACTCGCCGGGCGGCTGGCGATCAGCCGGGTCACCCTGCGCGAGGCGCTGCGCGTGCTGCACGAGGAGGGCCTGGTCGAGAGCCGCCGCGGTCGCCAGGGCGGCACCTTCGTCCGGCCGAGGCCGCCCGGCGCGGACGCCCTGCCCCTGGACGCGGCGGGCCTGGGCGCGGCGGGTCTGGACGCGGCGGGTCTGGACGACGTGCTCCGCTTCCGCGAGGTCCTGGAGGTGGGCGCCGCCGGGCTCTGCGCCCGCGCGCGCCTCACCGGTGCGGACGCCGACCTGCTGCGGGCCCGGCTGCGCGCCACCGGGGACGCCCCCATCGAGGACTACCGGCGCGCCGACACGCTCCTCCACCTCGCGATAGCCGAGCTGTCCGGCTCCCCCTCGCTGGCCCGCCAGTACGCCGCCGTCCGGGCCCGGGTCAACCAACTCCTGGACGGCATCCCCATGCTGGTCCGCAACATCGAGCACTCCCAGGGTCAGCACGCCGCCCTGGTCGCCGCCGTCCTGGCCGCCGACGAAGCGCGGGCGCGGCAGACGATGCGGCAGCACCTCGCGGGCACGGCCTCGCTGTTGCGGGGCTTTCTGTGCTGAGCGCGGGGCGGACGAATCGCGCCGGTTAAGGTACGGGTCCGGACCATTGGCCGACGCGGGAGGACGGGGACGGTGCCGAGGACGCTGCTGGTGGGGGTCACCACCTATCTGGAGCGGGCGCGCTGGGGGCTGTGGGACACCTCCGCCGTCCTGCTGCCCGCCACCTATCCGCGCCTGGTGCAGGCCGCGGGCGCCGTCGCCGTCCTGCTGCCGCCCGACGCGGCCGGGCGCGCACCGGCGGCCGTCGCGCGGATGGACGCGGTGATCGTGGCGGGCGGCCCGGACATCGCACCCGAGCGCTACGGCGAACCGCGCCACCCGCGCACCGGGCCGCCCGCACCGGAGCGCGACGGCTGGGAGTCGGCCGTCCTGCGCGCCGCCCTGGACGCGGCCACCCCCGTCCTCGGGATCTGCCGCGGCATGCAGCTCATGAACGCGCTGTACGGCGGCACGCTCGTCCAGCACCTGCCGGACCGCGTCGGCCACGACGCCCACGCCCCCGAGCCCGGCGTCTTCGGCGAGCACCGCGTCACGCCCGTGCCCGGCACCCTGCTGGCCCGCGTACTGCCGGGCCCCCAGGACGTGCCCACCTACCACCACCAGGCCGTCGACCGTCTCGGCGACGGCCTCACCGCCGCCGCGCACGCCGACGACGGCACCGTGGAGGCCGTCGAGGCACCAGGCGAGCGCTTCGTCCTCGGCGTCCAGTGGCACCCCGAGAACGGCACCGACCCGCGCCTGGTCCACGCCCTGCTCGCCGCCGCCGCGGACCGGGCTGTCACACCCAGCACATAGGCTGCCGGAGTGGAGCCAGATCTGTTCACCGCAGCCGCAGAGGACCGTCACGAGCGGGATCCGGGCAGCAGCCCGCTCGCCGTACGGATGCGGCCCCGTACCCTCGACGAGGTCGTCGGCCAGCAGCACCTGCTGCGCCCCGGCTCCCCGCTGCGCCGCCTGGTGGCCGACGGCGGGGGACCGGCGGGCGCGTCCTCGGTGATCCTGTGGGGTCCGCCGGGGACCGGGAAGACCACGCTGGCGTACGTGGTCAGCAAGGCCACAGACAAGCGCTTCGTCGAACTCTCGGCGATCACCGCGGGCGTCAAGGAGGTCCGCGCGGTCATCGAGAGCGCCAAGCGCCAGGCGGGCGGCTACCAGCGCGAGACCGTGCTGTTCCTGGACGAGATCCACCGCTTCAGCAAGGCCCAGCAGGACTCGCTGCTGCCCGCCGTCGAGAACCGCTGGGTCACCCTGATCGCGGCCACCACGGAGAACCCGTACTTCTCGATCATCTCGCCGCTGCTGTCCCGCTCCCTGCTGCTCACCCTCGAACCGCTCACCGACGACGACCTGCGCGGTGTGCTGCGCCGCGCGGTGACCGACGAGCGCGGTCTCGGCGGCGCCGTGACCCTGCCGCAGGACGCGGAGGAGCACCTGCTGCGGATCGCCGGCGGCGACGCGCGGCGCGCCCTGACAGCCCTGGAGGCGGGCGCGGGCTCCGCCCTGGACAAGGGCGAGGACGCGCTCACCCTGGCCACCCTCGAAGAGTCCGTCGACCGGGCCGCCGTGCGCTACGACCGCGACGGCGACCAGCACTACGACGTGGCCAGCGCCCTCATCAAGTCCATTCGCGGCTCCGACGTGGACGCCGCCCTGCACTACCTCGCCCGCATGATCGACGCGGGCGAGGACCCGCGCTTCATCGCGCGGCGCCTGATGATCTCCGCCAGCGAGGACATCGGCCTCGCCGACCCCACCGCCCTGCCCACCGCCGTCGCCGCCGCCCAGGCCGTCGCCATGATCGGCTTCCCCGAGGCCGCGCTGACCCTCAGCCACGCCACCATCGCGCTGGCGCTCGCGCCAAAGTCCAACGCGGCCACCACCGCGATCGGCGCGGCGCTGGCGGACGTACGCGCGGGCAAGGCGGGACCCGTGCCCGCGCACCTGCGCGACGGCCACTACAAGGGCGCCGCCAAGCTCGGCCACGCCCAGGGGTACGTCTACCCGCACGACGTGCCCGGCGGCATCGCCGCGCAGCAGTACGCGCCGGACGAGCTGCGCGACCGCCGCTACTACGAGCCGACCCGGCACGGCACGGAGGCCCGTTACGCGGACGTCCTGGACCGGGTCCGCGCCCGGCTCGCGGGCGAGGCCCCGGCCTCGGACTGACACACCCCCGGGGTCAGGAGTCGCGGGCCGCGTCGAAGAGCGCGTGCATCGAGCGGCGCAGTCCGTCGCGGTCGCAGACGGGCTCGGGGAAGTCGAAGCGGGCGTCGAAGACGCTGTTGTCGCCGGTGAAGCGCACCCGCAGCCCGAAGCGGTCGAGCGCCAGCGGCACGGCGCTCAGCGGCGGGCGCGAGCCCGCGGAGACGCCGTCGCAGGACGCCTCGTGGCGGCCGACGAGGGCGCACAGGAGACCCACCTGGGCGCTGTGCGCCGCGGCGAGGTGCTGGAGCAGTTCGCTCTCGTACTCGGCGAGCGGGTCGGCGGCGGCGTCGGCGAACTCGTCGGGCTCGACCAGGGCGGCGCCCCACAGGTCGTCGAGCGAGATCTCGCCGGTCTCCAGGCGGAGCAGCGTCGTACCGGACTCCATCGCGCCGCCCGGGACGGGTGTCAGCCAGCCCGCGACCCAGGCCCTGCCGCGAATCCGGTGCGGCACCGCGACCGGTGCCACATCCGTGATCTCCAGCACAGCCTCGATCTCCTCGCCGCCCGCGGCCCGCACCACGCGCACGGCGGGGGATTCGTCGGGGAGCAGCAGGAACACGTCGCCTGTGGGCCCCACGGAGCGGCGCACCGGGGCCATGACGTCGGATCCGGCCGTGGCCAGGCCGGGAATCGTCACGACGGCGGACGAGTTATTCTCGACGAGAGTTCGCGCGCGTTCGGCTGCCGAGGGCAGCCGGGGCGCTTCTTCCACTTCGGGACGCGGCTGACCATGTGCTGGTACGCCAGGCATGGGGTTCCCGGGTCGAAACATGCGTTCTCCTCAGCTAAGGTAAGCCTTACCTAATTTACACGGAGGTTCAACGCACGTGAATCAGTCGCGTCCCAAGGTCAAGAAGTCCCGGGCGCTGGGCATCGCGCTCACCCCCAAGGCGGTCAAGTACTTCGAGGCCCGCCCCTACCCGCCCGGTGAGCACGGTCGCGGTCGCAAGCAGAACAGCGACTACAAGACCCGGCTGCTGGAGAAGCAGCGGCTGCGCGCGCAGTACGACATCAGCGAGCGGCAGATGCAGCGCGCGTACGACCGCGCCAAGAAGGTCTCCGGCAAGCGGACCGGCGAGGCCCTGATCATCGAGCTGGAGCGGCGCCTGGACGCCCTCGTGCTCCGCGCCGGTCTGGCCCGGACGATCTACCAGTCCCGCCAGATGGTCGTGCACGGCCACATCGAGGTCAACGGCCGCAAGGTCGACAAGCCGTCCTTCCGGGTCAGCCCGGACGACGTCGTGACCGTCCGCGAGCGCTCCCGCGAGAAGACGCCGTTCATCGTCGCCCGCGAAGGCGGCTGGGCCGGTGAGGGCGAAGCTCCCCGCTACCTCCAGACCAACCTCCAGGCCCTCGCCTTCCGCCTGGACCGGGACCCCAACCGCAACGAGATCCCCGTCATCTGCGACGAGCAGCTCGTCGTCGAGTACTACGCCCGCTGACCCCCTCCGGGGAGGTCGCTGGGCGGGGCGCCGCGCCCCGCCCCGGGAGGCGGTCGCCCCCAGGGGCGCGGTCAGCCGGCCGGTGGCCGGGGAACGACGGGAAATGGCCCCCGGGGCCGGCTGTGACGCCGCCGTCGTGGTCGGTCGCGTCGTGCGTTCCCCGGCCACCGTTGGGAAGTGCCCCGATACCCCTTACTCGGGGGCGGCCACCTCCGCGGGGGCCGCGCTCCTGGCGGGCGCCTTCCGGGCGGGGCGCTCGCAGGCGGCGGCGGCCGACGGGCGGTGCAGGGCGCGGTGGACCGCCGCGTCCAGACCGAACCGCTCACCTTCGCGCAGGGCGGCGGCGTAGGCGTCGTCACCCAGCGCCGCGCGCACGCGCCCCTCGCACAGCACGTGCGGGGCGTTGAAGAAACGGGAGCCGAACAGGCGCAGGCCGACCGAGGCCCACAGGCGCCCCGCGGCGCCCTGGAGGACCGCGGCCTCGTGCGGGGCGCCCTCGTCCTCGGTGATGAGGGCCAGCAGTTCGAGGGCGAGCACCGCGCCGACCAGGTCGCGGAAGGCGTGGTCGATCGCCAGCGCCTCCTCGGCCAGCCGCCGCGCCCGCGCCCGGTCGCCGCCGAGCCAGGCGGCGTAAGCGAGGACGTAGAGCGCGTAGGCCAGCGTCCAGCGCTCGCCGTGGTCGTGGCAGATGTCGCGGGCCTCCTCGGCGAGGGTCACCGCTTGGTCGACGTCGCCCTGGAAGGCCACCGCCATCGCCAACTCGACCTGTGCCATGAGGACGTTGCTGTTGAGTTCGCCGATCCTGCGGTAGCGCAGCAGCGCGTCACCGATGAACCGCTCGGCCCGCGGCATGTCGTCGGAGACCAGGGCGAGGCAGCCCAGCCGGTGGACCGCGTACGCCATCGCCGTACCGTTGTCGGTCGCCTCGGCCTCACTGCGGCACTGCTGGAGCACGTCGAGCGCGGTGACCGAGTCGCCCTGGAGCAGCGTCACATAGCCGTACACCCACATCGCCTTGGCGCGCGCCTCCGAGCGCCCCGCGGCGAGGTCGAGGGCCCGCTCCAGCCAGTGCCTGCCCTCCGCGAGCCGCCCGCAGCCGACCCAGCAGAACCACATGGTGCCCGCCAGATACTGGCCCACGGCCGGGTCCTCCGGCGGCCGGTCCGCGGCGCCGTCCAGACTGAACTCCAACGCCAGCCGGAGATTGGGCAGTTCGGCCTCGACCCGCGCGGCCACCTCCGACTGCCGGGGGCTGAACCAGTCCAGCTCGCACCAGGTGGCCAGGCCCAGGTACCAGTCGCGGTGCCGCCGCCGCATCCGTACGTCGTCGCCGAGCGCGGCCAGCCAGCCCGCGCCGTACTCGCGGACCGTGTCCAGCATCCGGTAGCGCACCAGGCCGTCGGCGCCCTCCTCGCGGCTGAGCACCGACTGGTCGACCAGCGCGGACACCGTCTCCACGATGTCCTCCTCGGCCAGATCGGGACCCGTGCACACGTACTCCACCGCGTCCAGGTCGAACCGTCCGGCGAAGACCGACAGCCGCGCCCACAGCAGCCGCTGGCCCGGCGTGCACAATTCGTGGCTCCAGCCGATTGCCGTACGCAGCGCGCGGTGCCGGGCGGGCGCGGTGGGGTCGCCGCCGGTCAGCAGCCGGAAGCGGTCGTCGAGCCGTTCGAGCACCTGCTCCACCGACAGCGCCCGCAGCCGGACCGCAGCGAGTTCGAGGGCGAGCGGAAGCCCGTCGAGACGGGCGCACAGCTCCAGGACGGGACCGCTGTTGGCCGCCGTCACGGTGAAGCCCGGCAGCACGGCCGCGGCGCGCTCGGCGAACAGCCGTACGGCGTCGCTGTGGGCGTCCGGCGCGGGCAGCGGCGCCAGCGGCAGCAGCCGCTCCCCGGTGATGCCCAGCGGCCTGCGGCCCGCCGCCAGCACCCGCAGCCCCGGCGCGCGGCGCAGCAACTCCGCCGCGAGGGAGGCCACTTCGGCGTGCACCCGGTCATAGCCGTCGAAGACCAGCAGCAGCTCGCGGTCGGCCAGCCGCTCGGTGAGCACCGAACGCGTCGGGCGGGTGGTGTGGTCCGCCAGCCGCAGCGCCTCCGCGACCGCGTGGTCCAGCAGCGACGCGTCGCCGAGCCCGGACAGGTCGACCAGCCAGACACCGCCGAGGAAACGGTCCTGCGCGCGCCTGGCGGCCCGCAGCGCCAGCCGCGTCTTGCCCACCCCGCCGACTCCGGTCACGGTGCTCAGCCGGGACTCCGCCACTGGCGACAACAGTGCGTCGAGCGCCGCGAGTTCGGACGTCCTGCCGACGAAGCCGGTCAGCTCGGCGGGGAGGTTACCCACAGTCTCCATGGTGCACGGAGCGTACTTGAATGTGTGCGGACCGTACAATCCCGACGCCGAGTAGTGGTATAACGCCCGCGCTTGCCCGGTTGTGGGACAGGCCCGGCGCGCGCGTAATGCGGTACGGACGCGCAGGCCCGGCGCGATAGGGTCGGAGGCCGATGTCGTGGTGAAGAACAGCCGCGGGAAGCGGCCGTGAGAAGCGGCCGAGACAGCGCGGCGACGTGTCCGTGAGAAGCCGACGGTGAGGGAGCGGAGCAACGTGTCCGGTGCAGAGGTAGCTGGCCTCATCGTGGCGGTCTTCTGGGCGATCCTGGTCTCGTTCCTGGCCGTCGCGCTGGTCAGACTCGCCCAGACGCTCAAGCGGACCAGCGAACTCGTGGCAGGCATCACCGAGCAGGCCGTACCGCTGCTCGGCGACGCCTCCGACGCGCTGCGCACCGCCCACAGCCAGCTCGACCGGGTCGACACCATCACCGCGGAGGTCGCCGAGGTGACGGCCAACGCCTCCGCGCTCTCCTCCACCGTCGCGTCGGCCTTCGGCGGACCCCTGGTGAAGGTCGCCGCCTTCAGCTACGGCGTACGGCGCGCGGTCGGCCTGCGGACCTCCGGCGCGGCGGGCGCGGGCGCGGCGGCCAACGGCGCGTCGGCCAAAGGCGCGTCGGCCAAAGGCGCGGCGGGCAAAGGCGCGGCGGGCACCGACCGCTCCCGTGCCAGGACCGTCAAGGCAGGCAAGGTGCTTCCCGCCGCCCGGCGCGGCGGCCGTCGCAACCGCTCGAAGGACTGAGGCCACATGTTCCGCCGTATGTTCTGGTTCGTCACCGGCGCCGCCACCGGCGTCTGGGCCACCACCAAGGTCAACCGGGCGCTGCGCCGCCTCACGCCGGAGAGCCTCGCGGCGACCGCGGCCGACCGGGCGCTGGAGACCGGCGCGCGGCTGCGGGTGTTCGCCCAGGACGTACGGGCGGGCATGACGCAGCGCGAGAGCGAACTCCAGGACGCGCTCGGCCTCACCGGCAGCGCCCCGCAATCCGAAATCCCGTCCGAACTCCCGGCACCGCGCCGGAGCATCGCGTACAACCGGAAGGACGAACACTGATGGAGTCGGCAGAAATCCGTCGCCGCTGGCTGCGCTTCTTCGAGGAGCGCGGGCACACCGTTGTCCCTTCGGCGTCGCTCATCGCGGACGACCCGACTCTGCTGCTGGTCCCGGCGGGCATGGTCCCGTTCAAGCCGTACTTCCTCGGTGAGGTCAAGCCGCCCTTCGACCGCGCCACCAGCGTGCAGAAGTGCGTCCGCACCCCGGACATCGAAGAGGTCGGCAAGACCACCAGGCACGGCACGTTCTTCCAGATGTGCGGCAACTTCTCCTTCGGCGACTACTTCAAGGAAGGCGCCATCACGTACGCCTGGGAGCTGCTCACCGGCTCCCTGGCCGACGGCGGCTTCGGCCTGGAGGCCGACCGGCTCTGGATCACCGTCTACCAGGAGGACGACGAGGCCGAGCAGATCTGGCGTGACGTCATCGGCGTCCCCGCCGAGCGCATCCAGCGCCTCGGCATGGGCCCCAACTTCTGGTCCATGGGCGTCCCCGGCCCCTGCGGCCCCTGCTCCGAGATCAACTACGACCGAGGCCCCGAGTTCGGCGTCGAGGGCGGCCCCGCCGTCAACGACGAGCGGTACGTGGAGATCTGGAACCTGGTCTTCATGCAGTACGTGCGCGGCGCCGGTGAGGGCAAGGAGAGCTTCCCGATCCTCGGCGACCTGCCCAGCAAGAACATCGACACCGGCCTCGGCCTCGAACGCCTCGCGATGATCCTTCAGGGCGTACAGAACATGTACGAGACCGACACCCTGCGCGTCGTCATGGACCGCGCCACCGAACTGACCGGTGTCCGCTACGGCCGGGCCCACGACACCGACGTCTCGCTGCGCGTGGTCGCCGACCACATCCGCACCTCCGTGATGCTGATCGGCGACGGCGTCACCCCCGGCAACGAGGGCCGCGGTTACGTCCTGCGCCGCATCATGCGCCGCGCCATCCGCAATATGCGGCTGATGGGCGCCACCGCACCGGTCGTCGCCGAACTGGCCGACGTCGTCATCAAGACGATGGGCGAGCAGTACCCGGAGCTGATCTCGGACCGCAAGCGGATCGAGACGGTCGCCATCGCCGAGGAGACCGCCTTCCTCAAGGCCCTCAGCGGCGGCACCAACATCCTCGACACCGCCATCACCGAGACCAAGTCGGCCGGCGGCGCCGTGCTCCCCGGCGACAAGGCGTTCCTGCTCCACGACACCTGGGGCTTCCCGATCGACCTCACCCTCGAAATGGCCTCGGAACAGGGCCTGTCGGTGGACGAGGAGGGCTTCCGCCGCCTGATGAAGGAGCAGCGGGACCGCGCCAAGGCCGACGCCCGTGCCAAGAAGACCGGTCACGCCGACCTGTCCGCCTACCGCGAGGTCGCCGACCGCTCCGGCAGCACCGAGTTCACCGGCTACACCCAGAACCACAACGAGGCCACGGTCGTCGGCCTGCTGGTCGACGGCGTCCCCTCGCCCGCAGCCACCGAGGGCGACGAGGTCGAAGTGGTGCTCGACCGCACCCCGTTCTACGCCGAGGGCGGCGGCCAGCTCGCCGACACCGGCCGGATCCGCGCCGACAACGGCGCCGTGATCGAGATCCGCGACGTCCAGCAGCCGGTGCCCGGCGTCAGCGTCCACAAGGGCGTCGTCCAGGTCGGCGAGGTCACCCTCGGCGCCGGTGTGCTGGCCCGGATCGACCTCGTACGCCGCCGCGCCATCGCCCGCGCCCACAGCGCCACCCACCTGACCCACCAGGCGCTGCGCGACGCCCTCGGCCCGACGGCCGCCCAGGCCGGTTCCGAGAACGCCCCCGGCCGCTTCCGCTTCGACTTCGGCTCCCCGGCCGCGGTCCCCGGCGCCGTCCTCACCGACGTCGAGCAGAAGATCAACGAGGTGCTGGCCCGCGAACTGGACGTCACCGCCGAGGTCCTGCCGATCGCCGAGGCCAAGAAGCAGGGCGCTATCGCCGAATTCGGCGAGAAGTACGGCGAGCGGGTCCGGGTCGTCACCATCGGCGACTTCTCCAAGGAGCTGTGCGGCGGCACCCATGTGCACAACACCGCGCAGCTCGGCCTGGTGAAGCTGCTCGGCGAGTCCTCGATCGGCTCCGGCGTGCGCCGCGTCGAAGCCCTCGTCGGCGTGGACGCCTACCACTTCCTCGCCCGCGAGCACACGGTCGTCGCCCAGCTCACCGAGCTGGTCAAGGGCCGCCCCGAGGAGCTGCCCGACAAGATCTCCGGGATGCTCGCCAAGCTCAAGGACGCCGAGAAGGAGATCGAGCGCTTCCGTGCGGAGAAGGTCCTCCGGGCCGCCGCCGGGCTCGCCGAGAGCGCCGCCGACATCAAGGGCGTCGCCCTGGTCGCCGGTACGGTCCCCGAGGGCACCGGTGCCGACGACCTGCGCAAGCTCGTCCTCGACGTGCGCCAGCGGATCGGCGGCGGGCGCCCCGGCGTCGTCGCCCTCTTCACCGTCGCCAACGGCCGCCCGCTGACCGTCATCGCCACCAACGAGGCCGCCCGCGAGCGCGGCATCAAGGCCGGCGAGCTGGTCCGCACCGCTGCCAAGACGCTCGGCGGCGGAGGCGGCGGCAAGGACGACGTCGCCCAAGGCGGCGGCCAGAATCCGGCCGCGGTCCAGGACGCCGTCGAGGCCGTCCAGCGCCTGGTGGGCGAGAAGGCGTGACACCGGACGTGTCCGAGGAAGCGCCGGGACAGGACGAGGGTCCTCGGATGCGGCGCGGCCGGAGAATCGCGGTGGATGTCGGGGACGCCCGCATCGGGGTCGCCTCGTGCGACCCCGACGGGATCCTCGCCACGCCGGTCGAGACGGTGCCCGGCCGGGACGTGCCCGCGGCGCTGCGGCGGCTCGCCGCGATCGTGGCGGAGTACGAGCCGATCGAGGTCGTCATCGGGCTGCCGCGCTCCCTCAACGGGGGCGAGGGCCCGGCGGCGGCCAAGGTCCGCGGCTTCGCCCAGCATGTGGCGAAAGTCATCTCGCCGCTTCCGGTGCGCCTGGTGGACGAGCGCATGAGCACGGTCACGGCCACGCAAGGGCTCCGCGCCTCCGGAGTGAAGGCGAAAAAGGGACGCTCCGTAGTGGATCAGGCTGCCGCGGTCATTATTCTGCAAAGTGCGCTGGAGACCGAACGGGTGTCGGGTAAAGCTCCGGGCGAGAGCGTCGAAGTGGTCATCTGATCGCGATACGGTAACGTCTCGCGCGACACGGCGGCGCCCTTCGGGCGCCGCCCGTTTCGCAGGGTCGGCAAGCCGGTTGCAGACCGCGTACCAAGGGGACCGATGACTGACTATGGCCGGGGCTCCGGCTCCGAACCGTGGCATCCCGAGGACCCGCTCTTCGGTGACGGCTACGACCAGGCGCAGCAGCCCTACCCGCCGCAGCAGCAGGTGCAGTACCCGCAGGCGGAGTACGACCCCTACGCCACCGGTCAGCACCAGCAGCAGTACCCGCAGCAGCAGGGCGGCCAGCAGTACCCCCAGACCCCGCAGCAGCAGGGCGGCCAGCAGTACCCCCAGACCCCGCAGCAGTACCAGCAGCAGGGGTACCCGCAGCAGCAGCCGCAGCACCCACAGGGGCAGTACCAGCCCCAGCAGAACCCGCAGCAGAACCCCCAGCACCACTCCCAGCAGAACCCTCAACAACAGCAGTACCCGCAGGCGCAGTACGACGGCTACGACACCGGCTCCCACTCGGTCGGCGGATACGGCCACCAGGACCCGTATGGCGGTCACCAGCCGCAGGACCCGTACGCGGGCGGCCCGCAGCCCGACTTCTACGGGCAGAACGGCTACCCGCCGCCGCAGCAGCCCCAGTACCGGCAGCAGCCGCAGGCGCCGTTCCAGGGCCAGCCACAAGGCCAGGGCCAGCCGCAGGCGCCGCTGCACGGCCAGGGTCAGCCGCAGGGCCAAGGCCAGGGCCAGGGCCAGCCGCAGGGCCAGGGTCCGGCGCAGGGCGCGCAAGGGGTCCAGGGCGCGCAGGGCGTGCAGGGCGGTCACCCGCAGGAGCCGGGCGCGCGCCCGCTGCGGACCGCACCGGGCAACACCGGCGACTGGGACGCGGGGGAGGACGACGACCCGCGCGAGCACGCCTTCTTCTCCGGCCGCGATGACGAGGACGATGACGACGCCCCCGCGACCACCACCACCAGCGGCGGCGGTCGGCGCGCGGGCAGGTCGGCCCCCGCCAAGGGCGGCAAGAAGCGCCGCAGCGGCTGCGCCTGCCTGCTCGTCCTGGTCGTCCTGGGGGGTGGCCTCGGCGGCGTCGGCTACTTCGGCTACAACTTCTACCAGGACCGCTTCGGCCCGGCCCCCGACTACGCGGGCGACGGCGCGGGCGAGGTCCAGGTCGAGATCCCCAAGGGCTCGACGATCACCACCATGGGCAACATCCTCAAGTCCGACGGTGTGGTCAAGAGCGTCGACGCCTTCACCGCCGCGGCCCGCAAGAACCCCAAGGGCCAGTTCATCCAGGCCGGCGTCTACGTCCTCAACAAGCAGATGTCGGCGTCCTCGGCCGTCACGATGATGCTCGACCCCAAGTCGCAGAACGCGATGATCATCGCCGAGGGCATGCGCGACGCGCAGATCTACGACGCCATCGACAAGCGTCTCGGCCTGTCCGCGGGCAGCACGAAGAAGGTCGCGCACGACCAGGCCAAGAATCTCGGACTGCCGGACTGGGCGGACACCGGCTCCAAGGTCAAGGACCCGCTGGAAGGTTTCCTCTTCCCGTCCCGCTACGGCGTTGCCAAGGGCATGAAACCCGAAGTGCTGCTGCGCGAGATGATCGGCGAGGCGAAGAAGCAGTACGCCCAGTTCGACATGGTCGCCGAGGCGAAGAAGCAGAATCTCCGCTCGCCGCTGCAACTGCTCACCGTCGCCAGCCTGGTGCAGGCCGAGGGCAAGACCGACGACGACTTCCGCAAGATGGCCAAGGTCGTCTACAACCGGATGGTCACCACCAACAAGGAGACCTTCGGACTGCTCCAGTTCGACTCGACGTACAACTACATCAAGAACACCAGCGCCACGAACATCAGCCTCGCCAAGATCAAGTCCCTGGACGACCCGTACAACACTTACAAGTACAGGGGCCTGCCGCCGGGGCCGATCGGAAACCCGGGCGTCGACGCGCTGAAGGCGGCGATGAACCCCGACAGCGGGAACTGGTACTACTTCATCTCGCTGGACGGCAAGACGACCAAGTTCACCTCGACGCACGCCGAGTTCCAGAAGCTCTACGACCAGTACAACAGCCAGTAGGACCGGGGCACTTCTTCCGTGGACACGACCGGACACCCGGGCATCCGCCGTGCGGCGGTGCTCGGGTCACCCATCGCGCACTCGCTCTCCCCGGTGCTGCACCGGGCCGCGTTCGAGGCGATGGGTCTCGCCGACGAGTGGCGCTACGACCGCTTCGAGGTCGACGAGGCCGCGCTGCCCGGCTTCATCGGCGGCCTCGACCCCGCCGTCTGGCGCGGTCTGTCGCTGACGATGCCGCTCAAGCGGGCCGTGATCCCGCTGCTGGACGAGATCACCGACACGGCCGCGTCCGTGGAGGCCGTCAACACCGTCGTGCTCGGCCCCGACGGCCGCCTCAGGGGCGACAACACCGATATCCCCGGCATGCTCGCCGCCCTGCGGGAGCGCGGCATCACCTCCGCGCCGTCAGCGGCGATCCTCGGCGCCGGGGCCACCGCCTCCTCCGCGCTGGCCGCACTCGCGCGGCTCGGCACGGCCGAGGTCACCGCGTATGTGCGCGGCCCGGCGCGCGCCGCCGAGATGCGGCAGTGGGGCGAACGCCTCGGCGTCGCCGTGCGCGTCGCCGACTGGGCCGACGCCGCCAAGGCCCTCGACGAGCCGCTGGTCATCGCCACCACCCCGGCCGGCGCCGCCGACCACCTCGCCGCCGCCGTCCCGCCCACCCCCGGCGCCCTCTTCGACGTCCTCTACGACCCCTGGCCCACCCCGCTGGCCGCCGCCTGGTCCACGCGCGACGCCCCGGTCATCGGCGGCCTCGACCTCCTGGTCCACCAGGCCGTCCTCCAGATCGAGCGGTACACCGGCCGCGCCCCCGCCCCCCTCGCGGCCATGCGCGCGGCGGGCGAGGCCGCGCTGCCGCGGGGATGACGGGTCCGACCGGTCGCTGTCCGCACGGTGGACCGTGTCGGGGCACGGCACCTCGGCGTGGGAGGATCGGGGGACAGGACGGCACGCCGTTGCTCGGGGGCGGCCGGACCGGGACGCGCACATCGAGGGAGCACCGTTGAGCAGGTTGCGCTGGCTGACCGCGGGGGAGTCGCACGGACCCGCACTCGTCGCGACGTTGGAGGGGCTGCCGTCCGGGGTGCCGGTCACCACGGAGTTGGTGGCGGACGCGCTGGCGCGGCGGCGGCTCGGATACGGGCGCGGGGCGCGGATGAAGTTCGAGCGCGACGAGGTGACCTTCCTGGGCGGCGTACGGCACGGCCTCACCATGGGCAGCCCGGTGGCCGTGATGGTCGGCAACACCGAGTGGCCCAAGTGGGAACAGGTCATGGCGGCCGACCCGGTGGACCCGGAGATCCTGGCGGGCCTGGCGCGCAACGCGCCGCTGACCCGGCCGCGACCCGGCCACGCCGACCTGGCGGGGATGCAGAAGTACGACCTGGACGAGGCGCGGCCGGTGCTGGAGCGGGCCAGCGCGCGGGAGACCGCGGCGCGGGTGGCGCTGGGCGCGGTCGCGCGGTCGTACCTGAAGGAGACCGCGGGCATCGAGATCGTCTCGCACGTGGTGGAACTGGCCGGGGCGAAGGCGCCCTACGGGGTGGTGCCCGTGCCCGGCGACGAGGAGCGGCTGGACGCGGACCCGGTCCGCTGCCTGGACGCGGACGCGAGCAAGGCGATGGTCGCGGAGATCGACCAGGCCCACAAGGACGGCGACACGCTCGGCGGCGTCGTGGAGGTGCTGGCGTACGGAGTGCCGGTCGGCCTCGGTTCGCACGTCCACTGGGACCGCAGGCTCGACGCACGGCTGGCCGCCGCGCTGATGGGCATCCAGGCGATCAAGGGCGTCGAGGTCGGCGACGGCTTCGACCTGGCCCGGGTGCCCGGCTCCCAGGCGCACGACGAGATCGTGCCGGGCCCGGACGGCATCCGGCGCGCTTCCGGCAGGTCCGGCGGCACCGAGGGCGGCATGAGCACGGGAGAGGTGCTGCGGGTCCGCGCCGCGATGAAGCCGATCGCCACCGTGCCGCGCGCGCTCGCCACCGTCGACGTCACCACCGGCGAGGTCGCCCAGGCCCACCACCAGCGCTCCGACGTGTGCGCGGTGCCCGCGGCGGGCATCGTCGCCGAGGCGATGGTCGCCCTGGTGCTGGCCGACGCGGTCGCGGAGAAGTTCGGCGGCGACTCGGTCGTACAGACCCGGCGCAGCGTGCGCGGCTTCCTCGACAACCTGGCGATCAAGTGACCGGCCCGGCGATCGTCCTCGTCGGCCCGCCCGGAGCGGGCAAGACCACCGTCGGCAGCGCGCTCGCCGACCGGCTGGGCACCACGTACCGCGACACCGACGCCGATGTGGAGGCCGTCGCGGGCAAGCCGATCCCCGAGATCTTCATCGACGACGGCGAGCCGCGCTTCCGCGAGCTGGAACGCGCCGCGGTCCGCACCGCCGTCGCCGAGCACGAGGGAGTGCTGTCGCTGGGCGGCGGCGCCGTCATGGACGGCCCCACCCGCGACCTGCTGGCCGGTCTGCCGGTGGTCTTCCTTGACGTCGGCCTGCACCAGGCCGTCCGCCGCGTCGGCCTGGACGCGCCGCGCCCGCTGCTCGCGGTCAACCCGCGCCAGCAGTGGCGCGAGCTGATGGACGTACGCCGCCCGCTGTACACGGAGATCGCCCGCGCCGTGGTCAGCACCGACGACCGCACCCCCGAGGACGTGGCCGAGGCCGTTCTCGACGCACTCCAACTGAAGGACGCATGAGCGAGAACGACGCGGTGGCGCCCCCCACCCGTATCCAGGTCGGTGCCACGGCGGGCACCGAGGCGTACGAGGTGCTGGTCGGTCACCAGCTCCTCGGCGAACTGCCGGGACTCATCGGCCCCGAGGCGCGCCGCGTGGCCGTCCTGCACCCCGAGGCGCTGGCCGGGACCGGCGAGGCGATCCGCGAGGACCTCGCGGAACAGGGCTTCGAGGCCATCGCCATCCAGCTCCCGAACGCCGAGGAGGCCAAGACCGCCGAGGTCGCCGCCTACTGCTGGAAGGCGCTCGGCCAGACCGGCTTCACCCGCACCGACGTGATCGTGGGCGTCGGCGGCGGCGCCACCACCGACCTGGCCGGTTTCGTCGCCGCGACCTGGCTGCGCGGAGTGCGCTGGATCGCCGTGCCCACCACCGTGCTCGGCATGGTCGACGCGGCCGTGGGCGGCAAGACCGGCATCAACACCGCCGAGGGCAAGAACCTGGTCGGCGCCTTCCACCCGCCCGCCGGAGTCCTCTGCGACCTCGCCGCGCTCGCCTCGCTGCCGGTCAACGACTACGTCAGCGGCCTCGCCGAGATCATCAAGGCCGGATTCATCGCCGACCCCGGCATCCTCGACCTGATCGAGTCCGACCCCGCCGCGGCCCGCGGCCCCGAGGGCCCGCACACCGGCGAGCTGATCGAGCGCGCCATCCGGGTCAAGGCCGAGGTCGTCTCCGCCGACCTCAAGGAGTCCGGGCTCCGCGAGATCCTCAACTACGGCCACACGCTGGCGCACGCGATCGAGAAGAACGAGCGCTACAACTGGCGGCACGGCGCCGCCGTCTCCGTCGGCATGGTCTTCGCCGCCGAACTCGGCCGCCTGGCCGGGCGGTTGGACGACGCGACCGCCGACCGGCACCGCGCCGTACTGGAGTCCGTCGGACTGCCGCTGACCTACCGCGGCGACCAGTGGCCGAAGCTGGTGGAGACCATGAAGGTCGACAAGAAGTCCCGCGGCGACATGCTGCGCTTCATCGTCCTCGACGGGCTCGCCAAGCCGACCGTGCTGGAGGGCCCCGACCCGGCCGTCCTGCTCGCCGCCTACGGGGAGGTCTCCGCGTGACCACCCGCGTCCTGGTGCTCAACGGCCCCAACCTCGGGCGCCTCGGCTCCCGCGAGCCCGACGTCTACGGGGCGACCTCGTACGCCGGTCTGGTCCAGGAGTGCACCGAGCTCGGCGCCGAACTGGGCTTCGACGTCGAGGTCCGCGAGACCAACGACGAGGCGGAGCTGATCGGCTGGCTGCACGAGGCGGCCGACGGGCGGATTCCCGTCGTCCTCAACCCCGGCGCCTTCACGCACTACTCCTACGCGATGCGCGACGCCGCCGCGCAGCGGACCGCGCCGCTGATCGAGGTGCACATCTCCAACCCGTACGCGCGCGAGGCGTTCCGGCACAACTCCGTCGTGGCCGCCGTCGCCTCCGGTACGGTCGCCGGATTCGGCATCGGCTCCTACCGGCTGGCGCTGCGCGCCCTCGCGGAGGACGGCGCCTCGTAGAAGGGCACCCCGCAGGAGCGCGGCTCGTTCACACAACGGCGGTCAGGGGCTGTACCGTTCCGTGTCGAACGGGTTCGTTACCGGCCGGTTGAAGAAGCTGATCCTCCGTACGGGATGGAGTGGGGCGAGATGCAGCACGCTGTGGGGGCGCCGCAGCCCGGTGGCCCCACCCCGCCCCAGGGGACGGGCGTCAGTACGGGGCACTTCCCGCTGTCGTCGCCCGCGCCCGTGCAGGTCCCGGCGCCGCACGGCAACGGCTCGCTGTCCGGCGCCTCGCACGGCCCGATAGCCGTGCTGCTGATCGGCGCCGCGGGGGCGGGCAAGACGACGATCGCGCGGCACTGGGCCGACCACCGCGGCGCGCCGACCGCGCACATCAGCCTGGACGACGTACGCGAATGGGTGCGGGCCGGTTTCGCCGACCCGCAGGCGGGGTGGAACGAGCACTCCGAGGCGCAGTACCGGCTGGCCCGCCGCACCTGCGGCTTCGCCGCCCGTAACTTCCTGGCCAACGGCGTCTCCTGCATCATCGACGACGCCGTCTTCCCCGACCGACCCGCCGTCGGCCTCGGCGGCTGGAAGCGGCACGTCGGGCCCGGCCTGCTCCCCGTCGTCCTGCTCCCGGGACTCGACGTCGTCCTGACCCGCAACGCGGAGCGCACCGGCAACCGCCGGCTGTCGGACGAGGAAGTCGCCCGGATCCACGGCCGTATGGCGGGCTGGTACGGCTCGGGCCTGCCCATCATCGACAATTCCCAGCTCGACGTGGTCTCCGCTGCCGCCGCACTCGACCGCGTCGTGGCCCGCAGCGCCCAGGGGCCGCCGATCTGGTAGCCCGCCGAGGTCCGGTAGCCCGCCGGTCCGGTAGCCCGCCCGCAAGGGTCGGCGGTGCGGCCTCACGGTGGGGAGAGCGCCCGCCGCCACGGGTGGACGCGCTCAGGAAGCCGGGCCGCGGCGGCGCACTTACGCTCGCCACATGTCCGAGGTGCACGCAGCACGCAGAGCACGGCTGCGCGACCGGTGCGCGGCGAACGGCGCGTCCGCCGCGCTGGTGACCCGTCCCGCGAACATCCGCTATCTGACCGGCTGCGCGCCGCAGGGCGCGGCGCTGCTGATCGGCCCGGACGACGACGCGCTGGTGCACCTCACCCCGCCGCAGGACGACCGCGACGAACCCCTGCCCGGCGACCTGCGCGCGGTGGTGCTGGCGACGCCGGACGGCGACGCGGCGGTGGCCGCCGCCGACCTGGCCCGCGAACAGCACGCCGACTCCCTCGCCGTCGAGGAGCACCACCTGACGGTGACCCGGCACCGCGCGATCGGCTCGGTCGTCGGCGGGCTCCCGCTGTCCGACCTCGGCGGCGCCGTCGAACAGCTCCGGCTGGTCAAGGACGAGCACGAGATCGCCAACCTCAGGATCGCCGCGGAGATCGCCGACCAGGCCCTGGGCGAACTGCTGGAGTCGATCCTGGTCGGCCGCACCGAACGGCACCTCGCCCTGGAGCTGGAGCGCCGCCTGGTCGACCACGGCGCCGAGGGACCCGCCTTCCGTACGTCCGTCGGCACCGGGCCGAACTCCGGCGCGCCCCGGCACGTGCCGACCGACCGACGCGTCGAGGAGGGCGACTTCCTGACCGTCCGGCTCGGCGCCCGCTACCGCGGCTACCGCTGCGAAGTCGGCCGTACGTTCGTCATCGGCACCGCTCCCGCCGCCTGGCAGATCGACCTCTACGACCTGGTATTCGCCGCCCAGCGGGCCGGCCGCGAGGCGCTCGCACCCGGTGTGGCCTGCCGAGACGTCGACCACGCGACCCGCGGCCCGCTGACCGCCGCCGGCCACGCGGAGGGTCTGGCACAGTGGTCGGGACACGGCGTGGGTCTGGAAATCGACGAGGACCCTCGGCTGTCACCTGCGGCCATGGGTAAACTGGACGCTTGCGTGCCGGTCACCGTCGAACCGGGGGTCCACCTTCCGGGCCGCGGCGGTGTCCGCATCGACGACACACTCGTCGTACGTCCACTGGCGGACGGCGGGCCCGAGCTACTCACCATCACGACCAAGGAACTGCTCGCCCTGTGACGGGCGCGTGCCCTCCTCGGTCCCCGAAGCAGCACTTTCAGGAGATTCCGCAACCGTGGCCACCACGAACGACCTCAAGAACGGCCTCGTGCTCAAGCTCGACAGCGGCCAGCTCTGGACCGTAGTCGAGTTCCAGCACGTCAAGCCCGGCAAGGGCCCCGCCTTCGTGCGCACCAAGCTGAAGCACGTGCTCTCCGGGAAGGTCGTCGACAAGACCTTCAACGCGGGCGTGAAGGTCGAGACCGCCAACGTCGACAAGCGCGGCATGCAGTTCTCCTACAAGGACGGCACCGACTTCGTCTTCATGGACACCGAGACCTACGACCAGATCATCATCGCGCCCGAGACGGTCGGCGACGCCGCCAACTACCTGCTCGAGGGCTTCGAGGCGGTCGTGGCGATGTACGAGGGCTCCGCGCTCTACGTCGAGCTGCCCGCCTCCGTCGAGCTGGTCATCGAGTACACCGAGCCCGGCGTCCAGGGCGACCGCTCCACCGGCGGCTCCAAGCCCGCCCGCCTGGAGACCGGTTACGAGATCGGCGTCCCGCTCTTCATCACCACGGGTGAGAAGGTCAAGGTCGACACCCGTACGGGCGACTACCTCGGCCGGGTGAACAGCTAACCGTGGCTGCCCGGAACAAGGCCCGCAAGCGGGCCTTCCAGATCCTCTTCGAGGCGGAACAGCGGGGCGTCGACCCCAAGACCGCCATGGCGGACTGGATCCGGCTCGCCAGGACCGACGACCGGCAGCCGCCGGTCACCGAGTACACGATGCGGCTCGTCGAGGGCTGTGAGGCGCACGCCGAGCGGATCGACGAACTGCTGTCCAGCTACTCCGTCGGCTGGTCGCTCGACCGGATGCCGGTCGTGGACCGCAATGTGCTGCGGCTCGGCACGTACGAGCTGCTCTGGGAGGACGACGTCCCGGACGCGGTCGTGCTGGACGAGGCGGTGCAGCTCGCCAAGGAGTTCTCCACCGACGAGTCGCCGGCCTTCGTCAACGGGCTGCTGGCCCGGCTGATGGAACTGAAGCCGACGCTCAAGCGGTAGGACCCGCGCCCGAGCGCCCGGCCGGCAGGCCCGTGTTCCCGGGCCCGAAGCAGAAGTTGAACAATATTCTGCTTCGGGCCTGGTGTGTGTCCTGACCCTGGCCTAGATTCCCGCGCATGGACGAAACGGACGACCGGACCGACGACGCGATCCTGAAGCACCTCGCCGGACTGCGCGCCGCCGACCTGCCCGTGCACGGCGGACGCACGATGGCGTACGTCTACGACGCGGGACTCGACGGGCTCGACGATCTCGCGGCGAGCGCCCAGGCCGCCTTCGCGGGCGTCAACGGCCTCGACATGACCGCCTTCCCCAGCGTGGTCGCGCTGGAGAACGACGTCGTGGGGCGGGCGGCGGCCGTGCTCGGCGGCGGCCCGCGGACGGCGGGCACCTTCACCAGCGGCGGCACCGAGAGCTGCCTGCTGGCCGTCCTCACCGCCCGCGAGCACGCCCGCAGGACGCGCGGCGTCACCGCGCCCGAGATCGTGCTCCCCGTCACCGCGCACGCCGCCTTCCACAAGGCCGCCGCGCTCTTCGGGCTCACCGTCGTGAGCGTCCCCGTGGACCCGGAGACCTTCCGGGTGCGGGCCGAGGACATGACAGCCGTCATCGGCCCCCGTACCGCCCTCGTCGTCGTCTCCGCGCCCTCCTACGCGCACGGCGTGCTCGACCCGGTCGCCGAGGTGGCGCGGGCCGCCGCGGAACGCGGCACGCTGTGCCACGTGGACGCCTGCATCGGCGGCTGGTACCTGGCGCACCGGCGGCTGGCCGACGACACCCCGCCGCCGCCCGCCTTCGACCTCGCGGTGCCCGGCGTCACCTCGCTCTCGGTCGACCTGCACAAGTACGGCTACACGCCCAAGGGAGCCTCCGTGCTGCTCTTCCGGGACGCGGAACTGCGCAGGCACGGCTGGTTCGCGCACGCCTCCTGGCCGGGCTACCCGGTCGTCAACGCGACCTTGCAGGGCACCAAGTCCGCCGGGCCGCTGGCCGCCGCCTGGGCGGTGCTGCGCAGGGTCGGCGCCGACGGGTACACCGACCTGTCCCGGCGCGTGCACGCGGCGACCGTACGGCTGGTCGAGGGGATCGGCCGGATCGACGGGCTGCGGGTGCTCGGCGCCCCCGAGGCGTCGCTGGTGGCCGTCGCCTCCGCGGACCCGGCGCTCGACCCGTTCGTGGTCGCGGACGAGATGCGGCTGCTCGGCTGGTACCTCCAGCCGCAGCCGGCCTTCGGCGGCTCGCCGTCCAATGTGCACCTCACGGTCACCGCCGCCGTCGCGGACCCGGACCGGATCGACGAACTCCTCGCCCACCTGGCCGACGCCGTGACCAGGGCCCGCGCGTACGGCCCGACCGTCGTCGACCCCGGACTCGTGGAACTGGCCGCCGCGCTCGACCCGGACGCCCTCGGCCCCGACGAGGTGGCGCTCGCCCTCCAGCTCGCGGGCGTCGGCCCCGGCGGCGCGCTGCCCGACCGCATGGCCCCCGTCCTCGCCGTCCTCCAAGCCCTGCCCCCGCGCCTCACAGAACGCCTGCTGCCCGAGGTCATCTCCCGGATGTACGTGAGCGCCCCGGCCTGACGGCATACGTCACCGGGGTGACCGCCCGGGAACGCGGCGCCGCCCGGGGCGGACCCGGGAAGGGGTCCGCACCGGGCGGCGGGACGTTTCTGCACTATTCGGGCGAGCCGGGCGCCTAGCCCTCTTCGTGCTGGACCGCGCGCCGCGCGTCGGCGTCGAGGACGCCCCAGCCGATGAGCTGCTCGGTGAGCACGGACGGCGACTGGTCGTAGATCACGGCCAGGGTGCGGAGGTCGTCCTGGCGGATCGACAGCACCTTGCCGTTGTAGTCGCCGCGCTGGCTCTGGATCGTGGCGGCGTACCGCTGGAGAGGCCCGGCCTTCTCCGGCGGGACCTGGGACAGGCGCTCCAGGTCGAGGACGAGCTTCGGGGGCGGCTCTGCCGCCCCGCCGGGGGTCGTACCCGGCAGCAACTCCTGGACCGGAACTCCGTAGAAGTCCGCAAGCTCGGCGAGGCGCTGCACGGTCACGGCACGGTCGCCGCGCTCGTACGAGCCCACGACCACTGCCTTCCAGCGGCCCTGGGACTTCTCCTCGACGCCGTGCAGAGACAGACCCTGCTGCGTGCGGATGGCCCGGAGCTTTGCTCCGAGCTGCTTGGCGTAATCGCTGGACATATGGCTCCCCGGACGGAAACTCGGTGACTCACTGTGAGGTTACGCAGCGTAATCCGTGCTCGTCAAGCGGGAAGGGGCCGATCGGTCGCTGACCTGGGCGGTCTGCGCCACCTGATACCGTTGCCGCGTACCCCTGACGTCCTTTAACGCCCGTCCTGTGAGGCGGGGAAGGAGGTCCCCGACCCATGGTCGAAGACCGCAGCACCCCTGAAGACCGCGATACCGCCGAGTGGAACCCGGCGCCCGCCCGTCCGGTGCTCGAAGCACCCGACATCGCGCGCGTCCTCACCCGTATCGCCCACGAGATCGTGGAACGCGCCAAGGGCGCGGACGACGTCGTGCTCCTCGGCATCCCGACCCGCGGCGTCCATCTGGCGCAGCGCCTGGCGGCCAAGCTCGCCGAGATCACCGGCCGCACGACGGCCGTCGGCTCCCTCGACATCACCATGTACCGCGACGACCTGCGGCTGCACCCGGCGCGCGCGCTGGCCCGTACCGAGATCCCGGCCACCGGGATCGACGGCAGGCTCGTCGTCCTCGTCGACGACGTGCTCTTCTCCGGCCGCACCATCCGCGCGGCCCTCGACGCGCTCAACGACATCGGCCGCCCCCGCGCCGTACAGCTCGCGGTCCTGGTCGACCGCGGCCACCGCGAACTGCCGATCAGGGCCGACTACGTCGGCAAGAACCTGCCCACCTCGCTGCGCGAGACCGTCAAGGTCCAGCTCACCGAGGAGGACGGCCGCGACACCGTCCTGCTCGGCCAGAAGGACGACAAGGACGCCCGCGACCGGCGCGACCGCCGTGACCGGCAGGACCGACACGACACAGCGCCGCGCGAGGGCCTTCCGGCGGACGACTAGCGCACCCGGGACAGGACCCCCGCCGGGGTCCTGTGCTTCCGCGCGCCCTGACCCGCCCCAGCACCCCCGGAGTGACCCGCATGAAGCGCCACCTGATCTCGGCCGCCGACCTCAGCCGCGACGACGCCCTCCTCGTACTCGACACCGCCGAGGAGATGGCCCGCGTCGCCGACCGGCCCATCAAGAAACTGCCCACCCTGCGCGGCCGTACCGTCGTCAACCTCTTCTTCGAGGACTCGACGCGGACCCGCATCTCCTTCGAGGCCGCCGCCAAGCGGCTGTCCGCCGACGTCATCAACTTCTCCGCCAAGGGCTCCTCGGTCTCCAAGGGCGAATCCCTCAAGGACACCGCGCTGACCCTGGAGGCGATGGGCGCCGACGCCGTCGTCATCCGGCACGGCTCGTCCGGCGCGCCGCACCGCCTGGCCACCTCCGGCTGGATCAACGGCTCGGTGGTCAACGCGGGCGACGGCACCCACGAACACCCCACGCAGGCACTGCTGGACGCCTTCACCATGCGCCGCCATCTGTCCGGCGTCGGCCGCGACCTGGAGGGCCGCCGCGTCACCATCGTCGGCGACATCCTGCACAGCCGGGTCGCCCGCTCCAATGTGCTGCTGCTGGGCACGCTGGGCGCGCGCGTCACCCTGGTCGCCCCGCCGACCCTGCTGCCGATCGGCGTCGAGCAGTGGCCGTGCGAGGTCAGCTACGACCTCGACGCGGTGCTCGCCAAGACCGACGCGCTGATGATGCTGCGGGTGCAGAGCGAGCGGATGAACGCCGCCTTCTTCCCCACCGAGCGCGAGTACACCCGGCGTTACGGCGTGGACGGGCCGCGGATGGCGGTACTGCCCGAGCACGCCATCGTCATGCACCCGGGACCGATGAACCGCGGTATGGAGATCACCGCCGAGGTCGCCGACTCGCCGCGCTGCACCGTCGTGGAGCAGGTCGCCAACGGCGTCAGCACCCGGATGGCCGTGCTGTACCTGCTGCTCGGCGGCTCGGAACCGGCCATCGCCACCACCGCGCCCGTACCCGAGACCGCCCCCGCGACGACCGCAGCCGCCCGCACCGAGGAGAGCAAGTAACCATGAGCAAGATCCTGATCCGTGGCGCGAAGGTGCTCGGCGGCGAGCCGCAGGACGTCCTGATCGACGGCGAGACCATCGCCGGGATCGGCACCGGCTTTTCGGGCGGCGAGGGTGACGGCGTCACCGTCGTCGAGGGCGAGGGCCGGATGGTCCTGCTGCCCGGCCTGGTCGACCTCCACACCCACCTGCGCGAGCCGGGCCGCGAGGACTCAGAGACCGTGCTGACCGGCACCAGGGCCGCCGCGATCGGCGGCTACACCGCCGTGCACGCCATGGCCAACACCTTCCCCGTCGCCGACACCGCGGGCGTCGTCGAGCAGGTCTGGCGGCTCGGCAAGGAGTCCGGCTACTGCGACGTGCAGCCGGTCGGCGCCGTCACCGTCGGCCTCGAAGGCAAGCAGCTCGCCGAACTGGGCGCCATGGCCGACTCGGCCGCCCGGGTACGGGTCTTCTCCGACGACGGCAAGTGCGTGGACGACGCGGTGATCATGCGCCGCGCGCTGGAGTACGTGAAGGCGTTCGACGGCGTCGTCGCCCAGCACGCGCAGGAGCCCCGGCTCACCGAGGGCGCCCAGATGAACGAGGGCACCGTCTCCGGCGAACTGGGCCTGACCGGCTGGCCCGCCGTCGCCGAGGAGTCGATCATCGCCCGCGACATCCTGCTCGCCGCGCACGTCGGCTCCCGCGTGCACATCTGCCATCTGTCCACCGCGGGCTCCGTCGAACTCGTCCGCTGGGCCAAGTCCAAGGGCTGGGACGTCACCGCCGAGGTCACCCCCCACCACCTGCTGCTCACCGACGAGCTGGTGCGTACGTACAACCCGGTCTACAAGGTCAACCCGCCGCTGCGCACCGAGGCGGACGTGCTCGCGCTGCGCGAGGCCCTGGCCGACGGCACCATCGACTGTGTGGCCACCGACCACGCACCGCACCCGCACGAGGACAAGGACTGCGAGTGGGCCGCCGCCGCCATGGGCATGGTGGGCCTGGAGACCGCGCTGTCCGTCGTGCAGCACACCATGGTCGACACCGGACTGCTGGACTGGGCGGGCGTCGCCGACCGCATGTCGGCCAGGCCCGCCGTCATCGGACGGCTCGCGGGCCACGGACGGCCGCTCGCCGAGGGCGAGCCCGCCAACCTCGTCCTGGTCGATCCCGCATACCGTGGGGTGGTCAATCCCGCGGGCTTCGCCTCCCGCAGCCGCAACACCCCGTACGAGGGACGCGAACTGCCGGGCCGGGTGCACGCCACCTTCCTGCGGGGCCAGGCGACGGTCATGGACGGGAAGCTCACGTGACACCTCTGACACTGCTGGCGGCCGGTACGGCGCGGGCCGCGGACAAGCACTCGGCGAAGGTCACCGACTGGACCGACCGGATCGGCTGGATCGTCGGCCTCGCCCTGTTCGTCGGCCTGCTGTACTGGCTGATGCGCCAGGGCTGGCAGTGGCGCCGCACCCTCCAGGGCGGCCTGCCCGCACTCCCGCAGGCCCCCGAGGAGACCGGCGAACCGCTGCTGGAATTCCACGGCCGCTACCACGGCAGCACCACCGCGGGGCAGTGGCTCGACCGGATCGTCGCCCACGGCCTGGGCGTACGCAGCAAGGTGACGCTCACCCTCACCCAGCGGGGCCTGGACGCCGACCGCGTCGGCGCCCCCGGCTTCTTCGTGCCCGCCGACGCCCTGCGCGGCGCCCGCCTCGACAAGGGCATCGCGGGCAAGGTCCTCACCGAAGGCGGCCTGCTGGTCGTCACCTGGGAGCACGGCGGCACCCTCATCGACTCCGGCTTCCGCGCCGACCAGGCCGCGCAGCACCCGGCCTGGGTCGCGGAGATCAACCGCATCAGCGGCGACAGCGCTGTCGCTTTCACGGACACCAAGGAACAGGCAAAGGAAGGCGCACAATGACGACCTCCGTCCGGGCGGCCACCGCACCCGCCGTACTCGTCCTGGAGGACGGCCGCACCTTCCGCGGCCGTGCCTACGGGGCGGTGGGGGAGACCTTCGGCGAGGCCGTCTTCTCCACCGGTATGACCGGCTACCAGGAAACGCTCACCGACCCCTCGTACCACCGCCAGGTCGTCGTCATGACCGCCCCGCACGTCGGCAACACCGGCGTCAACGACGAGGACGCCGAGTCGTCCCGCATCTGGGTGTCCGGCTACGTCGTACGCGACCCCGCCCGCACCCCGTCCAACTGGCGCTCGCGGCGCTCGCTCGACGAGGAGCTGACCGCCCAGGGCGTCGTCGGCATCAGCGGCATCGACACCCGCGCTCTCACCCGCCACCTGCGCGAACGCGGCGCGATGCGGGTCGGCATCTTCTCCGGCGAGGCACTGGCCGACGACGGCACGCTGCTCGCCAGGGTCCGGCAGGCCCCCGAGATGACCGGCGCCGACCTGTCCGCCGAGGTCGCCACCCGGCAGGCGTACGTCGTCCCGGCGATCGGGGAGAAGCGCTTCACCGTCGCCGCCCTCGACCTCGGTATCAAGGGCATGACCCCGCACCGGATGGCCGAGCGCGGCATCGAGGTGCACGTCCTGCCCGCGAACGCGAGCGTCGAGGACGTGTACGCGGTCGCGCCCGACGGCGTCTTCCTGTCCAACGGCCCCGGCGACCCGGCCACCGCCGACCTCACCGTCATCCAGGCCGTCCTGGAGCGCGGGACCCCGCTGTTCGGCATCTGCTTCGGCAACCAGCTCCTCGGCCGCGCGCTCGGCTTCGGCACGTACAAGCTCAAGTACGGCCACCGCGGCATCAACCAGCCGGTGCAGGACCGCAGCACCGGGAAGGTCGAGGTCACCGCGCACAACCACGGCTTCGCCGTGGACGCGCCGCGCGACCGGGTCAGCGACACCCCGTACGGCCGCGCCGAGGTCAGCCACGTCTGCCTCAACGACGACGTGGTGGAGGGTCTGCGGCTGCTCGACAAGCCCGCCTTCAGCGTCCAGTACCACCCGGAGGCGGCGGCAGGACCGCACGACGCCGCCTACCTGTTCGACCGCTTCGTCGAGCTCATGCGAGACGAACAAGACAAGCACAGCGTGCAGCTCATGAACGATCAAGGAGCCCAGCGTGCCTAAGCGCACCGATATCCAGTCCGTCCTGGTCATCGGCTCAGGCCCGATCGTCATCGGCCAGGCCGCCGAGTTCGACTACTCGGGCACCCAGGCGTGCCGGGTGCTGAAGTCCGAGGGCCTGCGGGTCATCCTGGTCAACTCCAACCCGGCCACGATCATGACCGACCCGGAGATCGCCGACGCCACGTACGTCGAGCCGATCACCCCGGAATTCGTCGAGAAGATCATCGCCAAGGAGCGCCCCGACGCGCTGCTGCCCACCCTCGGCGGCCAGACCGCGCTCAACACCGCGATCTCGCTGCACGACAACGGCGTCCTCACCAAGTACGGCGTCGAGCTGATCGGCGCCAACGTCGAGGCGATCAACAAGGGCGAGGACCGCCAGCTGTTCAAGGGCGTGGTCGAGGCCGTCAAGGCGAAGATCGGCCACGGCGAGTCCGCCCGCTCGGTGATCTGCCACACCATGGACGACGTGCTCGCGGGCGTCGACACCCTCGGCGGCTACCCCGTCGTCGTCCGCCCCTCCTTCACCATGGGCGGCGCGGGCTCCGGCTTCGCGCACGACGAGGACGAACTGCGCCGCATCGCCGGCCAGGGCCTGACCCTCTCGCCGACCACCGAGGTGCTCCTGGAGGAGTCCATCCTCGGCTGGAAGGAGTACGAGCTGGAGCTGATGCGCGACAAGCACGACAACGTCGTGGTCGTCTGCTCCATCGAGAACTTCGACCCGATGGGCGTGCACACCGGCGACTCGATCACCGTCGCGCCCGCGATGACCCTCACCGACCGCGAGTACCAGATCCTGCGGGACATCGGCATCGCCGTCATCCGCGAGGTCGGCGTCGACACCGGCGGCTGCAACATCCAGTTCGCGGTCAACCCCGAGGACGGCCGGGTCATCGTCATCGAGATGAACCCGCGCGTCTCCCGCTCCTCCGCGCTCGCCTCCAAGGCCACCGGCTTCCCGATCGCGAAGATCGCCGCCCGCCTGGCCGTCGGCTACACGCTCGACGAGATCCCCAACGACATCACCGAGAAGACCCCCGCGTCCTTCGAACCGACGCTGGACTACGTCGTCGTCAAGGTGCCGCGCTTCGCCTTCGAGAAGTTCCCGGCCGCCGACGCCACCCTCACCACCACCATGAAGTCGGTCGGCGAGGCCATGGCCATCGGCCGCAACTTCACCGAGGCGCTCAACAAGGCGCTGCGCTCGCTGGAGAAGAAGGGCTCGCAGTTCGACTTCGTGACCCCGGTCTCCGCCTCCGACAAGGAGACACTGCTGGCCTCCGCCGCCGTCCCGACCGACGGCCGGATCAACACGGTCATGACCGCGATCCGCGCCGGGGCCACCCCGGAAGAGGTCTTCGACGCCACGAAGATCGACCCCTGGTTCGTGGACCAGCTCTTCCTGATCCACGAGTACGCCGTCGAACTGGCCGCGGCCGACCGCCTCGACCCCGAACTGCTCGCCGACGCCAAGCGGCACGGCTTCTCCGACGCCCAGATCGCCGGCATCCGCTCGCTGCGCGAGGAGGTCGTCCGCGAGGTCAGGCACGCGCTGGGCATCCGCCCGGTCTACAAGACCGTCGACACCTGCGCCGCCGAATTCGCCGCCGACACCCCGTACTTCTACTCGTCTTACGACGAGGAGAGCGAGGTCGCGCCGCGCGAGAAGGCCGCCGTGATCATCCTCGGCTCCGGGCCCAACCGGATCGGCCAGGGCATCGAGTTCGACTACTCCTGCGTGCACGCCTCCTTCGCGCTGCACGACGCCGGGTACGAGACCGTGATGGTCAACTGCAATCCGGAGACCGTCTCCACCGACTACGACACCTCCGACCGGCTCTACTTCGAGCCGCTCACCCTGGAGGACGTCCTGGAGATCGTGCACGCCGAGACGCTCGCGGGCCCGGTCGCCGGTGTCATCGTGCAGCTCGGCGGCCAGACCCCGCTCGGCCTGGCGCAGGCGCTCAAGGACAACGGAGTGCCGGTCGTCGGCACCTCACCCGAGGCGATCCACCTCGCCGAGGACCGCGGCGCCTTCGGCCGCGTACTGGCCGCCGCAGGACTGCCCGCGCCCAAGCACGGCACCGCCGTCACCTTCGACGGCGCCAAGGCCATCGCCGACGAGATCGGCTACCCGGTGCTCGTCCGCCCCTCGTACGTGCTCGGCGGACGCGGCATGGAGATCGTCTACGACGAGACCCGGCTCGCCTCCTACATCGCCGAGTCCACCGAGATCAGCCCCGACCGCCCGGTGCTCGTCGACCGCTTCCTCGACGACGCCATCGAGATCGACGTGGACGCGCTCTACGACGGCCAGGAGCTGTACCTCGGCGGCGTCATGGAGCACATCGAGGAAGCCGGCATCCACTCAGGCGACTCCGCGTGCGCGCTGCCGCCGATCACGCTCGGCGGCCACGACATCAAGCGGCTGCGCGCCTCCACCGAGGCCATCGCCGCCGGGGTCGGCGTACGCGGCCTGATCAACATCCAGTTCGCGCTCGCCGGTGACATCCTCTACGTGCTGGAGGCCAACCCGCGCGCCTCCCGTACCGTCCCCTTCACCTCCAAGGCGACCGCGGTGCCGCTGGCCAAGGCCGCCGCGCGGATCTCGCTCGGCGCCACCGTCGCGGAACTGCGCGCCGAGGGCCTCCTGCCGACGGCGGGCGACGGCGGCACCCTGCCGCTGGACGCGCCGATCTCCGTCAAGGAGGCGGTGCTGCCCTGGTCGCGGTTCCGCGACATGCAGGGCCGGGGGGTCGACACCATCCTCGGCCCGGAGATGCGCTCCACCGGCGAGGTCATGGGCATCGACGCGGTCTTCGGCACCGCGTACGCCAAGTCGCAGGCCGGGGCGTACGGCGCGCTGCCCACCAAGGGCCGCGCCTTCGTCTCGGTCGCCAACCGCGACAAGCGCGCGCTGATCTTCCCGGCCCGCGCGCTGATCGAGCACGGCTTCGAGCTGCTGGCCACCTCCGGCACCGCGGAAGTCCTGCGGCGCAACGGCATCGAGGCGCGGGTCGTGCGCAAGCAGAGCGAGGGCGTGGGACCCGAGGGCGAGCCGACCGTCGTCACCCTCATCCACGAGGGCGAGGTCGACCTCATCGTCAACACCCCCTTCGGTACCGGCGGACGCCTCGACGGCTACGACATCCGCACCGCCGCCGTCGCCCGCGGTATCCCCTGCCTGACCACGGTCCAGGCGCTCGCCGCGGCCGTCCAGGGCATCGACGCCCTGACGCGCGGCGACATCGGGGTGCGGTCCTTGCAGGAGCACGCCCAGCACCTGACCGCGGCGCGCGAGAGCTGAGGGGCCGGACCGTGTACGCGCTCTTCTTCCGCCTGTTCTTCCGCCGCATGGACGCCGAGCGGGCCCACCACCTCGCCTTCCGGTGGATCCGGCTGGTGGCGCGGATTCCCGTCCTGCGCACCTTCGTCGCGGCGGCCCTCGCGCCGCGCTACGCGTCGCTGCGTACCGAGGCCCTGGGCCTGCGGATGCACGGGCCGTTCGGGCTGGCGGCCGGGTTCGACAAGAACGCGGTCGCCATCGACGCGATGGCCATGCTCGGCTTCGACCACGTCGAGATCGGCACGGTCACCGCGCGGGGCCAGTCCGGCAATCCGCGGCCCCGGCTGTTCCGGCTGGTCGCCGACCGCGCGCTGATCAACCGGATGGGCTTCAACAACGAGGGGTCCGCCGCCGTCGCGGACCGGCTCGCCACCCGGCGGCCGGTCTTCCGTACCACCGTCGGCGTCAACATCGGCAAGACCAAGACGGTTCCGGAGGAGGAGGCGGCGGGCGACTACGTGACGTCCACCGAGCGGCTGGCCGCGCACGCCGACTACCTGGTGGTCAACGTGTCGTCGCCGAACACGCCGGGACTGCGCAATCTCCAGGCGACCGCCGCCCTGCGCCCGCTGCTGACGGCGGTACGCGAGGCCGCCGACCGTACGGTGACCGACCGCCGCGTGCCGCTGCTGGTCAAGATCGCGCCCGACCTGGCGGACGAGGACGTGGACGCCGTCGCCGACCTCGCCGTGGAACTGGGCCTCGACGGCATCATCGCCACCAACACCACCATCGCCAGGGACGGCCTCGGCCTGGCGTCCGACCCCCGGCTGACCGCGGAGACCGGCGGCCTGTCCGGCGCTCCGCTGGGCGACCGCTCCCTGGAAGTGCTGCGCAGGCTCTACGCGCGGGTCGGGACCCGGATCACGCTGGTCGGTGTCGGCGGCATCCGCGACGCGGAGGACGCCTGGCAGCGGATTCTCGCGGGCGCCACCCTGGTACAGGGCTACAGCGCCTTCATCTACCAGGGACCCTTCTGGATGCGCGCGGTCCACAAGGGCCTGGCCGCCCGCCTGGCCACCAGCCCGTACGCCACGCTCGCCGACGCCGTCGGCGCCGACACACGGAAGGTGCCGGTATGACCTCGACCCCGCACCAGGTGGAATTCGAACCCTTCGGCGCGCGACTGCGCCGGGCCATGGACACCCGCGGACAGCTCTGCGTCGGCATCGACCCGCACTCCGCGCTGCTCACCGGGTGGGGCCTCAACGACGACGTGGCCGGTCTCGAACGCTTCACGATGACCGTCGTCGAGGCGCTGGCCGACCGTACGGCGGTCTTCAAACCGCAGTCGGCGTTCTTCGAGCGCTTCGGCTCGCGCGGCATCGCCGTGCTGGAGCGGGCGGTCGCCGAGGCACGGGCCGCGGGCGTCCTGGTGCTGATGGACGCCAAGCGCGGCGACATCGGCTCGACGATGGCCGCGTACGCCGCCACGTATCTGGAAAAGGACTCGCCGCTGTTCTCCGACGCGGTCACCGTCAGCCCTTATCTCGGCTTCGAGTCGCTGCGGCCCGCGCTGGACGCGGCGCGGATCTCGGGTTCCGGGGTCTTCGTCCTCGCCCTGACCTCCAATCCGGAGGGCGCGCAGGTGCAGCGGGCGACGGCGGCGGGCGGCGCGTCCGTCGCGCAGGTGATGCTCGACCACATGGCGGCCGAGAACGCCGGTGCGAGGCCGCTGGGTTCGGTCGGCGCGGTGGTCGGCGCGACGCTGTCGGAGGCGGGCGCGGATCTCGACATCAACGGGCCGCTGCTGGCGCCCGGCATCGGGGCGCAGGGCGCCACGCCCGCGGGACTGCCGGCGCTGTTCGGCTCCGCGGTGGCCAATGTGGTGCCCAGCGTCAGCCGCGACGTGCTGCGGCACGGGCCCGACGCGGCGGGGCTGCGCGAGGCGGCGGCGCGCTTCACCGACGAGGTGCGCGCGGCGGTCTCGGGCGGGTAGCCGAGCCGGTCGCGGGCAGGCGGCCCAACGACGGTGCGCGGCAGGGGAGTCCGGGTTCTCCGGGGCCCGGACGGACCCCGAAACATTGCCCCTGTCGCGTCCCTGATGGGGCCGGTCGCGCGCTGTTTAAACGTCAAAAAGAAGGTTCAGATTCAACCATCGAACGAATTGACGCAGAAACCTGTTCCGCTTTGCCCCAAATATCCCGCTGGATCGAGTCTGACCAGGACTTTTCGTCTGTTCTCGCTGACTTGAGCCGTTCGGACCGCTAGTCTCCGACAGGAGCGGCGGCGTTCACTCGTGTCGCTTCTCCCCCGTAAACGCGGGGGGAGTGTGCTCCACCACACGGTCCATATCCGATTGCTCTACATCCGAGGTGACGTAGGCGTGGCTCTTCCGCCCCTTACCCCTGAACAGCGCGCTGCCGCGCTCGAAAAGGCCGCCGCGGCTCGCCGGGAGCGCGCCGAGGTCAAGAACCGGCTCAAGCACTCCGGCGCCTCTCTGCACGAGGTCATCAAGCAGGGCCAGGAGAACGACGTCATCGGCAAGATGAAGGTCTCCGCTCTCCTGGAGTCCCTGCCCGGCGTCGGCAAGGTGCGCGCCAAGCAGATCATGGAGCGGCTCGGGATCTCCGAGAGCCGCCGCGTCCGTGGTCTGGGCTCGAACCAGATCGCGTCCCTGGAGCGCGAGTTCGGCGGCGCCTCCGCCTGACGGTCCTCGTGCCCCCGGCAAGCTTTGCCCCGCCGCGGCACAAGCACCTCCGGGAACCAGGGATAATCGCTCCATGAGTTCTACAGTCTCCCGGGGGGCGGCCCGCCCCCTCGCTTCACAGGGGGCCACTCCGGCCCCCCCGGACAGACACCCGCGACTGACCGTGCTCTCCGGCCCCTCAGGGGTCGGCAAGAGCACGGTCGTCGCCCACCTGCGCACGGTGCACCCCGACGTCTGGCTGTCGGTCTCCGCCACCACGCGCAAGCCGCGCCCCGGCGAGCAGCACGGTGTCCAGTACTACTTCGTGGACGACGACGAGTTCGACAAGCTCGTCGCCAACGGCGAACTGCTGGAGTGGGCCGAATTCGCCGGGAACCGCTACGGCACGCCGCGCGGCGCCGTGCTCGACAAGCTCGGCGCGGGCGAGCCCGTGCTGCTGGAGATCGATCTCCAGGGCGCCCGACTGGTCCGCGGGTCGATGCCCGAGGCGCGCCTGGTCTTCCTCGCGCCGCCGAGCTGGGAGGAACTGGTCCGCCGCCTCACCGGGCGCGGCACCGAATCGCCCGAGGTGATCGAGGAGCGGCTGACCGCGGCCAAGGTCGAACTGGCCGCCGAGGCCGAGTTCGACGTGACCCTTGTCAACACCTCGGTCGAGGCTGTAGCGCGTGAGCTGCTAGCCTTGATGCAGATTGACTGAGCTGACTCGGTCTTCTCTTTTTTCCATCAGTAGTATTTCCACCAGTAGTAGGGGTAGGTAGAGCGTGTCCTCTTCCATCACCACGCCCGAGGGCATCATCAATCCTCCGATTGACGAGCTGCTCGAAGCCACCGATTCGAAGTACAGCCTGGTGATCTACGCCGCCAAGCGCGCGCGCCAGATCAACGCGTACTACTCCCAGCTCGGTGAGGGCCTGCTGGAGTACGTCGGCCCGCTCGTGGACACCCACGTGCACGAGAAGCCGCTCTCCATCGCGCTGCGCGAGATCAACGCGGGTCTGCTGACCTCCGAAGCGGTCGAGGCGCCCGCGCACTGACGCCGACGCGCGTCCAGCACGTACAGCACCTTCATCACGTACAGCACCTTGACCACGGGCCCGGCGGAGCGACCGCCGGGCCCGTGGTGTGTCATGGGAGCAGCGCAAGACGGATCTCGGGTCGGGAGACACGATGGCGAAACCACAGGTCGTGCTGGGCGTGAGCGGTGGCATCGCCGCCTACAAGGCGTGCGAGCTGCTGCGGCGGCTCACCGAGTCGGGGCACGGCGTCCGGGTGGTGCCCACCGAGTCCGCGCTGCACTTCGTCGGCGAGGCCACCTGGTCGGCGCTGTCCGGCAACCCGGTCTCCACCCGCGTCTGGGACGACGTCCACGAGGTCCCGCACGTACGGATCGGCCAGCACGCCGACCTCGTCGTCGTCGCCCCCGCCACCGCCGACCTGCTCGCCAAGGCCGCCCACGGCCTCGCCGACGACCTGCTCACCAACACCCTGCTGACCGCCCGCTGCCCCGTGGTCTTCGCCCCCGCGATGCACACCGAGATGTGGGAGCACCCGGCCACCCGGGAGAACGTCGCCACCCTGCGCCGCCGTGGCTGCGTCGTCATCGAACCCGCCGTCGGCAGGCTGACCGGCGTCGACACCGGCAAGGGACGGCTGCCCGACCCCGCCGAGATCTACCAGGTCTGCCGCCGCGTGCTGCGCCGGGGACCCGCCGAGCGCGACCTGGCCGGACGCCACGTGGTGATCAGCGCGGGCGGCACCCGCGAACCCCTCGACCCGGTCCGCTACCTCGGCAACCGCTCCTCCGGCAAGCAGGGCTACGCGCTGGCCAGGACCGCCGTGGCGCGCGGCGCCCGGGTCACCCTTCTCGCGGCCAACACCGGGCTCCCCGACCCGGCAGGCGCCGACGTCGTCACCGTCGGCACCGCGGAACAGCTCAGGGAAGCGGTGCTCAAGGCCGCGGCCGACGCCGACGTGGTGGTGATGGCCGCGGCCGTCGCGGACTTCCGCCCCGCGCGGTACGCGGCGGGCAAGATCAAGAAGAAGGACGACCAGGAGCCCGCGCCGATCACCCTGGTGCGCAACGCCGACATCCTCGCCGAGGTCTCCGCGCACCGCGCGCGGCCAGGACAGCTCGTCGTCGGCTTCGCCGCCGAGACCGACGACGTGCTCGTCAACGGACGCGCCAAGCTCACCCGAAAGGGTTGTGATCTGCTCGTCGTCAACGAAGTGGGTGACGGCAAGGCGTTCGGCACCGAGGAGAACGAGGCTGTGGTATTGGGCTCCGACGGCAGCGAGACCCCCGTACCGTACGGGCCCAAGGAGGATCTGGCGGACCGGGTATGGGATCTTGTCGGCGCGAGATTGCCGGAAAGCGACACTCGGGTGGACACGTGATGACGCGTTCCGCCACGAATCCAAAGGTCGAGATGCCGTGTCACGTCCGCGGCGGCGGACTATAAGCTTGCAGTGGAGTGCCGGGCGCAGCCCTGCGCACTCCGCCCAGATTCAGCCAGCAGCCGCTGCAACCCCAGGGAGCGATGTGTCCCGCCGCCTGTTCACCTCGGAGTCCGTCACCGAGGGACACCCAGACAAGATCGCTGACCAGATCAGCGACACCATCCTCGACGCCCTCCTCAAGGCCGACCCGCACTCCCGGGTCGCCGTCGAGACGCTGATCACCACCGGTCAGGTGCATATCGCGGGCGAGGTCACGACCACCGCCTACGCCGATATCGCCACCCTGGTGCGCAACAAGATCCTGGAGATCGGCTACGACTCCTCCAAGAAGGGCTTCGACGGCGCCTCCTGCGGCGTCTCGGTGTCCATCGGCGCGCAGTCCCCTGACATCGCACAGGGTGTCGACACCGCGTACGAGAAGCGCGTCGCCGGTTCCGCCGCGACCGACGACGACCTGAACAAGCAGGGCGCGGGCGACCAGGGCCTGATGTTCGGCTACGCGTCCGACGAGACGCCCGAGCTGATGCCGCTGCCGATCACGCTCGCCCACCGCCTGTCCAGGCGGCTGACCGAGGTCCGCAAGAACGGCCAGATCCCGTACCTGCGGCCGGACGGCAAGACCCAGGTCACCATCGAGTACGACGGTGACAAGGCCGTCCGCCTCGACACCGTCGTGGTCTCCTCGCAGCACGCCTCCGACATCGACCTGGAGTCGCTGCTCGCGCCCGACATCCGGGAATTCGTCGTCGAGGTCGAGCTGAAGGCCCTGCTCGACGACGGCATCAAGCTCGACACCGACGGCTACAAGCTGCTGGTCAACCCCACCGGCCGCTTCGAGATCGGCGGCCCGATGGGTGACGCCGGGCTCACCGGCCGCAAGATCATCATCGACACCTACGGCGGCATGGCCCGCCACGGCGGCGGCGCCTTCTCGGGCAAGGACCCGTCCAAGGTCGACCGCTCCGCCGCCTACGCCATGCGCTGGGTCGCCAAGAACGTCGTCGCCGCCGGGCTCGCCGCGCGCTGCGAGGTCCAGGTCGCCTACGCCATCGGCAAGGCCGAGCCCGTCGGTCTCTTCGTCGAGACCTTCGGCACCGCGAGCGTCGACGTCGAGAAGATCGAGCAGGCCATCAGCCAGGTCTTCGACCTGCGGCCCGCCGCGATCATCCGCGATCTCGACCTGCTCCGCCCGATCTACGCCCAGACCGCCGCCTACGGCCACTTCGGCCGTGAGCTGGACGACTTCACCTGGGAGCGGACGGACCGCGTCGACGCCCTGCGCTCGGCCGCCGGACTCTAGGTCCGTACGGCTCCCCGCCGTGAGGGGGTCCGCCCCGTAGGGGCGTGGGGTACCTCCCGCGCCCCCGGTGGGGCGGCGTCTTGCGGCAGCGCGAGTGTGTCCGAGGGGTCTGTAAGAATCGCAAGATGAGCAGCGAGAACGGTCAGGACGCCGAGCCCCCCGCAGGGGAGCAGCTCGCGCTCATTCGGGAGACCGTCAAGAAGGCGAAGGAGCCCAGGGCGAAGCCGCGCACCTGGCGCGGGGCGGCCCTCGCCGAAGGGCTGCCGGTAGCGCGGGTGCTGGTCGACAAGGGGCTGCTGCACCTGGACCAGTTCTTCGACTACGCGGTGCCGGCGGCCATGGACGAGGAGGCCAGTCCCGGCGTACGGGTGAGGGTCCGCTTCGGGGCCCGGGTGGTGAAGGGCAGGAGAGAAGGCGGCTCGCTGCACGACGGCTTCATCGTGGAACGGCGGGCCGAGAGCGACTTCCGCGGCCCTCTCGCCCCGCTCGCGCAGGTGCTGTCGACCGAGCAGGTGCTGACCCCGCCGCTGCTGAAGCTGTGCCGCCAGGTCGCGGACCGGTACGCCGGAGCGCTCGCCGACGTCGTCCAGCTCGCCGTGCCGCCCAGAATGGCCCGCGCCGAGCGCGACCCGTCACCGGGACCGCTGCCGGACCCGGCGGCGCCGGAGCAGGGAAGCTGGCAGCGGTACGCGACCGGGCCCGCGTATCTCCAGGCGCTGGCCCGCGGCGACAGCCCCCGCGCGGTCTGGCTCGCGCTGCCAGGACCGCACTGGCCGCGCGAACTGGCGGTGGCCGTCGCCACCACCCTCGCCTCGGGGCGCGGCGCCCTCGCCGTACTGCCCGACGGGCGGTCCGCCGCCCGGGTCGACGCGGCGCTGACCGAACTGCTCGGCGAGGGCCGCCACGTCCTGCTCACGGCCGACGCCGGCCCCGAGGAGCGGT
>NZ_MECL01000226.1 GCF_014596445.1 Streptomyces sp. CBMA29 | reverse complement strand
GTTCGGCGGCGATCAGGGCGCTGCCGCCGCGGGCCCGGTCGGCGTCGGTCACGCTGTGCGCCGCGCGCGCCATGTGCTCGGCCAGTTCGGTGGTCCTGCCGCGTTCCTGCTGGGCGCGGGCGGAGAGCCGCCGGGCCAGGGCGCGGGTGCGGCGCTCGGACTGGGCGTGGACGCCGCGGGCCTGGTCGCGGGTGGCGGCGGTCTCGACGATCCGCTCCAGCAGGTCGAGCGAGCCCGCGGTGAAGTCGCGTTCCGCGATGAGTTCGGCGCGGCGCCCGAGCTTGTTCGCGAAACCGTGCACGAGGTCGGCGAGGCCGTCGGTGTCACGGGTGTCGGTGACGGCGCGCAGCAGGAGGTCGGTGAAGTCGGAGTCCTTCTTGACGGCGAAAAGACCCGCCGCCTCGCCCTCGTCGGCGTTCATCTCCCGCTGGTAGCGGAAGAGTTCGGGGTCGAGGCCGAGGTGGCCGAGGTGTTCGTTCCACCGGTCGTGGATCTCCTCCCACACCACTTCCAGGTGCGGGTACGCCTTGCCCGCCTCGGTGACCGCGTCCCGGAAGCCCTTCATGGTGCGGCGCCTGCCGCGCGCGCCGGACATGCCCTCGACCGGCGGCCGTACGCTGGCGGCCTCGGCGACCGGCAGCGAGTCCAGGCTGAGGCCGGGCCCAGGACGGAACGAGTACCACGCCTCGGCGAATTTCCGCGGGTCGGTGGAGACCTGGCGGCCCCGCCACTCGCTGACCTTGCCGACCACGACCAGCTCGCCGGTGACGGTGTGCTGCCACTCCAGGGCGACGTGGCCGCAGTCCTCGGCCAGCAGGAATTTCCGCAGGACGCCGGAGCTGGCGCCGCCCAGGGTGTTGCGGTGGCCGGGCAGCATCACCGAGAAGATCAGCTTGAGCAGGACCGACTTGCCGCCGCCGTTCTCCAGGAAGAGCACGCCCGCGGGCGCTGGGCGGCGCGGCGGTCCCGCGGGCTCGTCGGCGAAGAACTCGCCCTGCGCGGGTGCGGGTTGCGGCACCGGCTCGCCGACGCCCCGCAGGTCCAGGACGGTGTCGGCGTAGCGCGCGCCCGCGGGCCCGATGGAGTAGAGGCGGAGTCGGGAAAGCTCGTACATGCGGCGGACTCTCGTGGCTCGTGGTTCAGGTCGGAAGTGGACTGGGCGTCGGGGGCGGGTGGGGGTCGAAGGCGAGTGGTGTGGGGACCCGGGTCAGGTGGGAGGCGGGATCCGGGTCAGGTGTGGGCGTGGAACGGCAGACCGGCGTCCGCCGCCAGGTCGAGGCCGCTGTCGTCGGCGGCGGCCGGGACGAGGCTGGCGCTGCCGTCGCCGACCGGGACGATGCCGAGGTCGAGCAGTTCGGCCATGGCGGCGCTGCCCGCCATGTCGCGGACCTGCAACTGGTAGCGGGCGGTGGTGCGGTAGGTGCCGCCCGACTCGTCGCCGGTGCGCTGGAGGAAGCCGGAGTCGACGAGGAAGGCGACGGCCTTGCCGATGATGCCGGTGGTGGAACTGGCCAGCCTGCGGGCGTCCTTGGTGGCGCCGGTCGCGCTGCGCCGGGTGTAGACGCGCCAGGCGGCTTCCAGACCTGGTGCGTCGCTGGCCGGGTCGGTGTTCTCGCCGGTCTCGTCGGCCTGTTCCTCCAGACGGCGGCACGCCTGGCGGATGAAGGCGTCGATGCCGTTGACGGTGATCCGGCCGATGTAGCCGTCGTCGGCGAGGTCTTCGGGGCGCGGGAAGGCGAGCGCCGCGGCGGCGAGGTGGGCCAGGCCGTGCAGGAAGCGGTCGCCCGCGTCGGAGGCGGCGCGGCGGGCGTAGTCGCCCATCCGGACGGCGAACACCGAGTCCTCGCCCGCCGCCAGGGCCATTCCGGCGCGGGGCGAGACCTCCAGCACGATCAGGCCGAGTCCGGCCGCGACCGCGTCGGCCAGGCGGGCGAAGGCGGGGTCCTCGCGGTGGCGGCGGATCAGGTCCGCGTACTCCGCGTCACGGGCGGGCAGCAGCTTGGGCTGGAGCCCGAAGCCCACGAGGCGGGCGGCGTCCGCCGCGTCGCCGGGCGTCACTCCCCCGGTGCGCGCCGGTCCCGCGCTCCCGGCCTCGTACGCCGCGGCCTCGGGCGCGTCCGCCGCCGTCTCCCGGTACTCGCTCACTTCTCGCTCTCCTCGGTCCAGGGGATGACGCCGGTCGGCACCGCCGCGTGCGCCGTACGTGGCGGCGCGCCGCCGGGTCGGAAACGGCGGACGGCTGCCGTGCGGGGCCTCATGCGGGCTCCGCGCGCGCGGCCGTCATCGCCGCCGTGTCCAGCCGCGCGGTGCCGACGATGAGGTCGGCGCCGCCGAATTCGGGGTCGTCCAGCGGCGTGCCGTCGTCCACCGCGAAGAGCAGCCGCTGTTCGCCCTGGCGGTAGGCGGTGCCGACCGGCGGGGAGGCGGCGTGGATCGCCAGCAGGGCCAGCAGATAGGGCAGTTCGGAGTCGTCGCGGCGGCGGGCGTCGGCGAGGAGCCCGGACAGGCGGCGCGGCGCGTCGTGGGGCAGGTCGAGCAGGTCGAGCGCGGATTCGAGCTGTTCCTCGCTGAACCTGCTGTCGTCCGGGGTGGCGACCAGGTCGGGTTCCGGCATCTCCGCGCCCAGGTGCTCCCGCTCCAGCGGCGGGGTGAGCAGCAGTTCGACCAGGTCGGTGACGCGTACGGCGGACGGGGTGCGCAGGCCCGCGCCGCGGGCGAAGAACGCGTCGGTGACCCGTGACGCCCGCTCGACCGGGATCGGCAGCAGGGGCGCGACGAGCTGTCCGTACAGGTCGAGTCCGGCGCGCGCGGGGGGCGCGGCGAACGCCTGCCGGTCCTGCTCGGCGCGGAACAGCGGTCCGGCCTCCAGCAGCCTGGACTGGAGCTGGGTGTGCCGCCGGATGCAGTCCTTGACGATGTCGACCAGTTCGGCGGCGCGGCGCTTGTGCTCCGGCTCCTCCGCCTCGTCGCGCGCCTTGCGGATGTTGGTGAGGATCGCGTTCTCGTGCCGGTAGCGGTCGGCGACGTGGTCGAGGGCTTCGGCGATCATGTCGGGGACGGTCCGCAGCCAGTCGACCGCCCGGACGTTGCGCCGGGTGGCCTCCAGGGTGCGGCGCAGCGTCTCCGCGTACTGCACGGTGCGGTATCTGGCCTGTTCCGCTGCGAGTTGGGCGTCGGCGAGCCGGCCGCGGCTGATCAGCACCTCCAGCTTGACCTCGGCGGCGATCTGCGCGCTGGTGACGTCGGTGTCGAGCGCGCCGACCAGGACGTTGACCGCCTCGTCGGTGGTGCGCAGGTAGACGCTGCCGTCGGGACCCGGCACCTCCTCGATCAGCTTGAAGTCGTAGTCCCGCCGCACATATCCGCCGTCGGCGCCGAACGTGCCGTAGACGGCGCGGAAGCCGCGGTCGGCGCTGCCGACGTTGATCAGATTCTCCAGCACCCAGCGGGCGACGCGCTCGTGTTCGGCCTGGCCCCGGACGGGGGCCTGCGCGGCGACGCGGGGCAGCAGTCTGGCCACTATCTGGTCGTGGTCCGCGCCGGTGTCGAAGTCCATGTTGAGCGTGACCAGGTCGATCGCGGCCAGCGCGATCTCCGCCATCGCGTACACCGAGTACTCGCCCGCGAGGTTCGCCTTGCGGGTGTCGAGGTCGTGCAGCGGCGCCGTGCAGGCGAGCGCCTTGAGCCTGCGGGCCAGGCCCTCGTCGGCGGCCGGGCCCGGGGCGGGCCGGGCGGCGCCCGGCAGCGAGTACGGGATCGTGGTGGTCACGCCCCACACATTAGGCGGTGGCACCGACAACGAACGAAACGGCACGGATCGCCACGGGGCGGGCACCCGGCGCGTCGGCCCGCGGGAGTGCCATGATCGGTCCCGCGACAGCTTCGGCACAGGCACGGCACAGGCACGGAACACTCGCGGGCGGCGCGCGGAGCACCTTCGGCGCCGTTCGTACGCGGAAACTCGGGATACTCGGGATACTCGGATACGAGGACGGGCTGATCATCATGGCGGACGCGGTCACCGGGGCGGCACCCGACACGGTTCCTCGAACAGGTCCTGACACAGCTCCCGACACCGCCCCGGGCGCGGTCATCGATCTGAACGCCGACCTCGGCGAGGGCTTCGGCCGCTGGCGGCTGACCGACGACGAGGCGCTGCTGTCGGTCGTCACCAGCGCGAATGTCGCGTGCGGCTTCCACGCGGGCGACCCGTCGACGATGTGGCGGGTATGCGAATTGGCGGCGGAGCGGGGCGTACGGATCGGCGCACAGGTCTCCTACCGCGATCTCGCCGGTTTCGGCCGGCGCTCGATGGACGTGCCCGCGGCGGAACTGGCCGCCGAAGTCGCCTATCAGATCGGCGCGTTGGAGGTCTTCGCACGCGCGGCGGGCACCACGGTGGCGTACGTCAAGCCGCACGGCGCCCTCTACAACCGGGCGGTGCACGACGCGCAGCAGGCGGTGGCCGTCGTCGCGGGCGTGCGGCTCGCGGGGGAACTGCCCGTACTCGGCCTGCCCGGCTCGCAGTTGCTGCTCGCGGCGGCCCGTGAAGGGCTGCCCACGGTCCACGAGGCGTTCGCCGACCGCGCCTACACCTCGGGCGGCACGCTGGTCCCGCGCCGCGAGCCGGGCGCGGTGCTGGAGTCGGAGGACGAGGTGGTGGCCCGCTCGGTGGGCATCGCCCGCGACGGGCGGGTGACGGCGATCACCGGCGAAACGGTGCCGGTCGCGGCCAGGTCCTTGTGCGTGCACGGCGACACACCGGGTGCGGCCCGGCTGGCGGCCCGGGTCCGGGAGTCGCTGGAGGCGTCGGGTCTGCGGATCGCGGCCTTCGCGTGAGCCGGGCGGGTTCCGGGGCGGGCGCGGGGCCGCGGGTGCTGCGCGCCGGGGCGGACGCCGTACTGGTCGAGTCCGCGACCGGTGAGGAGACGGAGGCGCTGCACGCCGAGTTGCTGCGCAGGCGGGCGGCCGGGGAGCTGGCCGGGGTGACGGAGATCGTGCCCGCCGCCCGTACCGTGCTGGTGTGCGGGCTCGCCGATCCGCGGGGCTTCGCCGCCGAGGTGGCCGCGTGGGACGTGCCCGCGGTGCCGCGGGGGCGAGGCGCGGCCGTGGAGATCGCGGTGCGCTTCGACGGGCCCGACCTCGCGGAGGTGGCCGGGCTGTGGCACGTCACCCCCGAGGAGGTGGCGGGGACCGTCATCGCGACGACCTTCCGGGTGGCCTTCTGCGGCTTCGCGCCCGGTTTCGGCTATCTGACCGGACTGCCCGAGCACCTGCGCGTACCGCGCCGCGCCGAGCCCCGTACCGCCGTACCGCCCGGCTCCGTCGCGCTGGCCGGACCGTACGCGGGGGTGTATCCGCGCTCCTCGCCCGGCGGTTGGCAACTGGTCGGCACGACGGACGCCGCGCTCTGGGACCCCGAGCGGGAGCCAGCGGCGCTGCTGAGCCCCGGCACCGAGGTGCGGTTCACGCAGGTGCGGTTCACGCAGGTGCGGTTCACGCAGGTGCGGGGGTGAGGGACACGGCGGCAGGCGGGCGGGCCGAGTTGACCGTCGTACGGGCGGGAGCGCTCACCACCGTGCAGGACCTCGGGCGACCGGGCCACGCGCATCTGGGGGTGCCGCGGTCCGGCGCGCTGGACGGTCCCGCGCTGCGGGCGGCGAACCGGCTGGTCGGCAATCCGGCGGAGGCCGCCGGGCTGGAGACGACGGTCGACGGCTGCGCGCTGCGGGCCTCGCACGCGGTGCTGGTGGCGGTGACGGGCGCGCCGTGCGCGGTGCGGGTCGACGGGCGTCCCGCCGCGTGGGGCGCGCCGGTACGGGTGCCCGGCGGGGCGGTGCTCGACGTGGGGCGGGCGGAGCCGGGGCTGCGCGGCTATCTGGCGGTGTCCGGCGGTGTGGCCGTACGGCCGGTGCTGGGCAGCAGGTCGACCGATCTGCTGTCGGGGCTCGGTCCCGCGCCGCTCGCGATGGGTGACGTGCTGCCCGTCGGCGGCCGGTTCGGGGGCTCCGGCGGGGCCCTCGGCGGGGTCCTCGATGACGGTTTCGGCGGCGTTTTCGGCGACGGTTTCGGCGGCGGTTTCGGCGGAGGCGATGTGCTGGCATTGCCCGGCCCCGGAGCCGAGTTGGTCCTTCCGGTGGTGCGCGGACCGCGTGACGACTGGTTCGCGCCGGACGCCTTCCGTACGTTGTTCGGCGGCGGTCACACCGTCTCGCCCGCGTCCAACCGGATCGGGCTGCGCACGCGGGGCCCGGCGCTGCGCCGGGCCCGCGGCGGTGAACTGCCCAGTGAGGGCATGGTGCTCGGCGCTGTGCAGGTGCCTCCGGACGGCTGTCCTGTGGTCTTTCTCGCCGACCATCCGACCACCGGCGGCTATCCGGTCATCGGCGTGGTCCCCGAGGGTTCACTGCCGGGCGCCGCCCAGTCACCGCCGGGGACGCCGGTCCGCTTCGTGCCGCTCAGCACACGCTGACCCGGCGCCGGTGAGCGCGGCGGGTCGTACCACCGCGACACGGGCTGCGCCGCCGGGCCCGGCGGGATCTTGAGCGCGGCGAGCGCCGCGACCGTGGCGCGCCGCGCGTCCTCCTCCAACACCGCTGTGCTGCCCTGCCGGTGGTGGCGCAGTTCGGTGCCCGCCAGCCGGAGCAGATCGGGCAGCAGGTCGGTGCAGCGGTCGGCGATCCACCGGGTGCCGCGGGT
>NZ_MECL01000225.1 GCF_014596445.1 Streptomyces sp. CBMA29 | reverse complement strand
GACGACGTTGGCGCCGTCCACGACGAGCAGGGGCGCGGCCGGTGCGCTCGTCACCGGCCGCCCGCCAGGTGCGGGAAGCGGAATTCGGTGCGGCTGCGGAAGACCTCGTCGGGGCGCAGTTCCGTCGAGGGGTACTCGGGGTGGTTCGGCGAGTCCGGCAGGTGCTGGGTCTCCAGGCACACCGCGTCGTGCGCGTGGTACGACCGCCCGTCGGGGCCGGTCAGCGAACCGTCGAGCTTGTTGGCCGTGTAGACCTGGATGGCCGGCTGCGTGGTGCGCACCTCCATCACCCGGCCGCTGCCGGGGTCGGCGAGGACGGCGGCGACCCGCGGCTCGCCCGTACCGCCGGAGGGGCCGCGCAGCACGAAGCAGTGGTCGTACCCTCCGGCCGTCTTGATCTGCGGGTCGGCGTCCCGGACGCCGTCGCCGATGGGGCGCGGCTCAGTGAGGTCGAACGGCGTCCCCTCCACGGCCTGTTCCGGCCCCCACGGGATGGACTCGGGCGTGGCGGGCAGGAAGCGGTCGGCGTCGACGTACAGGGTGTGGCGCAGGACGTCGCCTCCCGCGATCCGCGACGCGGCTTCGGCGCCGTCCCCCGTCTGCGACCCGCCCAGGTTGAAGTACGCGTGGTTGGTCAGGTTGACCACTGTCGGCCGGTCGCTGCGCGCCTCGAAGTCCAGCGACAGCGTCCCTTCGTCGTCGAGCGCGTACGTCACCGTGACGTCCATCGCGCCGGGGAAGCCCATGTCGCCGTCCGGGCTGTGCAGCGTCAGCCGCAGCGCGCCGGGCAGCGGCTCCGCGCGCCAGACGCGGCTGTCGAAGCCCTCGGGGCCGCCGTGCAGATTGTGCCCGCCGTCGTTGTCCGGGAGCCGGTAGTGGCGGCCGTTGAGCGTGAAGCGGGCTTCGCTGATCCGGTTGGCGTAACGGCCGACGAGCGCGCCGAAGTACGGGGTGTCGGAGGCGTACGCCGCCAGGTCGGGCAGCGACAGCACCACGTTGGCGGGGCGGCCCGTCGGGTCGGGCACGTGCAGCGCGTGCAGGACGCCGCCGTAGGTGAGGATCTCGGCGCTCACCCCGGCGGCCGAGCTGAGCCGCCAGCGTTCCACTCGCCACCCGTCGGGAGTGGTGCCGAAGGGTTCGCTGAGCGGGGTGGGACGGGGCATCGGCAGTCCTCGTAAAGGGGGTCGGGGCGACGGATGCCGGACGCGGCGGGCGTCCGACGGCGGGAAGTCGGCGGGAAGACGGCGGGGGAGGGCGGGAAGGCAACGGGAAGACCGGCCGGGGAGTCCGGCCTGGGGCGCGACCACGGGCGAGCACCGGTGGCCGACCCCCGAGGGACAACGCTACGCGGCGCGTTCACCCCGCTCTGGGCGCGGTGGACTCCCTGGTGACCAGCGTGTATCCGGGCGTGATCCGCTCCGCCCTGATCTGCGGCGTACCGGTCAGCCGCGCCACGACCCGCTCCACGGCGAGCCGGGCGATGGCCTGTTTGTCCGGGGACACCGTGGTGAGCGCGATCGTCGAGAAGCGGCCCTCCTCGACGTCGTCGAAGCCGACCACCGACACGTCCTGCGGCACCCGCAGCCCGCGCTCGACCAGGGCCCGCATCGCGCCGAGCGCCATCAGGTCGTTGTACGCGAACACGGCGTCGGGGCGGGTGCCGCGGTCCAGCAGCGCGTTCATCGCGGCGGCTCCGTCCCAGCGGCCGTAGCCGTCGGTGGCGGCCACCAGCGAGTCGTCGTCCGGCAGCCCGGCCGCCGCCAACTCCTCGCGCCAGCCGCGCAGTCGCAGGTGCGCCGGTTGCCTGGCGCTCTCCCTGCGGGCTCCGAGGAACGCGATCCGCCGGTGCCCGAGGCCGGTCAGGTGCCGTACGGCGGTACGGGCCGCCGCCACGTTGTCGATGGCGATCTGGTCGTACGGCGCGTCGTACTCGCGCTCGCCGAGCAGCACCAGCGGCGCGTCGTCCATGCGGCCCAGCAGGTCCGCGGCCTCCAGCTCGATCGGGCTGAGGATCAGGCCGTCGATGACATGGGCCCTGAAGCCCTGCGAGACCAGAACCTCCTTCTCGCGCTGGCCCGCGGTGTGGTCGAGCAGCACCGTGTAGTCGTGCCGGGCGGCGGCGTCGATGACGGCGCCGGCCAATTCCGCGAAGTACGGGTTGCCGAGTTCGGGGACGGCCAGCGCGATGATGCCGGTGCGGCCCTTCCGGAGATGGCGGGCCGTCAGATTCGGCCGGTAGCCCAGCTCGTCGATGGCCCGCTGCACGCGCTCCCGCATCCCCGGCGTGACATGCGGGTAGTTGTTCACCACATTCGACACGGTCTTGACGGACACGCCCGCCAGTCGCGCGACGTCCTTCAGGCTGGCGCCCACGGTGTTCCTTCCCTCGGCCGACCTCGTGCGACCTCGTGCGAGGCGCGGCGGTTCCGGCCTCAGTGTGCTGGAGCCGGTCCCGCGGATCGCGGACGGCCCCTCCCGGCCCGGTCAGGTGCCCCGGCGGGCGGCCGACAGATAGCGCTGGGCGACGACGACCACGATCAGGAAGCCGCCGCTGACCACCGACTGGTAGGAGGAGTTGAGCGAACCGATCTGGTTGATCAGATTCTGGATCACACCGAGCAGCAGCACGCCCCACAGCGTGCCCGACACCGAACCCGCGCCACCGACCAGCAGCGTGCCGCCGATCACCACCGCCGAGATCGCGTCCAGCTCCATGCCGACACCGATGATGGTCACACCCGACGACAGCCGGGCCGCGTTCAACGCGCCCGCAAGGCCCGCGAGCAGCCCGCTGAGCGTGTAGACCAGCACCTTCGTACGGGCCACCGGCAGCCCCATCAGCAGCGCCGCGTCACCGCTGCCGCCGACGGCGAACAGCGCCTGGCCGAACGAGGTGCGCTGGAGCACGAGACCGCCGACCCCGAACAGGGCCAGCGCGATCAGCACCGGGTAGCCGAAGCCCCACACCGCGCCGCCGCCCAGCTCCTGGAAGGCCGAGCCGCGCGGTACGAGATACGTGGTGGCGCCCTCGTGGGTGAGCGCGAGCAGCAGCCCGCGCGCGCCGAGCAGCGAGGCCAGCGTCACGATGAACGGCGCCATCCCGGCCCGCGCGACCAGCAGCCCGTTGAAGGTGCCGATCGCGCCGCACACCACGAGCGGCACCAGCAGCGCGGGCAGGAATCCGTACTGCGAGGCCCACGCTGCCAGCACACCGCCGAGCGCGAAGACCGAGCCGACCGACAGGTCGATGCCGCCGGTGACGATCACCATCGTCATGCCGAGCGCGACGATCGACAGGAACGACGCCTGGATGGTGATGCCGCGCGTGTTGTCGAGCGTGGCGAAGGAGTCGAAGACGAAGGACGAGATCAGGCAGAGCAGGACGAGGACGGCCAGGACGCCCTGGCGCTGGAGGAGTTCGGCGGCGCGCTGCCGCCCCGACGGGCGGGATTCCGCGCTCACCGGCAGCGGCGCGTCACCCGCCACGGCGAGCGCGGGAGCGGGGGCGGCTGTTTTCACGAGGGCTTTCATCGGGATCGACGCTCCCGGGCGACGTAGACGGCGACGAGGATGATGCCCGCCTGGACCATCTGGGCGGTGGAGTCGTGCAGATTGTGGGTGACGAGCGTGGCGTGCAGGAGCTGCATCAGCAGCGCGCCGAACACCGTGCCGAGGACCCGTACCGAGCCGCCGGTCAGCGGGGTGCCGCCGACCACGACCGCGGTGATGGCCGACAGCTCCATCAGATTGCCCAGCGAGGACGGGTCGCTGGCGGTCAGCCGCGCGGTGGCGAGCACACCCGCGAGCGAGGCCAGCACACCGCACAGCACGTACACACCGATCAGCACCCGCTTGACGGGCAGTCCGGCGAGCCTGGCCGCGGCGCGGTTGCCGCCGATGGCGACCAACTGGCGTCCGAAGGTGGTGCGTTGCACCAGGAAGGCGACCAGCAGCGCGAGCACGCCGGCGATCAGGACGACGATCGGGACGCCGAGCACGCTGTTCGTGCCGAGGTCCAGCAGATTCTGGTTCTCGATCTGCTTGAGTTTCCCGTCGGCGATGACCAGGGCCAGGCCCCGGCCGCCGACGAAGAGCGCCAGGGTGGCCACGATGGGTTGCAGCCCGACCAGCGACACCAGTGAGCCGTTGATCAGGCCGACGAGCACACCGGCGAGCAGCGCCACCGACAGCGCGGGCAGCAGGCCGTATCCGAGGTAGAGCGGCAGTACGGAACTGGCCAGCGCCATCGTGGAGCCCACCGACAGGTCGACGCCCTCGGTGCCGATCACCAGCGCCATGCCCAGCGCCACGATGACGACGGGGGAGACCTGGACGAGCTGCGTGCGCAGATTGTCCGTCGTCATGAAGTGGTCGGTGAAGACGCCGTTGAAGACCAGCAGGGCGGCGACCGCGGCGTACACGCCGTACCGCTGGAGCCAGTCCGCGATCCGCGGCCGGTCCAGGCCGCGCGGGAGTGAGTACGGGGCCGAGGTCATCGCGGGTCCTCCTTCGCGGTGGCGGAGCCGGGTTCCCTCGCGGACTCGGACTCGGGCGCGGGCTCGGGGCCGGGCTCCGCGTCGGCGGGTGTGGTCTTCGCGTCGCCGTCCGCGGGCTCCGGGCCGGTGGCCCGCGCGGCGGCGCTGTCGTCGTCCCCGGTCTCCGCCAGTACGGCGAGCAACGCGCTCTCCTCGACGTCGTCGCCGGTCAGCTCACCGGCCACCGCTCCGGCGCGCAGCACCACGATGCGGTCGGCGCCCTCGACCAGTTCCTCGATGTCGGAGGAGATCAGCAGGACGGCCAGGCCCTCTCCCGCGAGGTCGTCGATCAGCGACTGCACCTCGGCCTTGGCGCCGACGTCGATGCCGCGGGTGGGCTCGTCCAGCAGCAGCACCTTGGGCTCCAGGCAGAGCCAGCGGGCCAGCAGCACCTTCTGCTGGTTGCCGCCGGACAGCTCGCCGACCTTCTGCTCGGGGCTCGCGGCCTTGATCCGCAGCCGCTTCATGAAGATGTCGACGATCCGGTCCTGCCGCTGCCGGGACACGATCCCGGCGCGGGACAGCCGGGGCATCGCGGCCAGCACGATGTTCTCCCGGACCGAGAGGCCGGGCACGATGCCCTCGGCCTTGCGGTCCTCGGGCAGCAGGCTGATCCCGGCCCTGATCGCGGCGGACGGGGTGAGGCGGCGCACGGTGTGCCCGCCGACGGTGACCTCGCCGCTGTCCAGCGACAGTGCCCCGGACAGGGCCTTGGCGGTCTCGCTGCGCCCCGATCCCAACAGGCCGCCGAGGCCGAGCACTTCGCCGGGCCGCAGGTCGAGGCCGATGTCGTGCAGCAGGTGACGGCGGGTCAGTCCCTGCGCCGTGAGCACCGGTTGGCGCTCGGCGGTGTGTCCCTCGCCGAAGCTGGTGGCGCCGTGCCTGCGGACCTCGGCGATCTCCCGGCCGAGCATCAGCGAGACCAGCCGCACCCGGTCGGTGTCGGCCAGGTCGCCGCTGTGCACGAGCCGGCCGTCGCGCAGGACGGTGACGCGGTCGCAGATCCGGTACAGCTCGTCCATCCGGTGGCTGACGTACAGGATCGAGATGCCGCGCTCGTGCAGCTCACGGATCACCCGGAACAGCGTCTCGACCTCGCGCGGTTCGAGCGACGAGGTGGGCTCGTCCATGACGACCACCCGGGCCTGCACGGAGACGGCGCGGGCGAGCGCGACCATCTGCTGGGTGCCGATGCCCAGGGTGTGCAGCGGGCGGCGCGGGTCGGCGGTGATGCCGAAGCCGCCGAGGAGTTCCGCGGTCTCGCGGTGCATCCGGGGGAAGTCGATCAGGCCGAAGCGGTTCTTCGGCTCCCGGCCCAGGAAGATGTTGCGGGCCACGCTCATCAGCGGGACCAGGTTCACCTCCTGGTAGATGGTCGAGATCCCGGCCCGCTGCGCCTCGTGCGGGTGGTGGAAGGCGATCGGCTCGCCCGCCAGCCGCAGTTCGCCGTCGTCGGGCCGGTAGACCCCGGTGAGCAGCTTGATCAGCGTCGACTTGCCCGCGCCGTTCTCTCCGACCAGCGCGTGGATCTCGCCCTCGCGCAGGGTGAAGGAGACGTCGTCGAGCGCCACCACGCCGGGGAAGCGTTTGCTGACGCGGACGGCCTCCAGCACGGCCCCGGCCGCCGGTGGCGGGCTCGGCGGACCGGGCGGCGCGGACTGGGCCGCGGCGGCTTCGGGTGGTGCCATGGTCGTGGCCTTCCGGGGTCGCGGGGAAGCGGGACTCTTCTACGGGCTGACGGGCTGACGGGCTGACGGGCTGACGGGGCTGGCTGGCTGACGGGGCTGGTTGGCTGACGGGGCTGGGCGGGCTGGCAGGCGGCTGGCCGGTGGACGTACGGGCTCCAGGCGCCCACCGGCTCGACAGTCCGGCGGACGGGTCCGCCGATGGTGCGGCGTACGGCGGGGAGGCACCCCGCCGTACGCCTGTCCGAGGGGTGGCGCGGGGGGAGCCGCGCCACCGATCCCTCCTGACCCAGGGTCAGAACGCCCCGCCGACCGACGCCTTGGCGTTGGACTCGTCGTAGGCGCGGTCCGAGATGATGACGTCCTCCGGGATCGCCTCGCCGCTGTAGAACTTCTGCGCGGTGGCGAAGGCCAGCGGGCCGAAGCGCGGGTTGGACTCGATCACCGCGTTGTACGTGCCGTTGACGATCGCCTGCACGGCGTTGCGGGTGCCGTCGACCGAGACGACCTTGACGTCCTTGCCCGGGTTCTTGCCCGCGCTCTTGAGCGCGGTGACCGCGCCGAGGCCCATCTCGTCGTTCTCCGCGTAGACCGCGGTGATGCCCGGCTTGGACTGGATGAGCTGCTCCATGACCTGCTGGCCCTTGTCACGGGTGAAGTCACCGGTCTGCTGGGCGACGACCTTCAGGCCGGGCGCCTTGGCGGCGATCTCGTCCACGAAGCCCTTGGTGCGGTCGGTGGTCACGTTGTTGCCCGAGGAGCCGAGCAGGATCGCGACCTGGCCCTTGCCGCCGGTGGCCTTGATCATGGCGTCCGCCGCGCGCTTGCCCTGCTCGACGAAGTCCGAGCCGAGGAAGGTGACGTAGTCCTTGCAGGACGTGGCGTTGATCTTCCGGTCGATGGTGATCACCGGCACGTGCTTGGCGGCTGCGGCCTTCAGTGCCGGGTCCAGACCGTCGGAGTTGAGCGGCGCGACGATCAGGAGCTGCGCTCCCTGCGCGAGCATGTCCTGGATGTCGCTGATCTGCTTGGGGAGTTGGGACTGCGCGTCGGTGGTCAGCAGCTTCTTCACGCCGAGCTTGGCGGCCTCGTCCTTGATGGACTGGGTCTCGGCGATACGGAACGGGTTGTCCTCCTTCTCCGACTGGGAGAAGCCCACCACCGCGTTCTTCAGGTCGAGCTTGGGGGCGCCGTACGCCGTCAGGGTGCAGCCCGCGCCGGACGCCGTCGGGTCCGTGGTGACCTGCTGCTGCGCCGCCTGGTCCGAGCCGGAGGGGGAGGCGCCCTTGTCACTGGACTCCGACTTGGAGCAGCCGGTGGCGGCCAGCCCTGCGGTGGCCAGCAGCAGACAGGTGGCGGCCAGTGCGCGGGTTCTGTGGTTCGTCATGCTCACGACACTCCTTGGTCGCGACGGCAGCGGCCGTCGAGTCGTACGTGGGTCCGGCTCCGTGCCGGGGCGGGTGCGCTTCCGGGGTCCGGTCCGGGCTCCCCGAGGAGGCGGTATGACGTGCGGAGATGGCGGCGCTCCGGGGGTGGGAACGCCCGTTCCCTCCCTCGGCTTTACAACGTTATATACGCGCGGCGGCACCTCGACAACCCGTCGTTCCCGATGTTTCCAAAATGCTTCCCACCGCTGTGATCGGTGCTCAGGCAACAACCCCGACAGGGCGGTACGACTTCTGTCGCTGCTCTGGACATGCCCATCCCTGCGTGCTGTCATTCCGGGTGGCACCGCCGTTTCCAACGTTGGAAGGACCGTCGCAGCCAGGGTTCGCGCCCCCGCAGCGCCCCACCTGAAGCCACCAGGAGCCACCCCCCATGCCCCTGAACCGTCGTCAGTTCGCACTCACCGCGCTCGCCGCCGGCACCGCAGGGCTCCAACTGCGGTTCGCGGGCGGCGCCCAGGCCGCCCCCACACCGGCCGCGGCCCGCGTCGCACCCGCCCGCGGCGGGCTCTACGCGCCGAACGCCGCGCCGCTGGCCCCCACCGCCTTTCTGCGGCTGCCGCCCGGCGCCGTCACCGCGCGCGGCTGGCTCGACGGCCAACTGCGCCTCCAACTCGCCGGTCTGTGCGGCCGGTACGCCGACATCTCGCACTTCCTCGCCATGGACAACAGCGGCTGGGCGCACCCCGACCGCGCCGGCTGGGAAGAAGTGCCGTACTGGCTGCGCGGCTATGTCGACCTCGCCGTGCTCACCCAGGACGCCACCGCGCTGGCCGCCGTACGCCGCTGGATCGACGCCATCGTGGCCACCCGGCAGTCCGACGGCTTCTTCGGCCCGACGGCCCTGCGCACCTCGCTCGGCGGCGGCCCCGACTTCTGGCCGTTCCTGCCGCTGACCTGGGCACTGCGCAACTGGCAGGAGTACAGCGGGGACACCAGGATCATCCCGCTGCTGTCCGCCTTCTTCCGCTACATGAACGCCCAGGGCCCCGGCGCCTTCAACCAGAGCTGGGTGTCGGTGCGTTGGGGCGACGGCCTGGACAGCGTCTTCTGGCTCTACAACCGCACCGGCGAGAGCTATCTGCTCGACCTCGCCGACAAGATCCACGCGGGCGGCGCCAACTGGGTCAACAACCTCCCGTCACTGCACAACGTCAACATCGCCCAGGGCTTCAGGGAACCGGCGCAGTACGCGCTCCGCTCGCCGTCCAACGCCCTCACCCAGGCCGCGTACCAGAACTACACCGCGGTGATGTCCTCCTACGGCCAGTTCCCCGGCGGCGGCTTCGCCGGTGACGAGAACGCCAGGCCCGGCTTCGGCGACCCCCGGCAGGGCTTCGAGACCTGCGGCATCGTGGAGTTCATGGCCAGCCACCAGCTGCTGGCCCGGATCACCGGCGACCCGCTGTGGGCCGACCGCTGCGAGGACCTCGCCTTCAACTCACTGCCCGCCGCCCTCGACCCGGCGGGCAAGGGCGTGCACTACATCACCAGCGCCAACAGCGTCGATCTGAACAACACCCCCAAGACGCAAGGGCAGTTCCAGAACGGCTTCGCCATGCAGTCCTTCCAGCCGGGCGTCGACCAGTACCGCTGCTGCCCGCACAACTACGGCATGGGCTGGCCGTACTTCACCGAGGAGCTGTGGCTCGCCACCCCCGACAACGGCCTGGCCGCCGCGATGTACGCACCGAGCAGCGTCACGGCCAAGGTCGCCGACGGCACCTCGGTCACCATCACCGAGACGACCGACTACCCGTTCGCGGACACGGTCACGCTCAAGATCACCGCACCGCGCGCGCTGGCCTTCCCGCTGTACCTGCGGGTCCCCGGCTGGTGCTCCGCCCCGCGCGTCACTGTCAACGGCCAAGCGGTCAGCGCTCCTTCGGGACCCGCCTTCACCAAGATCAGCCGCACCTGGAACAACGGGGACACCGTCACCGTCCAGCTCCCGCAGCAGACCACCGTCCGCACCTGGTCCGCCAACCACGGCGCCGTCTCCGTCGACCACGGGCCGCTCACGTACGCGCTGAACATCGGTGAGAACTACGTGCAGTACGCGGGCAACGCCGAGTTCCCCGCGTACGAGGTGCACGCCACCACGCCCTGGAACTACGGGCTCGCGCTCGACTCCGGGTCCCCGGCCTTCACCAATTCGGGCGGCTCGCTGGCAGCCAACCCCTTCACGCACGACGGCACCCCGGTACGGATCACCGTGCCCGCCCGCCGTATCGCGGAGTGGAAGGCGGACGGACAGCAGGTCGTCAACCCGCTCCAGACCAGCCCGGCGCGCAGCGCCGCGGCCGTCGAGACCGTCACGCTGATCCCGATGGGCGCCGCCCGGCTGCGGATCTCCGCCTTCCCCACCGCCACCCCCAACGGCGCCCCGTGGACACCGGCGGGCGACTACCTGAGGATCTGGAACAAGAACTCGAACAAGGTCATGGGCGTCGACCTGATGTCGACCGCGAACAGCGCCCATGTCGTGCAGTTCGACGACAACGGGACCGCCGACCACCTGTGGCAGCTCGTCGACAACGGCGACGGCTGGTACCGCATCCGCAACCTCAACTCGGGCAAGATGCTGGGCGTCGACCTGATGTCGACCGCGAACAGCGCCCAGGTGGTGCAGTTCGACGACAACGGCACGGCCGACCACCTGTGGCAGCTCGTGGCCAACGGTGACGGCTGGTACCGCATCCGCAACAAGAATTCGGGAAAGGTGCTCGGCGTCGATCTGATGTCGACGGCCAACAGCGCGCCGGTCGTGCAGTACGACGACAACGGCACCGCCGACCACCTGTGGCAACTGCGCTGAGCCCCCGGCTCCCCCCACCCTTGCTCCGCTCTCCTTCCCCCCACCCCTGAGGACGGACCCCAGTGACCCCCGACGACTCCCCGACCCCGCACTCCCGCCCCGGGCGCCGCGAACTCCTGCGCTGGAGTGGCGCGTTGACCGCCGCCGCGGCCACCGGCGGCTGGCTCGCCACCACGCCCGCACAAGCCGCCACCGCCAACGCCCTCACCGCGAAGGCCGCTGCGGGCGCGGCCCCGCACGCCGCGCCTGCCGCCCAGGCGGCCTCCACCTTCAGCCCGCTGCGCCCGCCCGCCGTACCGCTGGCCGTCCGCTCGCCGTACCTGTCGACCTGGCTGCCCGCCGACAACCTCGCGGGAACCTGGCCCGCCTTCTGGACCGGCCACGTCACCGCGCTCTGCGGTCTCGCCCGGATCGACGGCGCCGCGTACGTCTTCCTCGGCAACCCCGCGCTGCCCGGCGGCCCCGCGCTCACCACCATGCAGCAGGTGTCGCTGCAACTCACCGCCACCCGCTCGATCTACCAGCTCAGCGGCGGCGGTGTGACGCTCACCGTCACCTTCTTCTCACCCGTCGACGTCGGCAGTCTCCAGCGCCAGTGCGTACCGCTCAGCTACGTCACCGTGCGGGCCGCAAGCAACGACGGCCGCTCCCATACCGTGGACGTCCACCTCGACGCCTCCGGCGAGTGGGTGCACAACAACGTGGCCACGCCCATCACCTGGGACCGTACGACCACCGGCCGGATGACCGTGCTCAGCGCGGAACCCGCCACCCCCGGCGTCCTTCAGGAGAGCGGCGACCAGGCGTCCTGGGGACGGCTCGTGCTGGCCACCGCCACCGGCGGCGGTGTGACGTATCAGGTCGGCCAGGACACCGTGGTGCGCGCCGCCTCGGCGGGCACCGGGCGGCTCGACGGCTCGGTGGACACCGCCAAGCCGCGCGCGATCAACGACCGATGGCCGGTGCTCGGCCTCAACCGGGACCTCGGCACCGTCAACTCCGGTACGCCGTCCGCGGAGTTCACCGTCGTCCTCGGTCATGTCCGCACCCCCGCCGTCACCCACCTCGGCGCACAGCTCCAACCCTGGTGGACGCACTACTGGAGCTCCTGGACCGCCATGGTGGACTGGTTCGACGCCGACCGCGGCGCCGCGCTGACCGCCGCGACCGCCCTCGACCAGAAGATCCACGACGACGCGGTCACCGCGGCCGGCGGCGGCAGCACCGGCGACCACTACGCCGCCGTCTGCGCCCTCGCGCTGCGCCAGGCCGTCGCGGGCACCGAACTGGTCGACCGGGGCGGCAGCCCCTGGGCGTTCCTGAAGGAGATCTCCTCCAACGGCGACATGTCCACCGTCGACGTGATCTACCCCGCCTTCCCCGCCTACCTCTACCTCTCCCCGGCCTACCTGCGGCTGGTGCTCGAACCGCTCTTCGACTACGTCGAACACGGCGGCTGGTCCAAGGACTTCGCACCGCACGACCTCGGCACCTATCCCAACGCCTTCGGCCGCGCCGACGGCAACGAGGAGAGCATGCCGGTCGAGGAGTCCGCGAACATGCTCATCATGGTCGCGGCGATCGTCCAGCGGCTGCCCGTCGCTGACGGTGCGTCATACGCCGCCGCCCACTACGCGGTGCTGCGCCGCTGGGCCGAGTACCTGGTCGCCAACACCCTCGACCCCGGCTTCCAGAACCAGACCGACGACTTCACCGGCTTCATCGCGCACAGCGCCAACCTCGCGCTCAAGGGCATGGTCGGCATCGGCGCGATGGGCGTCATCGCCGCCGCCACCGGCAACACCGCGGACGCCGCCCGCTACCGCTCGGTCTCCCGCGGCTACCTCAGCCAGTGGACCACCCTCGCCCAGGACTCCTCGGGCACCCATCTCAAACTGGCCTACGACCAGGACGGCACCTGGAGCCTGAAGTACAACGGCTTCCCCGACCGGCTGCTCGGCCTCGACCTGGTCCCGGTCGGCTTCGCCGAGCAGGAGGCCAACTGGTACGCGTCCCACGCCGGCGCCAACGGCATCGAACTCGACCCGCGCAACGACTACACCAAGGCCGACTGGGAACTGTGGACGGCGGCCTGGCTCGCCGACCGCCCGGCCGTCCGCGACCTGCTCGTCAACGGCGTCTACACCTACGCCAACACCACCGGCCAGCGGGTCCCGTTCAGCGACTGGTACACCGTGGCCAGCGCCGCCCAACGCGGCTTCCAGGCCCGCCCGGTGGTGGGCGGCGCGCTGGCCATGCTCCTCACACCGGCCGCGTCCACCGTGGTGTGGTGCCGCATCCAGAACCGCAACTCCAGCAAGGTGCTCGCCGTCTCCGGCGCGTCCCGCACCGACATGGCCGAGGTCACGCAGTACGCCGACAACGGGACGTCCGACCACGTGTGGACGCTGGTCGACAACGGCGACGGCGCCGTACGGATCATCAACCGCAACAGCGGCAAAGCGCTCGCCGTCCACAACCAGAGCCTGGACGACGGCGCCCACGTCCAGCAGTACCAGGACAACGGAACGCCCGACCACCTGTGGCGGATTGTGGACAACGGCGACGGCTGGAAGAAGATCGTCAACGTCCGCTCGGGCAAGGTCCTCGCGGTCGACGGAATGTCGCAGGCCGACGCCGCCCAGGTCACCCAGTGGACCGACAACGGCAGCGCCGACCACCTGTGGCGGATGATCTGAGCGCCGTCGGCCGACCGCTCAGCAGGGATCCCGCCACGCGTCCAGCGAAAGGTGCTTCACCATCGAACTGAGCCCCAACTTCTTTGACTGAGAGCAGAACTGACCGGTCCTCTGCTTGTACTCGACGTGGAAGACCGGCTTGTCCGCCGCGATGAACGGCGACATCCGAGCGCACTCGTCGTACTGCGCGCACTCCTCGTTGACCGCGAAGTCGAAGTACCGCACGAGCGTGGCCACCTGGTCGACGTCGTTCTTCAGACCGACGGCCAGCCCACGCTCGTGCGCCAGATCGGCGATCATCCGGTTGTACGTGATCTGCTGAGCGGCCGTCAGCGGAAAGCCGGTGGTGTTCGCGTAGCCGTCCATCAGGTCGGGCTCCACCGCGTCGAAGCCCTTCTCGCGGCACATGTCGAAGCGGGCGGCCATCAGCGGGCGCAGTACGTCCACCCGGCGGATGTCCAGCCAGCGTTCGCCGTCCCAGCCGTCGCCCTCGCCGCGCACCGACGCGGGGAAGCTCTTGGCGTCGGGCCGGAAGGACTCCCACGCCCCGACGTTGATGTAGCAGATCACCTTGCGCCCGGCCGCGTGCAGCCTCCTGACCACGTCGGCGCCGTTCTCGAAGCCGTCGATGTCGTAGACCGGTACGTCCACCGAGGTGTCGACCGTGCCGCTGAGCTGCCACTGCCAGGCAGTGCGGGCGCGCGGACGCCAGTACGCGGGCGCGGCCCGCCCGGTCGCCGCGTGTGTGGGCGTACTACCGGCCGGGGCGCGCGTCGGGCCGGTCGTGGCGGGGCTCGGCGTGGCGGGGCTCGGCGTGGCGTCCTTCGTGGGCCCGGACGCGGTCGCCGAGGGCCTGCTGCCCGCCGTGCTCCCGTCGTCCGCACCTCCGCCTCCGCCACCGCCACCGCCACCGGCCCCGCCTCCGTCGCCCGACGACGAGCAGGCCGCCAGCACGAGCAGCAGGGCGGCGGTCACCGTGCGCACGGTGAGATTCAGCGCCGCACGGCGGCCGGTCATACGTTTCCTCCGATCGCGACGGGCGCGGTCCGCCACGGATTGGGCGGCAGACCGGGGACCGCGCAGCGCACGGCCGCACCGCGCAGCGCCGCCAGCCGGGCCGCCCGCCCCGCGAGACCGTCGGGCACCCCGTACACCAGATGGCAGAACCGGTCGGCCGGATGCCCGGCCGTCCAGCGCGGCACCTCCGCGCCCTGGTAGTCGTCCCAGGTCCCCTCGAAGGTCACGAGCAGGTCGCAGAGGCGGGCGTAGCCGGGATCGGGGTGCACCCCTGGATTGAACACCACCGTCCGCGCCCCGCAGAGCCGGGCCGTCCTGGCCAGCCACCGGTAGTACGGGATCCGCCGCGCGTCGGACGCCACCCGGTCGAAGAACACACCGTCGGCGGCGTACCAGGACCGGTGCCTGCGCAGGTCCCGGTAGACCGTGTGCGCCGGGCGGGCCGCGTAGTCGGTGTCGACATAGCCGAGCACCGGCGCCCCGGCCTCGCGCAGCCGCCGCGCGGCGTGCGTGTACACGGGGTCCGGCCGGTCGCCGGGACCGTCGGCGGCGTTGAGCACCACCCCGTACAGGGCCGGTGCCGCGTCCTCCAGGGCCCGCCACGCGGCCGGGTCCACCGCCGGGTGGACGTACAGCGGCACGAGCAGCGAGCCCGGACGGGGCGCGGGGGAGCCATGGCTCACGGTGAGATCCTGACCGGCTCGCCCGGCACCGCCGCCCACAGCGCGGTGAGCGCGTCCCGCAGCGTCCGCGTGGGCTGCCAGCCCAGCGCGTACGCCGCGAGCGTGATGTCCGCCTGGTGCCAGGACACCCCGGCCGAGCGCTCCGAGCCCCGCCCCGACTCCTCCAGACGGCCGGTGAAGCCGCTGACCGAGGCCAACTCCGCCGCCAGCGTGCGTACTTGGGTCGCCTCGCCCGAGCCGATGTTGACCACCGGCGGCAGCGAACCGGGCGCGGCCACCGCGAGGGCCACCGCGTCCGCCACGTCGTCCGCGGCGACGAAGTCGCGGTACGCGGCCAGACTGCCGGTGCGCACCACCCCTTCGCGCGGCGCCTCCCGGAAGGCCGCGGCCAGCCTGCCGGGCAGCCCCGCGGTCGGCGAGCCCGCGCCGACCGGGTTGAAGACCCGCAGCACCACCGCGTCGAGGCCCGAGCCGGTCACGGCGAGGGTGCCCGCGAGCTTGGCCGCCCCGTAGACGCCCTCAGGCCGGGCGGGCGCCGACTCCGCCAG
>NZ_MECL01000224.1 GCF_014596445.1 Streptomyces sp. CBMA29 | reverse complement strand
GCGCCCAGGCGGCCGACGCGGGCCGGCGCGGCCAGGCCGCGGCGGTGGACTTCCACGGCGCGCACCAGGCGGGCGTCATCACCCCGCAGCCCGCCGCGGCGACCTTCGTCTCGCTGAACGTCATCGCGGACACCAGGGCCGAACTCACCGACCTGTTCAGGACGATCACCGAGCGGGCCCGCTTCCTCACCGCGGGCGGCACCCCCGACGACCTGGGCGTCGGCGCGCCGCCGTCCGACAACGGCATCCTCGGCCCGACCGTCCCCGCCGACGCGCTCACCGTCACGCTCGGCGTCGGCGCCTCGCTCTTCGACGACCGCTACGGCCTCGCGGGCGCCAGGCCGCGCCGCCTCACCCCGATGCGGACCTTCCCCAACGACAATCTCCAGGCCGAACAGTGCCACGGCGACCTGTCGTTGCAGATCTGCGCGGGCAGCACCGACACCGTCCTGCACGCGCTGCGCGACCTCGCCCGGCACACCCGCGGCGGCATGCAGATCAAGTGGCGCATGGACGGCTTCCAGAACGCGCCCCGGCCCACCGGCGCGCAGCGCAATCTGCTCGGCTTCAAGGACGGCATCGCCAACCCGGACGTCAACTCCGGGCGGGAGATGGACCGTTTGGTGTGGGTGACGGGGGCGACGGGGGAACCCGCGTGGGCGGCGGGCGGCAGCTACCAGGCGATCCGGATCATCCGGATGCTGGTCGAGTTCTGGGACCGGGTCTCGCTCACCGAGCAGGAGCTGATGTTCGGCCGCCGCAAGGACACCGGCGCGCCGCTGGACGGGGCGAAGGAGACCGACACCCCGCTCTACGCCAAGGACCCGCAGGGCAACGCGATCCCGCTGGACGCGCACATCAGGATGGCCAACCCGCGCACGGCGAAGACCGACGACTCCCGCATCCTGCGCCGCGGTTACAACTACGACCGGGGCGTGGACGCGGTCGGCGACCTCGACATGGGGCTGGTCTTCTGCTGCTACCAGCAGGACGTGCGGCGGCAGTTCGAGGCCACCCAGACCCGGCTGATCGACGAGCCGCTGGTCGACTACATCTCCCCGGTCGGCGGCGGCTACTTCTTCGTGCTGCCCGGCGTCCGCGACACCAAGGACTGGCTCGGCCGCGGCCTGCTCTCCGCCTGAGCCTCCGTCTGGCCCCTGCCTGAGCCGCCGCCTGACGTTCCATCAGCAGAACCTCGGGCCACGCGGGATCGGGTGCCGTCTGCCTCTCCTCATCTGACGGTCCGTCAGGCATGCTGTGCCCGTGCCGGATTCCGGTGGGACCGGCGGCCGAGGAGGCGGGCATGGCGGCACGTACGTCAACAGGTACGGACGGGACGGCGATCGAGGACGCGCTGTTCATCGGCGGGCGGTGGACCGCCCCTGAGCGCGGGCACTACGACGTCCTGAACCCGGCCACCGAGCGCGTGGTCGGGCGGGCGCCGGAAGCGAGTCCGGAACAGGCGCTCGCCGCCACCGCCGCCGCCCGGCAGGCGCTGGAGGGCTGGTCGCGCACCCGCCCGGAGGAGCGCGGCCGGATCCTGGAGCGCGCCGGGCGGATCATCCTGCGCGAGCTGAAGCCGTACGCGGCCCTGGCGGGCGCCGAGAGCGGCGCCACCGCCGCGACCGCCCGCGGCATGCAGGTCGGCGTGGCCGCCGCCCGCTTCCTGCGGTACGCGCGCGGCGCGCTCGAACCCACCGAGACCGCGCTGCTCCCGCAGCTCAACGAGGCGTCCGCGATGGGCGCCGGCGGCGTCTTCGGCGCGCTGGCGATCCGGCAGCCGGTCGGCGTCGTCGCCTGCGTCACGTCGTACAACAACCCCTGGGCGAATCCGGCGGGGAAGGTCGCGCCCGCGCTCGCGATGGGCAACACCGTCGTGGTCAAACCCGCCCCGCAGGACCCGCTGTCGGTCTACCGGATGGCGGAGGCGCTGACCGAGGCCGGGCTGCCGCCCGGCGTGCTCAACGTGGTGACCGGCTCCGGCGCCGACGTCGGCGAGGCGGTCGTCGGGTCGCCGGACACCGACATGGTGAGTTTCACCGGCTCCACGGCCGTCGGGCAGCGCATCGCGGAGACCTGCGGGCGCGGTATGAAACGGCAGTTGATGGAACTGGGCGGCAAAGGCGCCGCGTTGGTCTTCGACGACGCCGACCTCGACTCGGCCGTCGCCGGGATCGGCACCACCTTCAGCTTCTACAGCGGCCAGATCTGCACCGCCCCCACCCGCGTACTGGCCCAACGCGCGGTCTACCCACGGCTGGTGGAGCGACTGGCCGGGTACGCGCGGCGGCTCGTCGTCGGCGACCCCGCCCAACCCGCCACCGTCGTCGGCCCGGTCATCTCCGCCGCGCACCGCGACCGCGTCGAGGCGTATGTCGCGCTCGGCCGCAAGGAGGGCGCCACCCTGCTGGCGGGCGGTGAACGGCCGCCGCTGGAGCGGGGGTTCTACGTCGCCCCCACGCTGCTCGCCGACTGCGCGCCCGACATGCGGGTGGTCCGCGAGGAGATCTTCGGACCCGTCGTCGTGGTGCTGCCCTTCGACGACGAGGACGAGGGCGTCGCGCTCGCCAACGACAGCGACTACGGCCTGATCGACTACGTGTGGTCCGCCGACGTGCCCCGCGCCTTCCGGGTCGCGCGACGGCTGCGCGCGGGCGGCGTCGGGATCAACACCGTGGGCCGCAACATGGAGGCGCCCTTCGGCGGCTTCAAGCGCAGCGGCGTCGGCCGGGACGTGGGGTCGTACGCGCTGCACGCCTACAGCGAGACGCAGAGCCTCGTCTGGCCCGGCTGAACCGCCGCCGTGCGTCCGCCCGACGCTGTACAGACCGCCCCGACCTGGCCTGAGCTGCGGCGACTTGTCCGCAGGGGAGTTTCCCGGCGAAGCCGGGACAAGCGGAACTCCGGGGTTCCGCGGCACCGCGGCGGTCCCATACAGTCCATCCGCCATGAACTACTGCCACACGTGCCGACGACACCTCAACGGCGCATTCTCCTGCCCCGGCTGCGGCGCGATCGCGGACCGGTCGGGGCTGCCCGACGAGGCCGACACGGCGCAACTGCCGCCGGTCACCGACGAGGCCGCCGCAGCGGACGCCGCCGACCCGGCGCCGCCCGCACCCGCGGCGACACCGGAGGCCCCCGCCGAGGGCTCCCTCGTGGACGACCTCCTCAGGGACTCGGGCCTCGGCCCGGACGCGGGCCCCGCCCCTGTGCCGACCGCCCCTGTGCCGACCGCCACCGTCCCGACCGCCGCTGAGCCCGAGCCCGGCGGCCCCGGCGTCGACAAGGACCCGGACGCGGACCCGGACGCGAACTCGGACCCGGACCCGGACCCCGGCACGGCGGGCGACGACAGCGCGTACGGCGCGCCGTACGCCGACCCGTACGTCCCCGCGTACGGCGAAGCCCCGCACGGGGACGCCCCACCGGCCCTGGTCGACAGCCTGCTCGGAACCGGTGGCGGCTACCGCGAGGAGCACGACCTGCGCGGGACCGCCAAGCGCCGCCGCGGCCGTCAGCAGCGGGCGGCGATCCTCGGCGTTGGCGCGGTCGCGGTACTCGGCTCGCTGACGATGTTCGGCGTCGCGGCCTTCTCCGGCGGTTCGCCGGGCCCGTCCACCGATCCCGGCCCCGGCGTCTCCGCGGTCTCCCCCTCGCCCGACGCGGCCCAGCCGTCCGCCGGCGGCAGCGGCACCCCCGGCGTACCGAAGGGCGGCGGGCGGACCAGCGGCAGCGCGTCGCCCTCGGCGTCCGACAAGGCGTCCGGCTCGCCGTCGGCGTCGGCGTCGGCCTCGCACACCGAGCGCACGCCCGCGTCCAGCCCGACGGGGAAGCCCTCGCACACCGCGAGCGCGTCACCGTCGAGGACGACCGCCGCGCCGCCGACCACGACCCCGCCGCCGTCCTCGCCCGCGACGCCGTCGCCGACCTGTACGCATGTGCTCTGGTGGTGCCAGTAGGGTCCGTGCGGTGACGGATCAGCGGGCGTCGGCCGTTGCGCCTTCGCCCGGCTCGCGGCCCGCGCCCGAGGCGTGACCGAGGCTGTGGTCGCGGTTCGCGCCGGCCGCCGGGTCGTCGCCGAGCATCTGCCGCAACAGGTCGCGCAGCATGGTGCGTTCCTGCTCGGAGAGCCCGGCGAGCGGTTCGCGGGCGAAGTCCAGGGAGTCGCGCAGTTTGTCGGCGACCGCGTGGCCCTCGGCGGTGGCCGCGGCCAGCTTGATCCGGCGGTCGGCCGGGTCGGTACGGCGTTCGGCCAGCCCCCTGACCTCCAGCCGGTCGACGATGCCGGTCACATTGGACGGCTCGCACTTCAGCCAGCGGGCGATCTGCCGCATGGGCAGCGGCCCCGCATTGAGCAGCGCGAGCACCTTGGCCTGCGCGCCGGTCAGCCGGTGGCGGGCGGCGGCCGACTCGTACTCCTGGTGGTAGCGGGCGGCGACGGTGCCGATCAGGCCGACGACCTCGACGGTCAGGGGATCGCTTCGGCGACGTGTCATGACCGACAGTTTACCCAGATGTTTGACATCATGAAACATCAAGGTCCATGGTTAGTTCAGTACCTGAATCATTTCCGTGATGGATCAATGGTCGAACAGCGGTCGAACCGTGGCCGAAGGAGGACTTCCCCCATGCCGAAGAGCCGTGAATGGCACCTGGTCGCCCGTCCCCGGGGCTGGCCGGTGCCGGAAGACTTCGCGCTGGTCGAGACCGAGGTCCCCGAGCCGGGTCCCGGTCAGATCCTGGTCCGCAATCTGCACCTGTCGGTCGACCCGTACATGCGCGGCCGGATGAACGAGGCGAAGTCGTACGCGCCGCCGTACGAGCTGAACCAGCCGATGCACGGCGGCGCCGTCGGCCGGGTGGTGGCCTCGCGGGCCGAGGACTTCGCGGTCGGCGACCACGTGCTGCACGGTCTCGCCTGGCGGGAGTACGCGCTGGTGGACGCCGCGCGCGCCATTCCGGTCGATCCGGACCAGGCGCCGCTCACCGCGTATCTCGGGGCTCTCGGCATGACCGGTTTCACCGCTTACGCGGGCCTGCTGCGGATCGCCGAATTCGCGCCGGGCGAGGTCGTCTTCGTCTCGGGCGCGGCGGGCGCCGTCGGGGGCCAGGCCGGACAGATCGCCCGGCTCAAGGGCGCCTCGCGGGTCATCGGCAGCGCGGGCTCCGCGGAGAAGGTCCAGACGCTGGTGGAGGAGTACGGCTTCGACGCCGCCTTCAACTACAAGGACGGCCCGGTGGCCGAGCAGTTGAGGGCCGCCGCGCCCGACGGCATCGACGTGTACTTCGACAACGTCGGCGGGGAGCACCTGGAGGCCGCGGTCGGCGCGATGCGGGTGCACGGCAGGGCCGCCCTGTGCGGGGCCATCGCGCAGTACAACGCGACGGGGCCGGTGTCGGGGCCGCGCAATCTCGGCCTGATGGTCGGCAGGCGGCTCACCCTGCGCGGCTTCCTCGTCACCGACCACGAGGACCTTCGCCCCGAGTTCGTCCGCGAGGCCGCGGGCTGGCTGCGCGACGGGCGGCTGCGGTACCGCGAGACGGTGGTGGAGGGAATCGAGAACAATCTGGAAGCGTTCTTGGGCGTGCTGCGCGGTGACAACACCGGAAAGATGATCGTCTCTCTTCCGGCGGAGTGACCCGCGGTCCGGCCGCCGACCGACCTGCCGTCCGACACCCGACCGACCGGCCGGGCTCGACACCCGGCCGAAAATTCAACAAAATGTTGCAGGCGTGCTCGCGTGCCGTGCGGGCCGCCCGCCCCTCAGGAGGACAATTTCATGAGCATTCAGCCCGTAGACGTGCTGTACACCGCCGTCGCCACCGCGGAGAACGGCCGTGACGGCCGCGTCGCCACCGACGACGGCAAGCTCGACGTCATCGTGAACCCGCCGACCGAGATGGGCGGCGCGGGCAACGGCACCAACCCCGAGCAGCTCTTCGCCGCCGGGTACAGCGCCTGCTTCCAGGGCGCGCTGGGCGTCGTCGCCCGCCAGGCCAAGGCCGACATCAGCGGCTCCCGCGTGACCGCCAAGGTCGGCATCGGCAAAATCGCCTCCGGCGGCTTCGGCCTCACCGTCGAACTGGCCGTCTCGATCCCCAACGTGGACGAGGTCACCGCCAAGGACCTGGTGGAGAAGGCGCACCAGGTGTGCCCGTACTCCAACGCCACGCGCGGCAACATCACGGTGGACCTCAGCGTCGTCTGAGCGTCGTCTGAGTTCTCCGCCGCTCACCCGGTCGGCCCCCGGTAAGGACCGCGCTCCCAGGAGTGCGGTCCTTACGGCTGTTCCGGCTCCGCGATGTCCGGCTCCGTGATGTCCGGCTCCGCGATGCTCGGCTCCGCGATGTCCGGACCGGCGGTCCCCGGCTCCGACGGCGGGGCCAGCAGCGCCAGGAAGTCACGGAAGGCCGCCGACATGTCGACCGCGCCGGGGTCCAGGAGCCACTGCACCTGGAGGCCGTCCATCACCGCCGCCAGCAAGGTGGCCGCCCGCTCGGGGCTGAGCCCGCCCGGCAGCCGGTCGCCGTACTCGGCGCGCAGCGCCTGCGCGCCGCCCTCGCGGACCCGCGCGTAGCGCTCGCGGAAGTACTCCTGCGCCGGGTGCCCCTCGGTGACGCTGTCGCCGACCAGCACGGTGAACGCCTGGACGATGCCGGGTCTGGTCGCGTTGTACTCGACCAGTTCGGCCACCACCTCCAGCGGCCAGGACCGGCCGTGCAGCGCCGCCGACGCCATGTCCCACTGGTCGCGCGCCTCCAGCACGGACACCAACAGGGCGTCCTTGGTGGGGAAGTAGTGCATCAGCCCCTGCTGCGTCAGCCCCACCCGCTCGGCCACCGCCACCAGCGTCGCGCCCCGGTAGCCGCGCTCGGCGATCACCTCCGTCGCGGCCTGGATGATCTCCGCCCGCCGGTCGCCCCGCCGTGCACTCCTGGTTCCCGTCACGCCACCTCGCCCCCTTCCCCTGCTGTTCGGGAGCCTACAAGATTACGAAATGGCATCTATCCCTACCGTACGACAGGTAGCGTGGACGCGGTGGGACGGGAGCAACGCGGGACAGGCGGAAGGGGACGGAAAATGACGGCGATCAGCGGGGCGGCGGCCGGAGCCGGGGACGAGGGCGTACGCGCGGACGCGCGCGGGGACGCGGAGCGCGAGCGGGCGGTCGACGCGGCGCTCGGCAAGCTCGACCTCGACGCCAAGACGCGGCTGCTGGCGGGCCAGGACATGTGGACGCTGCCCGCGCTGCCGCAGATCGGCCTCGGCTCGCTGGTGATGTCCGACGGCCCGATCGGCGTACGCGGCAAGCGCTGGACGGCGGGCGACCCGTCGACCGCGCTGCCCAGCCCCACCGCGCTCGCCGCGTCCTGGGACCCCGAACTGGCCCGCCGCGCGGGCCGGTTGCTCGCCCAGGAGGCGCACCGCAAGGGCGTCCACGTCCTGCTCGCGCCGACCGTCAACCTGCACAGGTCGCCGCTGGGCGGACGGCACTTCGAGGCGTACGGCGAGGACCCGTATCTCACCGGCGCCATCGGCACCGGCTATGTGCGCGGTGTCCAGGACGGCGGAGTCGGCGTCACCGTCAAGCACTTCGTCGGCAACGACGCGGAGACCGAACGCTTCACCGTAGACAACAGGATCGCGCCCCGGCCGCTGCGCGAGCTGTACCTCGCGCCCTTCGAGGCGATCGTCGCCGGCGCCCGCCCCTGGGGCGTCATGGCCGCCTACAACGCCGTCAACGGCACGACGATGACCGAGCACGACCCGCTGGTCAACGGCGTGCTGCGCGGCGAGTGGGGCTTCGACGGCGTCGTCGTCTCCGACTGGCTGGCCGCCCGTGACACCGTCGGCGCGCTCCTGGGCGGCCTCGACATCGCCATGCCGGGGCCGGTCACCGTCTACGGCGAGGCGCTGGCCGCCGCCGTACGCGCGGGCGCCGTCGAGGAGGCGGCCGTCGACACCGCCGCCCGCCGGGTCCTGCTGCTCGCTGCCCGCGCCGGCCTGCTGGAGGGCGCGCCGCCCGCCGTCGCCGTGGCCGACCGGCCCGCCCCGACCGACGGGGACGCGCTGGCCCGCGAGATCGCCCGCCGCGGCTTCGTGCTCGTACGCAACGAGGTACGCGGCAACGCGCCCGTGCTGCCGCTCGCGCCGACCCCGCTCGGCGGCGGCATCGCCCTCATCGGCGCCGCCGCCCGTGACCCGCGCGTCCTGGGCGGCGGCTCCGCGCAGGTCTTCCCCGACCATGTCGTCTCGCCGCTCGACGGCCTGCGGGCCGCGCTGCACGCGGGCGTCGCCCTCACTCACAGCGTCGGCGCCGACCCCACCGAGGAACTGCCCGTCGCCGGGCCCGGATTCGCCCTCACCGCCGTCGCCCGCGACGAACGGGGAGCCGAGTTGGGCTCGGAGGAACTGCCCAACGGCCAGCTCCAGTGGCTCGGCGAACTGCCCGAAGGCGTCGCCTACGACGCGCTGCACACCGTCGAGACCCGCGGCTGGTTCACCCCGCGGGTCAGCGGCGCGCACCGCTTCGGCACCCGCGGCACCGGCGGCTTCACCCTGAGCGTCGGCGGACACGTGCTGTTCGACGGCGTCGAGGGCAGCGAGCACGAGGACCCGTTCGAGGCGTTCCTCGGCACGCCCGCCGAGCACGGGACCGTCGAACTGACGGCGGGGGAGCGGGTCGAGGTCAGCCTCGTGCACGCCGTGCCCAAGGGGGTCGAACTCCCGATCCTGGCCGTGGGGTTCGCCCTGCTGCACGGCGAACCGGCCCGCGATCCGGAGGAGTTGCTGGCCGAGGCCGTCGAGACCGCGCGGGCCGCGCACACCGCCGTCGTCGTGGTCGCCACCACCGAACGCGTCGAGTCCGAGGGCTTCGACCGGCGCGATCTGCGGCTGCCCGGCCGCCAGGACGAGCTCGTCGTCCGCGTCGCCGCCGTCAATCCGCGGACCGTGGTCGTCGTCAACTCCGGCTCACCGGTGGAGCTTCCGTGGCGTGACGACGTGGCCGCCGTGCTGCTCGGCTGGTTCCCGGGGCAGGAGGCCGGGGCCGCGCTCGCCGACGTCCTGCTCGGCGTGGAGGAGCCGGGCGGGCGGCTGCCCACGACCTGGCCGGTACGGCTCGCCGACGCGCCCGTCAGCCGGGTCACGCCGCAGGACGGCGTACTCGCCTACGACGAGGGGGTGTTCATCGGGTACCGCGCGTGGGAGCGGCAGGCCGTCGCACCCGCCTATCCCTTCGGGCACGGGCTCGGGTACACCGACTGGGAGTACGAGTCGCTGGTCGTCGCCGAGAGTTCGGAGCCGGACGTGCTGGTCACCGCGACGGTGCGGGTGCGCAACGCCGGGGCGCGGGCGGGGCGCGAGGTCGTTCAGCTCTACCTGGCACCCGAGGAGTCCTCCGAGGAGGCGCCTTTCGACGGGGCCCGGCCCGTACGGTGGCTGGCCGGATTCGCTTCCGTCGCCGCCGGGGTCGGCGAGGCCGCCGAAGTGACCGTCCGGGTGCCCCGGCGGGCCGCCGAGATCTGGGACGAGGACGCCGCCGCGTGGCGGCTCGTGCCCGGTTCCTACGCCGTGGTCGCCGGCCGCTCCATCGCCTCGCCCCGCCTCACGGCACCGCTCTCCGTCCCCGCCCCCTGACCCGCGCCTACGGCGCGCCCGTTTCTCTCCCCGGCGCCATCCGTGCGGATCGAGTTCGGCTGACGGTCCGCCTGTGGGTGTCCCCGCCGTCGGCGACCGCGGGCCGTGCGATTCGAGCGACGGCGGACGCCCGTCCCGCAGCGGATCCCGCCGTCGGCGACCGCGGCCTGTGCGCGGCGAGCGATGGCCGTCGGGCGGCCCGCGCCTGACGGCGGGTCCGCGAAGTCGCTCCCCCGGACTCCGTCCGGGAGGTGCCCGGGGCTGGCGGTGTCCGGTGCGTGCGATCGGCAATGGCGGTGGGGGCACCCCCGGACGGAGTCTGGGGGAGTGCGTGCCAGGCGCCGCCAGCCAGACGCGACTTCGCGGACCCGCCCTCGGGCCGGCCGTGCCGTCGGCGGGTGCCGCGTCGTCCTTGCACGCCTCTCGGCGGCGGCCGACGTGCTCGTCCTCTAAGCTCCGCGCATGCGGGAGATCTGGGGTGGAGTGCGGCTGCTGTATTTGGGGCAGAAGTGGGCCGCAGGCCATGGGCGGGAGTGGCGGCTGGGGATGGTGCCCGCGCTGATCACATTGGTCGGTTACGCGGCGGCGCTCGTGGCGCTGCTGGTGTGGACGGACGACCTGGTCGCGTGGGCGACGCCCTTCGCGGACCACTGGGCGTCGCCGTGGTCCGGGGCGTTCCGGGGGCTGTTGGACGCGGTCGTGGTCGGGGGCGGACTGCTGCTGGCGGTGATCTCGTTCACCGCGGTGACGCTGCTGGTCGGGCAGCCGTTCTACGAGACGGTCGCGGCGCGCGTGGACCGGGCCGAGGGCGGGGCGCCCGAGGGTCCCGAGCTGGGGCTGTGGCGGGAGTTGTGGATCTCGACGGTGGACAGCGTCCGGGTGCTGGTGCGCGTCGCGGCCTTCGGGATCGTGCTGTTCGCGCTCGGCTTCGTGCCGGTCCTCGGGCAGACCGTGGTGCCCGCCGTCGGCTTCTGCGTCTCCGGCTTCTTCCTCACCCTGGAACTCGCCGCGGTCGCGATGCAGCGCCGCGACGTACCGCTGCGCGAACGCATCCGTGTGCTGCGGGCCCGGCTGCCGCTGGTCCTCGGCTTCGGTGTGCCGCTCGTCCTGGCCTTCCTCGTGCCGCTGGTGGCGGTCTTCCTGATGCCCGGCGCCGTCGCGGGCGCGACGCTGCTGGCCAGGGAAGTGCTGCCGCCGGGCGAACCCGCCCTGCCGCCGGGCGAGCCCGCAGAGGAGGGCCACGACGGCGACTGAGGGCCGGCCCCGGACCGTCCCCGGCCCTGCTGCCGCAAAAGGCCGGATCCCGCCGCGAAATGACCGGTTCCGCCCCTACGGCGGACTCGCGCCGAAGGCGACTCGGGCCAGAATCCTGGCCAGTTGGGCCTGCCCCCGCTCGTTGGGGTGGAACCAGTCCCAGCGGCTCAGGTCGTCCGTGCCGAAGGGGTAGGCGAAGACCGCGCCGCCGTCGTAGCGGCAGCGCTCGTACTGTCCGCAGACCTGCCCGAGCACCTTGTTGTACGCGATCACGCGGTCCCGTACGGTGTCCCGCCGCTGCTGCGCCGCCGCGCTGCGGGAGTCCGCGTCGTGCAGCATCGAGGGGCACAGGCCGAGCTTCCAGACCTGCTTGCCCAGGACGTTGGTCCGCCCGACCGACCACAGCCGTTTGAGGTCGGGGATGCTGGCCACCAGCACCTGGGTGGCGGGCAGCACGCGGTGCAGATACGACAGCGCGCGGGCGAAGTCGGCCCGGAAGTCGGCTGTCGAGGTCATCGCGGCGGTGGTGGCGGTGCACGCGTCGTTCGCGCCGATCAGCACGGTGACCATGGCGGGCCGGTGGGCCGCCGCGGCCTCGGCCTGGGCGGGCAGGTCGGCGACCAGGGCGCCGGACTGGGCGAGATTCCAGCTCCTGGTGGCGGGCACGGTCGCGGCCAGCCGGTGCGCGACGCTGTCGACCTTGTCGCGGCTGCCGGTGGACCACGACACGTCGGGGCAGTCCGACAGCGGCGAACAGGCGTCGAAACCGCGGGTGATGGAGTCACCGAGCGCGGCCACCGAGGGCGGGCGGACGTTCCAGGGACGGGTCGGCGAGGGCTTCGGGGACGGGCTGCGCGGCCCGGAAGCGGAATGCGAGGTGTGTGCGGAGGGTTCACCCCGGCCGCCGTCGGGCGGAGACCCGCTGACGGTGCATCCGCCCAGGAGAACGGCCCCTACGGCCAGTGCGAGGCCACGGCGCGGCATCGGTCGCATCCGGTGCTCCCCTCCGACGAGTGGGTGACATCTCGTACCAGCACGACGGTACGTGACTCCCTCAAGGACGCCGCACGGTAGCTTTTTCCCTGACACCCGGGCGAAAAGACGGGAGGTCGGCGGCTGCCGGGCGTCACACGCACATTGTTGTCCCGATTGTGGTGAATAGTGCAGAATGTCTAATGTTGCCCCGAGAGCAGCCAGTTCGGGTGTGAGGCCGCTGGGGAAGGCGAACCTCGTCCCACACTGGAGGTACCGGTGACGACACGTGGAGTTCTGTACGTGCACGCCGCACCGCGCGCGCTCTGCCCACACGTCGAATGGGCCGTCGCGGGCGTCCTAGGCGTGCGCGTCACCCTGGACTGGATCCGGCAGCCCGCCTCGCCGGGTACCTGGCGCGCCGAATTCTCCTGGCAGGGAGAGCCCGGCACCGCGTCCAAACTGGCGTCCGCGCTGCGCGGCTGGCACCAACTGCGCTTCGAGGTCACGGCGGAGCCCTGCGCGACCGCCGAGGGCGAGCGCTACAGCGCCACCCCCGAACTGGGCATCTTCCACGCCGTCATCGGCATGCACGGCGACATCCTGATCCCCGAGGACCGGCTGCGCGCCGCGATGCAGCGCGCGCGCATGGGCGAGGCAGACCTGGAGAGCGAGCTGTCCGGGCTGCTCGGCAAGCCCTGGGACGACGAGTTGGAGCCCTTCCGCTACGCGGGCGAGGGCGCTCCCGTCCGCTGGCTCCACCAAGTGGTCTAAGGGCCTGTCCGCCGGACAGGCCCTCATCCCACCGGCGGTACGCCGTCGCCCCCGAGCGGGGCCGCGCGGCATAGCCTGCCGGTATGTCCGACACTCTCACCGTCGCGGTCCTCGGCACCGGAATCATGGGCGCCGGGATGGCCCGCAATCTGTCCGCCGCCGGGCACGAGGTCCGTGCCTGGAACCGCACCCGCTCCCGCGCCCAGCCGCTCGCCGCAGACGGCGTCCTGGTCACCGACGACCCGGCCGACGCCGTACGCGACGCCGACGCCGTGATCACCATGCTCTTCGACGGGCCCTCCGTCCTCGACGTGATGCGCGCCGCCGCGCCCGCCCTGCGCGAGGGCGTCGTATGGGCGCAGAGCAGCACCGTGGGACCCGACGCGCTGGCCGAACTGGGCGCGCTGGCGGCCGGGGCCGGGGCGCACTTCCTCGACGCGCCCGTCCTGGGCACCCGGCCGGTCGCCGAAGCCGGGGAGCTGACCGTACTGGCCGCGGGCCCCGCCGCCGCCCGTCCGGTCGCGGAACGGGTCTTCGACGCGGTCGGCCGCACCACCATCTGGCTCGGCGACGACGGTACGGCCGGGGCCGCCAGCAGCCTCAAGCTCGTCCTCAACACCTGGGTGCTGGCCGTCACCCACGGCGCCGCCGAAGTCATGGCGCTCGCCAAGGGGCTCGGCGTCGACCGCGACCACATCCTCGAAGCCATCGGGGGCGGCCCCCTCGACCTGCCCTACCTCCGCGCTAAGTCCGCCGCCATCCTCAGCGGCGACTTCGCCCCCAACTTCACCGTGGACGCCGCCGCCAAGGACGCCGGGCTCATCCTCGGCGCCGCCGACCGGCACGGCATCCGCCTCGACCTCACCGCCGCCGGCGCCGACCGCTTCCACCGCGCCTCCGCCCAGGGCCACGGCGACGAGGACATGGCCGCCTCGTACTTCGCGAGCTTCCCCGACCCCGCCGAGGAATAGCGCCCGGAGACACGCCTGTGCCCCTGCCGGACCGACCGGCAGGGGCACAGGCGTCACAGCTCGGCGGGCAGGGCCTCAGCGGGTCCAGGAGCGGAGCGCCAGCACCACGTTGTGGCCGCCGAAGCCGAAGGAGTCGTTGAGGGCGGCGATGGCGCCCTCGGGCAGCCGGCGGGCCTCGGCGCGGACGATGTCGGCGTCGGCCTCCGGGTCCGGGTCGTTGAGGTTGATCGTCGGCGGGGCGATGCGGTGGTACAGCGCGAGAACGGTCGCGACCGTCTCGATACCGCCCGCGCCGCCCAGCAGGTGACCGGTCATGGACTTGGTGGCGGAGATCGCCATGTGGTCGACGTCGTCGCCGAACACCTGGCGCAGCGCCTTGATCTCCGCGACGTCACCCTGCGGGGTCGAGGTCGCGTGCGCGTTGACGTGCACGATCTCGGCCGGCTTCAGGTCGGAGTTGTGCAGCAGATTGGTCAGCGCGGCGGCGATGCCGCGGCCCGACGGCTCCGGCTGGGTGATGTGGTGCGCGTCGGCCGAGATGCCCTGGCCGACCGCCTCGCAGTACACCCGGGCGCCGCGCGCGGTGGCGTGCTCCTCGGACTCCAGGATGACCACGCCCGCGCCCTCACCGAGGACGAAGCCGTCCCGCCCGGAGTCGTACGGCCGCGACGCGCCCTGCGGGTCGTCGTTGTTCTTGGACATCGCCATCATGTTGCCGAAGGCGACGATGGGCAGCGGGTGGATGGCCGCCTCGGTACCGCCCGCGACGACCACGTCGGCGCGGCCGGTGCGGATCATCTCGATGGCGTAACCGATGGCCTCCGCGCCCGAGGCGCAGGCGCTGACCGGGGTGTGCACACCGGCCCGCGCGTTGACCTCGATGCCGACGTTCGCCGACGGGCTGTTCGGCATCAGCATCGGCACGGTGTGCGGGGAGACCTTGCGGACGCCCTGCTCCTTGAGCACGTCGTACTGGCCGAGCAGCGTGGTCACGCCGCCGATGCCGGAGGCGACGACCGTACCGAGCCGGTCGGGGTCGACCGCCGGGTCCTCGCCCGCCTTCGCGGTGAAGCCCGCGTCCGCCCACGCCTCACGGGCCGCGATCAGCGCGAACTGCGCGCTGCGGTCCAGCTTGCGGGCCAGCGGGCGGGGCAGCACCTCACCCGGTTCGACGGCGATCTGCGCGGCGATCCGCACCGGCAGATCCGCCGCCCAGTCCTGGTCGAGCGTGCGTACGCCGGACCGGCCGGCCAGCAACGCCTCCCAGGTCGACGCGCTGTCGCCACCCAGCGGTGTGGTTGCTCCGATACCGGTGACGACCACGGTGCGATTGGTCGGACTCACAGGAATTGTCTCTCCACGTCTAGAAGGGCGGGCGACAGTCGCGTCGTCCCGGTGGGGCGTCAGGCGGTGCCGAACCCGTCAGGCGGGCTGGGCGGCCAGGATGTAGTCGACGGCGTTGCCGACGGTCTTGAGGTTCTTGACGTCGTCGTCCGGGATCTTCACACCGAACTGCTCCTCGGCCGCCACGACGACCTCGACCATGGACAGCGAGTCGACGTCCAGGTCGTCGGTGAAGGACTTGTCGAGCTGGACGTCCTCCTGCGGGATACCGGCGATCTCGTTGACGATGTCGGCGAGACCGCTGACGATCTCTTCCTTGGTGGCTGCCATTGACGGCGCTCCTTGATGTGTTGCTGGGTGAGCGGCGTGCGGGACTGCGGCGCCGCGAGGGTGTGTGTGACTAAGGGAGAGTAACCACAGTTGCCGCGTAGACCAGACCCGCCCCGAAGCCGATGACCAGCGCTGTGTCGCCGCTCTTGGACTTGCCCGTGGCGAGCAGCCGCTCCATCGCGAGCGGGATCGAGGCCGCCGAGGTGTTGCCCGTGGTCTCCACGTCACGGGCGACCGCGACGTGGTCCGGCAGCTTCAGAGCCTTGATCATCGAGTCGATGATCCGCATGTTCGCCTGGTGCGGGATGAACGCGTCGAGCTCGTCGGCGGTGATCCCGGCGGCGTCCAGCGCCTCCTGGGCGACCTTGGCCATCTCGAACACGGCCCAGCGGAAGACCGACTGGCCCTCCTGCGTGAGCGCCGGGAAACGGACTTCCCCGGCGGGCGTGTCCCGGTAGACCTCCCAGGAGACGGTCTGCTTGATCGTCTCGGACTTCTCGCCGTCGGAACCCCACACCGTGGGGCCGATGGCGGGTACGTCCGACGGGCCGACGATGACCGCGCCCGCGCCGTCGCCGAACAGGAAGGCCGTCGCGCGGTCCTCCTTGTCGGTGAGGTCGCTGAGCCGCTCCACGCCGATCACCAGGACGTGCTTGGCGGTGCCGTCGGTGATCATGCTCTTGGCCAGCGTCAGGCCGTACGTGAAGCCCGCGCAGCCCGCCGAGATGTCGAAGGCGGGCGGCATGCCCGCGCCGATCCGGTGGGCGATCTCGGTCGCGATGGCGGGGGTCTGCTTGAAGTGCGAGACGGTGGCGACGATCACGCCGTCGATGTCGGACGCGCTGATCCCGGCGTCCGCGATGGCCTTGCCGCCCGCGGCCAGCGACATCTCGGCGACGGTCTCGTCCGGACCCGCCCAGTGCCGGGTGGCGATCCCGGACCGGGACCTGATCCACTCGTCCGTCGAGTCGATGTGCTCCAGAATGACCTCGTTGGGCACCACCCGGGTCGGCCGGTAGCCGCCGACACCGAGGATCCGCGCGTACGGCGCGCCCTTGCTCGGCCTGATCTTCGCTGTCATCTCTGCACGGCTCCTATTCGGCTGCGTCTACGGCTTCGGCGGGGGTGCCGTATTCGGCGACGAGGGCGCGGGCCGCTTCCAGATCGTCCGGCGTCTTCAGCGCGAGGGTCCGCACCCCGGGCAGCGCCCGCTTGGCGAGGCCGACGAGCGTGCCACCGGGCGATACCTCGATCATCGCAGTGACGCCGCGTTCCTTGAAGGTCTCCATGCACAGATCCCACCGAACCGGGTTGGACACCTGCGCGACGAGCCGCCGTACGATGTCCGCGCCGGCCGCCACGACCTGGCCGTCCGCGTTCGACACATAGGGCAGCGTCGGGTCCGCGACGGTCAGCGAGGGCGCGAGCGCCTCCAGGGCCGCCACGGCCGGGGCCATGTGCTCGGTGTGGAAGGCGCCCGCCACCTTCAGCGCGATGACGCGGGCCTTCTCCGGCTTGTCCGCGGCCAGCGCCGCGAGCTGCGGCATGGTGCCGGCCGCCACGATCTGGCCGGCGCCGTTGATGTTCGCCGGGGTCAGACCGAGACCGGCGAGGTGGGCGAGGACCGTGTCCGGGTCGCCGCCGAGCACCGCGGCCATGCCCGTCTCGGTGACCGCGGCGGCGTCCGCCATGGCCCGGCCGCGGGCCGCGACGAAGGTCATCGCGTCCTGCGCGGACAGCACCCCGGCCAGTACGGCCGCGGTGATCTCACCGACGCTGTGACCCGCCACCGCGTCCGGGGTCAGCGGGCAGGCCCCGCCGGTCAGTTCGCCCGCGGACAGCAGACCCGCGGCGACCAGCAGCGGCTGTGCCACCTTGGTGTCGCGGATCTCGTCCGCGTCCGCCTTCGTGCCGTAGTGGGCGAGGTCGAGGTTCGCCGCCGCGGACCAGCCGGACAGGCGGTCGGCGGCACCGGGGAGTTCGAGCCAGGGGGCCAGGAAGCCGGGCGTCTGCGCGCCCTGGCCGGGAGCGACGAGTACGAGCACCTTCACACTCTCTCTCGCGGACGGGGATGACCGCCCGTGGGGACAGGGACCAAGAACTGTCAGGTGATTTGTATGTGTCCAACAAAAACTCAGTGCGGCCGGTCGGCGTCGGACAGTCGCCCCAGGATGAGCGCGATGCGCAGGGTGAACGCGGAGCGTACATCGGAGGGTGACCAGCCGGTGACATCGGTCACACGTCGGAGCCGGTAGCGAACGGTATTGGGGTGAACGAAGAGCATGCGGGCCGCACCTTCGAGGGACGACGCCTGCTCCAGATAGACACTCAGCGTCTCCAGCAGCGCCGAGCCCGCTTCCTCCAGCGGTCTGTAGATCTCCTCCACCAACTGTTCACGAGCGTAGCGGTCGCCCGCCATCGCCCGCTCCGGCAGCAGATCGTCCGAGAGCACCGGGCGCGGCGCGTCCGGCCACGCCGCGCACGCCTTGAGTCCGGCCGCCGCCGCCTGCGCGGAACGCGTCGCCGTCAGCAGGTCGCCGACGACCGGGCCCGCGACGACCGGGCCCGCCGCGAACGGACCGATCAGCGCCTTCGCCACCCGGATCGGGTCGTCGTCGCCGCCGGCGACCACGACCAGGCGCTCGCCGAGCACACCGGTCAGCACCTGGAGCTTCGCGTGCCGGGAGGCGCGCCGGATCGCCTCGACCGTCAGCTCGCTGTCCCCGGTGGGCGCGGTGCCCAGCACCACCACGATCTTGTCCGGCGAACTCCAGCCCAGCGCGGCGGCCCTGGACAGCACGCCCTCGTCCGCCTCGCCCGACAGCACCGCGTTGACCACCAGCGACTCCAGCCGCGCGTCCCACGCGCCGCGCGCCTCCGCGGCCTGCGCGTACACCTGCGCCGTCGCGAAGGCGATCTCCCGCGCGTACACCAGCAGCGCCTCGCGCAGTACGCCCTCGTCGCCCGGTGCGGCGACCTCGTCGATCGCCGCCTCCATCACCTCGATGGTGGTCCGCACCATCTCCACGGTCTGCCGCAGCGAGATCGCCCGGGTCAGCTCGCGCGGCGCCGTGCCGAACACGTCGGTGCTGATCGCCTGCGGCGCCTCCGGGTGCCGGAACCACTCCGTGAACGCGGCGATGCCTGCCTGCGCGACCAGGCCGATCCACGACCGGTTCTCCGGAGGCATCGCCCGGTACCACGGCAACTGCGCGTCCATCCGCGCGATGGCGTTCGCGGCGAGCCTTCCGGCGGATTTCTCCAGCCGCCGGAGCGTGGCGGCATGGCTGCCGCGGCCTGTCTCTGCGGGAGGTTGCGGGCTTTGCGAGGGCTCGGGCACGAGGACAAGCCTGCCTTATCCCCTGCGGGGCGCGCTCCAGGGGTACGTCGATCACCCCCACCGTCCTCCCCCCGGCCCCGCCGCGGGCCCGCCCCCCGGTGGGGTTCACCTTGCGCAGGGCCTCGTTTTTAGGGGCGCGGGGAACTGCGCGACAAGCCCCCACCGGCCCGGTGGTCCGGAGACAACCGAACTGCCCCGCCGGGGCGGGTGGTGACCTGCGGGAGCGCGGTGGCTGGCCGCGCAGTTCCCCGCGCCCCTGACGGGGCGAGCTCTCGGTATCGTGGGCCGGTGATCGACGTGCGGCGGGCCGCGAGCAGGATGCGATCGGTGCCCGAGGCAGGCATCGTGACGCGGCACGCGTTCTCGTTCGGGGGTCACTACGACCCCGAGAACGTCCGGTTCGGACTGCTGCTGGCGTGCAATGAGGAGAGCCTGGAGCCGGGCGCGGGGTTCGGGGAACACCCGCACCGCGACACGGAGATCGTCACCTGGGTGGTGGAAGGCGAACTGGAGCACCGGGACGCGGGAGGCGCGCCCCACCGCCTCGGCCCCGGCGGGCTCCAGCGGCTGAGCGCGGGCGGCGGCGTACGCCATGTCGAGCGCAATGCGGGCGGGACGCGGCTGACGTTCCTTCAGATGTGGCTGCACCCCGACACGTTCGGGGATGCCCCGGACTACGCGAGCGTGAGCGACCCGGCCCCGCCGGGCCCCGGTCTGACGTTGCTGGCCACGGGCGCCCCGGACGCGCCGCCGGGGGCGCTGCGGCTGCGGCAGCGCGCCGCCGCGCTGTACGTTGGCCGCCCGGTGACGGCGGACAGCGCACCGTTGCCGCCGGCCCCGTACCGCTATGTGCACGTCGTCCGCGGCGGTGTGCGGCTCGGCGACGAGCTGCTGACGGCGGGGGACGCGGCCCGGATCACCGGCGCGGACGCGCTCACGGCGCGGTGCGAGGGCCCGGCGGAGTACCTGGTGTGGGAGATGCACGCCGAGCCGTCGTACGGCTGATGGCCCCCGAAAGCGCACCCGGAAGCGCTAGCGCAGCTCCGTGAGGACGGCGTCGGTGAAGCGCGGCCACAGCGGCACCGCCCACTCCCCGAAGTCGCGGTCGGTGAGCGCGACGCAGGCGGCTCCGGCGACCGGGTCGACCCACAGGAAGGTGCCGGACTGGCCGAAGTGGCCGAAGGTCGCGGGGGAGGAGAGGGCGCCGGTCCAGTGCGGGGACTTGGCGGCGCGGATCTCGTAGCCCAGGCCCCAGTCGTTGGGATTCTGGTGGCCGTAACCCGGAAGGACGCCCTTGAGGCCGGGGAAGACCACCGAGGTGGCGGTGGCCACGGTGGAGGGGTGCAGGAGCCGCGGGGCCTGGAGCTCGGCGGCGAAACGGACGAGGTCGTCGACCGTGGAGACGCCGTCGGCGGCGGGGGAGCCCGCGCCGGACAGGCCGGTGGCGGTCATGCCCAGCGGTTCGAGCACGGCCTGCCGCAGATACTCCGCGAAGGGGATGCCCGTGGCCTTGGCCAGGCGCTCGCCGAGCACGTCGAAGCCCGCGTTGGAGTACAGCCGCCGGGTGCCGGGCGGCGCCGTCACCCGGTCCTCGTCGAAGGCGAGCCCGGACGCGTGCGCTAGCAGGTGCCGCACGGTGGAGCCCTCGGGGCCCGCCGGGTCGTCCAGTTCGAAGACGCCCTCCTCGTACGCCACCAGCGCCGCGTACGCGGTCAGCGGCTTGGTGACCGAGGCGAGCCGGAACCGCTGTCCCGTGGGCCCGTGCGACCCGGCCACCGTCCCGTCCTGCCGCACCACGGCCGCCGCCGCGTTCGTCACCGGCCACTGCTCGATCAGGCGCAAGCTCTCCATGCGTGCGAGCCTAGAGCCTGCCCGGCGGGTCACGGACGGCTCCCTCGGCTCCTGGCGCATTCTCCGAACCCCTTTCGGGAGCGCCGCCGCGCCGCCAGGCGGTCCTCTGGACCGGAGCTGTCCGCAGGACCACTTGCTTGGAGTGCACTCCAAGGTCTTAGCGTGGAGGGTATGACGGTCGTGCAGGTGGCGAAGAGCAAACCCAGTAATACGACGAGCTGCTCGGACGAGAGCGGGCACCCGCGGCCCACCGGGCAGGACCAGTACACGATCAGCGAGGTCGTCGCCTTCACCGGCCTCAGCGCGCACACCCTGCGCTGGTACGAGCGGATCGGCCTGATGCCGCATGTGGACCGCTCGCACACCGGCCAGCGCCGGTTCACCAACCGCGATCTGGACTGGCTGGGCTTCGTCGGCAAGCTGCGGCTGACCGGGATGCCGGTCGCCGACATGGTCCGGTACGCCGAACTGGTGCGCAGCGGCGACCACACGTTCCCCGACCGGCAGGCGTTGCTGGAGTCCACCCGGCTGGACGTGCTCCAGCGGATCGCCGAGCTCCAGGACACCCTGACGGTCCTCGACTTCAAGATCAGCACGTACGCGTGCCCCACCGTGCAGGACCCCGCACCGCGGACCCCCGCCGTGCGGCACCCCGCAGTGCAGGAAAGGACAGGCGCCTGATGAGCGACGACACCTCACGTATCGCCACCACGACCCTCGGCAGCGCGGGACCCGCGGTCGGTGTCCAGGGTCTTGGCTGCATGGGCATGAGCGAGTTCTACGGCGACACCGACGAGGCCGCGGCCCGCGAGACGCTGGAGACGGCGCTGGGCGTCGGCGTCACCCTCTACGACACCGCCGACATGTACGGGATCGGCGACAACGAGGAGTTCCTGGCCCCCTTCGTCAAGGCGCACCGCGACGAGATCGTCCTGGCGACGAAGTTCGCCAACGAACGCAAGCGCGACGACTCCTCGTACCGGGCGATCCGCAACGACCCGCCGTACATCCGGCAGGCCGTCGAGGGCAGCCTGCGCCGCCTCGGCACGGACGTCATCGACCTGTACTACATGCACCGGCGGGACCCGGGGGTCCCGCTGAGCGAGTCGGTCGGCGCGATGGGCGAGCTGGTCACGGAGGGCAAGGTCCGCTGGCTGGGGCTGTCCGAGGTGACCGGAGCGGAGTTGCGCGAGGCGCACGCGGTGCACCCGATCAGCGCGATCCAGTCGGAGTGGTCGCTGTTCAGCCGGGACGTGGAGCAGTCCGCGGTCGGCGCGGCGGCCGAACTGGGCATCGCCTTCGTGCCGTACTCACCGCTCGGCCGCGGCTTCCTGACCGGCTCGTTCACCGACGCGGCCACCGAGCTGGGCAGCGGCGACTTCCGGCAGAGCCAGCCGCGCTTCACCGGCGAGAACGCCCGGCGCAACGCGGACCTGCTGGCGCCGGTCCGCTCCGTCGCCGAGGCGCACGGCGCGACCCTCGGCCAGATCGCGCTGGCCTGGGTGCAGCAGCGCGCGGCCGTGCACGGCCTGCCGGTGGTGCCGATCCCCGGCACCCGCAAGTCCGCCCGCGTGCTGGAGAACACCGCGGCCACTCGGATCACGCTCACCCCGGCCGAACTGGAGCTGCTCGAACCCATCGCCGCGCAGGTGGCGGGCGACCGCTACCCGGACATGAGCAGTACGTCGGCGGCGCGCGAGTAGCGTCACGGATTCAGCCGCACGACGCCGCACGACGCCCCCGGCCCCTCCCGCCCGCGTACGACCGTGCCCTACGGCTGCGGCCGTACGCGGGCGGACTTGATCGCGGCGAGCACCGCCGCCGCGAAGGGCAGCGACTCGTGCACGGGCCCGTAGCCGAGGCCGAAGACGACGGCGGCCGGGTCCTGGTCGGCCTCGCCGGGCTGCTCCTGCCCGTCCGCGTCGCGGCGCAGCAGCCGCAGATGGCCGTGGAGGAGTTCGGGCGAGCGCCAGTCGAGGCCGCTGAGCTGCTCCACCGGGAAGCTCTGGTCGCCCGCTTTCCACTTCGCGGACGACGCGCCCGTCCAGAACCAGCGGAAACTGACGGTGCGGCCGTCGAACAGCGCCTTCGCGTCGTACGCCTTGAAGGAGCGCGGCGCCGCAGGCGGGGCCACGAGGAAACGTTCCGCCGGGCCGTCGTCGAGGCTGTGCCGCGTCTGGGGGCCGAGCAGGGGGCGCAGCTCGTCCCGGTAGTACTCCGCGAGCGTGCGCGACTGCGCGGGCAGCACCAGACGGTACGGGTCCGCGCTCTCCTTGAGCTGGCCGCCGGCCGCCTCGATCACCGGATCGGCGCCGGGCCGGGGCAGCGCCCGCAGGACGACGGTGCCGCGCCGCCCGTCCAGCAGTTCGATCCCGTCCAGCGCGTCATGCGGAATCCGGCGTTCCCCGAGTGCCTGGAGAAACCTCACGCCCCGTACGCCTCTGCTGTACCGGATCACCACCGCTTCTGGTTCGAACTCCCATTCAGCGTTGTTTCCGGCCAGCACATCACCCATACGGGCCATCGTAAGCGGCCTCCCGCTTGGCGGTACCCCGTCAGGAACTACGCGCGTCCCGCGGCCTCGTCGAACTCCTTGACCAGGCGGCGCGGAGCCGTGCGGCGCCAGGCATCGGTGAGGAGTTCCGCGAGCTCGTCCGGGTCGACGGAGTCCAGGGCGGCGCGCACCCAGCCGAAGCGGCCGACGTAGGGGGCGGGCGAGAAGGCGCCGGGGTCGGCGGCGATCAGCTCGGCCTGATCCTCCTTGGACGCCTTCAGCGACACATGGGCGCCGTCGGGGTTGCCCATGGCGAAGATCTTCTCGCCGACCCGGAAGGTGTGCTCGCTGCCCCAGGTGATCTGCCGGTGCGCCCGCGGCAGCGACAGGGCGCTGTCCGCGAACTCCTCGAAGGTGGCCATGCGGCCAGCGTAGAACGGCCCTGTGACAGCCCGCTCCCGAAGCCGACTCCCGAAAGCCCGTCCCCGAAGCCAGCCCGGAGGGACCGAGGCTCGGCCCAGCCCTCAGGCGAGCCCCGAGGTGCAGGTTCTGTCCGCGTCCTGGCAGGCGACCGCCGCGTAGTTGCCCAGGGCGATCTGCGTGAAGTTGGCGAGGCTGGTGGTGCCGGGCGCGAAGTAGCCGGGGTGCCCGCTGGCTCCGGCGGCGCTGATCACCCGGGCGCCGAAGGAGTCGTTGACCGGGTCGGCGCCGTGGCCGAGCCCGGCGATCTCCAGGTGCGGCACATCGCTGATCCAGTCGGAGCTGTCCCGCGCCGCCCATACGTGCGCCGACGTGTGGAGCTGCGAGGCGCGCTGCACGCGCATGCCGGGACTGCCGAAGACCGTGATGTCGGAGACCGAGCGGCCCGGCAGGTCGGGAGCGGCCACCCCGCACAGCACCGAGCCGTAGGAGTGGCAGAAGAGCGACACCTCGGCGTGCTGCGGCAAGGCGCTGAGCAGCGCGTTCAGCCGGGTGGCGCCGCGCTCGGCCATGTTGCCCGTCGAGGCGTCCAGGCCGAGCCCCGTCGGCGTGGTGTAGTCCGCCCACGCGATCACGGCCGTCCGTACGCCGGGGTCGGCGGCGCGCTCCGCGTCGTACAGCGCCGTCGCCATGCCGACCGGGGCCGCGTACGACTTCGTGGCGCGCTCGAACGTAAGCAGGTTGGTGTCGACGCCGGGGACGACGACGGAGACCCGCTCGGCGGCCTTCAGGTCGCCGAAGACCTCCGCGACCCGGCCGGCGCCCGTCGGGTCGAAGGAGAGGATCTGCCGGTGGTCGCTGAGCAGCGAGGTGTAGCGCGCGGCCCGTCGCGCCGCGTCGATCCGGCCCGCCACCGTGAACTGGTCGCTGTGCGAGCGCGCGGTCTCGGCGGTGCGGGCCTGCTCGATGGCCGCGTGGTTGGCCCGGTAGCGCAGGGTGAGCGGCGCCCCGTTGAGATTGCCGACGATCAGCGGGTACCGCTCGGTGAGCTTGAGCCGCTGGCCGCCGGTGAGCGACGCGAAGAAGCGCGCGATCGTCCGGGCGCCGCTGTCGGGGTCCGGCAGCTTGTGCGAGGCGATGGTGCCGTGCCGCCAGGACGACAGGGCGGCGGCCCGGGGGTCGCCCGCCCCGCCGGGGCGCAGCGCCGTCCAGCCGGTGGTCGCCAGCATGATGAAGACGACCGACAGGGCCAGCAGGGCGCGGATCGACATGGGGCTCAGTCGCGCTTCGAGAAGGCTCACTCGCAGATGCCTCGCGGATTCGTCCCGGGTTCAACCGGGCGGCGGGGATATGGGGGCGGGAGATGGGGCGTCAGGTGCTGTGGGCGGTACGTGTCGGACAACGGCGTCCCTGGGCGCGGCTCCGCGCTCCAGCGTAGAAGACCCGGACGGGTGGCCGGGTCAAGGGTGAGTCAGATCACGTTTGGAAACGGAATGATCTGACCGGAGGTTACGCGGCTGCCGCCAGTCGGACGCACCCCGCCGCTGCCCGCCTCCTGCGGGAAGGCTGTAGCAAGGCCGCCGGAAGGCCCGCAGAAGGCGGTACGCGGCCGGTACGCGGCCTCCGCGCGGCATAGCGGCGCCCGCAGCGGGCAAGGGAAACGGCAGGGTCCCAGGCCGTGTCGCCGTGGGACGGGCTCCTGAGGAGGGAACCATGGCTCGACGTTTCGCCACGACCGAACGCTCCCGGCGCGGCACCCGAGTCGAAGTGGAGCGGACCGGCGGCAGGCTCGGCATCATCGGAGTCATCAGCTCGGTCGTGGGCTTCTTCGTCCTGGGCATCGTGTTCGGCCCCGTGGCGGTCGTCTGCGGCTGGCTCGCGATGGGCCGCCGCTGGAGCGGCCGCAAACCCCTGCTGGCCCTGATCGCGCTGTTCCTCGGCGCCCTCGACACCATCATCGCGGTGCTCTACGTAGCCCAGTAGCCCAGTAGAACGGCCTGCGGGGCCAGGAGGAGACCTCCTGGCCCCGCAGGCCGTTGTCGTGCGAACCCCGGGCGGAGCCTGTCAGGCGTCGCCGCCCGCCGCGCCCGGGTCGGCCGAGGCCACGTCCAGGAGCTGGTAGCGGTCGACGGCCTGCTTCAGCAGGGACCGGTCGACCTTGCCGTCGCGGGCCAGCTCGGTGAGGACCGCCAGGACCACCGACTGCGCGTCGATGTGGAAGAAGCGACGGGCCGCGCCACGGGTGTCGGCGAAGCCGAAGCCGTCCGCGCCCAGCGAGGAGTACGTGCCGGGCACCCAGCGCGAGATCTGGTCGGGCACCGCCCGCATCCAGTCCGAGACGGCCACGAAGGGCCCCTCGGCCCCGGACAGCTTGCGCGTCACGTACGGCACGCGCTGCTCCTCCTCCGGGTGCAGCAGATTGTGCTCCTCGACCGCGACGGCCTCGCGCCGCAGCTCGTTCCAGGACGTCGCGGACCATACGTCGGCCCGTACGTTCCAGTCCTCGGCGAGGATGCGCTGCGCCTCGACCGCCCACGGCACCGCGACACCCGACGCCATGATCTGCGCGGGGATCGTACCGGCCTCGCCGGCCTTGAAGCGGTGGATGCCCTTGAGGATGCCGTCCACGTCGACGTCCGCGGGCTCCGCCGGGTGCTGGATCGGCTCGTTGTAGACGGTGAGGTAGTAGAAGACGTCCTCGCCCGGCTTGCCGTCCGCGGTCTCGCCGTACATCCGGCGCAGACCGTCCTGCACGATGTGCGCGATCTCGTAGCCGAAGGCGGGGTCGTACGCGACGCAGCCGGGGTTGGTGGAGGCCAGGAGCTGCGAGTGGCCGTCCGCGTGCTGGAGGCCCTCACCGGTCAGCGTGGTGCGGCCCGCGGTCGCGCCCAGCACGAAGCCGCGCGAGAGCTGGTCGGCCATCTGCCAGAACTGGTCGCCGGTGCGCTGGAAACCGAACATCGAGTAGAAGACGTACACCGGGATCAGCGGCTCGCCGTGCGTGGCGTACGCCGAGCCCGCCGCGATCAGCGACGCCGTACAGCCCGCCTCGGAGATGCCGTCGTGCAGCATCTGCCCGGTCGGCGACTCCTTGTACGCCAGCAGCAGCTCGCGGTCGACCGACTCGTACTGCTGACCCATCGGGTTGTAGATCTTCGCGCTCGGGAAGAACGCGTCCATGCCGAAGGTGCGGTATTCGTCGGGCGCGATCAGCACGAAGCGCTTGCCGATCTCCTTGTCCCGCATGAGGTCCTTCAGGACGCGGACGAACGCCATGGTGGTGGCGATCGACTGCTGGCCCGAGCCCTTCTTCGCGGTCGCGTACGTCTTCTCCGGCGGCAGCGGCAGCGGCTTGGCCCGCACCACACGCGTGGGCACGTAACCGCCGCACGCCTTGCGGTGGTCGTGCATGTACTGGATCTCTTCGGAGTCCCGGCCGGGGTGGTAGTACGGCGGGTAGCCCTCGTCGAGCCGCTGGTCGGTGATCGGCAGGTGCAGCCGGTCGCGGAAGCGCTTGAGGTCGTCGACCGTCAGCTTCTTCATCTGGTGCGTCGCGTTGCGGCCCTCGAAGTTCGGACCCAGCGTCCAGCCCTTGATGGTCTGCGCGAGGATCACCGTCGGCTGGCCCTTGTGCTCCTTGGCCGCCGTGTAGGCCGCGAAGACCTTGCGGTGGTCGTGGCCGCCACGCCCGAGGTGCAGGATCTGCTCGTCGGACATGCCTTCGACCATCTTGCGCAGCCGCTGGTCGTCACCGAAGAAGTGCTCACGGATGTACGAACCGGTCTCGGTCGCGTACGTCTGGAACTGGCCGTCCGGGGTGGTGTTCATCTTGTTGACCAGCAGACCGTCGCGGTCCTGGGCCAGCAGCGGGTCCCAGGAACGGTCCCAGACCAGCTTGATGACGTTCCAGCCGGCGCCCCGGAACTGCGACTCCAGCTCCTGGATGATCTTGCCGTTGCCGCGGACCGGGCCGTCGAGGCGCTGGAGGTTGCAGTTGACCACGAAGGTCAGGTTGTCCAGGCCCTCACGGGCGGCGATCGAGAGCTGGCCGAGCGACTCCGGCTCGTCCATCTCGCCGTCGCCGAGGAACGCCCACACGTGCGAGGCGGAGGTGTCGGCGATGCCGCGCGCCTCCATGTAGCGGTTCATCCGGGCCTGGTAGATCGCGCCCAGCGGGCCGAGGCCCATCGAGACGGTCGGGAACTCCCAGAAGTCCGGCATCAGCCGCGGGTGCGGGTAGCTGGAAAGGCCGTTCGGCGCCTTCGACTTCTCCTGGCGGAAGGCGTCGAGCTGCGCCTCGCTCAACCGGTCGAGCAGGAAGGCGCGGGCGTAGATGCCGGGGGAGGCGTGGCCCTGGAAGAAGATCTGGTCGCCGCCGAGGCCGTCGTCCTTGCCGCGGAAGAAGTGGTTGAAGCCCACGTCGTAGAGCGAGGCGGAGGAGGCGAAGGTGGCGATGTGGCCGCCGACGCCGATCCCGGGACGCTGGGCGCGGGAGACCATGACCGCCGCGTTCCACCGGGTGGCGTTGAGGATCTTGCGCTCGATCTCCTCGTTGCCCGGGAAGAACGGCTCGTCCTTGGTGGCGATGGTGTTCACGTAGTCGGTGCTGCGCATCTCGGGCACCGCGACGCGCTTCTCGCGCGCGCGCTCGATGAGGCGGAGCATCAGATAGCGGGCCCGCTCACGGCCGCGCTCGTCGATGGCCGCATCGAGCGAGTCGAGCCATTCCGCCGTCTCCTCGGGATCGAAATCCGGGACCTGGCTGGGAAGGCCGCCAATGATGATCGGGTTGCGATCGGATCCGGAAGCCACGCTGTTCCTTCGCTGCTAGGTGGAGCTCTGCTGGGTCGCGCCGCCTCCATCGTGTACCGCGTCGTTCGAAACGTCATCTCTACCGAGCGGTAACCGCAGCTCATGAGCCGCGCGGCCCCAGGGCCGGTGGTCGGCCGGGAGCCTCCCGGCCTGAGGTTGGGGGAGGCCAAACCTGAACTCTACGCCCAGTCGCTCGTACGACCGACTCGCGGCTCCAATCACGCACAACACCGGCAAACCGCCGTGATGTGCGTCACCATTGAGTGTGCGGGTTGCGGTGACACGGTCGAATCGTCACCGTTTCGACGGTCTCGTACGCCGGGTACTTGCGCGATCCGCCCAGCCCGTGTGGACTACCGCCAATAACCCGCACAGGCGCGGGCAGATTTTCCCCATGACAGGAGGCAAAGCGTGAGCGCGACCGCGGACCACGCGGAGGAGCGGACCAACCCGGCGAGCCGGCTTGGTTTCGAGCCCGGACAGGTGGTCCAGGAGCTCGGGTACGACGAGGATTGCGACCAGGAGCTTCGAGAGGGTATCGAGGAGCTCACGGGCGAGGAGCTCGCCGATGAGGAGTACGACGACGTGCCCGACGCCGTCCTGCTGTGGTTCCGCGAGGACGACGGCGACCTCACCGACGCACTCGTCGACGCCACGTCGACGGTCGACCCCGGCGCCCCGATCTGGCTCATGACCCCGAAGACCGGCCGTGACGGCCACGTCGAGCCCAGCGAGATCGGAGAGGCCGCGCAGACCGCGGGCCTCGCCCAGACCAGCAGCGTCAACGCCGCCAAGGACTGGACCGGCAGCCGTCTCGTGACACCCAAGACGGCCCGCGCGGGGAAGCGCTAGCTTTCCCGGCACCGGCGGCCCGCCGCAGGGGTTGCGCCCCGCGGCCGTCCGCCGCCCGTCACACGCTGGCCGCGCGGTTCCCCGCACCCCCTCGGGGGAGCGGGGAACCGCGCGCTAGGCCCACCATGTGTCGCGGCCCTGCGGCGGTCGCGACGGCCGCGCCGGGTCCCGCGCCTCCCCGAGAAGGGACGCCCGCGCGATGAGCGATATCAGCGCACATCACGAGATCCCCGCGGTCGGCGCCCCGGCACCCGACTTCGCCCTGCCCGACCAGCACGGCCGTACCGTGCGCCTGGCCGACTTCCGCGGCCGGAAGAACGTCGTGCTGCTCTTCTACCCCTTCGCCTTCACCGGCGTCTGCACCGGCGAGCTGTGCGCGCTGCGCGACGAACTGCCCGCGTTCCAGAACGCGGACGTCCACCTGCTCGCCGTCTCCTGCGACTCGATGCACTCGCTGCGGGTCTTCGCCGACCAGGAGGGCCTGGACTACCCGCTGCTGTCCGACTTCTGGCCGCACGGCGCCGCCTCCCGCGCCTACGGCGTCTTCGCCGAGGACAAGGGCTGCGCCCTGCGCGGCACCTTCGTCATCGACAAGCAGGGCACCGTGCGCTGGACCGTCCTCAACGGGCTGCCGGACGCCCGCGATCTTCACGACTACACAAAGGCTCTCGAATCGCTGTAGACCTCGGGAACCCGTCACTAAGCTCGGCACGTTGATCCGGCACCAGCGCAGGATCTGTGCACGCGTACGCCACGCACACAGCACGCACGAACCGATTTGGGAGGACTCGTGGGAGTCAGCCTCAGCAAGGGTGGCAACGTCTCGCTGACCAAGGAGGCGCCGAATCTCACGGCCGTCGTCGTCGGTCTGGGCTGGGACGCCCGCACCACCACCGGCAACGACTTCGACCTCGACGCGAGCGCGCTGCTCACCAGCGACCAGGGCAAGGTGCTCTCCGACGCGCACTTCGTCTTCTTCAACAACCTCACCAGCCCCGACGGCTCCGTGGTGCACACCGGTGACAATCTCACCGGTGAGGGCGAGGGCGACGACGAGGTCATCAACGTGAATCTGGCCGGGGTCCCGGCCGACGTCGCGAAGATCGTCTTCCCCGTCTCCATCTACGAGGCCGAGAGCCGCCAGCAGAGCTTCGGCCAGGTGCGCAACGCCTACATCCGGGTGCTCAACGCGGCGGACCAGCGCGAGCTGGCCCGCTACGACCTGACCGAGGACGCCTCGACCGAGACCGCCATGGTCTTCGGCGAGCTGTACCGGCACGGCGCGGAGTGGAAGTTCCGCGCCATCGGCCAGGGCTACGCCTCGGGACTGCGCGGCATCGCCCAGGACTTCGGCGTCAACGTCTGACCGCGGTGCGGCGCCCGGCCGCGGGCGCCGCACCTTTCTGACCCACGGAGCACACCCAGACAACGGGGAGGAACGAAACACGATGGGCGTCACGCTCGCCAAGGGGGGCAATGTCTCCCTCTCCAAGGCCGCGCCGAATCTCACCAAGGTGCAGATCGGTCTCGGCTGGAGTTCCCGCTCGACCACCGGAGCCGACTTCGACCTGGACGCCAGCGCGTTGCTCTGCGGCAACGGCCGGGTCCTGGGAGACGAGTTCTTCGTCTTCTACAACAACCTCAAGAGCCCGGAGGGCTCCGTCGAGCACACCGGCGACGAACTGGTCGGCGGCACCGGCGGTGACGACGAGACGATCCTGGTGGACCTGAGCCTGGTCCCCGAGCGCGTCGACAAGATCGTCTTCCCGGTCTCGATCTACGACGCCGACGCCCGTTCGCAGACCTTCGGCCAGGTCAGCGACGCCTACATCCGGGTGCTCAACCAGGCCGACGGCGCCGAACTGGCCCGCTACGACCTGACCGAGGACGCCTCCACCGAGACCGCGATGATCTTCGGCGAGCTCTACCGCTACAGCGGCGAGTGGAAGTTCCGTGCGGTAGGTCAGGGGTACGCCTCCGGACTGCGCGGCATCGCCCTAGACTTCGGGGTCAACGTTTCGTAAAGCCGCGTACCTCGCGGGGGTCCTCGTGATCATCAGGGAAATAGGTAGGTAGCGCCAGTGCTCCTCAGAACATTCGGCTGGTCGTTCGGCGTCACCATCGCCGGACTGGTCCTGGCCTTCATCCTCTGGGACTGGAAGGGCCTGGCGATCGTCGCGATCCTGTCCGTCCTGGAGATCTCACTCTCGTTCGACAACGCGGTGATCAACGCGGGCATTCTCCGCAAAATGAACGCCTTCTGGCAGAAGATGTTCCTCACCATCGGCGTGCTGATCGCCGTCTTCGGTATGAGGCTCGTCTTCCCGATCGTCATCGTCGCGATCACGGCCAAGCTCAGTCCGTGGGAAGCGGTCAAGGTCGCGATCAACGACCACGACCGCTACGAGGCGCTGGTCACCGGCGCGCACCCGGCGATCGCCGCCTTCGGCGGCATGTTCCTGCTGATGATTTTCCTCGACTTCATCTTCGAGGAGCGGGAGATCACCTGGCTGGGCTGGCTGGAGAAGCCGCTGGCCAAGGTCGGCAAGCTGGACATGCTCTCCGTCGTGGTCGCGCTGGTCGTGCTGCTCGTCGCCGCCACCACCGTCGCCACCGGCGTCCCGCTGCACGGCGGTCACGGCACCATCGACAAGGGCGAGACGGTGCTGCTGGCGGGTGTCGGCGGCCTGCTCACGTATCTCGTCGTCGGCGGTGTCTCCAGCTTCTTCGAGGAGCGGCTGGAGGATGACGAGGACGGCGAGGACGACGAAGGCGCTGCGGGCGCCGCCGGCGCGGAAGCGGGCGCAGCGGTGCCCGTCGCGGCGAAGAACGGCAACGGCGTCAGCACCGGACAGGTCGTGGGCCTGGCGGGCAAGGCCGCGTTCTTCATGTTCCTCTACCTCGAAGTCATCGACGCCTCCTTCTCCTTCGACGGTGTCGTCGGCGCCTTCGCGGTCAGCAACGACATCTTCGAGATCGCGCTGGGTCTCGGCATCGGCGCGATGTACATCAGGTCGCTGACCGTCTTCCTGGTCCGCAAGGGCACCCTGGACGACTACGTCTACCTGGAGCACGGCGCGCACTACGCGATCGGCGCGCTGGCCGTCATCCTGCTCGTCACGATCAAGTACGACGTCAGTGAGGTCATCACCGGTCTGGTCGGTGTGGTGCTGATCGCCGCTTCGTACTGGTCCTCGGTGGTACGCAACCGCCGACTCGGGGAAGACTCCGAGCAACCGGACGGTGACAAGGACGGCGACAAGGCGGAAGTCGCGAGCGGGGTCTGACCCCGGTCGCGCCAGTGCTGCCCCCGCCGCCCGGCGGGGGCAGCCTCATGTCAGGGGAGGGCGAGGGCAGATGGCCTGGTGGAGTTTTCTGCGGCCGAGCGGCGGGCAGCAGTTCGACGTCGCGAACGCGCACACCGTGGAACTCACCAAGCGGCACCCGATGGTGTCGCTGACCAAGCAGGGAGCGGCCGTCGGCAACCTCCGGGTCAACCTCTCCTGGTCGATGCGGACATCCGACACCGGTGGCTGGGCCACCTCCAACGGCGGGTTCTTCCGCCGCCAGATCGATGTCTTCAAACCGCGCGTGGTGCAGGCGGCCGGACCCGCCATGGTCAATGTCGACCTCGACCTGGCCTGCATGTACGAACTGGCCGACGGGAGCAAGGGAGTTGTCCAGCCGCTCGGCAATCTGCTGGGCGACCTGGACGCGCCGCCGTACATCCAGATGAGCGGCGACGACCGGTTCGGCGGCACCTCGGGCGAGACGCTGTACATCAACTTCGACAAGCGGGACGAATTCCGGCGGCTGCTGGTCTTCGTCTACATCTACGACGGCACGCCCGCCTTCGACCGCACGCACGCGAAGGTCGAGATCTTCCCGACCTCGGGCCCGCGCATCGAGATCCCGCTCAACGAGCGGGAGCCGCAGGCCCGTTCGTGCGCCGTCGTGCTGATCGAGAACCGCAAGGGCGAGCTGGTGGTGCGCCGCGAGGTCAGGTACGTCTACGGCTTCCAGGCCGAGATCGACCGGCTCTACGGCTGGGGCCTCCAGTGGGGCCGCGGCTACAAGTCCAAGGTCTAGTCTTCTCTGCCGCCCTCGCGCCGCTTCGCGGGCTTCGGACGGCTGCGCCGGACTCCGTCCGGCGGGCCGCCGGGCCGGGTCAGCCGCCCGACTGGAACTGGGGTCCCTGCGGCGGCAGTTGGAAGCTGCCGTCGTTGGCGGCGGCAGCGGCGGCCACCGGCTGCGGGTAGCCGTACGCCGGGTAGCCCTGCTGGGGCTGCTGGTGGACCGGCGGGGCCGTGGTGGCCGCCACGGGCTGCGGGTAGCCGTAGGCGGGCTGTGCGGGCACGTGGCCGGGCGAGGGCGCCTGGAGCGGGTATCCGTACGCACTGGTGGGCGCCGGCTCCGGCTCCTGGGCGTACGGCGCGGTCTGCTGGGACACCGGCCCGGCCGTGGGCGGCGCCGCCGGGGAGACGGTGGGCGGCGCGGTCGTGGCCGGTACGGCGGTACGGTCGGAGTCGCCGCCCTCGACGTCGTCCACCGCGATGCCGAATTCGGTGGCCACGCCGACCAGACCGGTGTCGTACCCCTGGCCCAGGGCGCGGAATTTCCAGCCGCCGTCCTTGCGGTAGATCTCGCCGCAGTTCAGGGCGGTCTCGTAGCCGGTGTCGGGGCGCACCTCGAAGGTGATGACCGGGGCGTGCTGCGGCCCCGTGGTGTCGTAGAGGAGCACGCACAGGTCCTGGACCTGGCGGAAGGGGCCGCCGTCGCAGGAGGCGACGATCACGACGCGGTCCACGTCGGGGCCGAGCGCGGCCAGGTCGACCTCGACGGTGTCGGTCAGGCTGCCGGAGACGCGCTTCTTGGGCAGGTGACGGGCGAGCCCCGAGGGGTGGCGCGGTTCGTTGTAGAAGACGAAGTCGGCGTCGGAACGGACCTTGCCGTGGGAACCGAGCAGCAGCACGGAGGCGTCAACGTCGGGGGAACCGGACGCCGGGGTCCAGCGCAGTACCGCCCGGATTCCGGGGGCGTCCAGTGGGGTGTTCGAGCCCTTCACCATCACGTGCGTCATACCGGTCATCCTGCCCTCCCCGTGGCGTGCGCCACAACGCCGGGCGTGACGGTCACGCGGCGGACCCGCCGCGGTTACCTGTTTTTCACGTGTGGAGGGAACCTCTACCCCATGCTCGCACGTACGATAATCGGCCAGATATCATCGGGCTCACTACCTCGAAATGGGGCGTATGCGACACTTCGGGCACCTCGCTCCTGAAGCCAGGAGCGAACTGTTTCACCGCGAGCCGCAGGAGTTCACTGCCGACTCGCCCGCACGCATGCTCGCGGTCGCCCTCGGCGCCACCCTCTACAGCCCCGCCACCCGCCCGCAGCTCGCGGACGACGTGGTGAAGCAGGCCGCCCGGGGTGTGGTGTCGATGGTCCTGTGCCTGGAGGACTCCATCGACGACCGCGACGTCGTCGCAGGTGAGGCCAATCTCGTCCGGCAGTTCGCCGATCTCGCGACCCGGCCGGAGGCGGCGCTTCCGCTGCTGTTCGTCCGGGTCCGCACGCCCGCGCAGATCACCGACCTGGTGACCCGGCTCGGCGGCACCGTGGAACTGCTGTCCGGATTCGTGCTGCCCAAGTTCACCGAGGAGACCGGCGTCCCGTTCCTGGAGGCCATGGCCCACGCGGAGGCCGCCAGCGGACAGCGGCTTTTCGCCATGCCCGTACTGGAGTCCCCGCAGCTCCTGCACCTGGAGAGCCGGGTCGAGACGCTCTACGGGATATCCAGGACGGTCGACAAATACCGCGAGCGGGTGCTCGCCCTGCGCCTGGGCGTCACCGACTTCTGCTCCTCCTACGGCCTGCGCCGCGCCCCCGCGATGACCGCCTACGACGTACAGATCGTCGCCTCGGTGATCGCCGACGTGGTCAACGTCCTCGGCCGCGCCGACGGCAGCGGCTTCACCGTGACGGGACCGGTCTGGGAATATTTCAGGCACCACGAGCGGATGTTCAAGCCGCAACTGCGCCGCAGCCCCTTCACCCCCGAGGCCGAGGACCTGCGCGACACCCTCATCGAGCGCGACATGGACGGACTGCTCCGCGAGATCGAGCTGGACCGCGCCAACGGCCTCCAGGGCAAGACCTGCATCCACCCCACCCACGTGCCCGTCGTGCACGCGCTGAGCGTCGTCACTCACGAGGAGTTCTGCGACGCGGCCGACATACTCGACGAGGACCGCTCCGGCGGCGGCGTCATGCGCTCCGCGTACACCAACAAGATGAACGAGGTGAAGCCGCACCGCGCCTGGGCGGAGCGCACCATGCGCCGCGCCGAGGTTTTCGGCGTCGCCCAGGAGGACATCGGCTTCGTGGAACTGCTCGCGGCGAGCCTGCCGCAGTCCTGAGCGCGGTCCCGGAACAGCCTTCAGCGCAGTCCTGAGCACGGCCAGGAGCCGCGCCCAGCCCTGAGCACGGCCCCCGCGCCGCGCTCGCACCGAACGGAAGAGAAGCACCGCATGGCAACGCACACGCCCTGGCCGGGTCAGTGGGTCGCGGACCGGCTGGGCATCGGCCTGGTGGGCGAGGGCCTGCACGCAGTGCTCGGCCTCGCGCTGCGCCGCAACCCCAAGCGCGCCCACCTGCTGGTCTCCAACATCCTCGGCAAGCACGTCCCGCAGGACCCGCGCGCGGTCTACGGCTCCGCGTACGCGCTCGGCGAGCGGGTCCGCGGCCTGCTCGGCCCGGACGCGGTCGCCGACGCCGTGGTCCTCGGCTACGCCGAGACCGCGACAGGGCTCGGCCACTGCGTCGCCGACGGCATCGGCGGTGTGCCGTACCTGCACTCCACCCGGCGCGAGGTCGCGGGCGTCGCGGCGGGCGGCGGCTTCCAGGAGGAGCACAGCCACGCCACCGGACACCTGCTGCTCCCCGAGGACCCGGCGCTGCTGGCGGGCAGCGGCCCGCTGGTCCTGGTCGACGACGAGTTCTCCACCGGCCAGACCATCCTCAACACTATCCGTGACCTGCACGGACGGCACCCGCGCGAGCGGTACGTGGTGGTCGCGCTGACCGACATGCGGTCCGCCGCCGACCGGGCCAGGATGGACGACTTCGCCGCCGGCCTCGGCGCCCGCGTGGACGTCGTCGCCCTGGTCGCGGGCGCCGTCACCCTCCCCGAGGGCGTGCTGGAGCGCGGCCAGGCCCTGGTGGCCGCCCACGAGACGCCGCCGCCCGCGCCCGCCGACTTTTACGACCTCACGCACGTCGAGCTGGACTGGCCGGCCGGGGTGCCGGACGGCGGCAGGCACGGCTTCCTGCCCGAGCACCGCGCCGCCCTGGAGGCCGCGCTGCCCGCGATGGGCCGGCGGCTGGCCGCCGCTCTCCCGCCCGGCGCCCGCCGCGTCCTGGTCCTCGGCAACGAGGAGCTGATGTACGCCCCGCTGCGGCTGGCGGAGGCGCTGCGGCAGCACACCGACGGCGTGGACGTCCGCTACTCCACCACCACCCGCTCGCCGGTGCTGGCCGTCGACGACCCCGGCTACGCCATCCGCAGCCGGATCGTCTTCCCCGCCCACGACGAGCCCAGCGACGGCCCCGGCGACCGGTACGCGTACAACGTGGCGGGCGCGGGCTTCGACGCGGTCGTCTGCGTCATCGACTCCGCGGGCGAGACCCCCGAGCTGTACGGGCCCGGCGGCCTGATCGCGCAGCTCGCCGCGCACACCGGCGGCGTGCTGGTCGCCGTCGTCCCCACCTACCGGCCGCGGCCCCGGCTGCACGCCCGGTTGCGGTCCCGGCTCGCCGCCGGAACCGAGTCCCGTCCCCGACCGAACGGACACGCCGCCCCGATGAGCCCCGCCCCTGTGAGCGCCGCCGCCCGACCGCTGCCCGAGCCCCTGCGCGGCCCCGCCTTCTCGTCGTACGCGGCGGACGAGGTCGGCTGGCTGCTCAAGGACCTGTCGGAGGTCGAGCTGGAAGCGCCGACCGAGGAGCGCGAGGAGGCCATCCAGAGCGGCGGCGCGCACTACGCGGAGTCGCTGCCCGTCGAGTACCAGCCGAGCGCCGACTACCAGAACCTGTTCAAGGCGGCCCTCGACGGCTCCGCCGAACGCATCGCGCGCGCGGTCGGCGCCGTCACCGAACTCGTGCTCGCCGAGCGCGGCCCGGACGCCGTCCTGGTCTCGCTGGCCCGCGCGGGCACCCCGGTCGGCGTGCTGATGCGCCGCTGGGCCCGGCACGCGCACGGCCTGGACCTGCCGCACTACGCCGTCTCCATCGTCCGAGGCCGCGGCATCGACCGCAACGCGCTGAGCTGGCTGGCCGCCCACCACGACGCGGCGAACGCCGTGTTCGTCGACGGCTGGACGGGCAAGGGCGCCATCACCCGCGAACTGGCCGAAGCCGTCAGGGACTTCGACGGCGAAGGCGTCTTCGACCCGGGCATCGCGGTGCTCGCCGACCCCGGCGGCTGCGTGTCCACCTACGGCACCCGTGACGACTTCCTGATCCCCTCCGCGTGCCTCAACTCCACGGTCTCCGGGCTCATTTCGCGCACCGTGCTGCGCGCCGACCTGACCGGGCCCGACGACTTCCACGGCGCGAAGTTCTACCGCGAGCTGGCGGGCGCCGACGTCTCCGGGCTCTTCCTCGATACCGTCACCGCCGCCTTCGACCGGGTCGGCGACGCCGTCGCCGAGGACGTCAAGTCGCTGCGTTCAACGGACCGTTCACCCACCTGGGCGGGCTGGGCCGCGGTCGAGCGGATCAGCGAGGAGTACGGCATCGGCGACGTGAATCTCGTCAAGCCCGGCGTCGGCGAGACCACCCGCGTGCTGCTGCGCCGGGTGCCCTGGAGGATCCTCGCGCAGCGCGGTGTGGGCGCCGACCTCGACCACGTCCGCCTGCTGGCCGCGCAGCGCGGCGTACCGGTCGAGGAGGTGGACGGGCTGCCGTACTCCTGCGTGGGTCTCATCCACCCCCGCTACACCCGAGGGGCCACCGGGACCGACGGCAAGGCGGTGGAGGCGAAGTGAGTATCCGTCAGAACCGCACGCTGGTCGCCAGCGACCTCGACCGCACGCTGATCTACTCCACCGCGGCGCTCGCCCTCACCATGGCCGACGAACACGCGCCCCGCCTGCTCTGCGTCGAGGTGCACGAGGCCAAGCCGCTGTCCTACATGACCGAGACCGCGGCCGGAATGCTGGTCCGACTCGCCGCGGAGGCCGGGCAGTTCGTGCCCTCCACCACCCGCACCCGCAAGCAGTACCGCCGGATCAGCCTGCCGGGACCCCAGCCGCAGTACGCCATCTGCGCCAACGGCGGCCACCTGCTGGTCGACGGCCGCACCGACCACGACTGGAACGCCGAGATCCGCCGCCGTCTCGCCGACGGCTCCGCGCCGCTGGACGAGGTACGCGCCCACCTCGCCGCCACCGCCGACCCCGCGTGGCTGCGCAAGGAGCGCATCGCGGAAGAGCTCTTCGCCTACCTCGTGGTCGACCGCGAACGCCTCCCCGCCGGCTGGGTCAAGGAACTCGCCGCCTGGGCCGAACCCCGCGGCTGGACCGTCTCGCTCCAGGGCCGCAAGATCTACGCCGTGCCGCTGCCGCTCAGCAAGTCCGCCGCCCTCGCCGAGGTCGTCCGCCGCACCGGCGCCGACCGCGTCCTCGCCGCCGGCGACTCCCTCCTCGACGCCGATCTGCTCCTCGCCGCCGATGAGGGCTGGCGCCCCGGCCACGGCGAGCTGGCCGACTCCGGCTGGACCGCCCCCCACGTCACCGGCCTCACCACAGCCGGCGTCGCCGCCGGCGAAGAGATCATCCTCCGGATGCGCAACGCCCTCTGACGGCGCCCCCGCGGCGGGCTGCGCTGGCGCAGGACCAGGTTTTTTAGGGGCGCGGGGAACTGCGGGCTCAGCCACGACGGTGGCGCGCCTTTGAAAACCGGCCCCGGCGGGGCAGACGCTGTTTGTTTTCGGGCTCACAGCCCGGTGGGGGCGAGCCGCGCAGTTCCCCGCGCCCCTAAAAGCACGTGGCCGGCGCCCCGGCGGAGGGACCGCCCCGGGGGGCCGGGGTCAGTGCCCCGGGGCCACCACGCGAGTGCAAAAGGCGCGGGAGCGCTCTATGCGTCGCGCGTTGGGCCGCTCGCTCGCAGCGATAAAGGCTCGGGCCTCAAGCTCGCTGCGGCCCCCGCGCACGTGCCGTCGCAGCAGCCGCCGCTCACGCAGCTGACGAGGCGCGTCGACGTACCAGAGCTCGTCCAGCAGGTCACGGACCTGCTCCCAACCGGCACCGTCGTCGGCGAGGTAATTGCCCTCGGTGACGACGAGCCGGACGCCGGGCGCGACGACCAGACCGGCGGCCACCGGCTCGTCCAGACGCCGGTCGAAGTCGGGCGCGTAGACCGGGTGGTGACGGTCACCGCGCAGCCGCCGCAGCAGGTGGACGTAGCCGTCCACGTCGAACGTCTCGGGCGCGCCCTTGCGGTCCCGCAGCCCCAGCCGGTCCAACTGCGCGTTGGACAGATGGAACCCGTCCATCGGCACATACGCGGCCGTCCCCGCGCCCACCCGGTCGTTCACCCCGGACACCAGCCGCCGCGCCAGAGTCGACTTCCCGGCGGCCGGCGCGCCCGCCAGCCCCAGCAGAGCCCTCCGGCCTGGAATGCTGGGCACCAAGGCGACCACGTCATCCACGAGCATTCCGTCACCCTAGGGCCCGGACGGGCCCTGAGCGCCGCACCAGGGAGAAGACCCTTGTCCGAAACGAAGAACCCGCAGCTCACACCCGAGCTCTACGGATACGTCCTCGCGCACAACCCGCCGCTGGACGCCGTCCAGCGGGAACTGGTCGAGACCACGCACGCCCGCCTCGCCGATGTGGCCGGGCTCCAGACGGCGGAGGAGCAGGGCCCGCTGCTGGCCTTCCTGGTCCGCCTGACCGGTGCCAAGCAGATCGTGGAGGTCGGCACCTTCACCGGCTTCTCGACCCTGTCGATGGCCCAGGCCCTGCCCGCCGACGGCAGGCTCATCGCCTGTGACGTCTCCGAGGAGTGGACCGCCGTCGGCCGGGACGCCTGGGCCAAGGCGGGCGTCGCCGACCGCGTCGACCTGCGGATCGCCCCGGCCATCGACACGCTCAAGGCGCTGCCCGGGGGCCAGTGGATCGACCTGGTGTTCCTCGACGCCGACAAGGGGTCCTACACCGACTACTGGGAGGAGCTGGTGCCGCGCATGAACCCCGGCGGCCTGCTCGTCGTCGACAACACCCTCTTCCACGGCGAGGTCGTGGACGAGGACGCGACCGGTGGCGCCGCGGCCATCCGCGCGTTCAACGACCACGTACGCGCGGACGACCGGGTGGACGACGTCCTGCTCACCGTCGCGGACGGCCTGACGCTGGCCCGTAAGAACTCGTAACACCCGTAAGAACCCCTAAGAACCCCTAAGAACCCCGAAGAACCCGTAAGAAGCAGTCACTCCGGCAGGACCGTCACGGGTCAGTGCTGCGGCAGTCCGCGGGGAGGCGGCCGTCGGGTGGTCACCGCCGCCCGTGCCTCCTCCTCGCGGGCTGCCTGCTGGGGGTGGCGCTTGCGCCAGTACGGATTGTCGTGCGGCAGCCCGCCGGTCACCCGCCCGTACATGCCGAAGAACATCAGCATCACGCCGACCGCGAAGCTGAACAGCACGTTCGACATCTTGAACGCCAGAAGATTGCTGCCGGTGTCGAGCAGGGCGAGATTGACGAACCCGCTGAGCAGGAAGGCGACGCCGACGACGATGTTGAGGGTCGAGGCGAAGTTGCCGCCCTTCACCATCCCGGCGAAGAGCAGCACGCCGATGACGATGGAGATCGTGCTGAGCGCGCCGTTGGAGTTCAGCCCGGCGATCCGGCTGCCCGCCTTGGACAGGAACGACACGCCGTTGAGGAGTCCGAGGATCCCGAAGACGACCAGGATCAGGCCCATGAGACCGGCGCCGAAGCGGTACATCTGGCTCAGCTTGTGGTCCACGGGCAGATGATCGTCGAGTCGCATAGGACCGGCCTCCTTCGCTGAAGGGGAATCGAGGCCGCTGCTCCTCCAGGATAGGCCGGGGTCCGGAATCCGGCGCTCCGCGCGGGTCACCCCGGGTCACGCACCAGTGGCGCAGGGCTTCCAGCGGCGCCCGCCGTGCCGTGGTCGTTCGGCGCGGCCGGAATCCGGCACGTCTTTCCCGGCGCCGGCGCCGCCGGGGTGGCCTGTGGAGGAACGCCCTCCGCGGGCCGCGTCCCCGCTACCCTGGGCCCATGCCTCGCTACGAGTACCGCTGCAAGACCTGTGGCTCCACCTTCGAGCTGCGCCGCCCGATGTCCCAGTCGGACGCCCCGACCGCCTGCCCCAAGGGCCACGACGACACCGTGAAGCTGCTCTCGACGGTCGCGGTCGGCTCCTCCTCGTCCTCGTCCTCGTCGTCGGCCGGTCCCGCCCCGGCGAGCGGCAACGGCGGCGGCGGATGCTGCGGCGGCGGCTGCTGTAGCTGACCGGACGGGCCTGCGGGCTGGCACGGGGGCCGGTACGTCGGTACGAGCGGCGGTCGGATCGTACGACCAGCCGTCCGGAGAGCAACCGCCCGGGGAGCGACCGTCCGGAGAGCAACCGCCCGGGGGCTCAGCGTCCGGCCGCGCGGTCCTCACGGATGTTGGCCACGACGCGGTTCGCCGTCTCGCGCACCGCGGCGGTCTCGGTGAGGAACGCCCAGTAGTCCGGGTGCCTGCCCTCCAGCGCGGCCACCGCGCGGTCGAGGCGCGCCACCGCCTCGTCCAGCGGGCGGGCGTGCCGCGGCTCCGGCGTCGAACGCCCCTGCATGGCGAGGCGCTGCGCGTCCCGGATCGCGAAGCGGGTCTTCTCGACCTCGCCCTTCGGATCCTTGCTCACCTCGTTGAGCTGCCGCAGCCGGTCACCGGCCGCGGACACCGCGCCCTCCACGTCGTCCATCAGCGCCCTGACCGTCGCCAGCCGTGACGTGGCGTCCGGCCAGCGCTGCTCGTCCCGCGCCTTGCGCGCCTCGGCCAGTGCCGTCTCCGCCTGCCGTACCGCCTGCGCGGCCCGCTCGGGCACCTGCTGGAGATCCTGCCAGCACGCCAGCGAGAACCGCCGCCGCAATTCGCTGAGCACCGGGTCCACGCCCTCGGCCCGGGTCGCCAGCGCCTGCACCCGCGTGCGCAGCGAGACCAGGCGCTTGTCCATCTCCCTGGCCTGCTCGGGCAGCCGCTCCGCCTCGGTCCGCACCGCGTCCGCCTTGCGGCGTACGTCGTCGGCCCGCTGGACGGTCTCCTGCACGCCGTGCTTGCTCGCACCCTCGTTCAGCCTGGTCAGCTCGGGTGCCAGCGCGGCCAGCCGGGCCGCGAGCCCGTCCGCCTTCAGCCCGACCGCGCGGACCCCGTCCAGCGCGTTCGTCGCCGCCAGCAGCGACTGCTTGGCCCGTTCCACGGCGGGCGCCAGCCGGGCGAGTTGCGTCTCCGCCTTGCCGAGCAGTGGCGCCAGACCCGCGGAGAAACGCTCCAGCTCGGTCTTGGCCTTGTCCAGCTCGTCCTTGGCCTTCGTCAGCTCGGTGCGCGCCCGCGCCGCCGCGCCCGCGTCCAGCTCGTCCCGGTCGATGTCGTGCGCGTCCACGGTGTCGATGTAGGCCGCGCTCACCTGGTCGATGCGCTCGCCTAGGGACCGGAATCCGGCCAGCGCCCGGCGCGCCTCGGGGGAGTCGTCCACCGCCGAGATCGTCTCTATCGAGATCTCCAGATCGCGCTGCGCCGTGTCCAGCTCGTAGAACGCCTGTGACGCGGCGTCCTTCGCCGCCTGCGCCTCCGCACGGTGATTGTCGCCGCGTCGCCACCACGAACGTGCCGTCGTCACCGTGACACTCTCTCCCCGCAGATCGCCGCCGACCACCGTCGGACCCATCTTCCCACCAGGCCGCCCCGAACACACCGCCCGGTCCCCGCGGCCCCGTGGTTGCTGATCACGCCCCAGGGCAGGGTAACCTGTGACGTCGAACTCACCGAGGGCGTGTAGCTCAGTGGTAGAGCGCCGCCCTTACAAGGCGGATGTCGGCGGTTCGAAACCGTCCACGCCCACCCTCGGAAGAACCCGGGCCCCTGTCCAGCGTCCTTGGACAGGGGCCTCTTCCGTGTCCTGTTCGTGTCCCGTGCGCTGCCCCCTTCCCTGTCCCGTGCGCGGTGCCGCGACCGCGGCGGCCGGGGACGGTTGCGTGGCCCGTCACGGTCGGGGTTGGGTGGGGTCATGACGCGCCCCGTGCTCTATCTGTTCGGCTCCGCCGCACCCCCGGTACTCGGCATCGCCTCGGTCGTCGAGAGCGCGCAACGAGCCGGGTGGGACGTCTGCCTCGGCCTGACGCCCGCCGCCGCCAACTGGCTCTTCTCCCAGACGAAGAAGCTGACGAAGCTGACCGGCCACCCGGTGCGCAGCAGGTACAAGAAGCCCGGCGAGCCGGACGTCTGGCCGCCCGCGGACGTGATCGCCGTCGCGCCGGCCACCTTCAACACGGTCAACCAGTGGGCGCTCGGGATCACCGGCCACTTCGTCGTCGGCGTCGCGGCCGAGGCCATCGGCAAGGGCATCCCCCTGGTGACGATGCCGTGCGTGAACAGCGCCTCCGCCCGGCACCCCGCCTTCGACCGGTCGCTCGACGAACTGCGCGTGGCCGGGGTCGAGGTCCTCTACGGCGAGGGCGGCTTCGTCCCCCACCCGCCCGGCCAGGACGCCCCGGACGACTTCCCCTGGCCCCTGCTCTTCGAAGCGGCGAAGGCGGCGCTCCCCGACCACCTGCGCTGACGCCGGGCCTGGTCATGCCCGCGTGGCGGCCGATGCGGGCGGCGCCGATTCGCGCGGAAAATCGAGGGTTTGACGCCTTCGTTACTCCTTTGGGGGAACGGCTGCGGGAAGCATCGGCACGTGCCCCGCGCATGCTGACCATGAAGGGTGACCACTTCTAGGGGGAGGCGCGTCCGCGGCTGGACGGCGCTGCTTGTCGTGACGATGGCGGCAGGATCGTGGGGACTCGGCGCGGTGGCCTCGGCCGAGCCGCGCGCGCGGTGCCCGGCGGGAGCGGGCCACGGCAGAGCGCAGTCATGCCCCGCCGAGCCGTCCCGCCACCCGTCGCACCACGCGTCGCCCGTACCGTCCGAGGCCGCGTCGCCCGCGCCTTCGTACCGCGCGTCGCCCGCTCCGGAACCGACCCTTACGTCAACACCCACGCCCACGACCACACCCGCGCCCGCGCCTGAACCGACGCGGACGGCCGCGCCCTCGCGCGGGCTCGCGCCCACGTCTGTTCCCACCCACCGGACCGATCCCACACCCACGACCGCGCCGACGACCTCGCCCGCGCCCAGCCGTGTGCCCGACCGCCACGAGCCCGTACGGCACCAGCCGACGCACCACGAGCCCGTATGGCACGACCCGGGTCACCACGATCCCGCGCACCACGACCCCGGACGGCACCGGCCCGATCATCGCGGGCCCGGTTACCACCACCCGGACCCGTACGTCCCCTGGTGCGGTTACTGGCCGGACCAATGGCCCTGGACGTGGCTCTGCCACCGCCACCACCACCATCCGAAGCCGTGCCCGACCCCGACCCCCACACCGACTCCCACACCGACGCCAACTCCCACACCCACCCCGACGCCTACGCCTACGCCTACGCCTACGCCGACTCCCACACCGACCCCTACTCCGACCCCCACGCCCACCCCGACGCCGACCCCGACTCCTACGCCGAGTCAGAAAGCGGTGGTGACGCCACGTCCCCAACCCGCGCCGACGCCCCCGGCGCCAGCACCCGTACCGCAGCCCGTACCCACCGCCGCGCCCGTACCGGCTCCCGCGCCGGTGCCGCGGCCCCAACCCGCGCCGCCCGCCGCTCCGGTGGCGGTGCGCTGGCCGGAGAAGGCGCCGACGCCGGTCGCGGCGCCGAAGGAGCACCGGCGGTCGCTGATGATCACGATGATGCTCACCACCGTGCCCGCCGTGCTGGCCGTCGCCGTCCTGCGGCCCGGCTCCTCCGGCTCCAACTCCGGTCGCAGCAGGAACAACTGAACGTGAAACAAGGGGGATTTCCGCATGTCGCAGTGGTTGGCGCTGGTGATCGCGATGGCCGCGGTCTGCGCTGTGGTCCTCGGCGTGGTCGTCCTGCGTACGCGCAAGGTCCACGCGGACGACGATCCGTCGGAGACGCCCGACGTCATCGAGTACATGGTCATGATGATCGGCGTGGTCTACGCGATCGTGCTCGGTCTGGCCATCGCCGGTGTCTGGGAGGGGAGGAGCGGGGCGCAGGCCGAAGTCCTCGCCGAGGCCCAGGCGTTGCACGAGGTGAGCGCGCGGGCGCAGGTGTATCCCGTTGACGTACGCGACCGGATCCGCGCGGACGTGAACGCCTACGCGGCGTTCGTGGCCGACAAGGAGTGGCCGTACATGAAGAACCACGGCGAACTGGAGCCGCGGGGCAACGCGTTGCTCGACACGCTCCGCATGGACGTCTCGCAGTACGCGCCCACGTCCGACCTCGGCGCGCAGGCGTACCAGCCGCTGGTGGACGAGGTCGCCGCCGTCGACGAGGCCCGCAACTCGCGCAGCCAGAGCGTGGGCGCGACGATGCCGGGGATGGTGTGGTTCGGCCTGATCACCGGCGCGTTGGTGACGGTCGGACTGATCTTCACCCTCCAGATCCGGCGCTCACCGAAGGAGTTGCTGCTCGCCGGTCTGTTCAGCGCGCTCATCGCCTTCCTGCTGTTCTTGATCTGGGACCTCGACGATCCCTTCGGCGGCGGACTCGCGGTCTCCGCCGACGTCTTCCGGGACCTCGTACTGCGCCGCTGACCAGGGCGGCGCGGCCGGGAAGCCGGGAACAGCCGGGAACGCGACCGGCGGACACAACGAAGCGGCTCCCCTGCCAGGCCGGGCAGGGGAGCCGCTCTCAGGAGAACCGCGGTGCGGTCAGCGCCAGTTGGACACGTTCACGTTCTCCAGGATGCCGAGCGCGTCGGGCACCAGGACGGCCGCGGAGAAGTACGTGCTGACGAGGTAGCTGATGATCGCCTTGTCGTCGATACCCATGAAGCGGACGTTGAGCCCCGGCTCGTACTCGTCGGGCAGCCCGGTCTGGTTGAGGCCGATGACGCCCTGGTTGTCCTCGCCGCTGCGGACCGCGATGATCGCGCTGGTACGGGCGGCGCTGACCGGGATCTTGTTGCAGCTCAGGATGGGCACACCGCGCCAGCCGGGAACGGTGTGGCCGTGCACCTCGACCGGGTCGGGGTAGAGGCCCGCCCTGGTGCACTCGCGGCCGAAGGCGGCGATGGCCCGCGGGTGGGCGAGGAAGAACTTGGTGCCGCGGCGCCTGCTGAGCAGTTCGTCGAGGTCGTCGGGGAGCGGCGGCCCCGCGTGCGGCTGGATGCGCTGGTCGTAGTCCGCGTTGTGCAGCAGCCCGAACTCGGGGTTGTTGATCAGCTCGTGTTCCTGGCGCTCGCGCAACGCCTCGACGGTGAGCTTGAGTTGCTGCTCGGTCTGGTTCATCGGTTCGTTGTAGAGGTCCGCGACCCGGCTGTGGACGCGCAGCACGGTCTGGGCGACGCTCAGCTCGTACTCGCGCGGCTTGACCTCGTAGTCGACGTAGGTGCCGGGCAGCGCTTCCTCGCCCTTGTGGCCCGACGCCAGCTCGATCGCGGCCTCACCGCGCTTGTTGACCCGCTGCTGGGGGATCGCGCGGTGCGCCTCCAGGTGCGCGCGCAGCGTCTCGGACTGTCCGAGCAGCGGTTCGAGCGCCTGCCGGGGCAGGGCCAGCACCGTGGTGACGGTGGCCGCGCGGGCCGTGTAGTTCCACTCGGTGTCCGCGCCGAGCAGTGCCTGGTCGCCGAAGTGGTCGCCGTCGGCGAGGACTCCGAGCCGGGTCGGCTCGCCGTACGACCCCTCGCCGAGCTTCTCGACCTTGCCGTGCGCCAGCAGGTAGACGGTGTCCGCGGGACTTCCGGCCTCGGCGATGACCTCGCCCGGCGCGTACTCACGCTGGACGAAACGGTCCGCCAGCGCGGTCAGCGCGCCGACGTCGGAGAACGACCGCAGCGCGGCCAGCTCGCCCAGTTCCTGCGGGATCACCCGGACCTCTGACCCCGTCTTCACGAAGGTCACGCGCCCGTCACCGACCGAGTAGCTCAGCCGGCGGTTCACCCGGTACGTGCCCGCGTTGACCTGCACCCAGGGCAGTACGCGCAGCAGCCACCGGGAGGAAATGCCCTGCATCTGCGGGGCGGACTTGGTGGTCGTCGCCAGATTCCTGGCGGCCGACGTGTCCAGACTCGTACGTGCCTGGTCATCGTGCGGATTGCCGAGTGCGGTGTCCTGGCCCGCATCAACCGACATGTGCTGTCCTTCCCGTAAGCGGGTGATACGGCCCCATTCTTTCCGTCACGCAGAGTGCTGCCTATTGCCGAAACGAGTGAGAATACTTTCCGAAAATCCGGATCGCGGCTTTTGCCGCGGCGCACAGGGAGCGCGACCCGGCGCGCGCTCGAACCCGTGTGCGTCAGGGGGGAGTTCGGGGGCAACCGGTGGGTGGGGACGCCACCCGGCGCCGCCGCACCGCACGAGCACCGCCGGCCCGAGGGCCGGCTTACAGGAGGTCCGGGATGTTCGCCGCAATCGGGGCAGTCATCTTCGCCATCGCGTACATCATCAACGCCACGAGCACGAGCACGGACGCGGGCTTCACGCCGATCAGTCTGCTGCTCGCGGGACTGGTCTTCGTCGCACTGCACCTGGCGGGCGTCGGATCGGGCTGGGCGGTCCCCAGCAGACGGCGTCGTCGCCGCTGACCGGGTGCGGGACCGGTCCGGGACCAGTACGGGACCGTACCCGTGTCGACGCGGGCGGCCCTCGCGCTCGCGCCGACCGGAACGGCTACAGCGCCTCGACGACCGAGCCGCGGTCCGGGGGCGTCACCTGCGGCGGGATGGTGAGCGGCACGGCGGCGAGCGCCGCGGCCAGCGCGCTGCGGCGCTCCCGGCGGAAGACGTACGCGGCGAAGGCTCCCGCGCCCAGCAGCGCGACGAACGACATCAGGGTGCCGAGCCAGCTCGCGCCCAGCCACTTCCCGCCGATCCAGCCGAGCCCGACGCTGTACGTCGCCCAGGCGACCCCGGCCAGGGCCGACCAGGGCAGGAATTCGCGTGGGCTGCGGCGGGCGGCGCCCGCGCCCAGGCTGACCACACTGCGGCCGGCCGGTGCGAAGCGGGCGAGGACCACCAGGGCGCCGCCGCCCTGGTGCAGTACCTGTCCGAGCCGTTCGTGCGCGCCCGCCAGGCGCCGCGAGGACGCCACTCTCCGGTCGAACCAGTCGCCGCCCCGGAAGGCCAGCCGGTACGCCAGCAGGTCGCCGAGGCAGGACGCGACGGCGGCGCACACCAGGAGCGCGAAGACGTCGAGCATGTCGTCGCGTGAGCTGGCGGTCCCGGCGGTGGCCGCGCTGATCACCAGCACACCGCTCGGCAGGACCGGCACGAAGACGTCGAGGATCACGGAACTCGCCACGAGAACGTAGATCCAGGGCCAGTCGAAAAGGGAGCCCAGCCCTTGCAGCACCGCGCCTCCTCGTCCTTGGCCGAATTCGTACCCGTGGAGCGCCCGTCTGATGCCGGGCACCTCGTACTCGCCGTGCTTTCCGGCTCTCCGTCGGCGTTTCGCCTCGTCAAACCGGGTCCTGAAGGGGTGCCGCCGGGTGGTCGAAGATCTTCATCCACCGTCAGCCGTACAGCGTACGCCAAGGGGCGCCGCCGGAACCGGCGAGGGCACGTGACGTAGTAGACATCACTACGAGAATACTTTCCGCCGGGACCGTTCATCGCTGATCAGAGAACTGATCGGAAATCCGTACGATCCGCGCGGGAATCGGCGGGGGCGCCGGGCGGGCGCCCGCCTACAGTGACGCTGTGGCTTCCGCACCCGCTCCTCCAGTGTCCACCCACGAGACGCTGTCCACGTCGCTGGCCTCGAATTCCTCCCTGCTGCCGGTCGACAAGACCCTCGGCTTCGTTCTCGCCGCGCTGCTCGTGGTGGCCGCCGGGGTCGCCGCGTACGCCAGGCTCGCGGACGAGCACGACGACTACGCGCGCGGCATCGCCCTGGCGGGCCTCAGGGCGGCCGTACAGCTCGCGGTGGTCGCCGCCCTCATCGGCTGGGTCGTCAAGCACCAGGCGGCGCTGCTGGGCTTCGTGGCGCTGATGTTCGCGGTCGCGTCGCGGACCGCGGGGCGCCGGATCACCCGTAACCGCACCTGGTGGTGGGCTGCGGTGCCCGTCGCGGCGGGCGCGCTGCCGGTGGTCGTCGTGCTCGTGCTGACCGGCCTGGTGCCGATCGACGGGATCGCGCTCATCCCGGTGGCCGGAATCCTCATCGGCGGCGCGCTCACCGCCACCGTGCTCGGGGGGCGGCGCGCCCTGGAGGAGCTGAAGCTGCGCGCGGGCGAGGTGGAGGCCGCGATGGCGCTGGGCTTCTCCGACCGTGACGCGCGCCTGGAGATCGCCAGACCGGCCGCGTCCGGGGCGCTGGTCCCCGGCCTCGACCAGACCAGGACGGTGGGCCTGGTGACCCTGCCCGGCGCCTTCGTGGGCATGCTGCTGGGCGGCGCGAGCCCCGTGTCGGCCGGGGCCGTGCAGCTTTTCGTGCTCATCGCGCTGATGGCCGTACAGGCCGTCGCGGTCTCCGTCGTCCTCGAACTGGTCGCGCGGGGCCGCATCACGCGCGTTCCTGCCCAGTGACCGGGCGGTCTCGGACCGGGGTCCGGACCGGGCGCTCCGGTCCCGGGTGCGGGACCCCGTTCGGGCGTCGAGTAGACTCGTCGCAGCAGAAGGGGAGTAGCTCTTCGCCGGACCGTCGACATACTGCTCAGTTCAGCCGCAGTTCGCTGTTCTGAGCCGGCGCCCGGAGGCGGGTGTGCCGCGCGATGCGCGTACAGCCCGCCAGCGAGACCTTCGGCCGCAGTGTTCCGACGCTGCCGTGCCGAAGCGATCTCAGATACGGCTTGACGTTCCCCTGGATCTCTCGGTACGGCGCCCGACCGATTGAGGACCAGACCCCGTGCTCAGCCTGACCGTCATCGCCGTCGTCTTCGGCGTGATCTTCCTTGCCGAACTCCCCGACAAGACCGCGCTCGCCGGGCTCATGCTCGGCACCCGCTACCGCGCCTCGTACGTCTTCGTGGGCGTCGCCGCCGCCTTCGTCGTCCACGTCGCCCTCGCCATCGCCGCGGGCAGCCTGCTCACCTTGCTGCCGCACCGCTGGGTCCAGGGCGTGGTCGGACTGCTCTTCCTCGGCGGCGCGGCCATGCTGCTCTTCTCCAAGGGCGACGACGACGAGGAGGTGCGCGAGCCCGCCAACCAGAGCTTCTGGAAGGTCTCGGGCACCGGCTTCATGCTCATCCTGGTCGCCGAATTCGGTGACCTCACGCAGATCATGACCGCCAATCTCGCCGCCCGCTACGACGACCCGGTCTCGGTCGGCATCGGCGCCGTCCTCGGCCTGTGGGCGGTCGCGGCCCTGGGCATCTTCGGCGGGCGGCTGCTCATGAAGCGGGTGCCGCTGGCGCTGATCACGAAGATCGCGGCAGCCGTGATGGTGGTGCTCGCCGGGTTCAGCCTCTACGAGGCCGCCGCGGGCTGACCCTCCGCGAGGCCGTACGACACGGCGGGCCGGACCCTGAAGTGGGTCCGGCCCGTTCGTTACGTCGGTCGCGCCCGTACGTCTCGTCCGTATGTCTCGCCCTGCGTCTCAGTCGACGACGATACGGAGGCCGCCGTCCGCGACGGCCTCGACCCGTACCCGCTCCAGCGAGTCGACGTGGGCGGTGGGCGCGTGGACCGCGGCGCGCGGGCCGACGCCGATCACCCGCATCCCGGCGGCCCGCGCCGCCGCGATGCCGACCTCGGCGTCCTCGAACACCACGCAGTCCTCGGGTGCGAAGCCCAGTTCGGCCGCGCCCTTCAGAAAGCCCTCGGGGTCCGGCTTGCTCGCGCTCACCCGCTCCGCGGTCACCATGACGGGCGGCAGGGGAAGGCCCGCGGCGGCCATCCTGGTCGTCGCCAGTTCCTCGCTCGCCGAGGTCACCAGCGCGTGCGGGCGGCCGTCGAGCGAGGCCAGGAAGGCGGTGGCGCCGGGCACCTGCACGACTCCGTCGGTGTCGGCGGTCTCCTCGGCGAGCATCAGCGCGTTCTCCGCGTAGTTCTCGGCCATCGGGCGCTCGGGGAGCAGGACGGCCATCGTCGCGTGGCCCTGGCGGCCGTGCACGACCTTCAGCACCGCGTCGGCGTCCAGGCCGTGCCGGCCGGCCCAGGCGCGCCAGCAGCGCTCCACGACGGCGTCCGAATTCACCAGCGTTCCGTCCATGTCCAGCAGCAGGGCTTTCGCGGAGAGGACGGGCATGTTCTGGGGCTCCTCGGTACATCGGTGATCTACGGCGTCTACGGCGTCTACGGCAACTGCGTCGACTGCGTCAACTGCGTCAACTACGGCAACGTGGTTCCGCCCGCCGGTCAGGGAAGCGGGCGGAACCACTTTGTTCCCTCACGGTACAAAAGTGGGGCGCTCAGCGCCAGTCCCCCTGGTCCACGTACTGCAACAGACCCCATGTGAAGTGAGCGACCACCCTCGCGCCGCCGCCGGGCGGTGTCAGCGCCACGCGGGTACGGCTCGGCGCGTCCGGCGGCAGCGGTTCCGCGGGCGGGAACGACCTGGCCGCGTCGTCCACCGTGCACGACCACGGCCTCAGGTCGGCCACCTCCCGCAGCCTGGGCGTCGGCGCTCCCGGGGCCCGTACCAGCCACTCGTTCCACACCGCCGAGCCGCCGCCCGGCGCGCACAGCACCTCGAATCTCAGGTCCGGCCACAGTGGGGTCGGCCACCGCAGGGCTCTGCACGTCAGGTCGCCGATCCGCCGTTCCTCCTCCGCCTCCGGAGGGCCCAGCGCCGTCCTGTACCGCCGCTCCCCGGCCGGGAAGGTGCGCGAGTGGACTCTCGCCTGCCACCTCTTGTGCGCCTCCCGCGCCTGCGCGTGCGTCGCTCCCAGCGTCCGGAGCGCCTCGTCCACCAGTTCCGGTTGGTGGTCCGCCATCCTTCGCAGCAGCACCAGTTGGAACTCCGCGATCCCGAACGCCTGGGTGACCATCCCCCGACCCTAGAACCTCCACCGGGTGGCCTCCCGCCAGGAGGTCGCGCGGCCAGCGCGTTCACCTTGCGCAGGGCCTGCCCCGCAGAACCTTGCTTTTAGGGCGCTGCGGGCACCTCACGGCCGAAGGCTGGGGGAGGAACTGCGCGGCCAGCCCCCGCCGGGTTGTTAGCCCGAGAACAACAGCATCTGCCCCGCTGGGGCCGGTTTTCAAAGGCGCGCCACCGCTGTGGCTGAGCGCGCAATTCCCCGAGGGGACTTCCTCAAAACGCACGTGACGTGCGGAGGAGGGCGGCGGTCCATGAGCGGCATGGTGACGACTGAGTATGACGGCTGTGGCAAGTGCCTGGTCGGCGTGCGCAGGCTCAGTCGGAAGAAAGAGGCGACGTCGTCGCCGGAGAAGCAGGGCGCGCAGGTCCTTGCGGCGGCGGCGGGCGTGGGTGGACACGTGATTGCGGGGGCGGACGACTGGGAGGTGTCGGGGGGCACGGACCCGTTGACGCGGCCGGAGCTGGGGCCGTGGCTGCGGGGTGAGGAGGGTCCGTATCCGGGGATCGTGGGGCCGAGTGTGGACCGGATCGGCCGCAACCAGTGGGATGTGCTGAACACGGCGCACACGATCCATGAGCAGAAGAAGCTGTTGGTGACGGACGGGCACGACGGTCCGTGGGACTTGGATGATCCGGTCGACGAGATGCGGTTGAGCATGGAGTCGTTCGGTGCGCAGATGGAGTTGCGCGCCATGCAGAAGCGCAACCGGGACGGGGCCGTGACAGCTCGGACGATGGGGAAGCCCAACAACGCGCCGTCGTACGGTTTTGAGTACGTGCGTCTGACGCCCATGGGCAAGGTCGATCATGTTCGTCTGCACAAGGCGGCGGCACTGAACGCGCGCAATGTCGCCAACCGGCTGTTGGCCGATGAGACGGGAAGGATCACGCCGTATACGGAGGCGGCGCGGCTGACGAGGTCAGGTGTCCTTTCGCCGAGTGATCATATGGCGGTGATGTAGGGCAAGGAGTCGAAGGGAACTCCGTGGTCGCCGAAGTCGCTGATCTTCATTCTCACCAACGAGGCGTCACTGGGGTATCTGACGCACAACGGGCGCGCGGTGCTGGACGAGAAGACCGGTCAGCCCGTGCGGTTGTGTGAGGGGCCGTGGGACCGGCCGACCCTGGACAGCTGCGAGAGAAGTGCAGGCCCACGAACCCGCAGCCTGCGACGGCACCCTGCGCGCCGAAGGGGAAGCGGCTCGGGTCGAAGCTGGGCACGTGCGGGAACTGCGGCAACGCGATCACGGTCGGCAGCCGGGGAAGGGAGGGCGCTTCGTACCGGTCCACGGGCCGGGCGAAGAAGCTCACGGGGTCGGAGAAATGCGCGCCTGCCCCGTCGATCAAGCTCACGACCGCTGATGAGACGATCACCCGTTGGTTCCTGGAGCGGTACGGGTCGGGCGAGATCATGGAGAAGGTGTGGGACGCGGGTAGCGGCCACGTTTCGCGGATCGCGGAGTTGAAGGCGGACCGGAAGCGTCTGCGTGAGGACAGGCTGGCGGGTCTGCACAACGACGAGGACGGCGCCGAGTGATACCGGACCCAGTACGCGCGCATCGGGCGGGATACCAAGGAGTTACAGGTGCTTCCCGACTGTCCCGCAGGCATGCGGATGGTGCCCACCGGCAAGACCGTCGCCCAGGCATGGGCCGAAGCCCCGGACGACGCCGCACGGCGTGAACTTCTCGACTCCTACGACGTACGTTTCGTCCTGTATCCCGACGGCGCGGGGGAACGGCTCAAGGTCACGGAGGTGGATCTGTTCGCGGCGGCGTTGGCCGCCTGACAGGCCGAGACAACGTGTAGGATCCCAGCACCCAGCGCTCATACTGGGTCCTCCGCCATACGGTCACCGCCCCCTCAGCCAACAGGCAGCACAAGCACCGGGACGAGGTGCACGGCGTACATGCCCGTCCGTGTCCGGATCTCCGCCCGTTCGATGGTCAACCGCCCTCCGGTGTCCCGCCCACTCACCCCAGCGGCACTGTCGTGGACTCGGGCATGTTTGACCTGTCCGAGCGTCCATGGTGAAGAGCAGAATTCGAACCTGCTACGCCGCTGGTACTCCACCACCTTCGCGAACGACACCCGCAGATGCTCGTTCAGCGCCGCCTGACCAATCCCCGCAGCGGTCGCCAGGCGACGCCGGATGGCACGGCAGGTGCGGTTCCACAGCTCCCCGGCATGCGCGTGCCACAACGCGTGGGCGTGGTAGTCGTAGCACCCACTGCACAGTGGCTGACCGATCAAGCGGTCGTCGTCAGCATGGACTTTCCCGCAGCGGACCGGCCGACCGTGCTCGCACTCGCCGCCATCACGTCGGGGTCGGCAACGTTCCGGGCCCGCACGGTGCACCGCACCGAACGACGGGGCGGTGAGGGTGACGAACAGCCGAGGGTGGTTAACCACGGCAGTGGGCACGCTCTTGCCGCCCAGCAGTCCGGCGCGCACCAGGTGGAAGGTGTCCCCGGAGTGCTCACGGGAACACGGCGCGCACACTGATGTACGGCGGTTGCGGCATCGGACCGCCAGCCGCCCGCCAGGCTCCCCAGCCGTGTCATAGTGCCGCACTACCAGACCCGTAGAAGGATCTGCCGTAGTGGCGTGCCCGGACAGATACACCGGGCGGGCACAGCCCCCTGTCGCCCGGATCTGCTCACGCCAGCGCCCGTAGCCGGGCTCATTGGCAAGCCGGATCAGATCCTTTTCGGTATCGCTCAAGTGCCGCAGGCGCTCCGCCAGGTCGAGCGCGGAACGCCGTGCGGCACGGTCGTACAGGTTCACAGCCATGACGGCGGAGCCCTTTCGTGCCGTGCGGACAGGACCGAGAACGGCATGACAAGCCCTCCTTTCCGTAGCGGTTGAGCTGCGATGATTACGGAATCCGCCCGCCGGCCAGCACGGCCAGCACGGCCAGCACGGCCAGTACGGCCAGTACGGCCGACACGCTCAGCGACGAGGCGGCTTACGGGAACGCGGATGACGACGGCGCCAGGTGCGGCGGCAGTACCGGCAGCGCACCAGACGCCCACGCCGCCGGTACTCCCGCTGGCGCCCACAGATCGGGCAGCGCGGAGGCTCACTCAGGCACAGGACACCGACCCTCAGCCCTGTAGACCCGCCAGTCGTGCGCCATCGCTTCGGCCGCCGCCAGATACAGCGCCGGAGTCTGACCCGGCAGCATCCGGATACGCAGCCGCAGACCCGCCCACGTTAACCGTGGCAACCCCAGACGCGGAACCGAAGGACGCAACGGACTCCCGCTGACCATCAGGTCACCCGCGATCACCGCATGGCGCGGCCGGTTGGTCACCGCCAGATCCGTGGCAATGCACAACCGCCGCCACGTCGTCACCATCCGCCCGACCGTCAGCGGAAACCCACCCAGCGCCCAGCCCCACGTGATCCCGCCCAGCCAGCGCGGCAACGGACACTCCCACACCGGCTGCATGAGAAGCACCACGCACAACGCCGCCGATATCAACCAGATGATCAGTTTCCACGGCATCACGAACCACCATCCGATCCCGAAGGCGGGGCGTATTCCGTCGCCAGCAACAGCCGCGCCCGCTCAGCCGTGAACTCCCCATGCCGCACGATCAGGCGCAGCATCACTGCAACGAACTGCGCGTCATGCCCGGCCACTTCCAGGAAAATCCCGGCCCCGGCCAGCGCATCCAGATCACGGCCCAGCCGGCCAACTCAGCCCCCGCCTCACTCACTTCCGCCCATCGTCCCCGCAGCGTTGGTCGTTTCGGTCTCCACCAGCAGCCGCGCCGCCGAAGCCGCCTCATCGCAGCCCCGCGCCACCCGCAGCAGCGACAACCGGCGCGTGGCCGGGTCCAGCTCCGCCACCGTCAACACGTCACCGATCGACCCCAGGTGCGTCAGCCTGTCCATCAGATCCAGCCACGTACCCGCCATCACCCCTCACCCCCAGGACCAGCCTTGGCCTTGCCCGCAGCAGGCGCGGCCGGAGTCGACACCGAAGGCCCCGACTCCGGCGCAGGAGTGATCGCCGTCGCCCTGAACGAGATACCGGACCGGTCGCTCATCTGCCACTGGACCGCCGTGAGATCCCTGACTTCCACGCGCAGCCCCCGCGTCCAGCCCGCGTGGCTGACCAGGCACGGCCACTTCAACGGTGTCCGCTTTCCGTCCTTCCGCCTGCCGGATGACCAGCCCCACGACGTAGATCGTGTTGCCGTCCCGGTCCACGCGGATCTGACCCGTCTCCGGATTCACGCGAGGCTCCGGGGGGACCACACACAAGATCGCCCTCAGCCGCGCCCTATCCACCGGGATGGATTGCATAGGCGTACGCACCCTCTCCGTCGGTCACGACAAGCACCGGACACCTGTCCGGTTAGATACTTGTCCTAATAGGTTGCGAGAGTGCGCCGCTTTACGACCAGAGGCAAGCACTTATCCTGACAACTGATTGGGTAGACATGCACGTAGTACGACCCACTGACAGCCCGACGACACGGGGATAATGGGAGGCCAGTTCGCATGCCAGACGAGACCGCCAAAGCCGTACACCTCTACGAGGCCGTAGCCACCAGACTCGCCGAGCAGATCAGCCAGGGCCAGTACCCGCCCGGCAGCATGCTCCCCAGCGAAACCGACCTGATGAACGCCTTCACCATCAGTCGGCCCACCGCCCGCGCCGCCGTCGCCGAACTCCGGTCGATGGGACTGGTGGAGAGCCAGCGCGGCAAGGGCTCACTCGTCCGCCAGCCCACCCCGCGCGCCGACATCGACCAGACGATCACCCGCCGCGGGGAGCAGTTCTTCGCCTACGAGGCCCAGTTCACCCACGCCGAAGACCCCCACACCACCCACACCCACATCACCGCTGCCGAAGCCGAACTCATCGGCCACGAAGACGAAGCAGCCTTCGCCGTCCACCACCTACTGGTCGACCCCACCACCGGACTCCGCGCCCAGCACCGCACTCTCATCCCGTTCGAACTCGCCGCCCAGCAGCCTCGGTTGCAGGAGAACCCCGCCACCGAGCCGAACGAGATCTACGCTCTGCTCACCGCCGCAGGCCACACCCTGACCTGGCACGAATACATCACCGCCCGCCGATCCACCCCCGACGACCGCTCTACCCTCCGCATCACCGACACCGCATGGCTCCTCGAAACCCACCGCGCAACCCACTCCGACACTGGAGGCGCGCAATTCCTCGAAACCCTCACCGCCAGCGCCGAACGCACGCAACTGACGTACCACGTCACCGCGAACAGAGTGTCAGCGGCTCAGCGTTGAAAGCGCTGCTACAAGGAAAGGTCTAGCTAACGACTGGCTTCTTCTTCGCGGATTTCTTTGGAGGCCGCAGTTCGGGCAGGTACTTCGAAAGCCGGACAGTTATTGAGGTCCTAAGCCTATCGACGGATCCACCTGCTTCGAGCGCTGCTTGGGGAGCAACATCGAGAGTATAGTGACTCAAAGTTGCCGCATCCGTTCCAATGACCCGCCACAGCTTCAAGCGATTCGGTGTTTCCGAAGCCGATAGTTCAGTATCGAAAACATAGATCCAAGCTGGCGGGTTTTCTACTGGCTCCTGCCCCGCTTGCAGCAGGCGCCAGGTGCCGTCGGAATACTCTGCTAGCTCTGGACGTCCGAGATGCTTCTGCCAGCTATCCCAAACTGCCTTGGGGATAGCAAGAATGCAACCAGCAGAAGCGTCATGCGCCCCGATCTGGAACTTAAACATCATCTGATAGAACGTACGTTTGAAGGCGTTTGCAATATTCGGGCCTTCAACCTTTTCTGACAGCCACTGCGGGTGAGAGGACAGCGAGTCGCCGAACTCTCCCTTGTGCATATGTCTTGCGCTCCTCAGGTTCGCCACGGCCTTGGCGTAGGTTCCGTGAAAATCCATGGTCTGGATTTCGAAGATTCCGTAACGCCCAATAGAAACTGCACCGCTGGCATCCGGGACCAGTTCAATCATAGTTGCATCGAACGAGAATTCCGGCGACCGATCAGTCTCTCTGATTGAGATTTCGCCGCCCAGCTTGTTTTGAAAATAGACGATCGTAGGCTTACCGCAGACGACGCGCGCCCGAAGATCCTCGGCTACTTCCTTCCGCTCCAAGACCGGCACTGCAATGATGCTGACGTCAGTGCCAACCTCAAGGCCGAACAGCCTGTGGGCCGCGTCGTGCAGCATCGGGACGTCGAGAGCGCGAAACGGGCACGCGAGCCAATCTTGACGCTGGCCATTGCTCGTGCTGCTGATAGTGCAAACGCCCTTTGAGTTAACGCGCTTGACGCATTTAGCGTGCTTCCCCGTTGCTTCGGTCAGGAAGGGACACCGTTCGGCTTCTTGGTCACTAAGGCTTTCGGGACTCTCCGCTGTCACCGGATAGACTCTGTGACCAAACCACTCTGCAATAAAATTGTTCGGCTCCTTCTTTGCCTTTGCGCCGCCTCTTGGCACTTAAGGCTCCATCCCCTCAGTCTCGTTGTTAAGGTCAAATGCGAGCTGTCCCACCGCTTCATCCGCATTCTTGGATGCCGCTGCGTGGAACTCTTTTTGAAGTTCAAAACCGATTGCCTTGCGGCCTGACGAAGCGGCAACGGTGAGCGAGCGACCCGTACCACAAAAAGGATCGAGCAAAGTCCCACCAGGCGGGCATGAACTGAGAATTCGAGGTGTGATGAGATCGATCGGGAACGTTGCAGAGTGGCCATCTGAGCCCGAGCGTACTCGGGTCATCACCACATCGTATGCGTCGTCCTCGACTTCCTGATAGTCATAGTACGAGCTTTCCTCTTCGTCACCCAGCATTTCGAAGTCGTAGTACACGACGTCGCGTGCTCCAGGTTCTGCTTGCTCAATATCATAGTAATACTTGGCGCGGCCTTCCTTGGGGCGTTTAACGAAATGAAAGAAGTGCTCGTGAGCGAGCCTGAGTCGATCCTTCTCAGGGCGAGGCGGCACATTTGGCTTATGCCAGATAAGGTCATTGCGCAAGATCCACCTACGATCTTGCATGGCGATGGCGAAACGGGTCGGGATGAGCAGTAGCTGCTTCTCTTGCCGGTAGCCGCCCATGGGCGTCCTTCGCCGAGAACGAGGATTGTCACCTAGCCCTTGGCGCCCGTCGTGGCGGATGCTCGACCAACGCGCGAAGTACGTGTCTCCCACGTTGATCCACATGCTGCCGCGCGATTTGAGAGCGTGCGCTCCGCGTTGCAAGATTTCAACGAGATGACTGATATACCACTCCGGCATCGGCTCCAGGCCTAGGACGCCGCCGTGCTCGCGGTACCACTCATAAGAGGGGACGTTGAGTTGGTCCCTGGTAGCGTCTTCCGCTAGCCAATCCTTGAGGATGCTTTCGTTGTGCTCTTGACCGTAGCTGCGCAGTCCCCAATACGGTGGCGAAGTGATCAGCAGATCGATGGATTCAGGTGGAAGCGTCGCCATCAGGTCATAGGCGTCACCGTGGTGCACCTGGACCCGATCACTATCGGTTGAGGCTTCATTCTGCTCGGGCGTTGCACTTAGTGCCATCTCTACCGTTTCTACCTGTGGAACCACAGGGTGCAGCCTAGAGGGTTGATCTGACAGACGCGAAGTAGGGCGCGGTCATAGTCCGCCGCGTCGCCGCCGGTCGCGCCAGCTAGTCACCTGCCCGCAGCCTGTGTGCTGTAGAGCCCGGCACTGGCCCTGCCGACCGAGCAGATGCACGGCTGCCAGGCCTCGCGATACCGCGGCGGCTTGCCTCCCTGGGGCATACCGCCGCCTAGGGATGGCGGTCTAGATCTTCTTTACTTCCTCAAGGGCGCGCCTGCGGCGCGCCGGGCGGCTCTGCCGCCCTCCGGCCGAGCATGCGACCTGACGGCCGGTCCCGTCCGGAGCGGCACCCGCCCGCACGAGCCCGCAGCCCCCTGAACAGCACAAAGCCTCCTGCGCCTCGCCGGCCAGGGGGCCCATTTCACGTGCACACGTCACCGCGTACACGTCTTCGCGTGATCTCGCGCGGCGAACTTCGCGGGAGTGATCCCAGGAGCGAACGCGTCCAGCTTGCAGCCGGAACATGTCACCCAATGGCCGCCGCGCTCATCCTCTTCGATCCGGACCTTGCCGCGTCCGCCCTGGGTACGCCACGCCGCGCCGACCGTCTTCCGCCTCATCGCTCAAGTCTCCCCGCTCAGGAGTGCCCAGGAAAGGACGCCGTCAACTGCGCCTCCACGCGGACCGCAGAGTCACGGACATCTAACGACCGCTTCCCGCGCAACGGGCAGTACGGCGAATCCGGGATCGTCCCCATATCCACGTGCGTCAGTACCCACGTGATCCAACGGACCAGTTCCGGCGACCCCTTGAACCGCACGCTGCCCGAACCCTCGACAGCCGTCCCCGCCGCCACCCGGAACACCTCCTCAGGAACCCCCAGACCCGTCAGCAGAGCGCTCAGCGTCGCGGCGTAGGCCGTGCCCTGTTGGCCGAACTGAAGAGGATCGCCGCCGAATCCGCGTGCTCCCGGATCGAATGGACGGCGGACACCGACAACCCCCCGGCCCTCGCGTTCTACGAGGCACTGGGCATCGAGCAGAAGGCGGGGAAGGTCTTCTACCGTCTCGGCCTGTAGCACTAGATGTTGCCGTCGACAGACCGCACACCGGTTCAAGCAGCTATGGCTGATGGGCGGCTGATCGGGGCTTTAGGCAGCCACCATGGGGCGAGCCTCGAAGATCGGGGCCCACTTCGGGCTATTGCGGGCAGGTCCACAGCCTGCCCGAGTCGCACGAGCTTACGGGCCCCGATCTCTCGCCCCATGGCAGCTCCCGCCCAAAGCCCCGCCCAACCGCCAGCCCGCACGCGCACCCCGTCGGGGCCGCACCCCAACTGACCAGGGAGAATGTCTCATTTTCCCTGGTCAGAGCACCTTTCCCCCTGTAAAGTGGACCTTGTCTTTAGGTGAAGTCCCCCCGCGCCCCTGCGGGGCGCAGCCCCGTCGTGGCTGAGCGCGCTCACGTGGCGGCAGGCGCAGATCAGATGCAGTCCCGCGCCCCTGAAAAGACCGGCGAGCCGTCCACGGCGGAGGGAACCCCCCCGGGGGGGCGAGGTGCGGGTGCTGAGGGGGTGCCGACTCTTGTAAAGCGGCGCTAGCTGGTCTGGTGTTCGAGGGTGGCGCGGGTCTGGGGGCCGTAGACGCCGATGGGGTCGCCGCGGACGCCGTACCAGATCTGGAACATGGCGACGGCCTCGCGAACCCCCTGGTCGTAGGAGCCGTTGACGCGGCCGTGGTAGACCCACACGTCGCGGAGCCGCTGCTGGAGGTCGGAGACGGCGGCGCCGGTGTCGCCGAGCTGGAGGATCTTGGCGGCGGGGGAGGTCTGGGTGACGGGGGGCGTGGAGGGCGTCGGGCCGGCGGGCGTGGCGGGGGCGGACGGCGAGGAGCCGGTGGTGGCGGGCGCGGCGGGGGCGGACGGTGAGGAGCCGGTGGCGGCGGGGGCCGTCGTGGAGGGGGACGGGGACGGCGTGGCTGCCTCGGGCGCCACAGGCGTGGCGGCGGAGGTCGTGGTCGGCGCGGGGGTGTGGCGCGGGGCGCCGACGGCCACGGTGCCCACGACGGCGGTGGACTCCGTCGGCAGCTCGACGTCCGGCATGGAGGACGTCCGGTCCGGCGGCAGTGCCCGGTCGGTGCGCGGCTCGTCGCCCATGACCTGACCGGTGACGGCGACGGCGCCCGCGGCCAGCGCGGAGGCGGCGACCGCGGCGGCGGCCACCACCAGGCCCCGTCTGCGGCGCCGGTGTCTGCCCCGGTCCTGGTACAGCCCGGTCCCGGCCGCCGCTCCGGCGGACACGGCGGGAGTCCCGGCCTCCGCGTCCCCCCGCGGCGCGTACTCCACGCCGGAGTAGAGCGCGGCGAACAGCCCGACATCGGCGGTCTCAGGACCGCCGTCGGCGGGCGCCAGCAGCGGCCGTACGGTCGTCTCGCCCGCCTCGCCGTCCGGCTCGGCGACGTAGGGGCGCATCCGCAGCGGGTGGAAGCCCTCGGTGGCGGCGAGCGCGGCGGCCCGCGCGGCGGAACGCTCCGCCGCCCGCGTCTCCCCGCCCTCGTCCTGCTCGCCGGGGACACCGGGCGGGCCCGGCTCGGCCGAGTCGTCCCAGGTGACCAGGGCCCCCGGCGGCACCAGCTCGCTCGGCGGCGGCGCCGGTGTTCCCGGCGCCGGTGGCCGCGGGGCGGTCACCTCGGGTGAAGCGTGCGGCGCCCCGGGCACGACCGGTATCCCCGCCGAGGACGCCTCGGCGTCCACCTCGCGGGCAGCGTCCGGCTGCGGCGCCACTGGTTCCCCTCCCGGCCGTCGTTCGCATTTCGCATATTCGCAAAGACGTGCCGATTATGCCGACCTCCGGCGGCGAGCGCAGCCCGCTGACCGCACAAGTGGGCGAGTATCGGAGGCCAAAGTCGTACAAATGGTGGGAATATAAGGTTCCGACCGTCGGGGGATGACGCGAGGAGCCGTTCCATGGCCCAGGACACCACGACCGCCGCGGGTCCGGCGGCGGCAGAGCCGGGGCAGCACCAGGACAAGCGGGCGGTACGGATTGCGATCAGCGCCTTGGCGCTCGGCATGCTGCTGGCCGCCCTCGACCAGACCATCGTGTCCACCGCGCTCCCCACGATCGTCAGCGAACTGGGCGGCATCGACCACCTGTCGTGGGTGGTGACGGCCTATCTGCTGGCGTCGACCGCGGCCACCCCGCTGTGGGGCAAGCTCGGCGACATGTACGGCAGGAAGCGGCTCTTCCAGACCGTCATCGTGATCTTCCTGATCGGCTCGGTGCTCTGCGGAATCGCCCAGAACATGGGCGAGTTGATCGCCTTCCGGGCTCTCCAGGGCCTGGGCGGCGGCGGGTTGATCGTGCTGTCGATGGCCATCGTCGGCGACATCGTGCCGCCGCGCGACCGCGGTCGCTACCAGGGCGTGTTCGGCGGGGTGTTCGGCGCGGCGAGCGTCCTCGGGCCGCTGCTGGGCGGGGTGTTCACCGAACAGCTCTCCTGGCGCTGGGTGTTCTACATCAACCTCCCCGTCGGGATCATCGCGCTCGCCGTGATCGCCGCGGTGCTGCACATCCCGGTCCGCCGTACGGCCCACCGGATCGACTACCTCGGCATGGCGGTGATCGCCGCCGCCGCGACCTGCCTGGTGCTGATGACCTCGCTCGGCGGCACCACCTGGGCGTGGGGCTCGGCCGGGATCATCGGCCTCGCGGTCGCCGGAGCCCTCCTCATCGCGCTGTTCGTGGCGATCGAGCGCCGCGCGCAGGAGCCGGTGCTGCCGCCGAAGCTGTTCCGCAACCGTACGTTCCTGCTCTGCTCGGTGATCTCCTTCATCATCGGCTTCGCGATGTTCGGCGCGATGACGTTCCTGCCGACCTTCCTCCAGGTCGTGCACGGCTTCTCGCCGACGCTGTCCGGCGTGCACATGATCCCGATGGTGATCGGGATGCTGCTGTCGTCCACGGTGTCGGGGCAGATCGTCAGCCGCACCGGCCACTACAAGGTCTTCCCGATCGCGGGCACCGGCGTCATCTCCGTCGGACTCGTCCTGCTGCACACCCTGGACGAGACGACCAGCACCTGGGTGATGAGCCTGTACTTCCTGGTCTTCGGCCTCGGTCTCGGCCTGGTGATGCAGGTGCTGGTGCTGGCCGTGCAGAACGCCGTCGGGTACGAGGACCTGGGCTCGGCCACGTCGGGCGCCACCTTCTTCCGGTCCATCGGCGCGTCCTTCGGCGTCTCGCTGTTCGGCACGATCTTCGCCAACCGCCTTTCTGACGAGCTGACTTCGGCCTTCGCGGGCAAGTCGCTGCCCGCCGGGGTCAATCCGGCGCAGTTTCAGGCCGACCCGACGGCGGTCGGCAAGCTGCCCGCGGCCGTCAAGGGGCCCGTGCTGCACGCGTATTCGAACTCGATCACCACCGTCTTCCTGTGGGCGGTGCCGATCGTGCTGGTCGGCTTCCTGCTGGCGTGGCTGCTCAAGGAGCAGCCGCTGCGGGGCACGGTGACCGTGCCGGACGCCAGCGAGACGCTCGGCACCAACCCGGTGGAGCGGTCCTCGCTCGACGAGATCGCCCGCTGCCTCTCGCTGCTCGGCAGCCGGGAAGCCCGCCGCGACCTCTACACCCGGATCACCGGCCTGGCCGGGCTCGACATCCACCCGGCCACGAGCTGGCTGCTGCTGCGGCTGGCCCACGACGGCGAGGCCGACCCGGTCGAGCTGGCCGCCCGTACCACCGTGCCCGCAGAGGTCATCGAGGCGGCGGCCGAGGAGTCGCAGTCCCGCGGCTTCGCCGTACGCGACGGCGGTCCGCTGGTCCTCACCGCGTCGGGGCACGCGCTGGCCGAACGCCTGACCGAGGCGCGGCGCACGGTCCTCGCCGATCTGCTCGGCGACTGGGACCCGGCCGCCCACGCCGACCTGGCCGCCCTGGTCACGAAGCTGAGCGGCGAACTGTGCGGCGGCGACGGGGACCGCCCCGAGGGCCGTACGCGGCACCAGCCGGCGGCCGGCGGTACGCCTGCGGCCTGACGGTTCGAGCCCGTCGTCCTGAAGCCGTCCGTTTGCGGTGCCTGGCAGTGGCAAGCCGAGCAGGGAGAGAACGTCACTGTCTGACGACCCGTAGGAACGGGAGGCACGCCATGTCCACCGGAGCGACTGTAGCCATCGTCGTAGTGGCGCTGATTGTCCTGGCGCTGATCGCGACCCTGGTGATGAGGGGCGACGGTACGGGAGGTGTGGGTTCGGGAGCGCGGCTGAAGCATCGCTTCGGACCCGAGTACGACCGCGTGCTCGAACGGCACGACGGCGATGTGAAGGCCACCCGGGCGGAACTCGCCGAGCGGGTCAAGCGCCACGGCGACCTCGAACTGCGACCCGTCTCCGAGCAGGAGCGGGAGCGGTACACCGCCGACTGGACCGCGCTCCAGGCGCGGTTCGTGGACGAGCCCGGCGCGGCGGTCGGCCAGGCCGACGCGCTGATCGGCGAGATCGCCGCAGGCCGGGGCTTCCCGGCCGCGCAGGAGCCGGAGCACTTCGACGCGCTGTCCGTTCACCACCCGCACGCGGTGCACGGTTACCGCCAGGCCCACACGCTGGTCGACCCCGTAGGGGCCCCCGGTTCCGCGGCGCCGCAGAAGCGGCAGTCCACGGAGGACCTGCGCAAGGCGCTGCTGGGCGCGCGAGGGCTCTTCGACGAGCTGATGACCGAGAGCGCGCGCGGAACGAAGAACGCCACGGAGCGGGCGGACGAGGCGGACGAGGCGGACGAGGCCGACGAGGCTGTCGTGGAGCACGATGCCGCGGCCGACGAGGACGCGAAGGAGGGCGGTCGGCGCGGTGCGCTCGGCGGCCGGTTCGCGGCCCTCAGCGGCGGGCGGCGGGAGCACGACGACGCGGACGAACGTCCCTGACGTTCGGCTGGGCGCCGCTCGACCCCCCAAGCGGGGTGCACCACCCTGCGCCGGCCGGACGAGTCGGCTCAGCAGGACCACGGACAGGGAGATGAAGCGATGAGTGACCGCGACACCGAGAAGACCGGCACCGACCGGGTTGATGCCGAGAAGACCGAGGCGGAGAAGACCGAGGCCGAGAAGGCCGCGACCGGCACGGACCGGAGCAGCACGGACCGGACAGGCACGGACCGCAGCAGCGCGGAGCGGACAGGCACGGACCGGACCGGCACAGAGCGGAACGGCACCGACAGGATCGGGTCCGGCAAGACCCGGACGACCACGTACGGGGCCGGGTCCGGGTCCGGGTCCGGGACCGACAGGCCCGGCAGACTGGACAGGCCCGAGTTCTCCGAACCGCCGGAGAAGGAGCCTGAAGCGGCTTCCTCCACCGGGTCCGGCACGTCGGCCCGTTGGACCTCGGGGGCCTCCAAGTCCGCTGAGGCCACTGAGTCCGCTGAGGCTGCTGAGGCCGCCGAGACGTCCGGGTCCGACACCGGGCGGGCGACGACCAGTACGGGTACGAGCGCGAGCTCGTCCGTACCGGCGCCGCGTACCCCTGCCGAGTCGACGACCGGGACCACCGCGACCGGGCCGGAGGCCGAGCGCGAGGCCGGTCTCGGCACCGGGACATCGGCGTTCGCCACCAAGCCCGCGACGGCCTCCGAGACGGAGACCACGGCCACGGCCACGCCTGAGTCCCCGTCCACGCGCACGGACACGTCCACGCGCACGGACACGACCGCGACCCCGTCCACGACCACGACCCCGACCACGACCGCGACGGACAGCACGTCCGGTGCGGCCGACGGCGGGGCCGAGGAAGTGGACCGGCTGAGCCGGCGGATGGACCGCGCGGTCGGCGGCTTCGTGGACGACCCGAAGCGCGCCGTGCGCGAGGCGGACGCCGTACTGGACGAGGCCGCCGCGCGGCTGACCCGGTTGCTGGAGGAGCGGCGCACCGCGCTGCGCGGGTCGTGGCACGGTGACGACGGAAGCGACGGCACCGGGACCGAGGAGTTGCGGATCGCGCTCACCAAGTACCGCGACATGGCACGGCAGTTGCTGACGACCAGCATCTGACGCCGGAGCCGGACCGCGCGCGGGCGCAGGCGCGCGGCCGACGGCTGACGGCTGACGACAGCGGACGGACGGGGGTTCTCACCTACGGTGAGAGCCCCCGTAGTCGACTTGCAGTTCCTTGACGCCGTTGATCCACGCCGAGCGCAGCCGCCGCGGATCGCCGAGCAGCCGGATGTCCGGCAGATTGTCGGCGATGGCGTTGAACATCAGGTTGATCTCCAGCTTGGCGAGATTCGCGCCGAGGCAGTAGTGCGGGCCCCCGCCGCCGTATCCGAGGTGCGGGTTGGGATCGCGCAGGATGTCGAACGTGCCCGGGTCGTCGAAGACTTCGGGGTCGTTGTTGGCGGAGGAGTAGAACATCCCCACCCGGTCGCCCGCCTTGATCTTCGCGCCGCCGAGTTCGGTGTCCTGGGTGGCGGTGCGCTGGAAGGACACGATCGGGGTGGCCCAGCGGACGATCTCGTCCGAGGTCGTGTCCGGGCGCCGCTCCTTGAACAGTTCCCACTGCTCGGGGTGGGTCAGGAACGCGTGCATGCCGTGGGTGATGGCGTTGCGCGTCGTCTCGTTGCCCGCGACGGTCAGCACGAGCACGAAGAAGCCGAACTCGTCGGAGGTCAGGTTGCCTTCGTCGGACGCGGCGACGAGTTTGCTGACGATGTCGGCGGCCGGGCACTGCTTGCGGGCGGCGGCCATGTTCATCGCGTACGAGATCAGCTCCATCGCCGACTCGGCGCCGATCTCCTCGGTGATGGCGAGTTCCGGGTCGTCGTAGGCGGCCATCTTGTTCGACCAGTCGAAGAGCTTGAGCCGGTCGTCCTGCGGCACGCCGATGAGTTCGGCGATGGCCTGGAGCGGCAGTTCGCACGCGACGTCGGTGACGAAGTTCCCCCGGCCCGCCTCCGCCGCGCCGGTCACGATCCGCTGGGCGCGCGCCCGTAGCGCGTCCTCCAGGGCCCGTATCGCCCGCGGGGTGAAGCCGCGCTGGACGATCTGCCGCAGCCGGGTGTGCTCGGGCGGGTCCATGTTGAGCATGATGAAGCGCTGCACGTCGATCTGGTCGCGGCTGATCCGGTCGTTGAAGCGGATGATCGCGGTGTTGGTGTACGAGGAGAAGACCTCCGGGTTGGTCGACACCGCTCTGACGTCCGCGTGCCGGGTCACCACCCAGTAGCCGTCGTCTCCGAAACCCGCGGTGTTGTGCGGCTGGGCGTTCCACCACACCGGGGCGGTCTGCCGGAGTTCGGCCAGCTCCGGCAGGGGGACGCGGTCCTGGTAGACGTCCGGATCGGTGAAGTCGAAGCCTTCGGGAAGCGCGGGACAGGGCATCGGCACTCCAGGTCTGACGTGTCATAAGTTGTCTGACGGTCCATCAGATATACGACCGAAGGTAGTAACGACTTCCACAAGTCGCAAGAGCCGCGGGCGTGTGGATCACGAACGGGAACGACGTGGGCCGTGCGCGACTCTTGCGCGCGCCGTACCGGGGGTAATAAGACTGCGGGAAGAACTAGAACGCGTACTAGTTTAGTTGAGAAGAGGACGAGCTTCATGGCCGCTGAACCCGTCATCGTCGAAGCCGTACGCACCCCGATCGGCAAGCGCGGCGGCGCGCTCGCCAACCTCCACCCCGCCTATCTGCTCGGCGAGACCTACCGCGAACTGCTCGGCCGCACCGGCATCCAGGCCGACGCCGTCGAGCAGATCGTCGGCGGCACCGTCACCCACGCCGGGGAACAGTCCATGAACCCCGCGCGCAACGCCTGGCTCGCCGTCGGCCTGCCCTACGAGACCGCCGCGACCACCGTCGACTGCCAGTGCGGATCCTCGCAGCAGGCCAACCACATGGTGGCCAACATGGTCGCCGCGGGCGTCATCGACATCGGCATCGGCTGCGGAGTCGAGGCCATGTCGCGGGTGCCGCTGGGCAGCGGCTCCAAGCACGGGCCCGGCAAGCCGTTCCCCGACGAGTGGAACATCGACCTGCCCAACCAGTTCGAGGCCGCGGAACGGATCGCCCGCCGCCGCGGACTCACCCGCGAGCACGTCGACCGGCTCGGCCTCATCTCGCAGGAACGCGCCGCCCGCGCCTGGGCCGAGGAGCGCTTCAAGCGCGAGACCTTCGCCGTCCAGGTGCCCACCACCGAGGACGAGCAGCACGCCGGGCTCGGCATGTGGCGGCTGGTCGACCGCGACCAGGGCCCGCGCGACACCACCATGGACGGGCTCGCCGGGCTCAAGCCCGTCATGCCCGCCGCCGTCCACACCGCCGGGAACTCCTCGCAGATCTCCGACGGCGCCTGCGCCGTGATGTGGGCCTCCAAGAAGATGGCCCGCGCCCTGCACCTGCGCCCCCGCGCCCGGATCGTCGCCCAGGCCCTGGTCGGCTCCGACCCGCACTTCCACCTCGACGGACCCATTGACGCCACCCGCGCCGTCCTCGGCAAGGCCGGGATGACGCTGCGGGACATCGACGTCGTCGAGATCAATGAAGCCTTCGCCTCCGTCGTCCTGTCCTGGGCCCAGGTCTTCGACCAGGACCTCGAAAAGGTCAATGTCAACGGCGGCGCCATCGCGCTCGGTCACCCCGTCGGCGCCACCGGGGCCCGTCTGATCACCACCGCGCTCCACGAACTGGAGCGCGCCGACAAGGAGTTCGCCCTGATCACGATGTGCGCGGGCGGCGCGCTCGCCACGGGTACGATCATCCAGCGGCTGTAGAGGGCTGCCCGGACGGACCCCGCGCGGGAGTCAGCGCTGCCTGCGGCCCTTGCGGCCGCTGAGCAGGAAGCCCACGCCGACGCTCGCGACGAAGAAGATGCTGACGATCAGCCACGTACTGGTGCCGGCCGATCCGCCGTCCTTCTTCGTGTCGCCGGTCGGGCTCGGCGAGGCCGTCGCGCCCGCCGCCGTCACGTGCGACCTCGTGCCGGGCGACGCGGCGACGGCGGACGGCGCCGCCGTCAGGGCGGCCAGTGCCAGGACGGCGACGGTGGCCACGGTGGTGGCGCGGCGGCGCAGGAGCATGGGGAACACCCTAACGTCCCGGTGCCGCGCTATACGGCCCGGTACGTCACCGGGCCGGACCCCGGCACCGCCTCGGCGCGCCCCGCCTTGGTCAGCCGCCGCAGATGCGCCTCGGTCTCGGAGACGGCGATGGTCCGCGAGGACGTGGGGATCTGCGACCAGGGACGGTTCCAGGGCAGCGCCTCGGCGAGCTGCCAGGGGGTGCGGGGCTCGGGGGTGATCAGGGCGAGGAGCTCCGCCAGGCGCGCGGCGTGGTGCTCCAGGAGTTCGCCGACCCGGCCCGCCGCGCCCGCGAAGGCGTACTGGTGCGCCGGGAGCACCTGGGCGGGGGCCAGCCGGGCGATGCGTTCGAGCGAGTCCAGGTAGTCGCCGAGCGGGTCGGTCTCGACGACGGCGTCCGGGTCCTCGTACAGGCCGATGTGCGGCGAGATCTCCGGCAGGAGGTGGTCACCGGAGAACAGCCGGCGGCTCTCCTCCAGGTACAGGCAGACGTGCCCCGGCGTGTGGCCGGGCGTCCACACCGCGCGCAGCCGGCGGCCCGCCAGCGGCAGCAGCTCGCCCGGGACGATCTCACGGTCCGGCAGGGCGGGCGGCCGTCCCGGCAGCGCCTGGCCGCCGTACTCGCGCAGCGGCGCCAGGTGCTCCTCGGGCGCGCCCGCCGCCGCCAGCCGCGCCAGCAGGTACTCCACCCACACGCCCGGCTCGGCCTCCCGGGTGCGCCGCACCACGTCGATGTCGGCCGCGTGCATCGCGATCCACGCCCCCGACGCCTCCCGCACCCGCGCGCTCAGCCCGTGGTGGTCGGGATGGTGGTGCGTCACCAGCACCCCCAGGACGTCACCCACCGACGTCCCCGCCTCCCGCAGCCCGCGCTCCAGCGCCGCGAACGAGTCCGGGTGGTCCCACCCGCTGTCCACCAGCACCGGCCCGTCGTCGGTGTCGAGCAGGTGCACCAGCGTGTACCCGAGCGGGTTGTCGGGAATCGGCACCGGCACGCTCCACACCCCGCCGCCGTGGTCGACCACCCGCCCCCGATCCTCCCGCCGGCCAGCCGTGCCGTGGTCCGCCATGGGATGGCTCCTCTCCGGCCGCCGCCGGGCGTGCCGCGTCCATTGCCCACTATAACGAGAACTGGTATCAGTTCTGACTGAGCGTCAGAAATGGTTCGAGCGGCGACAGCGAGAGCGGCGGAGGCGACAGCGATGAACGATCCCGGTCCTGGTTCCGACTTCATCGAGCACGGAAAGCTGTTCATCGGAGGGGCGTTCGTCGATCCGGCGGGGGACGGGGGGACGATCGAGGTCGTGTCGCCGCACACGGAGCGGGTGTTCGGACGGGTGCCGCACGCGTCGCGGGCCGATGTGGACCGGGCGGTGGCGGCGGCCCGCACGGCGTTCGACGAAGGGCCCTGGCCCCGCACGGCGTTGGCGGAACGGATCGAGGTCGTCGGCCGGATCAAGGACGCCATCCTGGTCAGGCACGAGGAGATAGCCCGGCTGATCAGCCGGGAGAACGGCTCACCGGTCTCCTGGAGCGTCCTGGCCCAGGCGCTCGGCGCGATGATGGTCTGGGACGCCGCGATCACCGTGGCGCGCGACTTCCGTTACGAGGAGCGGCGGGCCGGAGTGCTCGGGCCGATCCTGGTACGGCGCGAGCCGGTCGGCGTCGTCGCGGCCGTGGTGCCGTGGAACGTACCGCAGTTCACGGCGGCGGCGAAGCTCGGGCCCGCGCTGCTCGCCGGGTGCACGGCGGTGCTCAAGCCGTCGCCGGAGTCGCCGCTGGACGCGTATCTGCTGGCGGAGATCGCGCAGGAGGCGGGGCTGCCCGACGGGGTGCTGAACATCGTGCCCGCCGGGCGCGAGGTCAGCGAGTACCTGGTCGGCCACCCCGGTGTGGACAAGGTGTCGTTCACCGGCTCGGTCGCGGCGGGCAAGCGCGTGATGGAGGTGGCCGCGCGCCATCTCACGCGCGTGACGCTGGAGTTGGGCGGCAAGTCGGCGGCCGTGATCCTGCCGGACGCCGACCTGACGGCGGCCGTCGCCGGGATCGTGCCCAACGCGTGGATGAACAACGGCCAGGCGTGCGTGGCCCAGACCCGCGTCCTGGCCCCCCGTAGCCACTACGACGAGATCGCCGAGCGGCTGGCGGCGGCGGCGTCCGCGCTGGTGGTCGGCGACCCGCTGGACCCGGCCACCGAGGTCGGCCCGCTGGTCGCCGAACGCCAGCGGCAGCGCTCCCTGGACTACATCGCGATCGGCCAGCGCGAGGGCGCCAAGGTGCTGACCGGCGGCGGGCGGCCGAGCGGCCTGGACACCGGCTGGTACGTCGAGCCGACGTTGTTCGGTGACGTCGCACCGGGGATGCGGATCGCCCGCGAGGAGATCTTCGGCCCGGTGATCTGCCTGCTGCCGTACGACGACGAGGCCGACGCCGTACGCATCGCCAACGACTCCGACTACGGCCTGTCCGGCAGCGTGTGGACCGCCGACACCGAGCACGGCATCGACATCGCGCGCCAGGTGCGTACCGGCACGTACTCCGTCAACACCTTCAGCCTCGACATGCTCGGCCCCTTCGGCGGCTACAAGGACTCAGGTCTCGGGCGGGAGTTCGGGCCCGAGGGGTTCGGCGAGTACCTTGAGCACAAGATGATCCACCTCCCGGCCGACTACCCGGCCGCCCCGGCGCAGGACGCCGCCGGGGCCGCCGCCGGGGCCGCCGGCACGGCGGGCGGCACGGCGGGCGGCACCGACTGATGGGCGACCGCTGGCACGTGGACGTGGACCGCTCCGTCTGCATCGGCTCGGGACTGTGCGCGACCGGCGCCCCCGGCGCCTTCGTGCTGGGCGGCGTGCCCCGCCAGTCCCGCGCGGTGGAGGCGGAGGCGGACGCCTCGGAGGGCCTTCTCGCGGCAGCCGAGAGCTGCCCGGTGGAGGCCATCACCCTGACCGTGCAGGGGTCGGGAGAGCCGGTCTTCCCGCCGGAGGAGTGACCGGACGGACGGTGTGAACAGCCCGCCCGGCCGGAATCACCCGGCCGGGCTACCCGTCGTCACCCTTGCGGGGCCGCAGCGGGCCGCACCGGGCCGCATCGGACCGGGCCTGGCCTTGCGGGGCCGGGCCGGCCACGACAGCCCGGGACCGCCCCCGCCTCATCCGCCGCGTTTGATGGCCCGCAGAAAGCGGGCCAGCGCGGTCGGGGTCGTACACAGCACGACCCCTGGGTCGTCGCTCTCGCGGAGCAGGACCGCGCCGCCGTCCTCGGCCAGCTCGACGCACTCGCCCTGTTCCTGCGAGTACGTGGACTTCTGCCAAACGAGCGGCGCGGGCGCGATCATCGGCGGGCCTTTCAGAGGTCTTGGGAGATGTCGCGGATGAAGTCCCGTGACCGGGACTGATCCAGCGCAACCTCCGCGAGAGTGTTGTAGAGCACGCGGTAATTGGACAGATGCGGTGCCGCGTGCAGAAAACTGATGCCGTGTGCGGAGTCGATCTGAACGGTGTCGAGCGGCCGTACCGGACCGCTCGCGTAGAGCATCGCGTGGCCGGAACCTATGTGACCGTCCACCGCGAAGGGGATCACCCGCACGCTGATGTGCGGCAGATGGCTCAGCTCCTGGATGTGTTCGAGCTGGGCGCGCGCCACCTTCCCGCCGCCGAACCGCATACGCAGCGCGGCCTCGTGGATCAGCGCCTCGTACGGCGGCGCCGTCTCCCGGTAGAGCACTCCCGAACGCTCCATGCGCTGGGCCACCCGCGCCTCAAGCTCGTTGTCGGGCAACGGCGGGATGGCGTAGCCGAAGACCGTACGGGTGTAGTCCTCGGTCTGGAACACACCCGGAATGTGGGTGATCTGGATGGTACGGAGCCGGGTGGCGTGGTGTTCGAGCTCGGCGATGTCCAGCAGCCCGGCCGGTACGACGCCACGGTAGGTCTCCCACCAGCCCTTGCGGCCCTGGCTGTTGGCCATGACCACGAGCGCGTCGATCAGCGCGGTGTCGCCGCACTCGTAGAACGCCGCGAGTCTGCGTAACCGCTCCTCGCTCACGCCGAGCCGCCCGGCCTCGATGTGGCTCACCTTCGCCGGGTCGGTGCCGAGCAGCCGCGCGGTGTCGCGCGCGGTGATCGCTGCGGCTTCCCGCATTTTCCGTAGCTCCGCACCGAGGCGCTCCTGGCGGGCGGTTGCGGTGCTTCTGAGCGGCATGGTGTCCCTTCTGAATGGTGGTTCCGAGTCTGCCGTTCCGCTCACGCGGGGTCCAGATCGTTTCTGGAAATTTCGGAGACAAGGTTGCAGTGGGGCATTATTGCCCCATATGCTGCGCGCGCTTCCGCGCACGCGGACAGTCAACTCCCTTGAGGTGTACGTGCGTTGACCGGGTATCCGGTTACCGGAGATCCCGCTCCGACGGTACGGCGGGCGACGGGTCGGCGAGGACCCGGTGAAGTTCCCGTGAAGGGCCGGTGAGGCCCCGGTCGCCGGGCGGTGGCGGCCGGAGGCGGCCGTGATCTCGCCCGTGATCTTCGCCCGTGATCTTCGCTCGGGATCGTTGGCCGGGATCTTCGGCCGGGCGCGGCCAGGGGCGCCCCCGGGCCGCGCCCGCGCGGGCGCTACTCGGGGGACGTCAGGTCGATCAGGCGGCAGACCGTCTGGATGTCGATCTTCACCTGGGCGATCGAGGCCCGGCCGGAGAGCCAGGTGACCAGCGCGGAGTGCCAGGTGTGCTCGATGACCCGGACGGCCGAGAGCTGCTCGGCCGTGGGGGGCGCGTCCAGGCCCATCGCGTCCAGGATGATCGCGGTGGTCAGCCGCGAGACGGTGTCGACCTCGGCGCTGACCGAGCGGTCGGCGAAGGTGAGGGCGCGCACCATCGCGTCGGCCAGATGCGGCTCGCGCTGCATCGCGCGGAAGGCCCGCATCAAGGTCTCCGCGACCCGGTCGGCCGGCTCGGCCGCCACCGGGGGCCGCTTGCGCAGCGTCCCGTGCAACTGCCCGAGCTGGTCCTGCATGGTCGCGACCAGCAGGTGGATCTTGGAGGGGAAGTAGCGGTAGAGCGTGCCGAGCGCGACGCCCGACGTCTCGGCGACCTCCCGCATCTGCACGGCGTCGAAACCGCCCCGGCAGGCGAGCTGCGCGCTGGTGTGCAGGATGCGGCGCCGCCGCGCCTCCTGCCGCTCCGTCAGCGGCGGCGAGTGCGGCGCGGGGGAGTGCGAGGGTACGCGCGGAAGAGGCGGGCTGGACGGCTTGGAGTCAGTGCTCATGTGTCCCATCCCGTGCCGTTCCCGTACCCGTTTCCGTGCCCGTCTCGGTGCCGATCCGCGGGCCGGTCGGCCCGTGCCGCCGGTGTCCCGCGCTGCGTGCATGATGGCAGGGCGGGTGACGTGGTGCGAGTCACCCTCGGCCCGCACCGGGCCCCGCCCCCGGCGGCGTGATCCGACCGTCCGGCGGCCGGTGGACTGGCTTTCTGTACCATCAAGTCTGAAACTTGTTCTAGATTAGCGCGACAGCGGTTACGCTCCGGCTCAATCGCGACTCAGAAGGGGGCCGGAGTGACCTCACAGGCCGGGCCGCTGCGGATTGCCCTGCTCAGCTACAAGGGAAATCCCTTCTGCGGCGGCCAGGGCGTGTACGTCCGGCACCTGTCCCGCGAGCTGGCCGCGCTCGGCCACAGCGTCGAGGTGATCGCCGCGCAGCCCTACCCCGTGCTGGACGCGGTCGGCGAGGGCGTCACCCTCACCGAGCTGCCCAGCCTCGACCTGTACCGGCAGCCGGACCCCTTCCGTACGCCGGGGCGCGGCGAGTACCGCGACTGGGTCGACGCCCTCGAAGTCGCCACCATGTGGACCGGCGGCTTCCCGGAACCGCTCACTTTCAGCCTGCGTGCCCGGCGCCATCTCGCCGCCCGCCGGGCCGAGTTCGACGTCGTCCACGACAATCAGACGCTCGGATACGGGCTGCTCGGCCTCGGCCTGCCGCTGGTCACCACGATCCACCACCCCATCACCGTGGACCGCCGCCTGGACCTGGCCGCGGCCCAGGACTGGAAGCGACGGCTGTCGGTACGCCGCTGGTACGGCTTCACGCAGATGCAGAAGCGGGTGGCCCGCCGCCTGCCGTCCGTGGTGACCGTCTCCGGCTCCTCGCGCGACGAGATCATCGAGGACCTGGGCGTACGGCCGGACCGGATCCGCGCCGTCCCGATCGGCGCCGACGCCCGGCTCTTCTCGCCCGACCCCTCCGTGGCCGAAGTGCCCGGCCGGATCGTCACCACATCGAGCGCCGACGTGCCCCTCAAGGGCCTGGTCTTCCTGATCGAGGCGCTCGCCAAGGTACGGGCGCAGCGGCCGTACGCCCATCTCGTCGTCGTCGGCAAACGGCCCGAGAAGGGGCCCGTCGCCGAGGCCATCGCCGACTTCGGCCTCGAGGACGCCGTCGCATTCGTCAAGGGCATCAGCGACGCCGAGCTGGTCGACCTGCTGCGCGGCGCCGAGGCCGCCTGCGTGCCGTCGCTCTACGAGGGCTTCTCGCTGCCCGCCGCCGAGGCGATGGCCACCGGCACCGCGCTGGTCGCCACCACCGGCGGCGCCATCCCCGAGGTCGCCGGGCCCGACGGCGAGACCTGCCTGGCGGCGCTACCCGGCGACGCCGGCGCCCTCGCCGCCGCCCTCGACCGCCTCCTGTCCGACCCCGACCTTCGCAAGCGGCTCGCCGCCGCCGGCCGCGCCCGCGTCCTGGCCCACTTCACATGGGAGCGGGCCGCCGAGGCGACGGTGGCCCTGTACCGCGAAGTGATCGCCTCCGCCTCCCAGGTCCGCGAGCCCGCCCCCGATCCGCGGCTGCCGCCGCGTGGGCGCGAGGAGCCGGGACGTGCCCCGAAGGGGCGCGGGGAACTGCGCGAGCAACCCGCCACCGGGCTTGTGGTCGCGGAACAGACCGGGTCTGCCCCGCTGGGGCGGTCGGTGAGCCGCGGCGCCGCGTCGGCCGAGCGCGCAGTTCCCCGCGCCCCTGAAGGGCGCCCACTTGCGCAAGGTGACGGTGCGGGTCGGCCCTCTGGCGCCGGGGCCGCCCAGGAGGGCCGCGAGCCCGCATCCGATCCGCGGCTGCCGCCGCGTGGGCCTGTGGTCGCGGAACGGACCGGGTCTGCCCCGCTGGGGCGGTCGGTGAGCCGCGGCGCCGCGTCGGCTGAGCGCGCAGTTCCCCGCGCCCCTGAAGGGCGCCCACTTGCGCAAGGTGACGGTGCGGTTTCCCGCGCCCCTGAGGGGCGCTCGGCTGCGCAAGGTGAACGTACGGGGGACGTGCCCCCCAAGACTGAGTCCGGCCCGGTAGGGAGCAACCGCTGATGCTGACCGTCGACTTCACCCGTTTCCCGCTCGCCGCAGGCGACCGCGTGCTGGACCTCGGATGCGGCGCCGGGCGCCACGCCTTCGAGTGCTACCGGCGCGGAGCGCACGTGGTGGCGCTGGACAGGAACGGCGAGGAGATCCGCGAAGTCGCCCGCTGGTTCGCGGCGATGAAGGAGGAGGGCGAGGCGCCGGAGGGCGCGTCGGCGGTGGCGATGGAGGGCGACGCTCTCCAACTCCCTTTCCCCGACGAGAGCTTCGACGTCGTCATCATTTCCGAGGTGATGGAGCACATCCCCGACGACAAGGGCGTCCTCGCTGAAATGGTGCGGGTGCTGCGCCCCGGCGGGCGCATCGCGGTCACGGTGCCGCGCTACGGCCCGGAGAAGGTCTGCTGGGCGCTGTCGGACGCCTACCACGAGGTCGAAGGCGGCCACATCCGCATCTACAAGGCCGACGAACTGCTCGGCAGGATGCGGGAGGCGGGCCTGCGCCCGTACGGCACGCACCACGCGCACGGGCTGCACGCGCCGTACTGGTGGATCAAGTGCGCGGTCGGCGTGGACAACGACAAGGCGCTGCCGGTGAAGCTGTACCACAAGCTGCTGGTCTGGGACATCATGAAGAAACCGCTGGCCACCCGGGTCGCCGAGCAGGCGCTCAACCCGCTGATCGGCAAGAGCTTCGTGGCCTACGCGACCAAGCCGCACCTGCCGGTGGAAGCGGCGACGAGCCCCATCGAAAGCGCGGCGGAGCACACCGAAGCCGCGGGCGCCGCCAAGTGACGTACCCCAGCCGGAGGCCGGACCGCACGGAGCGGCTGGCACTGCCCGGTGTGCTCACCGCGCAGCAGGCCGCGGCGACGGTGGACGCCGTCGCGGCGGTCCAGCGCGAGGACGGCGCGATCCCGTGGTTCCGCGGCCACCACCTGGACCCGTGGGACCACGTCGAGGCGGCGATGGCGCTGGACGCGGCGGGCGAGCACGAGCGCGCGCTGGCCGCGTACGACTGGCTGGCCAGGCACCAGAACGAGGACGGGTCCTGGTACGCCGCCTATCAGGACGGCGACCCGCAGCGGCCGACCGACCGCGGCCAGGAGTCCAATTTCTGCGCGTACGTCGCCGTCGGCGTGTGGCACCACTATCTGTCCACCGGGGACGACGCGTTCGTGGACCGGCTGTGGCCGACGGTTCACGCGGCGGTGGAGTTCGTGCTGGGGCTCCAGCAGCCCGGCGGCCAGATCGGCTGGAAGCGGGAGGCGGCCGAGCACGGCGGGGCAGTCGTCACCGACGCGCTGCTGACCGGGAGTTCGTCGATCCATCAGGCGCTGCGCTGCGCGCTGGCCATCGCGGAACACCGCGAAGAGCCGCAGCCGGACTGGGAGTTGGCGACCGGCGCGCTGGGGCACGCGATCCGCAGCCACCCGGAGCGGTTCCTGGACAAGAGCCGCTACTCCATGGACTGGTACTACCCGGTGCTGTCCGGCGCGCTGCGCGGGCCCCGCGCGCTGGAGCGGATCGAGGAGGGCTGGTCCCGCTTCGTGGTGCCGGGCCTCGGCGTCCGCTGCGTGGTGCCCAACCCGTGGGTGACCGGCGGCGAGACCGCCGAACTGGCCCTGGCGCTCTGGGCGGTGGGCGAGTCCGACCGCGCCGTACGGCTGCTGGCCGACATGCGGCATCTGCGGGCGGACGACGGCCTGTACTGGACGGGGTACGTCTACGACGACGCCGCCGTCTGGCCGGTGGAGCGCACCGCGTGGACCGCCGCCGCCGTGCTGCTGGCGGTGGCCGCGCTCGGGGGGGACGAGGCGACCACCGCCGTATTCAGCGGGGAACGGCTGCCGGTCGGGCTGGAGCCCGAGGCGTCCGGCAGGACGGGCTGCTGCTGAGGCGCGTGCCGTACGTCAGGCGCGGTTGACCCGGCCTGCCACCGCGTGCGCGACCAGCAGGTAGACGGCTGCGGGCAGACCGTAGTTGAGCACGGTGCGCCACTTGGCGTTGTCCACCGTGAACAGGTCCTTCGACCAGCCCGCGAGCCAATTCGCCGAGTGATGGACCCAGTTGACCAGGTCGTTCGCCCGGTTGGCGTCGAACACGAAGAAGAAGATCCACAGAATCAGGATCAGTGCAGCGATGTCTGCGACGATGAGGATGATCGCCGCGGCGGGGTTACCGCCATACCGTCTGGCCATGACAACCGTCTTGCCCGGCTCAGGCGATTGAAACTCCTTTCGATTCCGCGGTGACGGCGCGTTCTCGCGAAGCGTGAGGATCTGGCCAGAACTCCCGAGTGGCGGGCGGACCGGGGCCGGGTGATGCTGCCGAAGACCACGCACCCCCCGCATCCGTAGTCCGAATGCCACCCCCGGAGGTCCCCGTGCCGACAGGCATCCCGTTGCGCCGGACGATCGTCGCGCTCCTGCTCGCCGTCACCTTCTTCACGGCGACCGCCTGCGGCAAGTCCACGGACTCCATGTCGACCGGGAGTTCGGACCCGAGCGCGTCGCCGACCAGCACCGTCGAGAAGCAGAAGCTGGCCAAGACGCGCTTCGTCGCCAACGCGGGCCTCGCGGCCGGGGCCACGTACCAGTGGATCGTGAAGCCGTACAAGGCGGGCAAGTTCAAGAAGGGCACGAGCGGCCGGACCTTCGCGCTGGTCAAGGCCGGTCTGGCGGGCACCTTCGCGTACAACAGGCTGAAGGCGGCGGCCGGGAACGCCAAGGCCGACCCCACGCTGAGCAAGGCGGTGGCACCGCTGACGGCGGGCATCGACGCGCTCAAGGACCTGCCGTCCAAGCTCCGCAAGGGCGACTCCACCGACCAGGCGGCGAACAGCTTCGACGACGTGATCAACAAGGTCAAGGAAGCGGGCAAGAGCGCGGGGGCGGACGTCACCAACAACGTGCCCTCGCTCAAGGACATCGGCGGCTGACGCACCCGGAGCCGACCGTCAGGCTAGGCGTTCAGCTCCGCCAGCACCCGCAGTGTCTCCCGGTCGGGCGCGGTCACCAGCAGGTCGGTGACCGGGCCCGACCGCCAGGCCGCGAGCCGGTCGGCGATCCGTTCGCGCGGCCCGACCAGCGAGATCTCGTCGGCGAAGGCGTCCGGCACGGCGTGCACCGCCTCCTCGCGGCGGCCCTCGGCGAAGAGCCGCTGAATCCGCCCGGCCTCCTCCTCGTACCCCATCCGGCCCATCAGCTCGGCGTGGAAATTACGGCCGCGCGCGCCCATGCCGCCGATGTAGAAGCCGAGCATCGCCTTGACCGGGAGCAGCCCGTCGGCCGGGTCCGCGCAGACCTGCGCGCGGACCAGCGGGGCGACCATGAAGTCCTTGGGCGCGTCGGCGAGCGGCGCGTCGTAGCCGTCGGTACGGAACGGCGACCAGTACAGCGGCAGCCAGCCGTCGGCGATCCGTACCGTCTGAGCGATGTTCTTGGGACCCTCGGCGCCCAGCAGCACCGGCAGGGCGGCGCGCAGCGGGTGGGTGATGGGCTTCAGCGGGCGGCCGAGCCCCGTGCCGTCGGGACCTGCGTACGGCAGCGCGTGGAAGCGGCCGTCCAGCCGTACCGGCGCCTCGCGGCGCAGCACCTGGCGGATCACGTCCACGTACTCGCGGGTCGCGGTCAGCGGACTGCTCGGGAACGGGCGGCCGTACCAGCCCTCCACCACCTGCGGTCCCGACAGGCCGAGGCCGAGCATCATCCGCCCGCCGGAGAGGTGGTCGAGGGTGAGCGCCTGCATCGCGGTGGCGGCGGGGGAGCGGGCCGCCATCTGCGCGATACCCGTGCCCAGCCTGATCCGGCTGGTGTGCGCGGCGATCCAGGTGAGCGGGGTGAAGGCGTCCGAGCCCCACGCCTCCGCGGTCCACACCGAGTCGTAGCCCAGCCGTTCCGCCTCCTGCGCCAGCCCCACATGGCCGGGGTCCGGGCCGCGGCCCCAGTAACCGAGCGCGAGTCCGAGCCGCATGAACGCCTCCTGGGGGCAGGTGATCTGACGGTGCGTCAGTAATACTGGGAGGGTACGCGTGCCCGCCGCGGGCCGGAAGACCGACGGCTGCGGCGGCAAAGCCGTTCGCGGGTGACGAAAGAACAGCGGCCGGTCCCGGCGTCCGGAGGGAGGTCCGGAGCGGGACCGGCCGCTGTCGCGTACCGGAAGGAGAAACGATCAGCCGCGCTGGATGCCGCTGCTGTCCTGGAGCACACCGCGCCGCCCGTCCTGGGTCTGCGCGACCAGCGCGGGCCCGCGCTGGTCCACGGCCAAGTACCAGGTACCCGGCGTCAGTTCGGCGATCTGCGCGCCCGGGTTGTCCTCCGCGAACAACGGGCGCGGCACCGGCACCGCGAACCAGAAAGCGGTGAAGTCCGACGACGGACCCTGCGCGGCGGCCGGCTGCGGCGCCGACTGCTGCGCGCCGTACGGCTGCTGGGCCTGCTGCGGCTGACCGTACGGCGTCTCGACGGACTGCGCGCCGCCCGGGTAGCCGTAACCGGCCTGCGGCGGACCCGCCGCGTACGGCTGCTGGCCGGGGCCGACACCGTACGGCTGGGCCGCGGGCCGCGGGGCGCCGAGCAGCGGGGCCTTGAGCGCGGGAAGACGGTTGGACAGCGGGGCCGCCACCGCGATGACGATGCCGAACAGCAGCGTCAGCCAGTTGCCCGCGCCCTTGTCGACGCCGTCCGGGTTGTCGAACAGCGTCGCCCACAGGGCGGTCCAGCCCACGAACAGCGAGATCGCGACCGCCCACTGCTCAAGCGAGAGCCCCAGGATCTGCCGCCCGACGAGCGGACCGGTACGCGCCAGCACCACCGCGGCGGCGGCGATCAGCGCGGCCAGCGTCACCGAAGGCAGGATCGGGAAGTAGTCCGAGTGCCACAGGTTCCGCGAACTTTCCGCGCCGTTGAACGGCGACTTGAAGCTGAAGAACGGCAGGAACGAGGCGATCAGCAGCAGCACCGCTGCTCCGATCACCGCGCCGTCTCCTCGGGTCAGGGAGCGGATGTTCACGTCAGGTCCTGTCCTTTGTCAGTTCGGTCAACTCAGCAAACTCAAGCAAACGCAACAAACGCAACAAACGCTATAAACGCAGCCGTACTCAATCGGGCGGTGCCCCATCGTACGGGTGTGATCATGTCCGGACAGCCGGGTATGACCATTGGTGCACGATCCATACCGGACTGCTACAGCCCTGTCACCTCTTCCCTTCGAGGAAGGCGGTGAGGCCGTCGGCGATCCCCTGGGCAGCGTGCTGCCGCCACGCGGAGTCCGTCAACGACGTGGCGTCATGAGCGTTGCGCATGTTCCCGCACTCGATGAACACCTTCGGAACGGTGGACAGGTTGAGCCCGCCGAGGTCGTCGCGGACCGTCATCCCCGTACCGTCGCCCAGGTAGTCCGCGAAGTGCTCGCCGGTCGCCGCGGCGAAATGCGAGCGCAACGTCGTGGCCAGCAGATACGAGGGTGCCGCGATCTTACGGGTGTCCGCGATGCCGACGTGCACCGACGTGGGCGCGATCACATGGAAGCCGGACGCCGACGCGGGCGCGCCGTCCGCGTGGATCGACAGCGCCGCGTCCGCGTGCGCCCCGTTCCCGATCCGGGCCCGCTCGTCCACGCACGGGCCGAACGCCCGGTCGCCGTCGTAGGTCAGCTTCACCTGCGCGCCGCGCGCCAGCAGAATCGCCCGCACCCGGTGCGCGACGTCCAGGGTGTACGTCGCCTCCGCGTAACCGGAGTTGGTCTCCGTCCCCGTGGTGTCGCACTCCTTGCGGGCGGTGCCGATGTTCACCAGCTTGTTGATCTCCGCCGTGTGCTTGGCGTTGTTGAGATTGTGGCCGGGGTCGAGGACGACGACCTTGCCCGCCAACGGCTTCTTCACGCCTGTGGTGTTGAGCGGTCTGGGGGAGGCCGTCGCCTGGGCGGTCGGGGCCGCGCCCGCCAGGTCCGCCTGCGGCGCCGAGCCCTTCTGGTCGTCGCCGCCGGTACCCGCCGAGGTCGGTGAGGCCGACGGCGAGGACGTCGGCGAGGCCCGTACGGCGCTGTCCTGCTCCGAGCCCCCGGAATGTCCCACGGCGTGGTACACCAGACCGCCTGCCAGGCAGGCCGGTACGACCACGGCGACCGCGATGATCAGAGTGCGGCCCTTGCCGCCCCCGTACGACTCGTTCCTGAACACGCCCGCGACTCTATCGGCCTCGCGGACATCCCTGAAGGGCGGTGGCCCGGCGCGGCCGGGGAGCTACGGAGGGCTAGGCAGTCGTTACGGCGACGGGCGGCGCGGGCTGCGGTTCGTGCGGGCTGCGGTTCGTGCGGGTTGCGGTTCGAACGGGCTGCGGATCGCGTGGGGCTACGGTTCGAACGGGCCCGGCAGCCTGCGCAGCACATGCAGCGACCCCGTGGCCGAGACCTCGGCGAACGCGCCGGAGTCCAGCGCGCGCCGGTACACCCGGTACGGCGCCTGCCCGCCGTCGTCCGGGTCCGCGAACACGTCGTGGATCACCAGCAGCCCGCCCTCGGCCACCAGCGGCCCCCACCCCTCGTAGTCGCCGCCCGCGTGCTCGTCGGTGTGCCCGCCGTCGATGAACACCAGCCCGAGCGGCTGCCGCCACACCTTCGCGACCTGCGGTGACCTCCCGACCACCGCGATCACGTGCTCCTCAAGACCCGCCTCGTACAGCGTCCTGCGGAAGGCCGGGAGCGTGTCCATCAGACCCGTCGCCTCCACCGCCACCAGCTCCGGGTCGTGGTACTCGCCGTTGCCCCAGTCCCGCTGTTGCTCCTCGCTGCCCCTGTGGTGGTCCACCGTCACCGCCACCGTGCCCGCGCCCCGGGCCGCGTCCGCCAGCAGGATCGTGGACCGCCCGCAGTACGTGCCCACCTCCAGCAGCGGCAGCCCGAGCCCGGCCGCGGCCTCCTTCGCCGCCGCGTACAGGGCCAGGCCCTCGTCCCGTGGCATGAACCCCTTCGCGGCCTCGAACGCCGCCACCACATCCGTCATGGGGCCACCTTATTTCCGCCAGGCCCCGGGCCGGGCCGGGGCTGGGGCCGTGCGGGGCCTACGCCCCCGGTGGGGGTGGACGTAGGCCAAAATCCCGATGCTTTCGTGACAGTCGGGACGGCAGCATGGTCCTCATGAGTGATCTCCTCGGACAGCGCGAACGAACCCCCCGCCGTACCGGGCGCCCGGCGCCGCCCGCCTGGGCGGTGCTGGTCGCGGTGTGCGCGGGCCAGTTCCTCGTGGTGCTCGACGTGTCCGTCGTGAACGTGGCGCTGCCGTCGATGCGTACGGACCTGGCGCTGAGCCAGGCCGGTCAGCAGTGGGTGGTGAACGCGTACGCGATCACGTTCGCCGGCCTGCTGATGCTCGGCGGCCGGGCCGCCGACCTCTTCGGCCGCAAGCGCGTCTTCCTCGTCGGCCTCGGCCTGTTCACGGCCGCGAGCCTCGCGGGCGGCCTCGCGCAGTCCTCGGGGCTGCTGATCGCCGCCCGCACCCTCCAGGGCATCGGCGCCGCCGTACTGGCGCCCACCACGCTCGCCATCCTCACCACGTCCTTCCCCGAGGGCCCCGAGCGGACGAGGGCGATCGGCACCTGGACGGCGGTCGGCGCGGGCGGCGGCGCGGCCGGCGGGCTCGTCGGCGGCCTGCTGACCGACTACCTGTCCTGGCGCTGGGTGCTGCTGGTCAACGTGCCGATCGGCGCGCTGGTGATCGTCGGCGCCGCGCTGTGGCTCACCGAGAGCCGCGGCGGTACGAGCCGCCGTCTCGACATACCCGGCGCCGTCCTGGTCACCGGCGGTGTCGCGGCCCTCGCGTACGGCATCGCCGAGAGCGAGTCGCACGGCTGGACGTCCGCCACCGCGCTGCTGCCGGTCATCGGGGGCGCCGTCCTGCTCGGCGGTTTCGTCGCCGTCGAGGCCAGGACCGCCCAGCCGCTGATGCCGCTGCGCCTGTTCCGTATCCGTTCGGTGTCCGCGGCCAACACCGTCCTGCTCGCGGTCGGCGCCGCGACCTTCGCCACCTGGTACTTCCTGTCGCTGTACATGCAGAACGTGCTGCACTACAGCCCGGTGCGGGCCGGTCTGTCCTTCCTGCCGCACACCGTCAGCATCATCGTCGGCTCCAAGCTGGCGCCCCGGCTGATGAGTTACGTGGACAGCCGGATCATCGGCGCGGCGGGCGGCCTCATCTCGGCGGCGGGCCTGGCCTGGCAGAGCCGCCTCACCGTGGACGGGGCCTTCCTCACCTCGATCCTCGGACCCGGCGTCCTCACCATGTTCGGCGCGGGCCTGATGATGACCCCCATCGCGGCGGCGGCCACCTCCGGTGTCGGCATGAGCGAACAGGGGCTCGTCTCCGGCCTCCTCAACACCTCCCGCCAGCTCGGCGGGGCACTCGGGCTCACGATCCTCGCGACCGCCGCCGCCGGTCGTATCTCCTCCCGCGCTCACGCGGGAGCGTCGGCGACACGCGCGCTGACCTCCGGATACTCCCTGGCCTTCCTGATCGGCGCGGCCTTCCTGGTCGTGGGCACCGCGCTCACGGCGCTGTTGCCGAAGCCGACTCCGAAGATCGTTCCGGTGTCGTAGCCGCCGTAGCCGCCGTAGCCGCCGTAGCCGCCGGGGCCGCCGGGGCCGCTGGGGCCGTCGGGGCCGTCTTCGTGTCGGCGCGTTTCAGAGGCCCCCGCGCTGTTCCGCCGGCGGAGAACACCGGCCCGGCCAGGCCCGACGATCACTACGGTCCAGTCTTATGACGACGACGACGACGATGACGACGACGACGCGCACGCTCGAGTATCCGGCCGACGGGTTGACGATGATCGGGCACCTCGCGCTCCCGGCCGGTGCCGATCGCCGGCCCGCGGTGCTGATCGGACCCGAGGGCATGGGGCTCAGCGACGTCGAGCGCCGCCGGGCCGACGCTCTCGCCGAGCTGGGATACGTAGCGCTGGCCTTCGACCTCCACGGCGGTCGCTATGTGGGTGACCCCGAGGAGATGCTGGCCCGTTGCCTGCCGCTGCTCGCCGACCCCGAGCGGATGCGGGGCATCGGCCACGCGGCGCTCGACGTGCTGCGCGCCGAACCGCGCACCGACCCCGACCGGATCGCCGCCGTCGGCTACGGCACCGGCGGGGCCATCGCGCTGGAACTCGGGCGCGACGGCGCCAACCTGCGCGCGATCGGCACCGTCAACGCGACGACCACAGGCCGGCCGGGCGAGGCAGCGCGCATCCGCTGCCCGGTGTGGGCCGGGGTCGGGTCGGAAGACCCGATCATGCCGCCCGCGCAACGGGACGCGTTCACCGCCGAGATGCAGGCCGCGGGTGTCGACTGGCGCCTCGTGGTCTACGGCGGCGCCTTGCACGCCTTCCACCACCCGACGGTCGACCACCCCACCGTCCCCGGCGTCGGCCACCACCCACAGCACGCGCGGCGCGCCTGGCGCGACGTCGTCGGCCTGCTCACCGAGTGCCTGCCCGTAACGGAGTGATCCGGTCGGCGACCGCGCAGCGGCTCGTCGCGGCGTACTCGACCATGACGGCGTCTTCCCAGGCGCAGCGCGTGACGGCGTCCTTCGGGCAGGCGAGGTGGCTGCTCGCGCCTTCCGGAGTGGTTCCCGGGCATCCCGTCACCCGGGCCACATGATGGGTGGATGCAGATCACTCCGCGCGCCTTCGCCCACGTCCGCCTCACGGTCACCGACATCGACCGCTCCCGCGCCTTCTACGAGGACCTCTTCGGACTGCCCGTCGCCTTCGAACTGCCCGCGGACGCGGACGACAGGACGCGCGAGGAGCTGTCGTTCCTCTACGGCGGCGTCATCTACCAGCTCGGTGACTCCCTGCTCGGCCTGCGCCCGGTCGCCTCGGACCGCTTCAGCGAGGACCGGGTGGGCCTGGACCACGTCAGCTTCGCGGTGAGCGGCCGGGACGACCTGGAGGCCGCGCTGCGCGTCCTGGACGACCGCGGCATCCCGAACGCCGGGATCAAGGACATCGGCGCGGGCTGGATCCTGGAATTCCGCGACCCGGACAACATCGCCCTGGAACTCTTCGCCCCCGCCTCCTGACCCGCGCCGACCGGCCCCGACACCGCCTGGCGGCACCGCGCAGCGGCCTGCCGGCCCGGGGCCTGCCGGGCGACGGTGCCGCTCTCACTCATGGCCGGCGCCCCTGCCGATTCCCGCCGCCCCTTTCGTCAGGAGTTCCTGGCCGGGAGAGCCTCTGACCGGCTACCGCCCGCGCCCGGCCGCCGTGTGCCGTATGCCGCGGATGTACGGGTCGAAGAGCAGGGACCAGTTGCCCACGGCGTGGTGGGCGCGCAGTGCCTGTCCGGTCTCTTCCGCCTCGGCGGGGAGGCCGGCCGGGGTGAGGCCGACTGCCGTGAGGTCCGCGGGCACCCGGCCGTCCCACTCGGTGGCCGCGTCGAGCAGATACAGCAGGTGCTCGGTCGCCGGGCCCTCGTCCCCGGCCTCCAGCGCGCTCGTGGTGAAGGCGCGCTGGTCGTCGCGCCACACCAGGTCCGAGCTGTCGACGGCGGATGCGACGAGCTCCGCCCAGTACGCCTCGTCGTGCGCCCCGGTGCGCTGCCGCATGTGCCGCGCGGCGAACCGTGCCATGGCTCCCGCGTCGTCGATCAGCGGGGAGAGCACCTGGTCGGAGGAGAAGTCGAAGCCGAACCAGAGGCGGCGGCCGTCGAGGACCAGCGATTCGATCCCGCCGACCACCTTGGTACGCCCGGCCAGCCCGGTCAGCCCGGCCTCCGTGTCCGCCGCCGTGTCCGCCTCCGCGCCCACCTGCCCGCCCGTTCCTGCCGTTGCCGCGCCCTCGACCGCCATGGTCGCCCCCTCGTCGCTCGTTCCCGCTACCGCTACCGCTACCGCGGGAGTCTGTGCGGAGTTGTCTATCGCACGGCACTGACACCCGCGCGGACGCCTACGGCCGACCGGCCGCTTCGAGCAGGCTCTTGAGCCGGGCCAGGTCGACGGTGACGGACTCGGCGTCGCGCCGGAAGTCGTCGTCGCTCATCTCCGGCTGCCGCCGAAGGGTGAAGACGACCTCGCTGGCCTGGCCGTGGCCGTCCGCGATCACCCGGACCGGGTTGTAGACGGTCTGCCCGGAGGGCAACGTGACGTCGTGGTCGAGCACGCCCCACTCGTTGGCGGGCGAGAAGGCGACGGTCACACGCCCCAAGGGGGCTGACCGCGCGACCCATTCACCGTCGATCTCCTCGATCGAGCCGCCGAGCCCGTGCGCCCACTCCGGCAGATTCGCCGGGTTCGAGGCGTAGTCGTAGACGTCCTTGACGGGACGGTCGATACGGATGCCGAGGTGCCGGGATTCCGTGCCCGTGCTGTCCGTACCCGTGCTGTCCATGCCTGTGCTGTCCATGACCGCGACGCTAGCGGCCGGCCGGCGCCGTTTTCTTGAACGAATCGGACATGGCGGGAATCCCCGGGGGAGGGGGCTCAGCCGAAGTAGTGGCCGTCCTTCAGGTCCGCGATCAGGCCGGGACGGGTCGGCCGCCAGTCGAGCAGATCGCGCGTGATCCGTGCGGAGGCGGGGCCGTCGACGGCCCAGAAGCGGCCGAGCCAGCCGACGTACTCCCCGGCCTGCTCGGCTGTGACGGAGACGGCGGGGACGCCGAGGTGCGAGGCGAAGATCTCGGCGACCTCGCGGATCGGAACGCCCTCGTCGGCGACCGCGTGCAGCACGGAACCGGCGGGCGCGGATTCGAGCGCGAGGCGGAACAGCCGGGCGGCGTCGTCGCGGTGGACGGACGGCCAGCGGTTGGCGCCGTCGCCGACGTAGGCCGCGGCGCCCTTCTCGCGCGCGAAGCCGATCGCGACCGGCATGAACCCGTTGTCGCCGGTGCCGTGCGTGGCGGGCGGGAGGCGTACGACGGAGGAGCGGACGCCGTGGCCGGCGAGGGCCTGTACGTAGTGGGCGTTGCCGATCCGGCCGCCGGAGCCGCTGATCGGGCCGTTGCTGTTGCTGCTGCTGTTGGTGCTATGAGTGCCGTCCTCCGTGCTCGCGGCCGTCGCGAGTCCGTCGCGTTCGGTCGCGACGACGCCGGGCGGCAGTCCGAGCACGCCGAGGATGCCGGAGGCGATGACGAAGGGCTTGTCCGTACCGGTCAGGGCCTCGCCGAAGGTCTCGATCGCCGCGCGGTCGGCGTCGGTGGCACCGGCGAAGTCGCCCGCGAAGGCGATGTCGTGCTTGAACGCGAGGTGGACGACGCCGTCGGACGACGCGGCGGCCTCCCGCAGCGTGCCGAGGTCGTCGAGCGATCCCGGCAGAGCCTCGGCGCCCGCGGCCCGCAGGGTCCGGGCGGCGGCATCGGAGCGGGCGAGCCCGACGACCGAGTGACCGGCGGTGATCAGCTCGGGTACGAGCCCGCGGCCGACCCAGCCCGACGCTCCTGTGACGAAAACGCGCATGGGGAACCTCCAGAAAGGGGCGCGCCCGTCCGGCGAATCCGCGGCGGGCGGCCTTGCGGTCACCCTCCATTCTTTGTACGGTCGTGCAAGAAAAGTCAAGCGGTGACGTCGGCTGACGCATGATGGGTGCTGGACGACGACGGACCGCGACGATCACGACGGACCGCGGCGATCACCACGGACCGGCGATCACGACGGACCGCGACGATCAACCGGAGGCAGCGATGGCGGGGCGGCCCGTCGACCACCAGCGGCGCGCGGAACTGCTCGACGCGGTGGTCGACTACACGGTCGAGCACGGGTTCTCCGAGGTGTCGTGGCGGCCGGTCGCCGCCGCCCTCGGGGTGTCGCCCACGACCCTCGTCCACCGCTTCGGCACCAAGGAGCAGATGCTCCAGGCCGTCCTCGGGCGCCTGCGCGAGCGCATCTTCCAGGCCACCAACGAGACGGCCGGACACCAGCCCGATCTGGCGACGTCCGTACGCGCCGTCTGGCAACGCGCCTCCGACCCGCGCCAAGGCGCCGAATTCCGGCTCTTCTTCGCCGTTTACGGCCGTGCGCTCCAGGCGCCCGAGCAGTTCTCCGACTTCCTCGACCACGTCGTCACCGACTGGATGAACGCCCTGTGCGCCGCCCAAGGGCCCGATGTCTCACCCGAGTTGGCGGTACGTACGGCCACCCTCGTCATCGCCACCGTTCGCGGCCTGCTCCTCGACCTCCTCGCCACCGGCGACCGCGCTCGCGTCGACGACGCGGCCGAAGCGTTCCTCGCCTCGCTGAGGTGAGGGGTCAGAGCCAGCCGTTCTGGCGCGCGTGGCGTACGGCTTCGATGCGGTTACGGGTGCCGGTCTTGCCGATGGCCGCGGAGAGGTAGTTGCGCACGGTGGATTCGGAGAGGAAGACGCGGGCCGCGATGTCGGCGACGGTGGAACCGTCGGCGGCGGCGTTGAGCACATCGCGCTCACGCGGGGTGAGCGGGCTGGGCCCCGCGCTGAGCGCGGCTGCCGCCAGGGCAGGGTCGATGACGCGCTCGCCGCGCAGGACGCGGCGGATGGCGTGGGCCAGTTCCTCGACGGGCCCGTCCTTGACCAGGAATCCGGCCGCGCCCGCTTCCATGGCGCGCCGCAGATACCCCGGCCGGCCGAACGTGGTGAGGATGAGCACCTGGCACGACGGCAGCCGCTTGCGCAGCTCCGCCGCCGCGTCGAGCCCGCTGCACCCCGGCAGTTCGATGTCCAGCAGCGCGATGTCCGGCCGCGCCTCCAGTGCCTCCGCCACGATCCGGTCCCCGGCCGCCACCTGCGCGACGACCTCCAGGTCGTCCTCCAGATCCAGCAACAACGCGAGCGCGCCCCGCATCATCCCCTGATCCTCCGCGAGCAGCACCCGCGTCAGCGCCCCGCCCCGGCTGTCGCCCTGCTCGCCGTCCTGCCCTGTCTCCCCGTGGGTCATCCCCCCACCCTAGACAGCCCCCGCCCGCGCGGTCCGCTCACCGTCTCCGGGACATGGCTCGCACAGCGACTATGGCCGCGAGTGGGCTGGTACTACTGGTACATGCATGAAGAGACCGCGCAGTCCGCGATCGACACGTTCATCTCCGCGTTCAACGCGTCGGACGACGCCTATGTGACCGGGCTGCTCTCCCAGGCCCTGACCTCGGACGTCCTCTTCTGGGGGCCGTTGGGACGCAGCGAGGGGATCGAGGCGGTCGAACGCTTCGTGCTGGACATCCGGCGCCACCCGGCGGGGGCCGGCACGATGGAGCGCCGCTCGGCGGTGGACATGCCCGACGAGTGGGCCCGGTACGAGTGGGTCTTCACCACTCCCGACGGAGGCCCCCGTCTGACGGGAACCGACGTCGTCCATCTGCGGCGGAGCCTCATCGACCAGGTCATCGTCTTCGCCGGAGAGATCAAGCCGGCCGATTCCCCTGCCGCCCGCCCCAACTGAGCTCGGCCCACACGAGTTTCCCCGGCCCCTCCCGGGTCGCCGTCCCCCAACACCCCTCCGTCAGCGCCTCCACCAGCGCCAGCCCGCGCCCGTGCTCGTCCCAGGCGGTGGCCTCGCGCGGCGAAGGAGCTTCGCTGCGCGCGTCGTGCACCTCGATACGGAGACCGCCGTCGGCCAGCCTCAGAAAGCGGGTGCCGATCTTTCGCCCCGGCACCCTCCCGTGCTGCATGGCGTTGGTCAGCAACTCCGAGAGCACGAGCGCTGCCGCGTCCCCGAGTTCGTCCATCTTCCACTCCCCGAGGGTCTCTGCGAGGGCGTGCCGGGCGCGGTGCACGGTTAGCGCCGTGGGCGGCCAAGTCCGTACGGGTTCGGATGAGTTGGCCGCCGTGGGCGGCGGGGTCTCGTGCATGGCCTTGCTCACTTTCAGGGAGGGGTCTGATGCGCTGTGTTAGCGATTCCCTTCAAGCGTGGCAGCGAAAGGGATACGCTGACACCGGGTAGTCGGAATTCTGAGCGCCAACCTTTGGCGTGAATTCCCGCGCCCGAATAGCACTTTCACGCGGCGCGGCGGAATCTCCCGCTGCGGCGCAGAACGTTTCGCGCGCAGGCAGAACGTTCTCCCAGGAGCCGAACCGCACGGAGGAGAGAGTGGATGATGGCAGACATGGAGTCGGCGACCCCTGCGCTGTGCCGCCTTCAGTTGGGGAGCGAACTGCGTCAACTTCGCCTGGCAGCGGGCCTTAAGGGCGCTCAGGTCGTCAAGAAGCTGATCTGGAGCCCGTCTAAGCTCACCCGACTGGAGACGGGAGAGAACACATCCGTCGATACCGCCGACGTGATGGCGCTGTGCGAGATCTACGGGGCCGACGCGGACAAGCGGGCCGTTCTGATGAGCTATGCGGCGGTCACCAAGACCAGGCGTGACTGGTGGCTGACGCCCGAGTACCGCGCGATTATGAAGCCCGGCTTCAAAGCGTTTCTTGACCTTGAAGCCGCCGCCGAAGCAATGCAGATGTTCCAAAATGGCTTCGTCCCTGGACTGTTGCAGACCGAGGGGTATGCCAGAGATATCCACCAACGTTCCGATGGGCAATTCTCGGCTGAGGAAATCAGCAGAATGGTCACCGTCCGCATCATGCGGCAGCAGGCGCTGAGCCGGACCGATGCGCCGCCGCTGAGGCACACGTCGGTCATCGACGAGGCAGTCATTCGCCGAAGCGCGGGCCGTCCACAGGTCATGCGCGATCAACTGGCCCACATCGTCGAGGTCGTGGAGTCTCGTCCGAACGTCAAGGTGCAGGTCATGCCATTCCGTGCGGGTGCCAGCATGGGCATGAACGGCTCATTCGCCATCTTCCAGTTTCCGGACCGGTTGAACCTGAAGCCGCTGGTGCATCTGGAACATATCGCCGACACATGGATCAAGCGCGATGAAGCCGACGTCAAGCGATTCGCGAACGCCTTCTCCGACCTCCAGGCCCTCGCCTTGGGACCGGACGAGTCTCTGAGCATGATCAAAGAAGCGATCAAGGAGCACTGACACCATGACCTTCAAGGCCAACTCCCTCATTGGCGTTACCTGGTTCAAGTCGAGCTACAGCGACGGCCTGGGCGGCGACTGCGTCGAGGGTGCCCGCCTCCCGGACGGCGCGATGGCCGTCCGTGACTCCAAGGATCCCCAGGGCCCCGCCCTGGTCTTCCCGGCCGAGGCGTGGAACGCCTTCGCGGAAGCCGCCCGCAGCGGCGAGTTCCCCGCGACGTGACCCCGCCTCGTGCACCCGTCGGGTCGCCGGGCCACCGTGGGGTGTGGGTGATCGGGGCGACACGCGCTAGGCGGCCCGCCACGGGGTAGCGGTCGGGATGGGAGAAGGTGGCCTCGTCGGGCACGCGGTTCGCGGGAGGACGGTGCCGCACCTTTTCCGGTTGGGCCGCAGGCACGTCGTAGAGGAGTGAATTCGTATGACGGGTGACGTCTTCGGGAGTTCCGAGGCATTGAGGGAACTGACGATCCACGACCGGCACGGGCAATTCATCGGCCGGGTCAGCCATGTGTACGTGGACGACTGGGACCGTCGGCCGCAGTGGGTGACGGTGAGGACCGGGATGCACGGCTTCGAGGAGACGTTCGTCCCCTTGGCCGGCGCCGAGCACGAGATCGGGCGCGACACGGGCGGCGGTGTGCTGCGGGTGGCGTACGACCTCGACACGATCAAGGCCGCGCCGCGCGAGGACGCCGAGCAGCACCTCGGACTCGACCAGGAGCAGGAGCTGTACGCCCACTACGGGCTCCTCCCGCCGGAGGGCCAGGCATCCGGCGCCCCGGGCGTGGGGGCCGACCGACCCACCGCCCCCCTCACCGGCCACGACGAGGGCATGGACGACATCAAGGAACTCTCCGACGCCCCCGCCCGCCCCCGCCTCCGCAAGGCCGCCCCCGCCGAATCCGCCCCCTCGGATCCCCCCGTCTCCTCCGAACCCCCCGCCCCGACGTCCGAGCCCGCCCCCTCCACCCCTCCGCCCCCGCCCGCCCCCGACGACAAGCCCTAGGCGCCCCAAGAATCCCGTTGGCGTTGTCAGACCCCCGGCGTAGATTTTTCGCGTGGTCGTCACCGACGATCACCGGATGATTACCGGCACCCACACGTGCCGGTTCCCAGGGGGGGACGATGACAGGGATGCGCGCGAGCATGCGTGGATCGCGACGGTACGGCGGCCTGGTGGCCGCCGTACTGCTCGCCGCCGCGGCGGCGTTGACGGTGGCACCGACGCCGGCGCGGGCGGCCGACACGGCGGGACCCGCGCCGAGCGGGCTGAGTACGACCCCGGCCCCGGTGGCCGGCGGGAGCGACGACGGGTGCGGGGCGGACGCGCCGTACGGATACATCGGGAACACCGGAATCACCTTCAACGCGACGTCGAACGGTAATCCGGGAGTCTTCTACGACACCGAATTCCTCGTGCAGCCGGACGACGGCTCGGCGCCGTACGACTATTCGGCGTCCGGATACGGGGGCGGGCGGCGCTGGCTGACGCTGCCGTCGACGGACTTCACGGACGGCGTGACATACACCTGGCGTGCCCGCGACGTGGACCAGGCGGGGGCCGCCTCGGACTGGTCGGGCGACTGCCACTTCATCGCGGACCATACTCAACCTGCCCTGCCCGTCGTGACGTCGAAGATCTTCGGTCCGGTGACCCCGACGCATCCGGCACCGCCGGTCCGCACCACCGGGACCTTCACGCTCAAGGTGTCGGGGCCGGCCTCGCAGGACACGGTCCGCTTCGAGTACGCGCTGAACCGGGAGATGTCCGTCGGCGGCGGCAACGCTTCGGTGCCGGTGGGCCCGGACGGCACCGCGAAAGTGAAGCTGACGCCCACTCAGTGGGGCGGCAACTGGCTCAACGTTCAGACGGTCGACCGGGCCGGGAACGTCTCCCCAGTGGTGCGGTACGAGTTCTCGGTGGCCTCCGCCACCGAGCAGGACCACGTCGGCGACCTCAACGGCGACGGGACGGCCGACCTGCTCGCCACCGGCACGGACGGAAAGCTGTACGTGCTCTACGGCAAGGGCGACGGCACGCTGAAGAAGGCCGTGACGTACGCCGACAGCGGTGACGACTGGGCGCCCGGCACCATCGTGCGCAACGGGGACAACAACTTCGACGGCTACCAGGACGTCTTGCGGTTCAGCGGCACCGGCTACGCGTCCTCCTACGCCAACAACGGGCTCGGCGACTTCGGCCGGTTCGGTGCGATGAGCGCACCCTGGAGCCGTGCCGACGGCGCCAGTTGGACCGTCGCCCGGCAGATCCTGCACGGCAACAGCGGAAGCGGCGGTCCCTCCGGCCGGATGGGCGACCTGCTCACGGTCGAGCACGGCGAGCTGCTGCGCTGGAACGGCGGTTACGGCCCGCTGACGCCCACGGTGATCGCCACCGGCCTCGACCACGGCACCGTCATCACCCCCGGCGACATCACGGGTGACGGCATACCCGACATCCTCGTCCGCGACGACTCCTCCGGCACGCTCAAGCTGGCCGCGGGCAACGCGGACGGCACGCTCGCGGCTCCCGCGGACTGGACGGCGTACGGCACCGGCTTCACCGCCGCCGCCTACCCGCGCGTCCTCAGCGCAGGGGACGCCAACGGGGACGGGATACCGGACCTCTACGCGGCGACCAAGCACGGCGTGCTGAAGTTCTTCGCCGGTCTGCCCGGCGGCGGCTACGCGCCCGCGGTCGGGGCGCGGGGTGGGCTGGACTGGGCGGGCGTTGTGGCGGCGGACTGACCGGCGGAAAAGTGGATAAAGGGGCTGCGGGGGGAATTCGTCCCGGAATCCGGTGGGCGGAAAGGGTGGCGGGAAAAGGCTGTACGTACCTCGGGGTTCGTGAACCCCGAGGTACGTATCGGAGCAGGTAGCAGCAGGTGCAGAAGGCGGGATTCCACTTAATTTTTTCGTGAAAGGATTGACGCGCTTCGTTAGATGGACACAGAATCCACTTCGCTCATAGGGGAGTTCGGGTGGAACGGGGTGGGGGCGGACTGTGAATATTCGTATGCGGCGCAGAGCGCGGAAGCTGGCGTGGCAGGGGGTCGCGGTGGGGGCGGCGGCCACGGTGGCGTGGGCGGGGCTCACGCCGTTGAACGCGGCGGCGGACCCCGCGCCCGGACCCGCACCGCAGACCGAGGCGCAGCGGGACCTGGACCAGGCGCAGGCGTCCGGGCAGCCGGTGGAGGTCGTGGGGGCGCGTACGGAGAGCACGACGACGTACGCGAATCCCGACGGATTCACCATGCGGCTCGACCAGTTCACGGCCCCGGTGCGCGTCGCGCGGACGGACGGCTCCTGGGCCGAGCCGGACGCGACCCTGGCCAGGAAGGCCGACGGGAGCCTGGCCCCGAAGGCGGCCGTGGTGGACCTGGCCTTCTCCGGCGGCGGCACCGCCCCGTTGGTGACGATCGGGCGTAACGGCCGCACGCTGGCGTTCAGTTGGCCCGGTACGCTGCCCGCTCCGACGCTGGACGGCGAGAGCGCCGTGTACGCCGACGTACTGCCGGGCGTGGACCTGCGCATGACGGCGACCACGCAGGGCTACCGCGAGGTGCTGGTGGTCAAGACGCCGACCGCGGCGGCCAATCCGGCGCTGAAGCGGATCGAGTTCGGGATGCGCGCCTCCGGCCTGGACGTCAGCGACACCGCGAGCGGCGGTCTGAGCGCGGTCGGCCCCGACGGGCAGGAGCTGTTCACGTCCTCGGCCGCCCAGATGTGGGACTCGCTCGGTACGGCGTCCGACCCGGTCGACAACCCGACGGCGAAGACCGCCAAGACGACCGCCAAGACCGCCGAGGCCCTCGCCCCCGAAGACGGTCCGGCCCCCGGCGCCACCACCGCCACCACCCCGCTGGACGTCACCGGCACCTCCGTCGCCGTCGTCCCCGACCCCCGCCTCCTCGCGGCCAAGGACACCGCCGCGTATCCGCTGTACATCGACCCCGACGTGTCGCTCGCCTCGGGCGCCCCGCAGCGCACGCTCCTGCGCAGCGACGGCTACACCAGCTACGGCTGGGGCAACGGCACCAACGGCGAGGGCGACGGCCACTGCGGCTCCTGGAACGGCTACTACTGCGGTCCCGGCTACACGCAACGGCTCTACTTCCAGTTCACCCCCGGCGCCCTCAAGGGCAAGAAGGTCCTGAAGGCGACCTTCCGCGTCACCTCGCCTTGGGCGTTCCAGTGCGCCGCGCGCTGGACGGACCTGGAGCGTACGAACAACTTCTCGTCGTCCACGACCTGGTCGTCCCGCCCCAAGGAACTCGACCTGATGGTCGACCGCTCCTTCTCGGCCGGCCGCGGTTCGGCCTGCGATCCCAACTCCCCTGACGCGCCGATCGAATTCGCCGACAACCCAGAGGAGACGAACGAGAATCTGACGCCCACGGTCGCGGACTTCGCCGCGGGCAAATTCGCCAAGCTCACCCTCGAACTGCGCGCGCACGACGAGTCCGACACCTCCGCGTGGAAGCGGTTCAAGAACAACGCGGCGCTGTCCGTCAACTACGTGGCCAACCCCGCGCTCCCGACGAAGATCGGTCTGGTCACGGGCAGCGGCGTGGTGTGCTCGACCAAGAGCGCCGACCCGTCGGTGATCTCCGACCCGACGCCCGCGCTGTCGTCGGTGCCGCAGACGGCGGCGGGCGGCGAGTCGGGCGCGCGGCTGCGTTCGGTCTTCAGCATGGACAAGTACACGGCGTCCAGCGCCACGTGGTCGAGCGCGTTCGGCGACATCGTGCGGCCCGCGACCGGATTCGTCGGCGACAACGTCTCACCCGGGGTCGCCACCGCGCCCACCCTGACCGACGGCACGCTGTACCGCTATCGCACATGGACCCGTTCGTACTACGACAACCAGAGCAGCTACCTGTCGGGACCGTCCAACGGCTCGACCACCGGCTGGTGTTACTTCAAGGTCGACTCCACCGCCCCCAAGGCGCCGACGGTCGCCTTCGCGCGTACCTACAGCGAGTGCCTGCCCAACGCCTGTGTTCCGGCGGGCGGTCCAGGAGTAGAGGGCAAGGTCACCTTCGGGCCCGCGTCCGGTGACACCAACACCGCCTACGAGTACAAGCTGTCCTCGTCTGCCGCGTGGATCGCGCTCGCGGCCGGGGTCACCAGCGCGACGATCACACCGCCCGTCTCCGGCACGTACCACCTGGACGTACGCGCCAAGGACGTCGTCGGCCGCTGGGGCGCGGAGACGGTCAAGGACTTCCTGGTCGCGGCCGGTGCGGGCCCGGTCGGGCAGTGGAGTTTCGACGAGAGCGGCGGCCAGGCCGTCGACACCTCGACCACGGTGCCGGCGCAGCAGCACAACGCGACGCTGTCCGGCACCGGCGCGGTCCGCGACGCCAACGGCCGTCGCGGCGACCTGCCGGACGGCAACGGCGGCAGCACCCCGGACAAGGGCCTGCACCTGGACGGGACGTCGGGGTACGCCTCGACGGCGGGGCCCGTGCTGGAGACCCGCTCGGCGTACACCGTCTCGGCGTGGGTGAAGCTGGACACCACCACGCCCAACGGCATCGTGCTCTCCCAGGACGGGACGACGTACAGCCCGTTCATCCTGGCCTACGACCACGGCCTGGGCACCTGGTTCTTCGGGGTGAAGCAGCAGGACGCCAACACCGGCACCGCGTACTACGGAGTGGCGGCCAAGTCCCCGCCCAGGACCGGGGTGTGGACCCACCTGCTGGGCAGCTACGACCCGGCGACCTCGCAGAGCGCGCTGTACGTGAACGGCGTGCTCCAGGGCACCGCGACCACCACCGGCTCGTGGTCGGCGACCGGCGCTTTCCAGATCGGGCGCTACAAGTGGGGGACGTACCAGTACAACTTCTCGGGCAGCATCGATGAGGTGAAGGTCTGGCAGCGGACGCTGACCTCGCGGGAAGCCTCCGACGAGGCGCGGCTGCTCGGCGCCGACGGCAAGGCCCAGGTCGAACTCACCGCGGCCTGGGACCCGTCGGGCGCCTCCGGCACCACCCTCGCCGACACCGCCTCCGGTTACGGCCGCACCCTGACCACCTCGGGCGGCGCCACCCTCGACGGCGACACCGTCGCTCTCGACGGCACCACCGGTTCGGTCTCCACCCCCGGCTCCGTCGTGGACGACACCGGCTCCTTCACGGTCACCACCCGCACCCAGCTCGACGCGGCTGCCCTGGTCACCCACCCCGTCGGCTACACCGAACAGATCGCCGGGCAGCGCTCGGCCGACGGCTCCTCGTGGGGCGTGTGGTTCAAGTACACCGGCACCACCACCACACTGGACGACGACGGCAACGTCATCACCGTCCCGCAGGGCCAGTGGCTCTTCGGCCGGGTCGCCGCCGACGGCACCTTCACCGGCGCCGTCTCGCCCAACGACGACCCCGGCGGCGGCAGTGCGGACGGCGCCGTCCAGGTCACCGGCGTCCTGGACGCCCAGTCCGGCACGGTCAGCCTCTACCTCGGCGACAACCTCCAGGACACCCAGCCCTACACCCCGGTCCAGGGAGCGGGCGACTTCACCGGTGGCCGCGCCTACGTCGGCGCGACCTGGGGGCACTACCTGGCGGGCCAGATCGAGGACATCCGCGTCTGGTCGGGCGCGATGACCGACTCCGACCAGATCACGTCGGTCATCGACGGCTGACCCCGGGCGGACGGCGGCCCCGGCCGGTCAGCGCGCCGGCACGGTGCGAGCGGCCGGGGCCGCGTCCTCCTCCACCGGGAGGGCGGCCGTCAGACGGAAGCCGCCGTCGGCGGCCGGGCCCGAGGTGAGGGAGCCGCCGGCGGCGGCGAGGCGTTCGGTCAGGCCGCGCAGGCCGGTACCGGTGCGGGTCCTGGCGTCGCCGTCCTGACCGGACGGCGGCGGACAGGACCCGCGGCCGTTGTCGCTGATGGTCAGATGGGCCCGGCCGCGCCCGGTGGCGAGTTCGATACGGGTCTGCGTCGCGCCGCTGTGCCGGACGACGTTGGTGACGCCCTCGCGGACCACCCAGCCGAGCAGCGCCTCGGTCTGCGGGGGCAGGGGCGGGCCCGACTCCTGGACCACGACCTCGATGTCGGAGGCGGTCAGGAGGGAACGGGCCCGGTCGAGTTCGGTCGACAGGCTGCCCTCGCGGTAACCGGTGACGGCCTCGCGGATCTCGGTGAGCGCCTGGCGGCCGACCGCCTCGATGTCGGCGACCTGGGCGAGCGCCGCGTCGATGTCGCGCGGCGCGATCCGGCGCGCGGCCTCGGACTTCACCACGACCACCGACAGGGTGTGCCCGAGCAGGTCGTGCAGGTCGCGTGAGAACCGCATCCGCTCCTGGGCGACCGCGCCGCGCGCCAGCTCCTGCCGGGTCTCCCTGAGCTGGGCGACGGCGTAGGAGAGCGTGATGATCACCGAGACGACCAGGCCGGACAGGAAGGTGCCGTACGCCAGGCCCGCCGTGCCCCAGAAGCCCTGGCCGTGGGTGCTCGCGGTGACTCCGGCGGTCGCGCTCAGCGGCGTCAGCATCAGGCCGAGGCCGCGACGGGTGGAGGCCACGGCGCCGACGCTCAGCGAGACCAGCGTGTACAGCAGCAGGAAATTCCCGCCGTAGGCGATGGCCAGCGTGGCCGTACAGACGGCCAGCGCACCCAGCAGACGGTACGGGACCGGCCCCCTGCGCCACCGCTCGTGGAAAGCCGAACGGACCGTGAACACGTACAAGAGGCAGAACAGCGCGAGGCCGCAGCCCGCGAGCCAGGGGGCGGGGACCCGGCTCTGGGCGATGTCGTTGCCGGGGCCGATGACCATCAGCAGCCAGGGGTAGAACGCCTTGCCGTCGGGGGACTTGATGTGCTCGATCTCGCGGGCGAAGTCGTGCGGTGTGCCGCGCCGCCAAAAGGCCCTGCCGCACGGCTTGTCCGTGGCCTCGGCCGGGTGGCCGGCCGCGCCGGGCGGGCGGTCGGTCACGCCGTCGGCCATGCCGTTGTTCGCCGTCATGGCGGTCACCGTCCCCGTTCGGTACGCGCTGTACGTGTCCCGGCGGGGGGTCGCCTGGTGCGTCGTCGTCATGCGGTCCGCGCGCCCCGCCGGTAGGAGAGGACGGCGTAACCGGCGAAGACGACCAGCCATCCGCCGAGCACGGCCACCGTACCCGCGCCGGGCGCGTGCCGGTCAAGCACGCTCCAGCCGAGCTGGCCGAAGCGCTGGGCGGGCGTCCACTGGGAGACCTGGGCGAGCCAGTGCGGGAAGGCGTCGACCGGAATCCACAGGCCGCCGACGATCGACAGGCCCATCATGCAGGCCATGCTCGTGACGCCGGTGGTCTGCGCGGTCAGACCGTAGCCGTTGCCGAGGCCGAGCAGGGTGAAGGGGATCGTGCCGACCCACAGCAGCAGGGCGGTGGCGACCCACTGCCACACGGCCAGGCGCACGCCGTTCACCAGCGCCCCGGCCAGCAGGACGGCGCAGATCGCGGGCAGTACCGTCACCCCGGCGGTCAGCGCCCGGCCGACCACGACCCGGAACGGGCTGAGCGGGGTGACGCGGAGCTGCCGCAGCCAGCCCAGACCCTTGTCCTCGGCGACGCCGGTCCCGATTCCCATCGACGCGCCGAGCGCGCCGTACGCCGCCATGCCGACCATGTAGTACCGCGCGTAGTCGATCCTGTCCTGGCCGTCGCCGCCGACCCCGAGGTTGGTGAAGAGCAGGTACATCAGCACGGGCATGGCGAAGCCCATGACGATGAAGCCGGGGTCGCGCAGGGCGCGCCGGACTTCGAGCTTCACGTACTCGGTCATCGGACGGCTTCCTTCTTGAGGGGGCGGGCGGGCGTGGAGTGCGGGGTCGGGGGGTCGGTAGCCGGGAGTTCGGCGGCCGGGGGCTGGGCGGCCGGGAGTTCGGTGGCCGGGTGGGGTGCGGTCAGGGTGAGGAAGGCGTCCTCCAGGCTGGCCGGGACGACCTCCAACCGGCGGACACGGTCGCTCGCCGCGAGGGCGACGACGGTGGCGTCGGAGTCGGAGGTACGCAGCAGGGCCCGGTCGCCGCGGATCTCGACGCCGGTCACACCGGGCAGCGCGCGCAGGCCCGCGGAGCCGGACCCGGCGAGGTCGAACGAGACGAGCGTGCCGCCGACGGCCTGCTTGATCTGCTCGCCGGTGCCGTCGGCGACGGTACGGCCCCGGTCGATCACCAGGATGCGGTCGGCGTGCTCGTCCGCCTCCTCCAGGTAGTGCGTGGAGAACAGCACGGTGTTGCCGCGGGCCGCGTAACCGCGCATCGACCGCCAGAACACCCGCCGCGCCTCCACGTCGAGGGCGGCCGTCGGCTCGTCCAGCACGATCAGTTCCGGGTTGCCCGCGACGGCCAGCGCGAAGCGGAGCCGTTGCGTCTGGCCGCCGGACAGCTTGTCCACGCGGCGGCCCGCCAACTCCGTGATCCCGGCCAGCGACAGCGCCTCCGCGACAGGCATCGGGCGCGGATACGTGGTCGCCACGAACGTCACCAACTCCTTGACGGTGGCGCGCGGGATCGGCCGCCCGTCCTGGAGCATCGCGCCGACCCGCCCGGCCCTGACCGCCTCCTGCGGCGTGCCGCCGAACAGCCGCACCTCGCCGGCGTCGGGCCGGTCCAGGCCGAGCAGCAGGCTGATGGCGGTCGACTTCCCGGCTCCGTTACGGCCGAGCAGCGCCATCGTGCCGCCGCGCGCGATCTCCAGGTCGATCCCGGCCACGGCCCTGACCGGCCCGAAGCTCTTGTGGATGGCGGTGAAGCGTACGGCGGGTGAGGTTTTCTCCATGGCCAGGAGCGTAGGGAGGGGAGAGGCGGGGCGGGCAGAGGTGAATGTCCGGAGCGGGGCAGTACAAATGTCACGGGTGCGGGGGGCTCCGGCGGGCGGGGCGGACGGGAATCGTCTCACCTGACGATGTGTCAGCTCTTCTCACTTCCTGGGCTTTGCGTTATACAGAAACCACCTCTAGAACATGTTCTAGCCAGCGCACCGGAAGTACCCGTCACCGGAAGTGCCTCGGAGGGACCATGCCCATCGACGTCGCCAAGGCCCTCGCGGCCGAGCCGCGCCGCACCGAAATCGCCTGGAACCACAAGGACGTTCTCCTCTACCACCTGGGGATCGGCGCCGGGCGCCCGGCCACCGGCGCGGACGAACTGCGCTACACGCTGGAGAGCCGGCTGCACGTACTGCCGAGCTTCGCGACCGTCGCGGGCGGCGGGCCCGGTTCGGTGGACGGCTCGATCGGCCCCGGCATCGACGTGGACCTCGCCGCCGTCCTGCACGGGGGCCAACGCCTCGTACTCCACCGGCCGTTGCCGGTGAGCGGCCGTGCCGTAAGGACCGGATCGGTCGCCGCCGTCTACGACAAGGGGAAGGCCGCCGTCATCGTGCTGCGCTCCGAAGTGGCGGACGACGACGGGCCGTTGTGGTCCTCCGACAACGAGATCTTCGTCCGCGGCGAAGGCGGCTTCGGCGGCGAACGCGGTCCCTCCCGCCGTCCGGAACCACCAACCCGCGCCCCCGACAAGACCGTTGACGTACCCGTCCGCGAGGACCAGGCGCTGCTCTACCGGCTGTCGGGCGACTGGAACCCGCTGCACGCCGATCCCGAGTTCGCCGCCACCGCCGGATTCGACCGCCCGATCCTGCACGGACTGTGCTCGTACGGCGCCACGCTCAAGGCCGTCACCGACACGCTGCTCGGCGGCGACGTCGCCCGTATCCGGTCGTACGCGACGCGCTTCGCGGGTGTCGTCTACCCCGGCGAGACGCTGCGGGTGCGGATGTGGGCGGACGGGGACGGCGGCGCGGGTCCCGGCCGGATCGTGGCCGCGGTGGCGGCCGTGGAGCGGGACGAGGCGCCGGTCCTGGCGGACACCGTCATCGAGCACACCTGAGCCCGTGGGGCACACCGGGCCTCGCGCCCGGCGGCTTCCGGCTCAGCGGCTTTCGGCTCAGCAGCTTTCGGCCCGGTCTTCTGCCGGGCCTCCGTAGCGACCAACGTCTTCGCACCATCCGAGGGGAGCCGTACCGTGCGCGCAGCCATCCAGCAGGAGACCGGCCAGGACAAGCTCGAAGTCGTCGACGACATCGAGGCCGCGGGCTTCGGGCCCGGCAAGGTACGTATCCGCGTCAAGGCGACCGGACTGTGCCACTCCGACCTGTCCGCGATGAACGGCGTCCTGCCGCAGCCCGCCCCCTTCGTGCCGGGCCACGAGGGCGCGGGCGAGGTCGCCGAGGTCGGCGAGGGCGTCACGTCCGTCAAGGCCGGTGACCGCGTCCTGGTCTGCTGGCTGCCCGCGTGCGGCGAGTGCGCGTCCTGCAAGCGCGGCCAGACCGAGCTGTGCATCGCCGGATTCCTCAACGCGGGCACCGCCAACTACCGCCGCCCCAGAGCCGCTTCACCCGACGTCTTCGGTTTCGCCGGGACCGGCACCTTCGCCGAGGAGGTCGTGGTCGACGCCAGGTGCGCGGTGCCGATCCCCGACGACGTGCCGTACGAGATCGCCGCGCTGATCGGCTGCGGGGTCACCACCGGCATCGGCGCCGCCCTCAACACCGCCCGGGTGGAAGCGGGTTCGTCGGTCGCCGTGATCGGCTGCGGCGGCGTCGGGATCAGCGTCATCCAGGGCGCGCGGGCCTCGGGCGCAGCCGAGATCGTCGCCGTCGACCCGGTCGAGTCCCGCCGGGAGGCCGCCGGCCGCTTCGGCGCCACCGAGTCCGTGGACCCCGACGGCCTCGCCGACGCCAAGAACCGGCTCACCGCGGGCGAGGGCTTCGACTACGTCTTCGAAGTGGTCGGCAAGTCCGCGACCGCGCGCGCCGCGTACGACGCCACCCGACGCGGCGGCACCCTGTGCATCGTCGGCGCGGGCGCCATGGACGACAACCTCCAGATCAACATGTTCGAGCTGTTCTTCGACGAGAAGCGCATCCTGCCGTCCCTCTACGGCGGCGGCGACGTCCTGCGCTCCTACGACCGCGTCATCCGGCTCTGGCGCGCCGGGCGCATCGACCTCGAAGGGCTGATCACGCACCGCGTGCGCCTGGAGGACATCAACGAGGCGATCGACCAGATGCGGACGGGTGTCGCGCTGCGTACGAGCATCACGATCTGATGGGGGATCAGCCAATGCCGAACGGTGAACTCCCGCTCGCCGGGCGGACCGCCGTCGTCACCGGGGCCGGGCGCGGACTCGGGCGCGCCGAAGCGCTCGAACTCGCCCGGCTCGGGGCGCACGTCGTCGTCAACGACTTCGGGCAGCCCGGCCGCGACGGCTCCGGCGCCTCCTCCGCCACCCCCGCGCAGGAGGTCGTCGCCGAGATCGCCGCCGCGGGCGGCAGCGCCGTCGCCCACCACGGCGATGTCGCCGACCACGAACAGGCTTCGGAACTCGTTCAGTTGGCCGTCGAGCGCTCCGGGCAGCTCGACATCCTCGTCAACAACGCCGGGATTCTCCGCGACCGCATGGTCTTCTCCATGACCGAGGACGAGTGGGACTCCGTCATCCGGGTGCACCTCAAAGGCCACTTCAACACCATCCGGTTCGCCGCCGCGCATTGGCGCTCGCGCGCCAAGTCCTCCGGGGCTCCGGTCTTCGGGCGCATCGTCAACACCGCGTCCGAGGCGTTTCTCGCCGGGTCGGCCGGACAGCCGAACTATGCCGCCGCGAAGGGGGGCATTGTCGGGCTCACGACGTCCACGGCGGAGGCGCTTCGGCGGTACGGGGTCACCGCCAACGCCATTTGTCCGCGGGCGCGGACGAGGATGACGCTTGACGTGTTCGGCTCTGCCGAGGCCGGGGGGCTCGATCCGCTGGCTCCCGAGCATGTTGCTCCGCTTGTCGGGTACCTTGCCGGGCCCGCTGCCGCGGGGGTGTCCGGGCAGGTTTTCGTTGTGCACGGGGGGATGGTGGCCGTTCTGCAACGGCCGGTGGTGGCGGCGCAGTTCGACACGGAGAAGTCGGTTTTTTCGTATGGGGAGCTTGACGGGGTTTTGACGCCGTATTTCGAAGGGGGGGAGCGGGGCTCTTTTTCTGCCGTTGAGGTGTTGCGGCTGCGCCGCTCCTAGTTGTCTTTTCCCGCCCGCCCACCCGTGCGGGTGCTTTCTCCGTCTGCGGGTGCCGCTTGTGCCTGGGTCGGTCCCGGCCCGGGGTACCTCCTCGAAATCCGTAACACCTGGCCCCTCGTATCCGGTGACCTTCTTGTCAACGTATTTCTGCGGGGGCACCCCGCCCCGTCCCCTCCCGGTACGTCGGCGTCCGCCTGTCCGGTGGGGGTGGGTGCAGGGCCCCGGGGAGAATCCCGTTCGTCCGTTTTGATCATGGGATGCCGTGCAGGTTGAGGGCTGTGTCGAGGCGGGTGTGAGCGCGTCTGCCGCTGGCGATGTTGGTCCAGCCGGGTCAGGTCGCGTAAGGGGCTCATGACGGCCGGGCTGTGGCGGCTTCGGATTTGGCTGCCGTCCTCGGGGAAAGTGACGTCCTTGATCCAGTGGACGGTGTCCTCGATGATCCAGTGGTCGCGGGCCCAGGAGGCGATCTCGGCGGGGGATGCCTGGTGGGCGGGCAGGTCCGTGACTGTGTAGACCGTCTCGGTCTGCCATTTCTTCGCACCGAGGGGCCGGCGTTTGCGGTGGATGCGAACGACCTGGCGGGCGTGCGGGAAGAGCAGGCCGTCCACGGAGACGACTTTTACCTCCCGTATCTCCTTGCGGCCGTGTCCCCGCTCGCATGAACGGTCAAGGACAGATGCCCTTGGCCCAGGGCAACTTTCTCAACTGACCCGCGAGCGTAAGCTAGTTGTTCTTCACCGATAGCAGGTTGTGGGCGTGGCGGTCCTCGACGATGTAGCGGGCGTGATCTTTCTGCGCGTGCATCGCGTCCACCGTGATCACGACCTCGTGCAGGTCCGCGTCGTCGATGGTGTCCAGCACGGCGAACGCCCGCCTGCCCGCCACCACTGCCTACAGCACCGGCAATGCCAACGCCACGACGGCCCTGCCCACCGAGACCGTCACCAACCACTATGGTGACCAGGACCAACTCGGTATCGTCGACGGCACGCTGTCGCAGGTCTACCTGCGTGGCGCCAGCTATACCCTCTTCGGGGAACTCGCCCAGGCTCAGCTCGGCAATACCGGAGCCATGGTCGTCCAGACTCTCGGGTACGACGCCATCACTCACCGCCTGGCCTCAACGCTCGTCGACCGCCAGGCATCCGGACCGCAGACCCTGTCGAACATCAAGTACACCTACGACACGGCAGGGAACGTCACGCGGGTCCGGGACGATCAGAACGACGGCACCATCGCCGACGACCAGTGCTTCGCCTACGACTGGGCCCGGCGTCTGTCGGAAGCATGGACCACCGCCGACGCCTGCACGACCCGACCAGTCAACGGCACCGGTACCCCGGCGCTCGGCAGCGTGGACCCGTACTGGACCAGTTGGACCTTCACCAACAGTGCCGACCGGGCCACGGAGACTCAGCACAAAGCCGGCCCCATCACGGCCAACACGACCCGCAACTACACCTACCCCACCACCACCGGTGCCGCACGGCCCCACGCGGTGCTCAACGTCACCGCCACAGGCGGAGCCACAGGGACAGATACCTACCAGTACGACGAAGCCGGTAACCTCACCACGAAGACCCCCGCCACCAGAGCCGCGCAGGGCCTCACTTGGAACCAACAGGGACGGCTGGCCACTTCTGCGGTCTCCGGTGCCACCACCGCGTTCCTCTACGACGCTGATGGCACCCGCATCCTCAAGCGCGAACCCACTGTCACCACCCTCTACCTGCCTGGCGGACAAGAACTCGCCCTCACTAAGTCCATCAACACCGTGGCCGGAACTCGCTACTACACAATCCCCGGCGGCTCAGCCATCCGCACCAGCAGCGACGCCCGCGTCCGCCTCCTGGTAGCGGATCCGCACGGCACCAACACCCTCTCTGTGAGCGCCACCACGCTCGCTTTCAACCGCCGCAAGACCATGCCCTACGGCGCCCCCCGCGGCACCGCCCCTAGCTTCTGGCCCGGCCAGAAAGGCTTCGTCAACGGCGACATCGACACCACCACCGGCTACACACACATCGGCGCCCGCGACTACGACCCCACCACCGGCCGTTTCATCAGCGTCGACCCCCTCCTTGACCCCAATGACCCCCAGTCCCTCAGCGGCTACGACTACGCCGACAACACCCCTGTTACCAACAGCGACCCCACAGGCACACGCCTTGCTTGCGGCGGCAATTTCGAAGAGGCGTGCCCGCAACCCTCTACTCGGCCGGCAAGTACGAGCACCACTCCAGACAGTGATTGCCCACCAATGTGCACACTGGACGGCCAGCCGCACGACCCCAACTACGGTCAGCTGTCAACAGGGGGCACAGCCAAGCCCAAGCAACCCACCACGGCCACCATTTTGTTCCTCGGCTATCCAGCAACCAGCGACGAGTACGAAAAACTCAAAAAACTGGGCTATAAAGGCTCGAAAGCAGTGACAGTAGCTTCCGTGGCGCAGTGGATCGATTCTGGGGACGCCGATCAGGCCATGGAGCGGTACATGGCGGCCTGCATGCTCTCTCAGGGCTCTGCTTACCAAACGTGCCAGTATGGAACTCGGCGAGTAGGCCACGTGAAGTCCGGTTCTCCTGTACTGCCGTACGACGTGGTACCAGCCCCGGATCCAACAACGCTTACGATCGCATCCGGTCTGACCTACCTCTCGATCGGCGTATCGGGATTTCTTTGTCCTGAAACGGGTATTGCGTGTGCCGTTGCCGTAGGGGCTAGCGCGGCGGCAGCGAGTGACGAGGTAATAAGCGGCGGGCACACACCGTGGAATGACCCGGTTTTCATCAAGGATACTGTGACAGGAGGTGCTCTCGGCTTCCTTACGATCGGGGTTCTTCGCCTGGGGTCGGCGCGTTACTCGACGTTGAAGGCGACGACGAGAGCGGCCGGCCCGGCCGTAGGGGCCAATCTGGAGGGGCGGTACCTTCAACTGCAAATACAGGTAACGCAGATGGAATACGAAGTGACCATGATGTTGGAGAGGTTCGGTAAGTGACGATGCTGTTTCTTGACCGGTGTGCAAGATGGTTGAATCGCTATCTTGGTCTATCCAGGTTGATCAAGGGGGCAGTATTTGCGGCTGTTTATATTATTACGGTGGTGGCCCACAGGTTGATCACGGGGAATTTCTCCACCTCGCTTCCGATTATGACGGCTACGCCCTTCCTGGCGGCCATGGTGGTTGGACCGTACCGCAACAACTCGGACTGATTTCAACATTCGGCCTTGGCTTATGAAGCCTAACGTGGCGGGAGATGGGAAAGGTGAGCCGCTGGGGATTTCTCAATCAAATCACTTCCAGTGGTCATTGGGCATAGATTTCGCGCCCTTATGGGTGGTTCGAGTAGGGCGGGTCGGCTGCGTGGCGGACCGTGCGGAGTGGCGATTAAGTAGACGCGCTCGATGGTCAGCTTCCCGGTCCTCAAGTCGCGTCGCCACCGTACGACTTGGATCGTCTGGCGGGCGCCGGGGTAGTCGAGGTGGCTGAAAGCGGCGACTTTGAGCCGGCGGACCTCGTCGAGGTGGTCGGCGTGGTCGCGAGTGCGGTGCCCGAGTGGGATGTCCCGCCAGGGCAGCTTCCTGACCTGGGCGTACAGGACGAGCAGGGCGAGGCGCTCAGGGACACGGACATGAGGGAAGATTGAGCGACGAGCACGGCAGCCTTGCTGATCTGGGAGCGTAGAGAACTCCATGATCCACAAGAGCCGTGCTCGTCTCATGTCCAGGCATCGATGATCAACCGGTCAAACCGGGAGTGACGGGATTCTCCCCGGAGCCCAGGGAGTGGGTGGGCGGGGTTTGCTCTTGTGCGTGGTCAGGCGGGGGCTTCGGTGGCGGGGTCTTCGAGGGTGTGGGAGTTGGTGAGGCTGAGGGCGCCGCCGGCGGCGATGAGGCCGACGAGGAGGGCGAGGAGGGCGTAGGTGATGCGTTCGCCGTGGAAGAAGGAGGCGACGAGGGCGCTGCTCCAGGTGCCGGGCGGGAGTTGGGTGGTGACGAGGGCGGCGATGAGGGTGCCGACCATGGCGGTGCCGACGCTGGAGCCGACTTCTTGGGCGGTGTCGTTGAGGGCGGCGCCGATGGAGGTGCGGTTGCTCGGCATGGCGTCGACGAGGGCGACGGCGCAGATCGTCATGACGGTGCGCAGTCCGACGGTCATGATCACCATGCAGACGGCGATGGCGGCGTAGCCGTGGTCGACGCCCCAGGAGAGGCCGGCGAGGGCGCCGGCCAGGCAGGCGGCGCCGACGAGGCAGGCGACGCGGTGGCCGAACCGGCGGGCGAGCCATTCGGACAAGGGGGTCGCGGCGAGCATGGTCACGATGATCGGCAGGTTGGCGAGGCCGGCGCGTACCGGGCTCCAGCCGTAGGCGTACTGGAAGTGGAGGATCAGCCCGAACATCACGCTGGCCATCGCGATGGACGTGCCGATCTGGGCGATGGCGGCGCCGCGAACGGTGCCGTTGGAGAAGAGGCTGAGGTCCAGCATGGGCGCCGGGGTGCTGCGCTCGTGGCGGACGAAGGCGATCGCGGCCACGACGGCGCCCACGATCGAGGCGAGGGTGATCGCGGAGAGCCAGCCGTGCTCGACGCCGCTGGTCAGGGAGTAGCAGGCGAGTCCGATGGCGGCGACGCTCAGGACGGCGCCCGGCAGGTCGAGCTTGTCCTTGGTCAGGTCCTCCGGCCGGTCGGCCGGGACGCCGAGCCGGACGCCGACGCACGCGATGACGGCGATGGGGGCGTTGACGACGAGCAGCCATTCCCAGCGCACATGGGCCAGCGCGGTGCCACCGAGCAGCGGTCCGAGGACGAAGCCGGACATGCCGACGACGATCATCACCGTCATCGCGCGCATGCGCAGGGCCTTGTCGTCGAACAGGCGGAAGACCAGTGAGTTCGTGATCGGCGCCATCGCCGCGGCGGCGACGCCGAGCGCGGCCCGCAGGGCGATGAGTTCGCCCGCCGTGGTGACGAGGACGACGCACAGGCTCAGCGAGCCGAACACGGCGAGTCCGACCAGCAGCACCCGGCGGCGCCCGAGCCGGTCGGCCATCGACCCCGCCGTGAGCAACAGGCCGCCGAAGGTCAAGGAGTACGCCCCGGTGACCCACTGAAGCGCGGTCGTCCCGCTGCCGAGGTCACGGCCGATCGTCGGCAGCGCGATCGACAGCAGCGTGTTGTCGACCATCTCGACGAAGAAGGCCAGGCAGAGAGCGGCCAGCGGAATCCACGCCGCGCTCAGGGACGGGTAGGTGTGTGACGTTTTCTGAAGCGTGGGAGTAGTCATGGCAGTCCTCCAATCGAACGTCATTCGGTTATCGAACAACGTACGATCCGCTACGATAGAACAACGTTCGATACGATGCAAGATCGCGATGGGGATGTGAGCCATGGCACGCCTGCAAAACCGTTCGGCCCAGGGACGCCGACGGGCCTCGCACTCGATGGAGTCCGTCCTCACCGAGGCCGTGGCCCTCCTGGACGAGGCCGGTGCGCCCGGATTGACCTTCCGCGCCCTCGCGCAGCGCCTCGGCGGCGGCGTCGCCAGCATCTACTGGTACGTCGAGAGCAAGGACGAACTGTTCGACCGCGCCACCGACCACGTGATGGGCGCGATCCTCGCCCGCGTCGAGGCACTGCCGCGCAGCGACGACCCGATCGACGACCTTCGCGCGATGGCCCTGAGCCTCTTCGACGCGATCGTGCGCCGGCCCTGGCTCGGCGCCTACTTCATGCGCAACACCGACGTGCAGGCCAACGCCCTGCTCGTCTACGAGAGGCTCGGCGAACAGACCCTCCGCCTCGACCTCACCGCCCAGCAGCGCTTCCACGCCGTCTCCGCGATCGTCGGCGTCGTCGTCGGCTCCGCCGTCGACCTCGGCCAGGAGCCCCCGCCGGAAGTCCTCAACGGCGCCGTCACCCGCGACGAATTCCTCGGCCGCTTCGCCAAGACCTGGCGCGAACTCGACCCCGCCGACTTTCCCTTCGTCCACGAAATCGTCGACGAGTTCGACGGCCACGACGACATCGACCAATTCCGCGCCGCCCTCGACCTCACCCTGACCGGCCTCCGCCTCCAAGCCGGCACCCCACCGGGGCGGACCCCCTAAAACCGCCCCCGCCGACGTCCTTTCCGTGGTGGCCGTGGTGTCGGTGGTGTCGGTCCCGGTCCGGGGTACCTCCTCGAAATCCGTATCACCTGGCCTTTCCGAATCCGGTACCCGGCCGTCAACGTATTTCTGCGGGGGCACCCCGCCCCGTCCCCTCCGGTACGACTACGACTGCCTGTCCGTGGACGGCTGAGGTGACCTGCGGGCCTTGGCCGGAGGAACCGCGGGGTGCGATTGCGGTCTCTGACGCCCCCCTCAGCCACAGCGGACTGGCGACCGCTGACGTACCCGAGCCCCACCCCCGCCCGCCCACCCGCACCGACTGGCGACCGCCGACGTACCTGAGCCCCACCCACCCCCGGCCCTCCCAGCCCCCACGGACCGTCGGACGCCGACGTACCGGAAGGGGACGGGCCGGGGTGCCCCCGCAGAAATACGTTGACAGGAACGTCACCGGATTCGGAATGGCCAGGTGTTACGGATTTCGAGGAGGTACCCCGGACCGGGACCGACCAGGCACAAGCGGCACCCGCAGACGGAGAAAGCACCCGCACGGGTGGGCGGGCGGGAAAAAAAGAAAAACCCGCTAATCGTCCGAAGGACGACGATGCTTCCCCTGAGGCTGAGCCTCACCCTCCTCAGAGGAAGAAGCAGGCCCCCGGTGGCGCCCCGAGGTATCCCCGGACCCCCCGTGGTCGTGAGAGGAACGCGCGTCGGACGACATCTTCCTGAATCTCCCCGAAATCCCCGTGGAACAACGAACCGGCTTACGCCGAAAGCGCGCGAACAAACTCGACCCGGACTGCGGCGAAGCCGCCCCGCGGTGGTCACGCGGAGTGCCCGGATGCGCGGCTTCGGGTGAGTCTACTGGCGGGGTCGACGTCCCGGTCATGGGGGTCACCCCGCCTTGGCGGCGGCCAGCGGCGCCTGCTGAAGCGGCAGCACCCGCCAGGGCAACCGCGTCGGCGCGGCCAGAGCCGTAGCGGAAGGGCCGGAGCTGAGGTCAGCGGAAGAACCGGAGCCGAGGTCAGCGGAAGAACCGGGCCCAGGCAGAGCCGCGGGCAGCGCCGCCGGCCGCCGCCGCCCCCCTGAAGCCCCGGCGGCAGGCCGCACCCGTGGTGCCTCGTACGGCGCCACCCCACAAGGCCACTCCGGCACCGAACACGGCAGCCGCAGCAAATCGTCGGCCCCCCAGTACCCCGTCGCCCCCAGCCACCCCGGAGGGGACGCCCGCCAGTGCGGCCGCCGCTCACCCGGTCGCCACAGCGCCAGCGACTCCGCCCCGCCCGGCGCCTCCGCGCGGAGCGCGACCACCGCCGCCTCGGGCATCAGGATCTGCCCCGGCTGCGCGGCGACCGGCGTGAGCAGGATGCCCGGCACCTGGAGCGCGTCGGGGAAACGCACCGGCCGCCGGCTGCCGAGGACGCCCCAGCCGAGCCGCGCCTCCCCGGTGGCGTCGCTGCGCAGGAGCAGCAGGCCGCTGTCGGGTTCCGCGAGGACGAGCCGGTCGTCGCTGTCCTCGGTGATCTGGAGGAGCGGGCTGGCCTCGCCGAGTCGCAGGTCGACGGCGACGGCCTTCGTGCGGCCGGCGAGCGTACGGTCGACGGCGAGCAGTCGCCCCGTACGGTCGAGCCAGACGCCGCCGGTGCAGCGGCCGGGCACGCGCATGACGGCGACAGGTCCGTCCTTCCCGGCGCCGTACACCTGCCAGACGGTCGTGACCCCGTCCCCCTTGACGGAACCCCCTTCGCCGGAGCCCCCCTCGTAGACGAGCGCGAAAGCCGCCCCACCCAAGGGACACGGGGGAAGAAGCGTTACTGCATCCCCGCCGAGCGACCCGATCGGCACCTCCCCGGTACCGGCCCCCGCCGGGTACAGCAGCGCCAGATCGTGGCGGTCGGCGACCCGCCGCCGGATCAGGACGCGCCCGTCGGGCAGCGGTACGACCTGCGTCCCGGCCTCCTCCGGCTGGGCGCCGGGCAGCGGCACCGCGTACGGCTCGGGCCCGAGCGTCCACCGCTCGGGGAACCAGCCGCTGACGCCGCCCCCGCCGTTCCCGTCTTCACCCGCGTCCGCGTACCCGTCCCCCTCCGGCGCGGGTACGCGAGCCTCGGCGAGGCAGGCCGCGTACGACCCGTCCGCGGCGATCGTGAAGCCCGACCGGCGCAGTACGCGGACGGCCGGGGGGATCTCCATGGCACTGGCACTGGCATGTGTACTCGCATGTGTACTGGCGCTCATATGACTCATCCACCTCCGGCACAGGACCGTAGTTTTCATTTTTCCGGACGATCAACGCGACTCGGTGCGGTTCACACGTAAGAGTGCGGGTTCTCCCGTTCTGCTCCGTGCGAAGGGGCAGATGTGCTCCGCCCGGCGAGCGGTCGCGCTCCCCGTGAACATCGGATGCGCCCCGCGCGCCCTTGACGAACGGGCCCGCGCACCCGTCGTGGCACCCCCCGGCGCCCGCGGTCACGGCGTACGGCATCCGGCGGACACGGGCGGCCAGGTAACCTTCCTACCGTGCCCACACTGTCCGACGTCATCGCCGCGCTCGACGCCCTCTGGCCCCCGGAGCTGGCCGAGGCGTGGGACGCCGTCGGCCTGGTCTGCGGCGAGCCCGAGGCCGAGGTCGGGCGCGTGCTGTTCGCCGTCGACCCGGTGCGGGAAGTCGTCGACGAGGCGGTACGGATCGGCGCGGACCTGCTGGTCACGCACCACCCGCTCTATCTGCGCGGTACGACGACGGTGGCGCCGACCGGCCCGGCCGGTTTCAAGGGCCGCGCCGTGCACGACCTGATCAGGAACGGGGTCGCGCTGCACGTCGCGCACACCAACGCCGACCGCGCTGACCCCGGCGTATCGGACGCCCTGGCCGCCGCGCTGGGCTTGCGGATCACCGGCCCGCTCGTACCCGACCCCACCGACCCCGCGGGCCGCCGCGGCCTCGGCCGGATCGGCGAGACCGCCGCACCGCTGACCCTGGCCGAATTCGCCGAGCGGGCGGCGCGAGGGCTGCCGCGTACCGCCACCGGCCTGCGGATCGCGGGCGACCCGCGGGCCACGGTCCGTACGGTCGCGGTCTGCGGCGGCTCGGGCGACAGCCTCTTCGCCGAGGTCCGCGCGGCGGGCGTCGACGCGTACGTCACCGCCGACCTGCGGCACCACCCGGTCTCCGAGGCGCGCGAGTCCGGCGCGCCCGCGCTGGTCGACGCCGCGCACTGGGCCACCGAGTGGCCGTGGTGCGAGCAGGCCGCCGCGCAGCTCGACGAGATCTCCGACCGGCACGGCTGGGCGCTGCGCACCCATGTCTCGTACGCGGTCACCGACCCGTGGACAGTGCACGCTGTCGCCCCGGAGCGCTCGGACACCCCGGAATTCCGGGGCGGCCAGGAGCTCCCGCAATCCACTTCCCGCCCTTCCAGCCGCACAGGAGCCCCCCGCTGAACGCCGAGCCCGCCGACCAGATCCGACTTCTCGAAGTCCAGGCCCTCGATTCGCGTATCGCGCAACTCGACCACAAGCGCAGGACCCTGCCCGAGCACGCCGAGCTGGAGCGGCTCGGCGCCGACCTCGCGCAGCTCCGTGACCTGCTGGTCGCCGCGCAGACCGAGGAGAGTGACACCGCGCGCGAGCAGACCAAGGCCGAGCAGGACGTCGACCAGGTACGCCAGCGCTCCGCCCGTGACCAGCAGCGGCTGGACTCCGGCGCGGTCACCTCGCCGAAGGACCTGGAGAACCTCCAGCGCGAGATCACCTCGCTCGCCAAGCGGCAGGGCGACCTGGAGGACGTCGTGCTCGACGTTATGGAGCGCCGCGAGGGCGCCCAGGAGCGCGCCACCGAACTGGCCGCGCGCGTCGAGTCCGTCCAGGCCAAGGTCGCCGAGGCCGAGGCACGGAAGTCCGCCGCCATCGAGGGCATCGACGCGGAGGGCTTCACGGCGGCCAAGGAGCGCGAGGTCATCGCGGGGACCGTGCCCGACGACCTGACCAAGCTGTACGACAAGCTCCGCGGGCAGCAGGGCGGCGTCGGCGCGGCGCGGCTCTACCAGAAGCGCTGCGAGGGCTGCCGCCTCGAACTCAACATCACCGAGCTGAACGAGGTCAGGGCCGCGCCCGCCAACACCGTCGTGCGGTGCGAGAACTGCCGCCGAATCCTGGTGCGTACGGCCGAGTCCGGCCTGTAGTGGCGGTGGTCCACGGGGGTGCGGCGCCCGACATGGCGGCGCCCACCACCTTCGTCCTGCTGCGGCACGGCGAGACCGCGCTGACGGGGGAGAAGCGGTTCTCCGGGAGCGGCGGAAGCGATCCGTCGCTGTCGGCCGCCGGGCGGCGCCAGGCCGAACAGGCCGCGGCGGCGCTGAGCGTACGCGCCGAAGGGCCGGTGCGCACAGAGCGGCCACTGGGCGAAGGCCACGACATCGAGGCCGTCGTCAGTTCGCCGCTGACCCGCTGCCGCGAGACCGCCCGGATCGCCGCCGACCGCCTCGGCCTGGACGTCCATCTCGAAGAGGGCCTGCGCGAAACGGACTTCGGGGCCTGGGACGGCCTCACCTTCGCGGAGGTACGGGACCGGCAGCCCGCCGAACTCACGGCCTGGCTCGGCTCACCCGACGTCCCGCCGCCCGGCGGCGAGAGCTTCACCGACGTCGCCGCCCGCGTCGCCGTGGCCCGCGACGCGCTGCTGACCGCCCACCGCGGCCGTACCGTACTGCTCGTCAGTCACGTCACCCCGATCAAGACGCTCGCGCGCCTCGCCCTGGGCGCGCCGCCCGAAGCGCTCTTCCGGATGTACCTCGCCCCGGCGTCGCTCTCGGAGGTGGCGTACTACGCGGACGGCAACGCGTCGCTGCGGTCGCTGAACGAGACGGCCCACCTGCGGTGACCGGGCCCTATCCGTACGGGCCTTGTCCGTACGGCTGGTGAGGGCGTCAGCCCCGTAGCGCCGCCGCCTCGCGGGCCAGGCTCTCCACGAGATCCCACCGCCGGGCCCGGACCGCGTCGCCCGGAACCATCCACGTACCGCCGACACACCCCACGTTCGGGAGCGCCAGGTACTCGGGTGCGCGGGCCGCGTCGATGCCGCCCGTCGGACAGAAGCGGGCCCGGGGGAGCGGTGAGGCGAGGGAGCGGAGGTACGCGGCGCCGCCCGCCGCCCCGGCCGGGAAGAACTTCATGTCGGTGACACCGCGCTCCAGCAGCCCGAGGGCTTCCGAGGCGGTCGAGACGCCCGGCAGGAACGGCACGCCCGCGCCGCGCATCGCGTCGAGGAGGCGGTCAGTCCAGCCGGGGCTGACCAGGAAACGGGCCCCCGCGCCCACGGCCGCGTCCGTCAGCTCAGGAGTCAGCACCGTGCCCGCGCCGACCACCGCGCCGGGGACGCCGTCCGCGACCGCCCGGATCGCGTCCAGCGCGGCGGGCGTCCGCAGCGTGATCTCGATCGCGGGCAGCCCGCCCGCGACCAGCGCCCGCGCCAGCGGTACGGCGTCCGCCGCGTCCTCCAGGACGACCACGGGGATGACGGGGGCGAGGTCGAGCACGGAAGTCATGCCCGTCATCCTGCCCGGCGGGCGGCATTGCGCGCAACGGCCGTTGCGCAGGGTGCAACGGATCTTGCTTCTGGGCGGTGCTACGCCGCGTGCCTCAGTGGATCTCGCGCACCAGTACGTCGAGCTGTCCCGTACCCGGCCGCTCCTCCACCGTGAAACCCAGCTTCCGCAGCGTTCGCGCGAGGCCCTTGGGGTCCTTCGGCCGGGCGCCGGACTCCAGCAGGGCGCGGACCAGACGGCCCTTGGTGGCCTTGTTGAAGTGGCTGACGACCGTCCGCTTCTCGACCCCGCCGACCACCGTCACCTGGAGCACGCGGACCGTCGCCGTACGCCTGGCGACCTCCCCGGCCGGTTTCCAGGCGCCCGCGTACGACGACGAGCGCAGGTCGAGCACCAGGCCGTCGCCCGCCTCGGCCGGCAGGACATCGGCCATGTGCCGCCGCCAGTACGCCGCCAGGCCGCCGACGCCCGGCAGCTTCACGCCCATCGAGCAGCGGTAGGAGGGGATGCGGTCGCCGAGCCGTACCGCGCCCCACAGCCCGGAGAACACCAGCAGCGACTCCTCGGCGCGGCGCCGCGCGGCCCGCCCGAGCGTCGCCAGGCCCAGCGCGTCGTACAGCACTCCGGTGTACAGCTCCGCGGCGGGCATCGCGGGCGCCGTCCGCAGCGCCGCGTCCTTGGCGACCTCGCCGCGCAGTCCCGGGCTGAGCCCCAGTACCTCCGCCGCCTTCTCCTCGTCGCCCGAGCACAGCTCCACCAGTTCGTCGAGGACCGTCGCCCGCGCCTCGTTCAGCCCCGGCAGCGACAGCGAGTCCAGCGCGACCGCGGCCCCCGTCCCTCCGGTGGCCTTCCCCTCGGACGGCGGCAACAGGACGAGCACGGCATCTCCTTCATACGGTTCGTGCGGTCGTACGGTGCGCGCGGTCGTGCAGTCGTACGGTGCGCGCGGCCGTACGGCTCACGTGCCCGCACCAGAGTAGGACCTGCGATCGTGCGCTCGACGTCTGCCGCCGACCCCGCGGTGCTTTTCGCTCCCGCGTAGCCACTACCATGGTCCACACGGCAGACGAGCCGAGCGGACGGCCGCGTGAAGCCCTTTCGGGGGCTTCCCGAGGAACGTCCGGGCTCCACAGGGCAGGGTGGTGGCTAACGGCCACCCGGGGTGACCCGCGGGACAGTGCCACAGAAAACAGACCGCCGGGGATCTCGGTCCCCGGTAAGGGTGAAACGGTGGTGTAAGAGACCACCAGCGTCCAGGGTGACCTGGACGGCTAGGTAAACCCCACCCGGAGCAAGGTCAAGAGGGCGTCGTAGCGATACGGCACCCGCGCGGACGTTCGAGGGCTGCCCGCCCGAGTCCGCGGGTAGACCGCACGAGGCCGGTGGCAACGCCGGCCCTAGATGGATGGCCGTCTCCCGGCCGGCCGCGAGGCCGTCCGGCGACAGAACCCGGCGTACAGCTCGACTCGTCTGCCGCACCAGCCGCTGACCTGGCCTTTCGGTGCCGGTCGGGGCATCTTCCCGCCTTCGCGGCAGCGCCCTGACGCCCCGCACATCTCCCGGCCGTACCGGCGAGGCTGACTACCCAAGCGCGACTCGGCTCTCTACGGTGGGCGGAGCGATATGTCGCGGTGGGTTCCGGTGGTCAAGGGGGAACGTTGGAAGCGGAGTTGGCAGCCCTGGTGTCATCGGGGGCGACGACCCTCGTGGGATTGATGGCCTCGGACGCCTGGACGCAGGTGAGGGACCGGGTAGCCGCGTTCTTCGGGCGGGCGGGCAGCACCGACGTCGCCGCCGAGGAACTACGGCTTTCGCAGGAGGACCTGCTGGCCGCCCGCACCGAGGGCGACGAGGAGGCCGTCGCCGAGGACATCGCGGCGGTCTGGCGGGCGCGGCTGCGCCGGGTGCTCCGGACCGATCCGACCGCGGCGGACGAACTGCGGCGTCTGCTCGACGAGTTGGCCCCGGCGGCCGGCGCACAGACCGTCGTGGTCCACAACTCGGTGAGTGGCGGCGTCCAGTACGGCCCCGTCGTCCAAGGCCAGAATTTCACTGACCTGACGTTCAACTCCTCCGGCACCTCCTCCGGCAACTCATCCGGCGCCGCGGGTCCGGACGCCGCCGGGGATCCGACGTGACCGACGCCGGGTCCGAGGACGGTCAGGCGCCGCACCACGTGCACAACGACATGTCGGGGACGGTCCACGGCCCGAGTGTCCAGGCCGCCCAGATCGGCCACATCACCTTCCAGGTCGCGGCCCCGCCCGCGCCCGGCCCCGACGTACGGCCGGATCAAGTGCCTCCCCTGACGGTACGGTTCATCAACCGCACAGCGGATCTCGCACGGTTGCACCGCTCGTTCGGGGCAGGGACGGACGGGTCCGGGATCGTCCGCCTCGGAGCGCTCAGCGGGCTCCCGGGCGTGGGGAAGACCGCCACCGTGACCCGCTGGGCACACGATGCGCGCGACCAGTTCCCTGACGGGCAGTTGTACGTCGACTTCGCCCCGCTGCGGGACCGGGTCGGCGGTGACGTCTCGGAAGCGCTGGGAATCTGCCTGCGAGGGCTGGGCGTGGGTGCCGAGCATGTGCCCGCGTCGGTGGAGAACCGGGCCGAGCTGTTCCGTACGAAGACCACCGGACGGCGACTGCTGGTGGTGCTGGACGGCGTGAGCGAACCCGGCCAGGTGGCGCCGCTGCTGCCGGGCGGCGCGGGCAGCGTGGTACTGGTGACCAGCCACAAGCAGCTGGACGATCTGGTCTTTCGCCATCACGCCGAGCAGGTGCCCCTGGGACCGCTGGACACCGAGGGCGGTCTCAGGATTCTCGCGGACCGCTGCGAGGAGAAGGCCGACGCCGATCCGACGGCTGCCCGCGCGCTCGTGGACCTGTGCGGCGGACTGCCTGTCGCGGTGCACATCGTGGCCGCGCGCCTGATCACCAACCGGCGTTTGACCGTCGCCGATCTCGCGGGTGAACTGGCCGACGAGACACGTCGGCTCACGGGGATGTCCTTACGAGGGGAGCACTCCGTGTCAGCCGTACTCAGCCTCGCCTACGCCGACCTGCCACCGGACGCCGCCAGGCTCTACCGGTTGCTGGGATGGCTGCCCGGCCGGACCTTCGACACCGCTACCGCGGCGGCCGTGGGCGTGACCGACCTCGAAGCGGCGCATTCGACCGTCTCCGCCCTGGAGGCCGCGAGCTTGGTGGAAGAGCTGTCGGACGGCCGCTTCCGGCTGCACGATCTGGTGCGCCTCCACGCCCGTGAGCGCGCCGTCGCCGAAGAAGCACCGGACGAACAACGGGCAGTGGTGGAGCGGGTCATCACCCACTACCTCGTACTGACCTCGTTCGCCGACCGTGCGGTACGGGAGGACCGGCTGCGCGTCGCCGACGTGTCCGTGCTGCTGCGGGAGTTCTCGGACCCCTTCGGGGCGGCGGCCGGTCCGCGTCCGTTGGAGTGGCTGGCGGCTGAGCGGACCAACATCCTCGCCGTTCTGCGCGAGGCCGCGCGAGGCGGACTGCGGACACCCGTATGGCAGTTGGCAGAGGCGTTCACCGTGTACTTCCTGCACTCCAGGCATCTCGCGGACTGGAAGGAAGCACTCGGACTGGGAGCGGCGGCCGCCTCGGCGGCCGTTGAACCGGCCGCCGAGGCCCGGCTGCGCAGCCTGCGCTCGCGTCCCCTGATGGATCTCGACGAGTTCGACCTGGCCCGTGCGGAGCTGGACAAGGCCGTCGCCTGCGCAGAAGTCGGCGGGCGGCCGGACGTGCTGGCCTCCGTCCAGGAGTTCGACGGACGCTACTGGGACCGCTTCGATCCGGCCCGCGCCGTACAGGCGTACCAGCGGGCGGCCGACCTCAGCACCGCCGCCGGACTGCCGCGCGGCACGGCCATCGCTCTTCTCTTCCTCGGCCGCGCGCAGGGCGCCCGGGGCGACCACGCATCGGCCCTGCGCACCCTGCGACGCGCCCACGACGACCTCACCCGCCTGGACGACCCACGGATGGCCGCCCGAGCCCTCGCCGCGATCGGCGCCGCGCACGACCGTCTCGGCGACCCTCATACGGCCCTGAACGTTCTCGAAGAGGCCGCCCGGCAACTCCGGGAACAGCGAGCGACCCACTATGAGGCGGAAGCCCGTATCACCATCGCCGACATCACCGAGCGGACCGGCGGTTCATCCGAGACCGTACGGAACCACCTGACCGAAGCCATCGCTGTCTATGACGCCGAAGGCAACCCCGCGGGGGACGCGCTCCGGTCGAGGCTGGAACGCCTGCGCGACCCGGACACCGGTGCCGGGTCGCGCTGATGCCGGTTCGGGCGGTTAACCGGAACGTGCCGGTGCACCGGGAGCCGCAGGCCGGAAGCGGAGGACGACATCCGCTTCGACGGTTCCGACCCGTAGCGTCAGGGACGTGCCGTCGAGAGGGATGCCGGCGCGCAGGCAGGTGTAGACCAGTGCGGCCGGAAGACCCGCATCCGTCGTCGGTCCGGTGATCGACACCTCGACCAGGTCTCCCTCGCGCAGCCCGACGAGGTATCCGCCCGCGGTGAGCGCGGTGGCGGCGAGGTAGCTGCCGGGGAACCGGCGCAGCGTGTCGGTTGTCCAGCGCAGTCCGGCCGTCGGCGTGGTCGAGGGCCGGTGCCGGAAGAGCGCGGCGGCGCTCTCGCTGATCCGGGTGTCCCGCTCTTCCTCGTCGCAGGCGAGGTGCGTGAATCCGGCCGGGCCGTGGGCGGACATGTCGTCGGCTCCGGCCGCGACGGCAGCGCCGGCGGCGACGGCGGCGACGGCAGGAAAGCGGAGGACGGTGACCGTGGGACGTCCGTTCCCGGCGGAGACGGTGGTGGTCACCGACCAGGACGTCACGGTCCCGCCATGGGCGTCCGGGCGGGGGAGGGTCAACAGCGGCGGTGGCGTGTCGTCCGGCTCGGGCAGCCGCAGCAGGTCGTACACAGCGGTGCGCAGGCGTACGAGGGCCTGGCCGGGGTGGGTGAAGGCGCCGGCCGCGATGCCGGACATCGATGCGGAGGGACGCCCGGCGACAGCCGACTCGATCTGAGCGTGCAGGTCGCCTCGCGGGTCAAGGAACGCCGCTGTCCGGCCCAGGCGGTGCATGGCGGTTCCGGGTACGGCGTCGGAGCCGAAGGCGCCGAGGAGCAGGGGTTTGCCGAGGGCCGCGCCGTACAGGGTCACTGAGCCGTGGTCGCCGACCAGGGCGTCGGCGGCCAGGAGCGCGGGGCGCCAGGCGTGGACGGGCGGGATCAGCAGCAGCCCGGCGTCCAGGGCGTCGGCCAGGAGCGTACGGATCTGCCATGCGCCGTGGCTCGCCCACACGTTGGGATGGATGATCGCGGCGACACGGTACGCGTCGTACGGCAGGGCCGAGAGCAGTCGCACGGGCAGGTCGTGGTGTGTGCCGAGCAGTGAGGTCGGACCCCATGTGGAGCTGAGGACGATCAGCCGGTGGTCGCGCGGGACGCCCAGGGCCGCCCGGAATTCCGCGGACCTGGGCGTCGTCGCCCGGAGTTCGTCCAGGACGGGGTCGCCGATCACCAGGGTGCGCCCTGCGGCTTTCGGCTGGACGCCGAGGAGTTGCTCCTCCTGGGCGGGATGCGAGACCGCCAGCCACGCACGGCCCGACTCCAGCAGTGAGTCGGGCACCAGGCCGGACAGCCGGGAACGGTCGGCGCGGGAGTCCGGCACCGTCTTCTGGAAGCCGACGCCGTGCGGCAGCACCAGCACCGGCCAGTCGCCCTCCGGTACCTCGATGTTCTCGCTGGCCGAGATCAGGAGGTCGGGGGAGATGTCCGCCAGTTGAGCCCACGGCGCCGTCCTGCATCCGGCGTCCTTCAGCAGATCCAGGACACCGTCGCTGAACGCGGACGTCGGGTCGTACGCGAACACCGTGCTGACCCGGGCGTCACCGCGTACGAGCGGCGGCAGCGTCTCCAGCAGCCGCGCGGTCGACGTGACGGTCCGGGCCGCGGCAACGACGGTTCGCACGCCGCCAAAGGTGCGCCAGCGCAAGGCTTCCCGTCCCACGGGAACCCGGAGCGGCATGCCGGCGCTAGCGTCCACGACTACCCTGCGCCCCTACCGGGCGACACCCGTCGGTAACGCCAGAACCGCTCGCGGCTCGCGGTGGTGATTCTGTTAGCGCATCTCAAGCCGCGGCTCAACCTTTCCGGGCAAGTTGGTGGGCACCTGACACCGTACCCTGCGCGGCAGGGCGGCGGGGTCGGCGTCAGGGCCGGGCGAATCGGCGCAGGGCGTCGAGTACGGGCGGTGCGAGCGTGTTTGGGTGGGCGGCGTCGTGCATCAGGTGGTCCACTCCCGGCAGTGCGATTCGGCCCGGTCCTGCGGTGTGCGCGTGGCGCAGGGCGGTCACCAGGGCGTTCGTCGTGGCGCAGGGGACTTGGGCGTCGTTCGTGCCGCAGGTCACGAGCACGGGGGTTCCCGGCCGGAGGGCGGCGGCGGTGGCCGGTGGGTAGACGGCGTCGTCGCTCGCGACGAAGCGGGCGTTCGGGCCCTGGAACGCCTCGAAGAGCCGGGCGATCGCGGCGGGCAGCTCCGTGGTCTCGACGGGCCGGTGTTCGCGCAGGGACTTGACGGCGGCGTCGATGGCCGCGTCGATGGTGCGTTGCTGCTCCGGTGTGAGCTGACCCTGCCTGGTCGCTTCGGCGACCTGGTCCTTGAGCTGGAGCGCGACCAGGTCCAGCATGCGGATCGCCTGTGGTTGCAAAAGCGCCAGTCCTGCCGGGCGCGGGCGGACGGTGCCGCCCAGCAGCAGCGCGGTCATCGCGCCCTCGCTGTGCCCGACGATCAGCAGTGTGCGCGGGTCGGTCTCCGGCTGATCGCGCAACGCCTGGTAGGCGGCCCGTGCCTGGCGGACGAACACCGGGTAGTCGAGGTTCTCCGGGTGGTCGCGGTAGGCGCCGAGTCCGGTGCGGCCGGTGCCGTACTTGTCGAACCGCAGCGTGGCGACTCCGTCCCCGCCGAGCGCGTCGGCCACCTGGGCCAGGGTGTCGGGTGAGGACCCCGGCGGCTGGTTGCCGTCACGGTCGGTGGGTCCGCTGCCGGGCAGCAGCAGCGCCGCCCGCAGCCGTTGCCCCGCGCGGTGCTCGGGAATGTGCAGGGTGCCGTACGCGGTCGTGCCGTCGGCTGTGAAGGCGACCTCGCGGTCGGCGGCGGGCACGTGAGCGGGCACGTGAGAGTGCACGTGAGCGGGCGCCGCGGCGGCCGGCGCGGTGGTGACGACGGACAGTGCCATCACGGCCGCTGCCAAGTGGCGAAGCATCGGCTTACCTCCTTCCCGGCAGGGCGTTCTCGACCAGGGCGACCGTCGCGCGGGGGTCGTCGACCTGGAGAATCAGACGGGTGTACTTCTCGTCGGTGAGTTCGACCACGACGGCCTTCGACGGATCCTTCACGTCCCAGAAGACCCTTTCGCCGTCCTGACGGAAGGTGCCCGCGATGATCACCCCGGGTACGTGGGAGCCCGGCGCGCGGATTCCCTTGGGGTCGGCGGTGACACCGGGGTCGGCGGTCACGCCACGGACGTTGGCCAGCGGGACGGTCAGGCTGCCCTTGAAGGCCCAGAGCTTGTCGAGACCCTTGATCACGACGACGAGGTCGTCGCCCTTGATGCGTATCACTGCCATGCCGGTTTCCTTTTCAGCCGAGAGGTCGAGTGCGGTCCAGAGGGTCGAGACGTCGGGCCAGCGCGGCGGTGGCGTCGTCGGGGCTGCCGCGCAGGAGCAGGCCCAGCCCGGCGGCGGTGAGGGCGACGGCCGTCTCGACGGGAACGCCGAGCGCGTCGGCGATCGCCCTGTCGACGGCGGCCAGCGCGGCCGTCACCTCGGCGGCGACCTCCTCGTCGACCGGCGCCCGTTCGACCGCCGCGAGCAGAAGCAGGCCGAGGTCGGCCGAGGTCACGAGCCGCAGCGCCGCGGCGGTGTCCGACGCCCCGGCGAGGGCGTCGAGCAGCGGGCGGACGTCGTCGGTCAGGTGGCGGCGCAGGGCGATCAGGTAGAGGCCGCGCTTGCTGCCGAACGTCTTGTACAGGCTGTTGCGGTGCACGCCGAGGTGGCTGACGAGGTCGTCGACCGACACGCCGTCATACGCGCGTCGGCTGAACAGACGCACGGCGGCACGTACCGCTTCGTCCTCGTCGAATGCTCTTGGCCTGCCCATGACCACCACAGTAGGCAGTTAAGGAACGATCAGTCAAGAACGATCGTTCCTTAATATGCCGCCGAGTGTCGCGAGGGCTCTTGCCGTGGGTCGCCCGGCTCCTGGAGCGCAGGTGGGGGCGCACGCGTCCGCCGGGAGGGGCTGGTCGTGCGGCCGGTACGCGGTGTGAGTCGCGGTGAACAAAGAGTCGCTTTACCTGCTCTTTATGTTTATATTGACTAATTGTCCGTAATGTCTGAAATCAACCGTTGGCGGATGATCGGACTTTGCCGTGATGACCAGCCCCAACCCCAGCCCCGCTTCTTCCGAAGGCGCGTCCGGTGCGGGCGGCCGGGTCGGTGCCGTGCTGACGGAGATGATTCCGCAGCAGCCGCCCAGCGCGCTGAGCGCGCCGTCGGGGGCGGGGTCGGACGACACGCTCGGCATCATCGTCGTCGACGAGCGGCTGACCGTACTGGAGGCCGATCTGGCCGGGACGTGGCTCGACGGGGTGGTCGACGGCTCTGGCACGCGGGCGACCGACCTCTTCCCGCCCGACGACGCGGCGGCGATCGCCGCCCGGGTGGAGCGGGTGCTGGCCACCGGCCGCCCGCTGCTGGCGCGGGTCCAGCGCATGATCCGGCCGGACGGAACGCCCGCGGTGGTGTCGCTGTCGGTCCTCCCGGCGGCCCCGGGCCGGGTGGTGATCAGCCTGATCGACGTCAGCGCCCAGCTCGACGTCTTCGCGGCCTCCTCGACCCTGGGCACCTCCCTGGAGATCGAAACGACGGCGCGCCAGCTCGCCGAAGGGCTGCTGCCCTGGGGCGACGCCGTCACGGTGTCGCTGGCGCAGTGCCTGTGGAGCGGGGACCTGCCCGATCGGACCGAGCCGCAGTGCCGCGCCGCGTACGCCCGAGCGGGGAAGCGGCCGTGGCCGCGCGGCTTCCTCCGGCTGGGCGAGCGCCTGCCGGATCTGCCCGCCCACCCAACCCCCGACACCACCGGTCACCCCGGGGTCACCGTGCTGCCCGACCGCGCCGCCATTGAGCGGGCCCTGGGCGACGACCCGGACCTGATACGGGCCCTGGTGCCGGACCACGGCCCGCTGGCGGTGGCCTTCGCGCCGCTGACCGTCCCCGACGCCGACCGGCGGCAGCGCGTACTCGGCACGGTCGCCGTCTGGCGGCGTGCGGACAATCCCCGCGGGGCCTTCGACGGCGACGACCAGCTCGCCGTCCAGGAACTGGCCTTCCGCGCCGCGATGAACCTGGAGCACGGGCGCCGTCATCAGCGTGAGCACCGACAGGTCCTGGCGCTCCAGCGCAGGCTGCGGCCGCCGCACTCCCCGAGCCGGGCGATGCACACCGCGGGCGCCTACCGGCCCGCCGCACCCGACAGCGCCGGCCTCGGCGGCGACTGGATGGACGTCATCGGCCTGTCGGGCGGCCGGATCGCGCTGGTGATCGGCGACGCCGTCGGGCACGGCCTGGCAGCCGCCGCCGTCATGGGCACGCTGCGCCAGGCCGCGCAGACCCTGGCCGCCGCCGACCACCCGCCGGTCGAGGTGATGGCCCACCTGGACACCCTCGTGGGGAGCCTGCACGCGACCGCCGAGACCGACGGCGAGCTGGGCGCCGCCGCGGCGGCGCTGGGCACGACCTGCTGCTACGCCGTGTACGACCCGGCCGTCCGGCGGCTCACCGTGGTCAGCGCCGGGCACCTGCCGCCGGTGCTGGTCCACCCGGACGGAGCCGCGGAACTGCTCGCCCCGCCGCTGCACCCGCCGCTGGGCACGGCCCGCGAGGAACCGTACGAGGCCCTGGAGGTCACCGCCGAGCCGGGCACCCTGATCGGTCTGTACACCGACGGCCTCGTGGAGCACCCGGGCCGCGACCTCGACGACGGGATGACCGCCCTGCTGGAGGCGCTGTCCTGGCACTACGCGACCGGCGACCTGGGCACCGTCGTCGGCCCGGTCGTCGACCACGTCACCGGGCCGCCGCCGCAGCACGACGACCTCACGCTGCTCCTGGCCCGTATGGACGGCCTGCCCGCGGCCGACATGCCCGCGCTCTGCCTGCCCGCGGGCGACCTCACGGCCGTCGCTCGCGCACGGGCGTGGACCAGGGCGCGCGTCGCCGAGTGGGGTCTCGCCGACCCCCACGGCCGCGGCGCCCTGGTGGTGTCCGAACTCGTCACCAACGCCCTGCGGTTCGGGACCGGCGGCCCGGTGACCCTCCGGCTGCTGCACCTGTCCGACCGTCTGATCTGCGAGGTCACCGGCCTCTCGCACGGCAGACCGCGGGCCCGCCGCCCCGCGGTGTCCGAGACCGGCGGACGCGGGCTCCTCGTCGTCCAGCACACGAGCGCCGCGTGGGGGACGCGGCTCGGGGAGACCGCGGGGGAGCGTACGGTGTGGGCGCAACTGACCGTCGCGAGCGGGCAGTTGTGACCCGCGCTGACCCTGCTCCCGCGTCTCGTACGGCGCCCTAGAGCCACACCCCGTCCATCGCGGTGGCCGTCAGACCCGGCGCCGCGCCGTACAGCACGGTCCTGGCCCCGGCGGGTACGCCCGTGCGGCGGGCGCGGTCGAGGACGTCGAACACGGCGGCGCCGCCACGGTTGCCGGTGACGATGCTGCTCCAGGAGTGGTCCAGCAGATGGTCGGGCCAGGACCCCGGGATGTCGGGCCAGGAGCTCGGGACGCTCTCCTGGATGAGTTCCAGGACGCGGGTGCCGCCCGGGTGGGCCACCAGCAGGTCCGGGTGCCAGTCCGGGTCGGTGTGACGGCCGCGCACCCACTCCCACATCGGAGGGAGCGTCGACTGCACCCACTTGGGCCCCGTGCGGTCCATCTCGTAGTGCACCCCGTCGGCGCGGGTGTGCAGCCGGTGGATGTCGGCGGTGCCGGGCACCGTGCGGTGCCACGCGGCGTCCAGCCGCAGGAACGCGCCCTGGTCCGGCCGGCCGCGGACGACGGCGGCGACCGCGGTGTCGGCGAACAGCAGCCGCATCAGCAGCGAGTCGATGCCGGTGTCGTCGGGCTGGTAGGTGGTGCTCAGCGCCTCCGCGATGACGATCAGCACCGTCCCGCCGGGGTCGGCGGCCAGCAGTTTCGAAGCCGTGGCCAGCGACCGGGTACCGGCGATGCAGGCCCACTGCGAGAACGGCAGCAGCAGCACGTCCTCGCGCAGCCCGAGCCGGTTGAACAGGGCGATGTCCAGGCCCGGCAGGGCGGGTGTGGTCGAGTTGCTGGTGACCACGTAGTCCACCTGGTCCGGGGTGACTCCCGCGGTCTCCAGCGCCTGGCGGGCCGCCCGCTCCGCGCAGTCCTGGACCGTCCCCCACACCGACGCGGTGCGCTCCTCGACGGTCTGCGGCACTGGCGGGCCTGCCTCGGCCGCCTCGCCAGTCTCACCCGTCTCGCCCGCCGCTGAGGCCGCGGGCCCCGGGAAGCCGCTGCGGCTCGGCGCCGTGATCGCCTCCAGGGGCTGCATCCACCGCCGCTCCCCGATCCCGGTGTTCTTGGCCATCCCGTCCGCGCGCTTCAGCCAACCCGCCCCCGGGTGACGGCCGTTGACCTCGGCGAGGATCTCCTCGGTAGTGATGGTGTACGGCCCCGGCACCACGGCGGGAGGCCACATGTACACGCTCATCCCGCACCCCCTTCCCGGCGCCCGGACGGCGCCGTATCACCGTATTGTCCTTCTCCTCGAAACGGAAGCCTGGATTCCGCTTCGATCGTTTCGACTTCTGTGTCCAGGATCTCACCGATCTGACCGGCCAACTCGGCCGGATCCAGCGGCCCGTGCGGACCGGCCGTTCCGGTGAGGGTGGTGATATGTCCGGAAAAGGGGGAGTTGGGCCGTGGCCCGGGGGTGCAGGGAGCCGTGGGCTCGGGGAGGGAACGGAACAGGAGCCAGCTCAGGGCGGGCATGACGATGAGCGGGGCGAGGGCGGTACGCAGCGAGGTGGCGTCGGCGACCGCGCCGATCACGGGGGTGGCGAGGCCGCCGATGCTGACGGTGAGCCCGAGCGTGATGCCGCTGGCGGTGCCGACGCGGGTGGGGAGGTAGTCCTGGCCGAGGGTGACCTGGAGGGAGAAGGGGACGTAGAGCCCGATCGAGGTGAGGGCGACGAAGAGGTAGAGGGCCGGTCCCGGGACCAAGACGACACCCGCGACCGAGGGGATCGAGACCAGGTACGACCAGCGGGTGACGGTGACGCGGTCGTAGCGGCCGGCCAGCGAGCCGCCGAGGACGGAGCCGATCGCGCCGCCGAGGTAGAGGACGAACAGCGCGGCGGTGCCCGCCACTTCACTGCCGCCCATGCGCTGCTTGGCGTACAGCGAGATGAAGGTGCTCAGGCCGATGAAGACGATCGAGCGGAAGACCACGGCCACGGAGAGCTTCACGAAGGACGCCCTGTCGTCGCGCCCGACGGCGACGGCGGCCGAGGTCCCGGTGGAGCGCCGCCGTTCCAGTTCGCGCAGCACCGGCAGGCACAAGACGCTGCCGACGAGCGCGGGCAGCACCAGCAGCGGGGTGAGGCGCAGACCGCCCGTCGCGACGACGGCGGCGACCATGAGCGGGGCCAGCGCGAAGCCGACGTTGCCGCCCACCGAGAACCACCCCATCGCGCTGTGGCTGCCGCCGCTCGCGAGGCGGGCGACGCGCGCGGACTCGGGGTGGTACGCGGCCACGCCGACGCCGGAGACCGCGACGAAGACGAGCGTGAGCGCGTACGAGCCGCTGACGCCGCTGAGTGCGATGCCCGCACCGCCGAGGACGGTGCTCACCGGCAGCAGCCACGGCATCGCCCACCGGTCGGTGAGCAGGCCGAACAGCGGCTGGGCGACGGAGGACAGGACGGACGCGGCGAGCACGATGCCCGAGGCGGCGGCGTAGCTGTAGGCGCGTTCGGCGACGAAGTAGGGGACGAGGGCCGCGACGGCGCCCTGGTAGATGTCGACGCAGGCATGCCCGAAGGACAGCAGCGTGATCGAGGTGTTTTTCGGCACGTCACCATGGTCGGCACTATGCGATGTGTCGGGCTTCCGATAAAGTGCCAATCAATGACGGACATCCGCCACGAGCCGATCGCACCTACCCGCACCGAGCGGCTGGCCCCCGGCGCCGAGATCGACGCGCACGTGCACGACGACCATCAGATCGTCTACGCCGGTCGCGGAGTGCTGTCCATCACCACCAGCGCGGGCTCCTGGGTCGCCCCGGCCACCCGCGCCATCTGGGTCCCCGCCGGTACGGTCCACGCCCACCAGGCCCACGGCGAGCTCGATCTCCATCTGGTGGGGCTCCCCGAGGACGAGAACCCGCTCGGACTCGACGCCCCGACCGTCCTGGCAGTCGGCTCCCTGCTGCGCGAACTGCTCCTCGCCCACACCCGTACGCCCGACGACGGCAGCCCCCGACGCGCCCGCCTGCGCGCCGTATTGCTCGACGAACTGCGCGCCTCGCCGCAGCAGGCGCTGCACCTGCCCTGGCCGACCGCCCCCCAACTCCTGACCCTGTGCGCGATCCTGCGCGCAAACCCCGCCGACGACCGCAATCTGACCGCCCTCGGCCGTCGGGTCGGCGTCAGCGACCGCACCCTGTCCCGGCTCTTCAAGCGCGACCTCGGCATGACCTTCCCGCAGTGGCGCACCCAACTCCGCCTCCATCGAGCCTTGGTGCTCCTCGCCGACGACACCCCGGTCACCGCCGTGGCCCACCGGTGCGGCTGGTCGTCCGCCAGCGCCTTCATCGACGTCTTCCGCCGCACCTTCGGCCATACGCCGGGCGCCCACCAGTCGCGGGACCAGGCCGGATAGCTCCTCCGTGGCCGGTCAGAGACCGGCCGTCGCCAGGCGCAGCGTCTCCTCGACGGCCGCCGGAATGTCCTCGACGGGGAAGAGGACGTGCCGCACGGTCCGGTCAGGGGCGAGGACGAGGACGAGCCGTTTGAGGCGGAGCCGCCCGGCCCCCCGGAAGGTCGGCAGCCGCAGAGCGGCAGCCAGATGCTGCTGGGCGTCGGAGAGCAGCGGATACGGGACGGCTTCGGCGCGGGCGAAGGCCGCCTGTTCGTAAGGGAGTTGGGTGCTGACGCCGTGGACGGCGACGTCGGCGCGGCGGAAGTCGGTGTAGGCGTCGCGGAAGAGGCGGTTCTCCAGCGTGCAGCCGGGCGCGCCGGGGATCGGGTCCTCGCCCCAGTCGACGCCGGTGCCGGGGTAGGTGAACAGGACGGTGGCGGCGGCGTCCGGCGCGACGACGGGGCGCTCGGAGCCGTCGCTCGCGGAGAGTTGGAGATCCGCGGGCAGACGCGTGCCCGTGCTCGTACCCGTACCCGTATCGGTACCGGCGCCCGCCAGCGCGTGCACGCGTGCGTGCTCCGCCCCGTCCGGCGGCGCGGTCGCCGTGGTCGTCCCGTCGCCGAGGACCCAGCGGTCGCCCCAGTCCTGCATCGCCACCAGCAGCGGGAGCAGGGCGAGTCCTGAGTCGGTGAGCAGGTATTCGTAGCGGACCGGGCGGCGTTGGTAGAGGCTGCGCCGCAGGACGCCGCGGGCGACGAGCGCGCCGAGCCGTTCGGTGAGCACCTTGCGGGAGAGGCCGAGTTCGGAGGCCAGGGCGTCGAACCGTACGTGGCCGCGCGCGATTTCGCGCAGCACGAGCACGTTCCACCAGTCGGCCATCACCACGGCGGCCTGTGCGATCCCGCAGTCCTCGTCGGCGTTGTGCATCCTCATCCGCACAGAGTACATTCACTTTCTGAACTCACTTTGTTCTTGCTCGGAACTTAATCGTTTCGTCCGCGTCGTCGTCGTCCGCACCGAACGTGAGGAGCACCACCGCCATGGCCGCCAGGAACACCATCACCCGCGTCGTCGCCCGCGAGATCATCGACAGCCGGGGTCATCCGACCGTCGAGGTCGACGTCGAACTGGCCGACGGCTCGACCGGCCGCGCGGCCGTACCCTCCGGAGCCTCGACCGGCGCCCGCGAGGCCGTGGAACTGCGCGACGAGGACCCGGCCCGCTTCCACGGCAAGGGAGTACGGCGGGCCGTCGACGCCGTCAACGAGTCGATCGTGGACGTCGTCGTCGGCCTGGCGGCGGAGGACCAGGCCGCCGTGGACGCGGCGCTGATCGAGCTGGACGGCACGCCCGACAAGTCCCGGCTCGGCGCGAACGCGATCCTGGGCGTCTCCCTGGCCACCGCCAAGGCCGCCGCGCACGCGCACCGGCTGCCGCTCTACCGCTACGTCGGCGGCGTGGACGCCCGGCTGCTGCCGGTGCCGATGATGAACATCGTCAACGGCGGCGCGCACGCCGACAATCCGCTGGACTTCCAGGAGTTCATGATCGCGCCGATCGGCGCGGCCACCTTCGCCGAGGCCGTACGCATCGGCTCCGAGGTCTTCCACACCCTGCGCGGCGACCTGCTGGCCGCGGGGCACAGCACCGCGGTCGGCGACGAGGGCGGCTTCGCCCCCGACCTGCGGACCGCCGAAGAGGCGCTGGACTTCGTCGTACGCGCCGTCGAGCGCAGCGGGTACAAGGCCGGCACCGACATCACCGTCGTCATGGACCCCGCCGCGTCGGAGTTCTTCCGCGACGGGGTCTACGACTACACCGGCGAGGGCGTACGCCGCAGCGTCGAGCAACACGCCGAGTATCTGGCCCAGTTGGTGGCGAACTACCCGGTGGCGTCCATTGAGGACCCGATGGCCGAGGACGACCGCGACGGATGGCGGCTGCTCATGGCGCGGCTCGGCGACCGCTGCCAGCTCACCGGTGACGACGTGTTCTGCACCAACGAGACGCTGCTGCGCGAGGGAATCCGCGACGGCGTCGCCAACTCCGTTCTGGTGAAGGTCAATCAGATCGGCACGCTCACCGAGACGTTGGCGACCGTCGGCACCGCGCGCCGCGCGGGCTACACGGTCGTGATGTCGCACCGCTCCGGCGAGACCGAGGACACCACTATCGCCGACCTGGCCGTCGCGACCGGCTGCGGCCAGATCAAGACGGGTTCGCTGTCGCGCTCCGACCGCACCGCCAAGTACAACCAGCTCATCCGGATTGAGGAGGAATTGGGGACGCAGGCGCGGTACGCGGGCCGCGAGGCGCTCGGGCTGCGCCGCTAGCCGTACGCGGGGGCCGGGGGGGACGGGCAGGACCGGGGAGCGGTTTCACAGGGCGTTGCGCGCGCCCCAGCGTCCGCGGCGCCTTCTCGTGCGGGCGGCCGAGGTGGCCCAGCAGCACGAGCGCTGGGTGTTCTGGGCTTGAAAGCGGCGGCCGGAGCGGGCCATTGACCTCACCCACGGCGACGTCTCGTTCGCGGCGGCCTTGTGGCGTCGCCTGCGTGGTGCACCGCACAGAATGCACGCGGTGCCGCCCTTGGGAAGCGTCCGGGCGATCCCGGCGCCTCCGGTGACGTCCACATGGGCCGTCCAAGCCGTGAGGAGAACGGGGAGCACCCCATCAGAACCGGCCTTCACGGATTCCACCTCCTCGCCGGGTGTGACGGTCCTGCGGACGCTACCAACGGCGCGTCGCCCGCCCAACCGCTTTTACGGCCAAGCCCGCCCCGGCTCCGGCACGTCCGTGCGGCCGGAACGGATGGATAGGCTCCCCGCATGGACGCCCGCGTAGAGATCATCCGGGAGATCAGCCCGGAGACCGGTCAGGAACTCGTCGACGCCTTCGCCCGGCTGCTGCCGCAGCTGTCCGCGACGGCGCGGCCCCTCGACGCCGCGGCGATCGACCGGCTGGTGGCGTGCGACGCCCACACGCTGCTCGTCGCCCGGACGGCCGAGGGCATCGTCGGCACCTTGACGCTTGTGCTGCTGCCCCTGGCGTCGGGACTGCGGGCGCGGGTCGAGGACGTCGTGGTCGACAGCGCGGCGCGCGGTCAGGGCATCGCGGGGCTCCTCACGGAGGAGGCCCTGCGGCTCGCCCGCGAGGCGGGCGCCCGGACGGTGGATCTGACGTCCCGCCCCGACCGCGCCGCCGCGAACCGGCTCTACGAGCGGCTCGGCTTCCGCGCTCGCGAGTCGACGGTCTACCGCTTCCCGATCGACTAGGGCCTGTCCGGCGGATCACGAACGGCCCTTCCGCCCCACGGCGAGCGACTCCACGGCGAGCGACCCCGCGGCGAGCGACTCCGCGGCGAGCGGGCCTCACTGCGGCGGTCCCACGATGAGCAGCGTCCCGCCGAGACACAAAGCTGCGGCCATTTGCCTAAAGTCTTTAGGTAAGTGCATGATGGACTTAGGTAACGAGGAGGACGGCTGTGGTGCGCGTAGGACTGACACGGGAGCGGCTGGTGCGGGCGGGGGCGGAGCTGGCCGACGAGGCCGGGTTCGACGCGGTGACCGTCTCCGAGCTGGCCAGGCGGTTCGACGTGAAGGTCGCGAGCCTGTATTCGCACGTGCGGAATTCGCACGATCTCCAGACCGGGATCGCGCAGCTCGCACTCGCGGAGATGGCCGATCGCGGGGCCGCCGCCCTCGCGGGCCGGGCCGGGAAGGACGCGCTCGCGGGACTGGCGAACGTGTACCGCGACTACGCCCGGGAGCACCCCGGACGGTACGCGGCGGCCCGGTTCCGGCTCGATCCGCAGGCCGCCGCCGCGAGCGCGGGCGGGCGGCACGCGGAGATGACGCGGGCGATCCTGCGCGGCTACGACCTCGACGAGCCGGACCAGACGCACGCGGTGCGGCTGCTCGGGAGCGTGTTCAACGGCTACGTGAGCCTGGAGATGGGCGGCGGGTTCAGCCACAGCGCGCCCGACACCCAGGAGACCTGGGAACGCGTCATCGACGCCCTCGACGCCCTGTTGAAGAACTGGCCAGAAAAAGACGGAAGTTGAAGAGCGATGCCTACCGAGTACGACGCACGGACCGAACACGGCGACTGGACCACGACCCTCTTCACCACGCCCGGGGGCGCGGAACTGGTGCGCGGCGCGCTGGAGTTGGAGCACACCGAACACGGCGTGCTGCCGCACCGGCTGCCCGCGCGGGCCCGCGCCCAGTGCGCCGACGCACAGCTCACCATGGCCGAGGCCCAACCCTCCGGCGTACGGCTGGTGTTCCGCACCCGCGCCACCACCGTGGAGCTGGACACGCTGCCCACCAAGCGCGTGTACGTGGGCGCGCCGCCGCGTCCCGACGGGCTCTACGACCTGCTGGTCGACGGCCGCCCCGCGGGCCAGGGCAGCGTGGCCGGCGGCCACACCCTGACCATCGACATGAGCACCGGAACCGCCGAGCACGAGCCCGGCGACCCCGGCACCCTCCGCTTCGCCGAACTGCCCGACGCGGACAAGGACATCGAGATCTGGCTGCCGCACAACGAGACGACCGAGATCGTCGCGCTGCGTACCGACGCGCCCGTCGGGCCGGTCCCCGACCGGGGCCGTAAGGTCTGGCTGCACCACGGCAGTTCGATCAGCCACGGCTCCGACGCGGCGAGCCCCACCACCACATGGCCCGCCCTCGCGGCCTCCCTCGGCGGTGTGGAGCTGATCAATCTGGGCCTGGGCGGCAGCGCGCTGCTCGACCCGTTCACGGCCCGCGCTCTGCGCGACACGCCCGCCGACCTGGTCAGCGTGAAGATCGGCATCAACATCGTCAACGCCGACCTGATGCGGCTGCGCGCCTTCGGCCCCGCGGTGCACGGCTTCCTCGACACCATCCGCGAGGGCCACCCGGACACCCCGCTGCTGGTCGTCTCGCCGATCCTGAGCCCGATCCACGAGAACACCCCCGGCCCCGCCGCCTTCGACCTCGAAGCGCTCAGCACCGGAAAGCTGCGGTTCCGCGCCACCGGCGACCCGGCGGAGCTGGCGGCGGGCAAGCTGACCCTGACCGTCATCCGCGCCGAACTGGAGCGGATCGTCGCCGAGCGCGCGGCCACCGACCCGCACCTGTACTACCTCGACGGCCGCGAGCTCTACGGCGAGGCGGACTACGCCGAACTGCCGCTTCCCGACGAGCTGCACCCGGACGCCGCCACCCACCGCCGTATCGGCGAACGCTTCGCCGAGCGGGCCTTCGCGCAGAGCGGCGCCTTCGCCGAAGGCCGGTAGCGGTACCCCCGTCCGCGGCGCGGCCCCCGCCAGGAGCGTCCGACGGTACGGGCCGGGTCCCGCTGCGCCGCCGCCGTCCCGCCGCCGGTCCCGCCGGCGGCAGGTCGGCCTGGGCAGGCTTGCGGGGCCCCTGAGCAGGGCGGACGTACGTCCGGGACCCCTCCCGGCGCAGGTGGTGACAATGGGCGACGGCCGCCGCCCACCGCCCGACGAAGGGGACCGAGATGGACCACCCGCCCCAGGCCGCACCGGACCCCGCGCCCCGGCACGTATCCGAACAGGACCGCGTACCGAAACCGCCGCCGGGACCAACGCCGGGACCCCCGCTCGGTTATCTGCCGGGGCAGCGTCCGGGCCCCTTTCACGGGAACGAGGACGACGGCGCGGGCCGGGCCATCACCGGAGCCGTCAGGGGCGCGGGTGACGGCGGGCGCTCGCACGACCCGCTGGCCGCCGCCCTCGCCAACGCCTCACTCCTCAGCGCCGGTTACCTGCTGCTCGGCCGCCGGGGCCTGGCCGCCGCCACCGCGGCGATCACCTGCGTCCTGCTCGTCCTGCTCGGCTCGTCCTTCAGGTCGGGGCGGTTCGAACTGGTCGTGCTGGCGTGGTGGGCGGCGATGGTCGCGCACGGGTGGTTCCTGGCGCGCGGCTGGGGGCCGGATACGGGCCCGGTCCGCGGGCAGCGGGCGATCGCGCTCGCCGTCCTCCTGCCGATGCTGCTGGTCGCGGGGCTGTTGCGGCTCGACGCCTCGCGGACCGAGCGAAAGGTGGCCGACGCGCGCCGAAGCGGCGACTGCGCCGAGGCGTTGAGCGCCCAGGACGGTCTCTGGTTCGGCCCCCGCGTCGCCGACGCGCCGCTGACCGCGAGCGGCGACCGTACGGTACGGGCCTGCCACCGGCTCGGCGCGGCGGAACACGAACTGACCACCGGACTGGGCGGTGACACCCACGCGTTGACGGCGGGCTTCGACGGCCTGGCCGCCGTACTCGCGGATCTGCCGGGCCACGCGAAGATGGTCGACACCGTACTGAACGGCTTCCTCGGCCGATTGCCCACCAAGGTGCCCTGCGACACCGTCACGGTCACCGACTGGCTCCGCCAACACAGACCCGGCCAGGGGGACTTGGACCGGGCGGCGGCCGTCGTCCCGCGGACCGCGCCCGCCGCGCTCGTCGGCTGCGGTGACGACCTCATGGAGGCCAGGGAATGGGCGAAGGCCCGCGCCCGCTATCAGCAGCAGCTCGACCAGTACCCCGGCGACCGGCTCGCTGCCAGGGCCCGCAGCGGCGTCAAAGAGGCCACCTTGACCATCGAGCTGGACAACGTCCGTACGCTGCTGGGAACTTCGACCGACACCGAGCCCGCCTACTGCACGAAACCGGCGAAGTACAGCGCCGCCGCCCCCTACCGCAAGGGCACCAACCACGCGCTGTTCTACGGCGACGACGAGTACACCCGCAAACTGCCCGGCTCCTGGTCGGCCGACGACGTCACCAAGGCGGTACTCGTGGTCTGCGTCGGCGACAAGGACTACGGCACGACGGTCACGACCTGCCCGTACGAGAACAAGCTGCTGCCCGAGTTCCCCCGCGAGGTGAAATTCCGCAGGATCGCGATCCCGGTCAAAGTGTTCGAACTGCGCACCGGCAAGCTCGTGTCGAGCCGTACCGTGCAGATCAGCGGCGGGAGTTGCCCCGCCTCCCTGTCGTACACCACCTACGGCACGATCGACACCGGGCCGCCGTCCGAGGTGTACGTCACGCCGTCCACGTCCGACATCCGGTCCGCGTTCAGACCGCTGATCGTCCGGTGAGGACCGGTACCGGGCCGGGGCTCGGACTTGGTGTCGGCGAACGCACGCTCGACGTGCGGGAGTTGTCCGTCGCGACCCGGCGACGGACCGGCCGACCGGACGCAGGCTCACCCGTCCTGGTCAACCGGTCCTGGTCAACCTGTCCTGGTCAACCGGGCCTAGACGTCGGCCAGTACGCGCTCCAGGGCGGCGCGCCCCGCGACTCCCCATGTGAGCTTGCCGCCGGGCAGGCCCTTCTCGCCCCGCTGGCCGACGCTGATGAGACCGAGCGTGGCCCGGACCGCGTAGCCGCGTGCGCGCCGGATCGTGGCCGGGTCCGTGCGGCCGTAGGCGGCGAAGAAGCGGGACGCGGCGCCGGAGGGCAGGAGCAGCCAGGCGGCGGCGAGGTCGTTCGCCGCGTCGCCCGCACACAGCTCGCCGAAGTCGATCACGCCCGCGAGGGTGCCGTCCGTGACGACGACGTTCGCGGGGTGGAGGTCCCCGTGCAGCCACGTCGGCGCGGCGGTGCTCTCGGCGGCGGTGACGGCGTCCGCCCAGACCCGCCGGGCGCCTTCGGCCAGGTGCGCGTCGAGACCGCCCTCTTCGGCGGCGGCCACGCCGCGGTCGAACCCGTCGGCGAGGGACTTCAGCGGGACACCTCGGTCCGGGTTGGCCGGCGCGTCAGCGGGTGCCTCCCGGTGCAGCGCCGTGAGGAACCCCGCGAGCGCGTCGGCCGCGTGCTCGCCCCGGCTGACCGGCGTGAGGTCCGCCGGGCTCCCCGGCACCCACGTCGCGACGGCCCACGGCCGCGGGAAGCGGGCGGACGGCTCACCGCCGCGTACCGGCGTCGGAACCGGCAGCGGCAGGCGCGGCGCCAGCAGCGGGAGCCACCGCCGCTCCTTCGCCAGCAGTGCGGGCGCGCGCGGCGTACGTGGCAGCCGTACGGCCAACTCCTCGCCCAGCCGCCACAGTTGGTTGTCCCAACCGCCGTCCACCGGGCGCAGTTCCAGCTCCGCCAGGTCCGGGTGCTGCTCCCGCACCAGCGACCGTACGACGTCCGCGTCGGCCGTCATGTGCCCGTCCACGTCCACAGCCCCGTCCACCACGCCAAGTCCCGCCTTTCGCCGCCTTCGGCCACTCGCCGTGACGGTTGCTCTTCGACCGTATCCCCCAAGACGCGCCGTCCGCGCCCGCCGTTCCCCCGCCTGCCGCCGCGTGGGCGCGGCCTGCCCTGCCGGGTCGGGGGTCCGGGGGCAACCGGTCTGCCCCGCTGGGGCGGGCGGTGAGGTGCGGGAGCGTTTCGGCTGAGCGCGCAGTTCCCCGCGCCCCTAAAAAGATCGGCTCGCCGCCCTGACGAAAGGGGGTGTGCCCCGTGAGGGGCGCGGGGCTGTGTTCGATGCGCGCCTGCCGCCGCGTGGGCGCGGCCTGCTCCTGCCGGGTCGGGTGGTCCGGGGGCAACCGGTCTGCCCCGCTGGGGCGGGCGGTGAGGTGCGGGAGCGTTTCGGCTGAGCGCGCAGTTCCCCGCGCCCCTTCGGGGCGCGCCCTCTGGGGATGGTCGCTGCCGCCGCGTGGGCGCGGCCTGCCCCTGCCGAGCCGGGTGGTGAGGTGCGGGGGCGTTTCGGCTGAGCGTGGTCGCGTCCGCCGCAGGGGCCCGGCAGGGGCCCGTCCTCCTCCGCCGAGCGCGAGCGTACGGCCTTGACGGATGGGACTGTGAGCGCTAACACTTAGCAGCATCACGGAACGGAGAACCATGTCTCGCACCGCGGACCCGGCAGCGCCCCGCAGGGCCCCCACCATGGCGGATGTCGCCCAGATGGCGGGCGTCTCGCATCAGACGGTGTCGCGGGTGCTGAGCGACCACCCCAATGTGCGGGACACCACGCGCGCGGAGGTGCTGCGGGCGATCGAGGCGCTGGGGTACCGGCGCAACTCCTCGGCTCGGGCGCTGGTGACGCGGCGGACGCTGACGCTGGGGGTGGTGGCGTGCAATCCGACGCTGTTCGGCCCGGCGAGCACGCTGTTCGGGCTGGAGGAAGCGGCGCGCGACGAGGGCTACATGGTGTCCGCGGTGACCCTGCGGCGGCACACTCCGAAAGCGCTCGCGGACGCGATCGACCACCTCAGCGACTGGGGGGTGGAGGGCATCGTGGTGATAGTGCCGGAGCGGGAGGCCGTCGCCGCCCTCGCCGAGCTGAAGCTGCCGTTCCCCGTCGTCACGGTGGAGGGCGGGCACGGCCTGCCCATCCCCGGCGTCTCGGTGGACCAGGAGCTGGGCGCGCGGCTGGTCACGGGCCATCTGCTGGCCGGCGGCCACCGCACGGTCTGGCATGTCGCGGGCCCGCAGAACTGGCTGGAGGCCGAGGCCCGCGTGCAGGGCTGGCGCGCCACGCTGGAGGAGGCGGGTGTCGAGGTGCCGCCGCCGCTGGTGGGGGACTGGACGCCGCTGTCGGGCTACCGTGCGGGGCAGGAGCTGGCGGGCCGGGTCTCGGCGGGCTCCGGGCGCCGCGGCTCACCCGAGGTGTCGGCCGTCTTCGTCGCCAACGACCAGATGGCGCTGGGGGTGTTGCGGGCCTTCCGCGAGGCCGGTCTCTCGGTGCCGGGCCAGGTCGCCATCGCCGGCTTCGACGACATCCCCGAGGCCGAGTTCTTCGCCCCGCCGCTGACCACCGTCCGGCAGGACTTCACCGCGGTCGGCCAGGCCAGCATCCGCCTGCTGGTCGACCAGTTGGAGTCCGGCACCACCCGCGGCGGCGAACGCGTCGTCATCGAACCGCGCCTGATCGTCCGCAGCAGCAGCAACCCGTCCTGAGGGCGGCGGTCCGTACGGGCAGCACACGGCACCGCGGCACGTATCGCAGCACACATCGCAGCACACATCGCAACAGGTCCGGCAACAGCTCCGGCAACGAGTCCGGTGGGAAGTCCCGCTGGAAGTCCCGGAGTACGTCCCGCAGTACAGAAGTGGACCGCACCGCCAGAGAGTTCACACCGCAGGGCATCGGTACGCGACCGGCTGCCGGGGCCCCCGGCGTATGGGGAGACACGCATGATGACCGATCCTCCCGCCGTCACCGTCGGCATCGATTTCGGCACGCTGTCCGGGCGCGCCCTGGTCGTGGCGGTCGACGACGGCAAGGAGCTGGGCAGCGCCGTCCACGAGTACACCCATGGGGTGGTGGACGCCGCACTGCCGAACGGCCGTGAGCTGCCGCCCGATTGGGCGTTGCAGATTCCGCAGGACTGGCGGGACGTGCTGCGCTTCGCGGTGCCGCGCGCGCTGGAGGCCGCCGGGGTGCGGGCGGAGCAGGTCGTGGGGGTGGCGACGGACTTCACCGCCTGTACGGTGCTGCCCGCGACGGCGGACGGCACGCCGCTGTGCGAGCTGCCGGGCATGGCCGAACGCCCGCACGCCTACCCGAAGTTGTGGCGGCACCACGCGGCCCAGCCGGAGGCGGAGCTGATCGTGCGCCGCGCCGAGGAGTCCGGGCAGCCGTGGCTCGGCCGCTACGGCGGTCGGATCTCCAGCGAGTGGCAGTACGCCAAGGCGTTGCAGGTGCTGCGCGAGGACCCGGAGGTCTACGCGGCGGCCGACCGGTGGATCGAGGCGGCCGACTGGATCGTCTGGCAGATGACCGGGACCGAGAACCGTAATCTGTGCACGGCCGGTTACAAGGGCATCCACCAGGACGGCGGTTATCCGGACGCTGCGTTCCTGGCCTCGCTGCACCCGGACTTCGCCGGCTTCACGGCGAAGCTGGACCACCCGCTGTCCCAACTGGGCACCGCCGCCGGGGGTTTGAGTGCGTCGGCCGCCGCGTTGACCGGGCTGCGCGAGGGCACGGTCGTGGCGGTCGGAAACGTTGACGCGCATGTCACCAGCGCCGCCGCGCGGGCCCTGGACCCCGGCCATCTGTTGGCGATCATGGGGACCTCGACCTGTCACATCATGAACTCCGACGTGCTCGCCGAGGTGCCGGGCATGTGCGGGGTGGTCCGTGACGGCGTGGTCCCCGGCCTGTGGGGCTACGAGGCGGGCCAGAGCGGGGTGGGGGACATCTTCGCCTGGGCGGTACGGACCGCGACTCCGCAGCCGTACGCGCTGGAGGCCCGGCAGCGCGGCATCAGCCCGCACGAGCTGCTGACGGAGAAGGCCGCCGCCCAACCGGTGGGCGGGCACGGGCTGTTGGCGCTGGACTGGCACAGCGGCAACCGCTCCGTGCTGGTGGACCACCACCTGTCGGGGCTGCTGGTGGGGCTGACGCTGGACACCCGTCCCGAGGACGTCTACCGGGCGCTGGTCGAGGCGACGGCCTTTGGTACGCGGACCATCGTGGAGGCGTTCGAGGGCGCGGGGGTGCCGGTCACCGACTTCACGGCGGCGGGCGGCCTGCTGAAGAACACCTTCCTCATGCAGACCTACAGCGATGTGCTGAACCGGCCGGTCAACGTGCTGTCCTCGGAGCAGGGCCCGGCGCTGGGCGCCGCGATCCACGCGGCCGTCGCCGCCGGCGCCCACCCCGACATCCGCACCGCCTCGGCCGCGATGGGCCGCCTGCACCGCAACGCCTATCTGCCCGACCCCGCACGCGCCGCCGCCTACGACGACCTCTACGCCGAATACCGCGCTCTGCACGACCACTTCGGCCGGGGCGGCAGCGATGTCATGCACCGTCTGCGGGCGCTCCGAGGGCGGGCGCAGGCGGACACCCCGGCTCAGCCGTAGGGCGGCGTCTGGTGGCACCACTTCTTTGTTAGCGCTCACCCCGTATGTTAACGCTCACTCCCTGCCGAGGTCCCGTATGAGCAGTCACCCCTTTCCGCCCCCTGCCGCAGACGCCGTCATACGCCTGCGGCAGCAGGTCAGCGACCTGCATCAGGAGCTGGTCCGCTACCGGCTGGTCGTCTGGACGGCGGGCAATGTCTCGGCGCGCGTGCCGGGGCACGACCTGTTCGTGATCAAGCCGAGCGGTGTGGACTACGACCGGCTGACACCGGACGCGATGATCGTGTGCGATCTCGAAGGGCGGGTGGTGGAGGGCGACTTGTCGCCGTCCTCGGACACCGCCGCGCACGCCTACGTCTACCGGCACCTGCCGGAGGTCGGCGGGGTGGTGCACACCCACTCGACGTACGCGTGCGCGTGGGCGGCGCGCGGCGAGCCGGTGCCGTGCGTACTGACCGCGATGGCCGACGAGTTCGGGGCCGAGATCCCGGTCGGGCCGTTCGCGCTGATCGGTGACGACTCGATCGGCAGGGGCATCGTGGAGACACTGGCCGGGCACCGCTCGCCGGCGGTGCTGATGAAGAGCCACGGGGTGTTCACCATCGGCAAGGACGCCCGCGCGGCCGTGAAAGCGGCGGTGATGTGCGAGGACGTGGCCCGTACCGTGCACATCTCCCGGCAGTTGGGCGATCCGCTGCCCCTCACCCGCGCCGACATCGACCGGCTCTACGACCGCTACCAGAACGTCTACGGGCAGCAGGCGGCGGCCGATCCCGCCGATTCCGCCGAGCCGACCGATTCCGCCGAGCCGGCCGATCCCGTCGAGCCGGCCGATCCCGTCGAGCCGGCCGATCCCGTCGAGCCGACCGATTCCGCCGATCCCGCCGCCCCCGCTGACCGAGGAGCCCTGGCATGACACCGTCCGACGAGCGTGAGGTCTGGTTCCTCACCGGCAGCCAGGGCCTGTACGGCGAGGAGACGCTGCGGCAGGTCGCCGAGCAGTCGCGCGCCATCTGCGACCGGCTCGCCGCCGACCCCGGCGGCCCGGTGCGGATCGTGTGGAAGCCGGTGCTCACCGACGCCTCCGGCATCACCGGCACGGTCATCGACGCCAACTCCAGCCGGGCGTGCGTGGGTCTGATCGCGTGGATGCACACCTTCTCGCCCGCGAAAATGTGGATAGCGGGCCTCGATCTGCTGCGCAAACCGCTGCTGCATCTGCACACCCAGGCCAATGTCGAACTGCCGTGGTCCACCATCGACATGGACTTCATGAACCTCAACCAGGCCGCCCACGGCGACCGGGAGTTCGGCTATCTCCAGGCCCGGGTCGGCATCGCCCGCAAGACGGTCGCCGGCCATGTCTCCGATCCCGCCGTCGCGGCCCGCGTCCACACCTGGATGCGCGCGGCCCTCGGACACGACGCGCTGCGCCACCTGAAGGTGGCCCGCTTCGGCGACAACATGCGCGATGTCGCCGTCACCGAGGGCGACAAGGTGGAGGCGCAGTTGCGGTTCGGCGTCTCGGTGAACACCTACGGCGTCAACGACCTGGTGGCCGTCGTGGACGAGGTGGACGACGCGGCCGTCTCGGAGTTGGTCAAGGAGTACGCGAGCGCCTACCGGCTGGCGGGCGAGCTGGCGGTGGGCGGCGAGCGCCACGACGCGCTGCGGTACGCCGCCCGGATCGAACTGGGCTTGCGCGCCTTCCTCACCGACGGCGGCTTCTCCGCCTTCACGACCAACTTCGAGGATCTGGGCGGCCTTCGGCAGCTGCCGGGTCTCGCGGTGCAGCGGCTGATGGGCGACGGGTACGGCTTCGGCGGCGAGGGCGACTGGAAGACGTCGATGCTGCTGCACACGGTGAAGGTCATGGGGGCCGGCCTGCCGGGCGGCACCTCCTTCATGGAGGACTACACCTACAACCTGACGCCGGGCAGTGAACTGATCCTGGGCGCCCACATGCTGGAGGTCTGCCCGACGATCGCGGCGGACCGGCCCTCGTGCGAGATCCACCCGCTGGGGATCGGCGGCCGGGAGGACCCGGTACGGCTCGTCTTCGACGCCCGGCCGGGGCCCGCGGTCGTCGTGGGCCTGGCCGACATGGGCGACCGCTTCCGGCTGGTCGCCAACGAGATCGAGGTCGTCGCGCCCATGGAACCGCTGCCCAGACTGCCGGTGGCCCGCGCGGTGTGGCGGCCCGCGCCCGATCTGCGGACCTCCACCGAAGCCTGGCTGACCGCGGGCGGCCCGCACCACACCGTGCTCTCCAGCGCCGTCGGCGGCGAGGAGCTGGCCGACCTGGCCGACATGCTCCGTACCGAACTCCTTCTCATCGACCACGACACCCAACTGCGCCGCTTCACCCAGGAGATCCGCTGGAACCAGGCGTACTACCGCCTGGCGGGCGGCCTCTGACGCACCGTCGGGCCCTGCCCGCGACAGCGAGCCGCAACCGCAACCGCACCCGCACCCGCAACGCACCCGCCCCGCGCCGTACGGCCGACCGTGTACGCGGGTGCGGCCCTGTCCGCGCGCCCCGGCGCGGTGGGAGCCGCACCGCGACGGCAACCGCGACGACCACCGCGACGACCACCGCGCCGGAGGCGGGTTTTTCTCTGTGCAACGTCTTGACGACTGATCAGTGAGCGCTAACACTCATAGGCGACAGCTGACGGCGCGTCTGGCGATCGGGTCAGTGGGTCCGGCCTGTTCAGCGGCTCGTTCAGCAGCCGGAACACCCGTTGGCGCCGTTGGAGATTGGCGAGTTACCGCGAGGAGAGAGCAGATGTCCCGCTCTGCGTGATTCTGTTCCTCATCGTCTGTTAGCGCTCACAAAAACTGGCTGAGAGGCCACTGCCCGAACAGGATGCAGCCATGCGCGACGCCCGAAAGGCCCTTGCCCGGCACGGACGATGGGGAGCCGCAGCGGTGACGCTGGTGGTGGCCCTGTCCGCGACGGCGTGCAGTAAGAGCGGTGCCGGTGACTCGTCCGCGGCGGACGCGTCGAGCAGTGGGAGCCCCGCGGCGGTGACGATCAAGGGCGACATCGCGTTCAACGACGCGAATCTCGCGAAGCTGGACGCGGCGCTGAAGGCCGCGCTGGCCGGGAAGGACCTGTCGAAACTGCACGAGGCCATGGTGGTCAACGTGGCGGTCGACTACTGGAACGCGGGCAAGTCGGGCTTCACCAAGGGCCTGGCCGACCTCGGTGTGAAGGGCGTCTACCAGGCGCCCGCCAACGGCCGTCTGGACCAGCAGCTCTCCCTCATCCAGACCCTGCGCGGCCAGGGCATCACCGGCTTGAGCGTGTCGGCGATCGACCCGACGGCGATCAAGGCGCCGATCGCGTCCGCGAAGAGCGCCGGGATTCCGGTGCTGGCGATCGACTCCCCGCTGCCGCCGGAGGACGGCGCCGACCTGTATCTGGGCACGCCCAACTACCAGGCGGGCCAGAAGGCCGGTGAGGCCATGAAGCAGGCGCTCGGCGGCAAGGGCCAGGTCGTCGTCCTCGTCGGCTCGCTGACGACGTCGAACGCGGTGGAGCGGATCCAGGGCTTCGAGGACGCGCTCAAGGGCTCCGACATCAAGGTCGCGCAGAAGCTCAGCGACGGCATGGACGCGGCGAAGGCGCTCACCAACGCGCAGACCGCGATCCAGACCAACCCCAACATCAACGGTCTGTACGGCGTCTACTCCTATGACGGGCCGTCAGCAGGGCAGGCGGTGCAGGCCGCTGGGAAGTCGGGCCGGGTCAAGATCATCTCGGACGACAGCGACCCGCAGACGCTGAAGTTCATCAAGTCCGGTGTCATCCAGGCCACCGTCCTCCAACAGCCCTACCAGCAGGGCTACACCGGCGCCTATCTGCTGGCCGCGTTCAAGGTGCTCGGCAAGGACGCCACCCTCCAGATCGTCAAGCCGTATCTGGAGTCGGACGGCACCACGCTCAGTTCGGGCGTCGGCCTGGTCACCCAGGCGAACCTGGCCGCGTACCAGACCAAGCTGACCGACCTGGGCATCGGCTGATGGCTTCGGGTCCGGCCCCGTACGAGGCTTCGCGGTCCTCGGCCCCGGCCCCGGCCCCCGATGTCGCCGTCCGGCTGCGGTCGGTGAGCAAGTCGTACGGGCCGGTGAAGGTGCTCGACATCCCGAGCCTGGACCTGGCCCGTGGACAGATCGTCGCGGTGGTGGGGGAGAACGGCGCCGGCAAGTCCACCTTGATGGGCGTGCTGTCCGGCACCGTCACCCCCACCACCGGCAGCATCGAGATCGCCGGTACGCCGCTCCACGCCGGACGGCCCGACCACTCCAGGGAGTTGGGCGTCGCCCTGGTGGCCCAGGAGTTCCCGCTCGTCGGGCAGTTGAGCGTGGCGGAGAATCTGCTGCTGGGCCGCCGTCCCGCGCGGGCGGCGTCCCGCCCGCTGGGCCGGGTCGTCTACGACCGCGCCGGTACGAGGGCGGAGGCGCGCGCACTGCTCGCCGAAGTCGGCGTCAGCGGTGTGGACGTGGACCGGCCGGTGGAGCGATTCCCGGTCCCCGTACGGCAGATGATCGAGATCGCGAAGGCGTGGGGCCACCATCCGCTGGTGCTGATCCTGGACGAACCCACCTCCTCGCTCGGCCCGGTCGAGGCCGAGCGCGTCCTCGGCCTGGCCCGTACGCACGCGGCGGCCGGCGGGGCGGTGCTGTTCATCGGCCACCGCCTGGACGAGGTCCAGGCCGTCGCGGACCGGGTGATCGTGCTGCGCAGCGGCCGGATGGTGGCCGATCTGGCCCCGGCGGAGGCGAGCGAGGAGCGGATGATCCGGGAGATGGTCGGCAGTGAGCTGGCCCGCGCCGACCTGGCCCCGCCGTCCTCCGTCGAGCGCACGACGACCCTGTCGGTACGCGGGCTGACCGCGGACGGCCTCGGACCCGTCGACCTGGACGTGAAGGCGGGGGAGATCGTCGGCGTGGCCGGGCTCATGGGCTCGGGGCGCAGCCGCCTGCTGCACACGCTGATGGGCGCGCAGCCGCGTACCGGCGGCACGGTCGTCTTCGACGGCGCCGACTTCCGTCCCCGCCACCCCGCCGACGCGGTGGAGGCGGGGATCGGGCTGGTGCCCGAGGACCGCAAGGTCCAGTCGCTGCTCCCGACGCACTCGGTGCGCTGGAACGTCACGCTGGCCACGCTGCGCCGGATCAGCGCGCGCGGTGTCCTGCGGCCGAAGGCGGACAAGGCGCACGCGGCCCGGATCGTCAAGGATCTCGGGGTACGGCTGCGCAGCCAGGAACAGCTCATCTCGGACCTGTCGGGCGGCAACCAGCAGAAGGCGGTGTTCGGGCGGTGGCTGGCGACCGAGCCCCGGCTGCTGCTCCTGGACGAGCCGACCCGCGGCGTGGACGTCGGGGCCAAGGCCGAGATCTACAACCTCATCGACACCGCGGCGCAGGACGGCCTCGCGGTGCTGGTGGCCTCCTCCGAGCTGGAGGAACTGCTGTGGATCTGCCACCGGATCGTGGTGATGGCGCACGGCCGGGTGGTCGCCGACCTCCCCCGCGACCGGTTCGGCAAGGAGGCGATCATGACCGCCGCGGCCGGTACGCGGAACGGCGCGCCCGGCGCGCGTGACGGGGCGCCCGGTACGCGTGACGGGGCGCCCGGTACGCGTGACGGGGCGCCCGGTACGCGGGGCGAGGCCGGAAAGCAGTCCGGGACGCTCGGGCCGCGGCCCGGCGCCGTCGCCGACCGCCAGGGGAAGGCACGCGCATGAACGACAACAGGCCCCTGCCGATGACCGCCGTCGGCGTCGGCACTCACGGGAAGGCGAGGCCATGACCACCAGCACCGCACCGATCGAGGCCACCGGGGACGCCGCGAGCGGCAGCCGTCCGTCGCTGGTCCGCCGCCTGGCCGAGACGCCCGAGGTCGGCGTGATCGCGGCCTGCGTCGTGGTCTTCGTCGCGCTCGCGCTGGACAAGTCGACGTTCGCCAGCGCCGTCAACCTCCAGGGCATGGGCTTCGACCTGTCCCAGTACGGGCTGATCGCGATCGGTGAGTCCCTGGTCATCCTGACCGGCGGCATCGACCTGTCGGTGGGCGCGCTGCTGGGCACCAGCGTCATCCTGATGTCCTGGTTCAACGTCCGCGCGGGACTGCCCGCGCCGCTCGCGATCCTGCTCACGCTGGCGATCACCGGCACGGTCGGCCTCGTCCACGGACTCGCCGTCACCCGGCTGAAGATGCCGCCCTTCGTCGTCACCCTGGTCACCTACACGGTCGCGCAGGGCGTCACGCTGGCCATCACCTCCGGCACCTCCATCACCGGCATCGACGGCGCCTTCGGCGACCTGGGACAGACGTACGTGGCGCAGATCCCCCTCCCGCTGATCGTCTTCGCGGTCGTGGCCGTGGCGGCGTGGTTCTTCCTGGAACGCACCTACACCGGCCGCCAGGTGTACGCGGTCGGCGGCAATCCCGAGGCGGCCCGGCTGGCGGGCATCCGCGGCAGCCGGCGGATCGTGTCGATGTACGTGACCAGTTCGCTGCTGTCCGGCTTCGCCGGGATCTTCGTGCTCGGCCGGATGGGCGTGGGCTCGGCCAGCGGCGTCGGGGTCGGGTGGGAGCTGTCGGCGATCGCCGCGGCCGTCATCGGCGGGGTGAGCCTGGTCGGCGGACAGGGCCGGATCGTCGGCATCGTGGCGGGCACGATCCTGCTCGAACTGATCAACAACGGCCTGACGACGCTTCAGATCAACTCCAACTACACCAATATCGTGCTGGGTTGTGTGCTCGGGCTGGCCATCACCGCCGACCGGCTGCGCGCGAGAAGCGTGGCCCGCCGCGGCTGACCCTGCGGTCGCCCGGCCGCTGAACGACTGCTGACCGACCGACCGCTGACCGACCGGTTGACCGGCCGCTGTCAGCCCCGCCGATCAAGGACTGTTCCGCCCCCGGACGCGCGCCCGTCCGGGGGCCGCGCCGCGTGGCGCCCGGTCTCCTTCGGATCCGGCTGAATCGTTTCGGCTCGAATGGTTGCGTTACCCACCGGAGACTGCGACACTTCCCGTCGCTATGCGACTCGTTCGCACATATATCAACAGGGAATTTGCTCTTTCCTGGCTGTTCATGAGCGACCGCTGAAGCTCGCGACCACTCCCGCACGTGACGTGGAGGTAGGAATGGCTGTTCATCGCACGTACCGATGGGTGCTGCGGCGCTGTCTGGCCCTGGGGGTCACCGCCGCGCTCATGGTCGGTCTCGGCGTCGGCGTGGGGGCCGCGGCCGAACCGCCGGGGCGGGCGCCGGACACGGCGCCCGCGGGCGCCCCGCACGCCACCCACTCGGTCACCTACGACGGCTATTCGTTCATGATCGACGGAAAGCGCACCTACCTGTGGGGCGGCGAGTTCCACTACTACCGGCTGCCGAGCCAGGACCTGTGGCTGGACGTGCTCCAGAAGATGAAGGCGGCCGGATTCAACGCCGTCTCCCTCTACTTCGACTGGGGCTACCACTCGCCCGCGCCCGGCGTCTACGACTTCACCGGCGTCCGCGACGTGGACAAGCTCCTCGACATGGCCGACGACCTCGGCATCTACGTGATCGCCCGCCCCGGCCCGTACATCAACGCCGAGGTGGACGGCGGCGGTTTCCCCGGCTGGCTCTCCGCCAAGGCGGGGGACACCCGCACCAGCGACCCGGCGTATCTGAAGTACAGCGACGAGTGGCAGACGCAGATCGACCGGATCATCGCCCGGCACCAACTCACCGACGGCAAGGGCTCGGTGATCGAGTACCAGGTCGAGAACGAGTACTACAACGGCAGCGCGGCGGGCCGCACCTACATGAAGCACCTGGAGGACAAGGCCACCGCGGACGGCATCAAGGTGCCGCTGGTCGGCAACAACAACGGCACCTTCAACTCCGGTGACGCCGAACTCGCCGTCGACGCGGCCGACTCCTACCCGCAGGGCTTCAACTGCTCCAACCCCACCCGGTGGAACGGCGTCCCCGACATCAGCTACGACCACGTCCCGGGCAAGCCGCTGGCCACCGCCGAGTTCCAGGGCGGCGCCTTCGACCCGTGGGGCGGCCCCGGCTACGACAAGTGCGCGCAGCTCATCAACGACCAGTTCGCGGACGTGTTCTACAAGCAGAACATCGCCGTCGGCGCCACCTCGCAGAGCTTCTACATGCTCTACGGCGGCACCAACTGGGGCTGGCTGGGCGAGCCGCAGAACTACACGTCGTACGACTACGGCGCCGCGATCCGCGAGAACCGGCAGCTCGACCCGAAGTACGACCAGGACAAGCTGATCGGCTACTTCACCCAGGCCCTCGCGCCGCTCACCAAGACCGACGCGCTGCCCGCCGTGCCCACCGACAACGCGAAGATCGTCGACACCGCGCGCCGCAACCCCGACACCGGCACCCAGTTCCATGTGCTGCGGCACTCCGACTCCACCGCGACGACCACCGACAGCGGACACGTGACGATCGACCTCGGCGCGCACCCCGGCTACACGTACGACGACGTCGACCCGGCGCTGAAGTACACCGGCGCCTGGTCGCACGTCGGCGCGGAACAGAACTACACCGGCGGCGACTACCAGCACACCGAGTCGTTCTCCGACACCGCGGGCGACAGCGTCTCGGTCGGTTTCACCGGCACCGGCGTGAAGTGGATCAGCAACCTCGACGGCAACCACGGCATCGCGGACGTCTACCTCGACGGCGCCAAGGTCAAGACCGTCGACCTCTACGCCGCGACCAAGCAGAACCAGTACGTGGCCTACCGGGCGACCGGGCTCGCCGCCGGGGCGCACACCCTGAAGATCGTGACCACCGGCACCAAGAACACCGCCTCTACGGGGCAGTTCGTCACCATCGACGCGATCGACGTCGACAACGGCCAGGGCTCCACCGCCCCCGTCTACACCGTCCCGCAGCAGCCCGGCACGGCGCTCACCCTCAACGGCCGCCAGAGCAAGATCATCGTCGCGGACTACAGCCTCGGCGGGAACCAACTCCAGTACAGCACTTCGGAGATCATGACGAACGCCACCATCGGCGGCCGTGATGTCGCGGTGCTCTACGGCGACCACGGCTCCGACGGCGAGACCGTCCTGCACTACGCGACGCAGCCCAAGGTCACCGCCACCGGCGGCGCCGTCACCTCCACCTGGGACCCGGCCACCGGCGACCTGCGGCTCAACTACGCCCACACCGGCCTGACCCGCGTGCAGATCACCGGCGGCGCGCACCCGCTGCTCCTGCTCCTCGCCGACACCGACACCGCCAAGACCTTCTGGCGGCAGGACACCGCCGCAGGACCCGTGCTGGTGCGCGGCACCCACCTGCTGCGCGGCGCGGTCTCGAACGGCTCGACGCTCGCCCTGACCGGCGACGTCGCCACCGACGGCGCGATCGAGGTCTTCAGCACCGCCAACTCCGTGACGTGGAACGGCAAGAGCGTCCGTACCGCCACCACGGCCACCGGCAGCCGCACCGGCACCGTACCGACCGCGGCGGCCGTCAGCCTGCCCGCGCTGACCGGCTGGAAGCACGTCCAGGAGTCGCCCGAGTCGGCCCCCGGCTTCGACGACTCGACCTGGAAGGTGGCCGACAAGACCACCTCGAACAGCCGCACCACGCCCGGCACCCTGCCGGTGCTGTTCGCCGACGACTACGGCTTCCACACCGGAAGCACCTGGTACCGGGGCCGGTTCACCGCCACGGGCAAGGAGACCGGCATCACGCTGTCCGCGCAGAGCGGCGGCGGCGCGGCGGCCTCCTCGGTCTGGCTCAACGGCACCTTCCTCGGCAGCGCGACCGCCGACGGCCAGAAGACGTACGCCTTCCCGGCCGGACTGCTCAAGACGACCGGCGACAACGTCGTCTCGGTGCTCACCGTCAACATGGGCCACGAGGAGGACTACAACCCGCCCAACGGCAGCAAGGCCGCCCGCGGCCTGACCGGCGCCTCACTGGCCGGCGCGCCGCTGGACACGATCACCTGGCGGCTCCAGGGCGTACGCGGCGGCGAGACCCCCGTCGACACCGTGCGCGGCCCGCTCAACTCCGGTGGCCTGTACGGCGAGCGCGCCGGATACCCGCTGCCCGGCCACAGCACCGACGGCTGGACGCCGGTCACCCTGCCGACCACCGACACCACGCCGGGCGTCTCCTGGTACAGCACCGACGTCAACCTCAACCTCCCCAAGGGCCAAGACACCTCGCTCGGCCTCACCTTCACCGACGACCCGTCCCGCAAGTACCGCGTCGAGATCTACGTCAACGGCTGGAACATGGGCAACTACGTCAACTACGTGGGCCCGCAGCACAGTTTCCCGATACCCAACGGCGTCATCGACCCGCACGGCAGGAACACCGTCAGCCTCGCCGTGTGGAATCTCGACGGCACGACCGGCGGACTCGGCAAGGTCGCGCTGACGAACTACGGCAGCTACGCCTCCTCGCTGACCGTCGCCCAGAACCAGAGCTTCCGCTACAACAAGGCGCGTTACGCCATGCCCGCCGCCCCCGCCTCCGCGGTCTCCCTCCAGGTCCCCGGCTCGGTGGGCGGCGGCGCGACGTTCACCGCGACCGCGACGGTCAGTGTGCCCAAGGGCAGGCCGACCGCCACCAAGGTCACGGCGGCACTCGACGTACCGTCGGGGTGGACCGTGAGCCCGCGGTCGGCGCCCGCCGCCGTCGACCGGATACGCGGGGGCTCCTCGGCCGCCTTCACCTGGAAGGTCACCGCGCCGCAGAGCCCCGCCAAGGTCAACTCCCTGACGGTCAAGGCCCGTCTGACGCAGGGCTGGTCCATCACGACCGCGCGTGACGTGCGGATCGTCGGGTCGGTGCCCGCGCCGCCGCCGGCCGGGGACAACCAGGTCAGCGATCTGGAGTTCCTGTCCGCGACCAACGGCTGGGGACCGGTGGAACGCGACCAGAGCGTCGGTGGCACCGCGCCGAACGACGGCACCCCGCTGAAGCTGGGCGGCGTCACCTACGCCAAGGGCCTGGGCACCAACTCGCCCAGCGACGTGCAGATCTACCTCGACGGCCGGTGCACCAGGTTCACCGCCCTGGTCGGTGTCGACAACGGCGATCCGGGCTCGGTCACCTTCTCCGTGACCCTCGACGGCAAGGTGCTCACCACCACACCGGTCCTCAGGGGCAGTTCGGCCCCGGTCACGATCGACGTGCCGGTCACCGGCGGCCAGGTCATCGACCTGGGCGTCGGCGACGGAGGCGACGGCAACGGCAACGACCACGGGGACTGGGCCAATCCGACCCTGACCTGTACGGCGGGCTGAACCCGCTGACCGCCACCTGAGATACGGCGAGCCCGCGCCACCGTGAACCGCGGTGCGCGGGCTCGTCGTTGGGGAGCTTCCGGCCGACCGGCTACTCCTCCAGCGGGCCGAGGTCCGGGGTGTCGCGCAGATCCACGACGGGCCGGGCGGTGGCGTGGAGTTCCAGGACCACGATCTCGTTGGAGCCCGCGCGCAGGACCGGCCCCGGCACGTACAGGCGCTTCTGCGGGCCGCGCGACCAGTACCGGCCGAGCGCGAAGCCGTTGATCCAGGCGTTGCCCTTGGTCCAGCCGGTCAGGTCGAGATAGGTGTCGGCGGGCTCCTCGACGTCGAAGGTCCCGCGGTGGAAGGCCGGGCCGACGGCGGGCTCGGTGGTGGGCGCGAACAGCAGGCCGCCGAGGTCGTCCAGCGGGAGCCGGTGGTGGATCCAGACGGCCGGTTCCGCGCCGTCGAGGGTGACAGGACCGGTGAGGCCCTTGCGGTCGTGGATGCCCTGGCCGTAGTTGACCCGGCCCTGGTTCTCGACCAGCAGGGACAGCGTCGCGCCGCCCTCGGGGACGGTGAAGGCCAGCGCCCGCTCATGGCTCTCCCGCTCCAGCACGCCGACCGGCCGCCCGTCGAGGAAGACCTGCGCGCGGTCGCGTACCGACTCGGTGTGCAGCAGCACCGGGCCCGCCTTCGCCAGCGGCGTCTGGTACAGGACGAAGCCGAAGTCCTGGCCCAACTCCTCCATGGTCAGCGGCCGTTCGGCCCGCACCGGACCGCCGGACGAAGCGCCGGACCGGGACGTCAGCAGCGGCGCGCTGGAGGGGAGAGGGACGCCCAGCAGATTGAGCTTCTTCGACGGCGCGGGGACCGGCTCGTCGGGCACCGGGGCATGACGGGCGATCACCTCGCGGAAGGCCGCGTACTTCGGCGTGGGGTCGCCCGCCTCGTCCAGCGGCGCGTCGTAGTCGTAGGAGGTGACGGTCGGCCGGTAGGTGTGCTTGTCGTTGGCGCCGTTGGTGAAGCCGAAGTTGGTGCCGCCGTGGAACATGTAGAGGTTGACGCTGGCGCCCGCCGTCAGCAGGGTGTCGAGTTCGGCGGCGGCCGTGGCGGCGTCGCGGACGACATGGAGGCCGCCCCAGCGGTCGAACCAGCCGTTCCAGAACTCCGTGCACATCAAAGGGCCTTCGGGCTGGTGCGCGCGCAGCGCGGCCAGGCCCTCGGCGGCCCGGCTGCCGAAGTTGACGGTGCTGAGGATGCCGGGGACGCTGCCGCGGGCCAGGTCGCCGGGCTGGTCACAGGTGAACAGCGGTACGTCCACGCCGTGGTGGCGCAGGGCGTCGACGAGGTGGCCCAGGTGCGAGGGGTCCGCTCCGTCCGCGCCGTACGCGCCGTACTCGTTCTCGACCTGGACGGCGATCACCGGGCCGCCGCGCGTGGCCAGGAACGGGACCATGCGCGGCAGCAGGTGGCCGAAGAAGGCGTCGACCGCCGCCAGATAACGGGGGTCACCCGTGCGCATGCGGATGTCGGGCTCCGCGAGCAGCCAGGACGGCAGGCCGCCGCCCTCCCACTCGGCGCAGATGTACGGGCCCGGCCGCAGCAGGACGTGCAGCCCTTCCTCGGCGGCGAGTTCGAGGAACGCGGGCAGGTCGAGGCCGCCGTCCATCACGAAGCGGTCCCGCGTCGGCTGGTGCAGATTCCACGGCACGTACGTGTCCACGGTGTTCAGGCCCAGCAGCCGGGCCTTGCGCAGCCGGTCCCGCCACTGTCCGGGGTGGACCCGGAAGTAGTGCAGGCCGCCGGAGATGATGCGGAACGGCTCGCCGTCCAGGCGGAACCCCTCCCGGTCGACACGGAGTTCGGGCATGAGTTCCGGCTCCTCCAATGGAGTTGGTTCGGTGCAGAGGGAGTTGAGGGGGCGTGAGCCCACGCGGGGAATGGTTGCGTTGCCATCGCCGACAGGGGGCCGGGAGCGGGCCCGGCGTCGTAGGGGCAGTGAGGAAACAGGAAGGAAAGGAGGCGCGGACCCGGCCTCAGGAACGGGCGGGCGGTGGCGCGGTGCTCTGCCGGACGATGAGGCGGGTGGGCACCAGGGTGGTGCCGCGCTCCGGCTCGTTGTTGCGGATCTGGCGCAGCACGCTGTCCACACAGCGCCGCCCGACCTCGCCGAAGTCCTGGTGAACGGTGGTCAGCGGAGGGACGAAGGACGCCGCGTCCGGGATGTCGTCGAAGCCGACCACACTGATGTCGCCCGGCACGTCCCGGCCCCGCTCCCGCAGGGCCCGGAGCAGGCCAAGCACCATCTGGTCGTTGGCGACGAAGACCGCCGTGCACGACGGGTCGGCCGCGATCCGCAGCCCGGCACGGTAGCCGGACTCCGCCGACCAGTCGCCGCGCAGCAGCGGCGGCACCGGCCGCCCGGCCTCGCCGAGCACCGCGCGCCAGGAGTCCACCCGCCGCTCCGCCGCGAAGGACTCCTCGGGCCCTGCCAGGTGCCAGACCGTCTCGTGCCCCAGGCCGAGCAGGTGCTGTACGGCCGCCCGCGCGCCGCCCGCCTGGTCGGTGTCGACCACGCAGTAGCGGTCCCCGGCGTTGGAGTCGACCACCACCACCTGCGCGTGCGGCGGCAGCGACACCGTCGCGGAATCCAGCAGATGGACCTCCATGACGATCACGATGCCGTCCACAGCCAGTTCGCCGAGGCGGGTGAAGGCGCCGCGCACCCCGTCCTGAGTCGGCACGGTCACCGGCAGCAGCGTCGTCGCGTACCCCTCGTGCGCGGCCGAGACCGCGACCGCCTCCAGCGTCCGCATGTTGCCGGTGGTGGAGAGGTTGAACATGATCACGCCGAGGGTACGGAACTCGCCGCGCTTGAGCGCGCGGGCGGCGCTGTTGGGCCGGTAGCCCAACTCCTTCATCGCCGCGAGGACGTGATCCCGCGTCGACTCCACGACGCCGGGGAAGCCGTTCGACACCCGTGAGACGGTCTGCGCGGAGACGCCCGCCAACTTGGCGACATCCGCCATCGAGGCCCCGCGCCGACGCCGCGCCCCGCCCGCGGCCCGTCCGGTGCCCGCGGCCCGCGTGCCGCCCGTGCCGCTCGTGCCGCCCGTGGTCCGCGCGCCGAACGCGCTCTCGCCGCCCGGCCGCCCGGTCTCGTTGATGTCTTCCACTGTGAGTGTTGTACCTCATCGCATCGTTCACGGCGGTCGGACACCCGAAGTCTAGGTCCGGCCGCGTCGCCCCGCCGACCGGCGGTTTCCCGGCGTGGGCGGGGCTGAGCGGGGTCATGACGATCCTTCCGGGACGCGGGTCAGCCGACGCTGAAGCCCTGGTCCTCGCCGTACTTGACGGAGGAGTCCTGCCAGGTCTTCAGGGCGCCTGCCAGCGGGGTGCCGGAGACGTACGCCTTGCCGACGGTGTCGTTGAAGACGGAGTTGGCGTAGACCTGGTAGGGCAGGTAGGACCAGCCGGGCACCACGGCCTTCGCGGAGGCGGAGAAGATCTTGTTGGCCTGCTGGCCGCCGAAGTACGGGAAGGCGGTGTCCAGGAAGGCCGAGGAGTCGAGGTCCGCGGTCGTCGCGGGGAAGGCGCCGCCCTTGATCCGGGTCTGCACGCCGGCGCCCTGGTCGGCGTACTGGAGGAAGGCGTAGGCGAGTTCCTTGTGGGAGCCGTCCTTCATGACGGCCAGCGAACTGCCGCCGTTCTCCGCGCTGGTGTTCTGGCCCTTCTGCCACTGCGGCAGCGGCGCGGCGCGCCAGTTGCCCGAGGCGGCGGGGACACCGGAGGTGAAGTTGGCGGGCATCCAGGCGCCGGTGGCCAGCGTCGCGATCGTCCCGTCCGACAGGCCCTTGTACCACTGGTCGCTCCACGGAGTGACCGGGGACAGCAGGTGCTCGGAGATCAACTTCTGCCACACGGCGGTGAATTCGGCGGTGCCCGGGTCACTGGCGAAGTTCACCGTCACCTTGGTGCCGTCCACCTTGTACGGGTGGCCGCCGGCCTGCCAGATCAGGCTCGTGGTCATGCCCGCGTCGCCGGTGTCGCTCGTGATGTACGCCTTGGGGTCGGCCTGGTGCAGCTTGCGCGCGGCGTCCAGATACTCGTCCCAGGTCGTCGGCACCGCGATCTTGTACTGGTCGAAGACCTTCTTGTTGTAGAACAGCGCCATCGGCCCCGAGTCCATCGGCAGCCCGTAGATCCCGCCGTCCACGCTCACCGAGTTCCACGGTCCCGGCGAGTACGTCTTCTCCAGGTCCTTCGCGCCGAACGGCGTCAGGTCGGCGACGGACTTGCCGAGGGCGAACTGGCTCAGCGCGAAGTACTCGATCTGCGCGACGTCCGGGCCGCCCTTGCCCGCCTGCACGGCGTTCTGGAGCGCGGTGTACTGGTCGTTGCCGGTACCGGCGTTGACCAGCTTCACCTTCACCTTGGGGTACTTGGCCTCGAAGTCGGTGACCACCTGCTTCAGCGTCGGCTCCCACGCCCAGACGGTGATCGACCCGCCCTTGTCGAGCGCGGCCTGCACGTCGGAGGCCGAGGTCTTGCCCGAGCCGGAGCCCGATCCGGTGTCGGACCCGGACCCGGAGTCGGACGAGCCGCAGGCGGTCAGCGCCAGCGCGGTGACGGCGAGCAGCGCGATGCCCGGCGCCCAGTGGTGTCGTGCGGTTCTCTTCATGACAGGTCACTCCGTTGTGAGGGTGGTGGTCGATCCGCGGTGGTCATTCCTTGACGCTTCCGGCGGCCAGTCCCGACTGCCAGTAGCGCTGGAGGAGCAGGAAGGCCGCGATGAGCGGCACGATGGTGATCAGCGATCCGGTGATGACCAGGTTGAAGACGGGCTGTCCGCCGACGGTGGCGGCCTGCGCGTTCCACGAGTTGAGGCCGATGGTGAGCGGGTACCAGTTCGGGTCCTTGATCATGATCAGCGGCAGGAAGTAGTTGTTCCAGGTCGCGACCACGGTGAAGAGCAGCACGGTGACGATGCCGGGGGCCAGCAGCGGCAGGCTGATCCTGAAGAACGTGCGGATCTCGCCCGAGCCGTCGACGCGGGCCGCCTCCAGCAGTTCGTCCGGGATGGCCTCGGAGGCGAACACCCACATCAGATAGAGGCCGAACGGCGAGACCAGGGACGGAATGATCACCGCCCAGGGGGTGTTGGTCAGGCCCATCTTGCTGAACATCAGGAAGGTCGGCACCGCGAGCGCCGCACCGGGCACGGCGACCGCGCCGATCACCACGGCGAACACCCCGCGCTTGCCGGGGAAGCGGAACTTCGCCAGGCCGTAACCGCCCACCACCGCCAGCGCGGTGGCGCCGCCCGCGCCCAGCACCACGTACAGCAGGGTGTTGAGCAGCCACCGCACGAAGATGTGGTCGTGGTACGTGAACGTGTCGCGGACGTTGTCCCAGAGCGCGAAGCGCCCGCTGAACCACAGGCCGAAGGAGTCGAGCAACTTGGGCTGTGTCTTGGTGGAGTTGATGAACAGCCAGGCCAGCGGGACCAGGGTGTAGATCACCATCAGCGACGTCAGCACCGTCAACAGCACGCTGCGGCGCGGCTTGTCGGGGGAGTGGCGGCGGCGCGCGGGGCGCTCCGTACGGCCGGCGCGGTCCGCGCGGAGGCGGGCGCGGGCGGGGTCGGGCCGGGTGCGCATACGCGGCGCGGTGCTGGTGCGGGAGGCCATCGTCACGCCTCCTTCCGCATACCGCGCAACTGCACGGCGTAGGCGACGGCCATCGTGACGAGACCCATGACGATGGCGATGGTCGCGGCGTAGTTGTGCTGCTGGCCGGAGAAGGACAGCGAGTACGTGTAGAGATTCGGCGTGAAGTACGTCGTGATCGCGTTCGGCGCCAGGTTCTTGAGGATGCTGGGCTCGTTGAAGAGCTGGAAGCTGCCGATCACCGAGAAGATCGTCGCGATCACCAACGCGCCCCGGATCGCCGGGAGTTTGATCGAGGTGATCACCCGGAGCTGCCCCGCGCCGTCGATCTCGGCGGCCTCGTAGAGGGCGCGGGGGATCACGTGCAGCGCGGAGTAGAAGATCAGCATGTTGTAGCCGGTGAACTCCCAGGTGTTGATGTTGCCGATGCTGGCGAGCACCCAGCCGGGCGAGAGCGGGTCGGGCAGCCCCAGGTGCAGGTGCTTGTTGAGGCTGGCGACGAGGCCGAAGCGGTTGCCGTACATGAAGCCCCACATCAAGGTGGCGACGACGGTGGGGACCGCGTACGGCAGGAAGATCGAGATCCGGAAGAAGTCCCGCCCGTAGAGGCGCCCGCTGTCCAGCGCGAGGGCGACCAGCAGCGCGATGCCGAGCATGATCGGCACCTGGACCGCGAGGAAGAGCGCGACCCGGCCGAGACCCGACCAGAACTCGTGGTCGTGCAGGGCCTGTTGGTAGTTGTCGAGGCCGACGAAGGAGTTGCCGCCGATCAGCCGGTCCCGGAACAGGCTCAGGTAGATCGAGTACGCGATCGGCGCGAGGAAGACCAGCGCGAACACGATCAGGAACGGTCCGACGAAGCCCCACCCGACCCAGCGGCGGCTCCGGGGACTCCGCCCGCGCCGCCGGGCCCGCCCCCCGGCCGAGGGGGGTGACAACACAGCCATGACCTGTCCTTCACGTCGTCCAGCGAGAAGGTTGCGCAAACATCGGGGGGTCGATCGCTCTCCACGTTTGCGCAAACATTGATGGACGCGATGCTGACATCGGAGGTCTCTGCCGTCAACCCTCCGGGTTGGGGTTGCGTGTGGGGTGGTGCGCCTTCGCGTGGCCCTCGCGGGCCTTGCGCGGGCCTTGCGCGGCTCTTGCGCGGGTCTTGCGCACGAGGGTGCCCCGTCAGGGGCGCGAGGAACTGCGCGATCAGCCGTCGCGGCGGCGCGGCTTGAGAACCGGCTCCAAGGGGGCAGACGCGTCGTGTCCCGACCACCGGGCCGGTGGGGGCGGGCCGCGCAGTTCCCCGCGCCCCTGACGGGGCGCGTCCTCGTGCGCAAGGCTGAGGCGGGGCCCGCCCTCTGACGGGCGCGTCCTCATGCGCGGAGGTGAGGGTCTAGTCCTCGGAGGGGGTCGGGTGGCGCGGGGTGAGGTGGTTGGGGAGCCAGTCGAGGCGGGTGGCCTCTTGGTGGGGGCCGCCGCCCTCGTGACCGTTGAAGTCGTAGATCTCGATCTGCTTGTCGGCGTGCGCGTACGCGTTGAAGGCGGCGAAGACGGTGGACGGCGGGCACGTCTGGTCTTCGAGCGCGGTGGAGAAGAGGGCGGGGGCGTTGGCGCGAGCCGCGAAGTGGACGCCGTCGAAGTAGGACAGGGTCCGGGTGACCCGGTCGACGCTCGCGCGGTGGGTGTTGAGGTAGCGGCCCACCTCGCGGTACGGGTCGCGGTCGGTGAGCCGGATGGCGCGCGGGAAGTCGCACAGGAAGGGGACGTCGGGGGCGACGGCCGCCAGGTCCGGTACGAGTCCCGCGACGGCCAGCGTGATCCCGCCGCCCTGGCTGGTGCCGAGCGCGACCGTACGCGCGGCGTCGGTCAGCGGGTGCGCGCGGCCCGCCTCGACGGCGCGTACCGCGTCGGTGAACACCCGGCGGTAGTAGAAGGATCGCGGGTCCTCGATGCCACGGGTCATGAAACCGGGGACGGCGGGCCCGCTGCCCGCCTCGTCCGGGGTGTCACCGGTCGACCAACCGCTGCCCTGGCCACGGGTGTCCATCACCAGGTGCGCGAAACCGGCCGAGGCCCACAGCAGATGGGTGTGCGGCAGGCCGCGGCCACCGCCGTAGCCGACGAACTCGACCAGCAGCGGCAGGGGTTCGGCCGCGTGGGCGGGCGCCACGAACCAGCCCTTGACCGGCTGGCCGCCGAAGCCCGCGAAGGTGACGTCGTACACGTCGACCGTCGAGAGCCCGGTCCGTACCGGCTCGAACCGCGCGTCGAGCGGGTGCGCGCGGGCCTCCTCCAGGGTCTGCGACCAGAAGGCGTCGAAGTCGGCGGGCTCCGCGGACCGGCTGCGGTACGCGCGGAGTTCGTCGAGGGGCAGGTCGAACAGGGCCATCGGGTCCGCCTTCGGCAGTCAGGGCTTTGCTGTGAACGTCGTTCGGGGCGTGGCTACTTGTAGACCTTGCCGGGCTGCGGTGTGCCCGGCGCGAGGAGTTGGGAGACGGTGACGAAGGTGTAGCCGCGGGCCTGGAGCGTGGAGATGATCGGCGCGACCGAGGCGACCGTGCCGTTGTAGCCCTTGTCCGTCGGGTCGACCAGATCGTGCAGCAGGATGATGCCGTCCGGCTTGGTCTGCTTGAGGATGCGCTTGGCGATCAGCGCGGAGTCGGTGGTCCGGTAGTCCTGGCCGTTGGCGCTCCACTCCACCTCCGCCATGCCCAGGTCCCGCGCGATGGCCGTCACCTTGCTGCTCGTACGGCCCTGCGGCGGGCGCAGCAGCATCGGCCGGACACCGGTGACCTTCTGCACCGCGTCCCGCCCCTCGGTGATCTCCTTGCGGATCTCGGACGAGCTGATCTTGGTGAGGATCTGGTGGGACCAGGTCAGCGTCTCCACCTCGTCGCCCTGCGCCACCATGTCCCGCACCATCTGCGGGTGCTTCATCACGTGGTTTTTGCCGAGCGTGAAGAAGGTCGCGTGCACGTGGTACTTCCGCAGGATGCTCATGATCTGCGGCGCGCGCACGCTCGGCCCCGCGTCGAAGGTCAGCGCCACGCACTTCGCCTTCCGGCAGTCCACGGGCCCGTCCGCCGCCTGCGCGAAGGCGGCCGTCCTGCCGTCCGCCGCCGTATGCTCGCGCGCGGCTGACGGCGACGTGCTCTGGTACCCGTTACACCCGGCCAGCCCGAGCCCCAGCGCCGCCGTGACCACGACCGCGGCCCCGAGCCGCACCCGCCGCCCGGCCCTGGCCCCGGTTCCGGCCCTGCGTGCCCCGGTCGTGCCGCGCATGCGCGAGTTCCCCTCGTCGTGACGGACGCCCGCTCGCGCGGACCGTCGAGCACTCTATCCACGCCGTGTCCGCCCACCTCACGGCCCCCGGCCGGAACAGCGCGGGTGGCCGGGAATAACCGGGCGCGGCCGTCCCGGGGATCGGGTTAGCGTCCGGCACGTGAGCACTGACGACGGACATGACGGCGCACATGACGACGGGTACTTCGGCGAAGACGTGGCCGGGCGGTACGACGCGAGTGAGGGTGACGAGTTCGATCCGGGCGTGGTGCGGCGGACCGTGGACTTTCTCGCGGACCAGGCCGGCGGCGGGCGGGCGCTGGAACTGGCCATCGGGACCGGGCGGATCGCGGTGCCGCTCGCCGAGCGCGGTGTGCCGGTGGCGGGCATCGACATGTCGCGCGCGATGGTGGCCCGGCTGCGGGCCAAGCCCGGCGGACGGGACATCCCCGTCACGATCGGGGACATCGCGACGACGACGGCGGACGCGAACGCGGCGGCGAAGGGGAACACGGACGGGAACGGGAACGCGAACGGCGAAGGTGACGGCGGCGGATACGCGCTGGCCTACCTGGTGTTCAACACCGTCATGAACCTCGCCACGCAGGAGTCACAGGTCGCCTGCTTCCGCAACGCTGCGGCGCACCTGCGCCCCGGCGGGCGGTTCGTCGTGGAGGTCATGGTCCCCGAGCTGCGGAAGATCCCGCACGGACAGAACGTCGTGCCGTTCCACACCGGCCCCGACGGCTGCTCGTACACCGTCTACGACACGGTCACGCAGGACGCGACCTGCCACTACGTGACGGTCACCGAGGACGGCAGGGGACAGGTCACCTCGACGCCGTTCCGCTACGTCTGGCCCGCCGAGCTGGACCTGATGGCCCGACTGGCGGGCATGCGGCTGCGGGAGCGCTGGGCGGACTGGTCGCGCGAGCCGTTCACGCAGGACAGCGCCCGGCACGTCTCGGTATGGGAGAAGGAAGCGGCCTGACCCGCCCGGACGGGGGCCTTACGCCGGGATCGGGACGGCTGTGCCCGTGACCTGGATGTACGGGGTCGCGGGCGGCGGGACGGTGACCGTGAGGGTGGCCGGGCGGCCGAGATCGTGGCCCTGGTGGAGGGTGAGGGTGGCCGGCGGGGCGACCAGGCCGAGGTCGCGCAGATACGCGCCCAGGGCCAGCGCGGCGGCGCCGGTCGCCGGGTCCTCGACCACACCGCCGACCGGGAACGGGTCGCGGACATAGAAGACCGACGGGCTCTCGCGCCAAAGGAGTTGGACGGTGGTCAGGTCCACGGCGGTCATCAGGGCGGCGAGCCGGTCGAAGTCGTAGTCGAGGTCGGCCAGCCGCTCGCGGGTGGCGGCGGCCAGCACCAGGTGGCGGGCGCCCGCGTACGCGACCCGGGGCGGGAAGGCCGGGTCGAGGTCGGCGGCGGGCCAGTCGAGGGCGGCCAGCGCCTCGGCGAGCGCGTCGGGCGCGATGTCCTCGACGTACGGTTCGACGCTGGTCATCGTCGCCAGCGGCGTACCGTCAGGGCCGGTCGAGACGGTGACCGGCACGTCGCCCGCCGGGGTGCGGAACAGCAGGTCGCCCGCGCCGACGCGTTCCGCCACCGCCACGGCGGTGGCGAGGGTGGCGTGGCCGCAGAAGGAGACCTCGGCCTTCGGGCTGAAGTACCGCACGGTCAGCGTGCGGCCGTCCGTGGCCGTGACGAAGGCGGTCTCCGAGTAGCCGACGCTGGCGGCGACGGCCAGCATGCCGGGGGCGTCGAGCGCCGAGGCGTCGAGTACGACCCCGGCGGGGTTGCCGCCCGCGGGGTCGTCGGAGAAGGCCGTGTAGCGCAGGATGCCGGGCCCCGTCGGTGTCGTCATGACCGCTCCAACCCGGCGCCGTCCCGCGCCTATTCCCGTGGCCGTCGCCGCCGCCGGGCGCGGCGCGCCCGCAGCCGTGTCCTCAGCCGCGTCCGATGAACGGCATCGTCGTCGCCGTCACCGTCGCGAACTGCACGTTCGCCTCCAGCGGCAGTTCGGCCATGTGCCGCACCGTACGGGCCACGTCGGCGACGTCCATCACCGGCTCGACGGCCGTGGTGCCGTTCGCCTGGAGAATCCCGGTCCGCATCCGGGCCGTCATCTCGGTCGCCGCGTTGCCGATGTCGATCTGGCCGCAGGCGATGCGGTACGGACGGCCGTCCAGCGACAGCGACTTGGTCAGCCCCGTCATGGCGTGCTTGGTCGCGGTGTACGCGATGCTGTGCGGGCGCGGGACGTGGGCCGAGATTGAGCCGTTGTTGATGATCCGGCCGCCGGACGGGTCCTGGTCCTTCATCCGCCGGAACGCGGCCTGCGCGCACAGGAACGCGCCGTGCAGATTCACGTCCACGACGGCGCGCCACTCGTCGTACGACAGGTCCTCGACCGGGACCGGCGGGCCGAACATTCCGGCGTTGTTGAACAGCAGGTCCAGGCGGCCGGGGGCGGTGTCCCGCGCGAACAGCCGCTCCACGTCCTCCGGGCGGGTGACGTCGGTCGGTACGGTCAGTGTCCGTCCGGGTCCTGCTGCCGCCAGCTCCGCGGTCTCCGCCAGCGCCTTCTCGCGGCGGCCCGCCAGCAGTACCGTCCAGCCCGCCGCCGCCAGTTCCACCGCGACGGACCGGCCGATGCCCGAACCCGCACCCGTGACGACCGCGACTCGCTCGTTCTCGCTCATGGCACCGCAGATTATGCGCTGGGCGGTGCGAGCATGAATTCGCCCGCCCGCCCCTTTTCCGAGGAGGACCCCGGATGCCCTACGCCGAACCGCTCTCGTCCGACCAGGTGGCCGCGCGGCTCGCCGGGCTTCCCGGCTGGGAGGTGCTGCCCGGCGGTGACGGCGCCGCTGCCACGCTCCGGCGGGTCTACCGGCTGCCGCACCTTCCCGCCGCGATCTTCGCGCTGCACATCGCGGGGATCCAAGCGGAGCTGGACCATCACTCGGACCTGACGCTCGGTTACGACACCGTGACGGTGGCCCTCACCACCCATGCCGCCGGCGGGCGCCTCACCGCCAAGGACTTCGACCTCGCCTCCCGCATCGAGGCCGTCGCCCCGGCCCACTCCGCCGCCTGAGTCGCACTCAGGCGGCCTGCCGAGGCGTCGCGTTGGCGCAGGGCGCCGCGCCGATCCTTTGAGGGGCCCTGCGCAGGGCGAGCGACCGGAGACACCCGGCTAGTCGACGCCGGGGTAGGTGACGCCGGTGTGTTCGCGGATGGTGTCGAGGGTTCGCATGATGGAGAGGGAGCCGGCGAGGGGGACGAGGGGGGACTCGAGTTCGTCGGCGCGCAGGCAGCGCATGACTTCGGCGGCCTCGTAGGCCATCGTGCCGCGGGTGAGGCCGTCGGCGACGACGTCGGAGAACAGGACGGTGCGGGGCTCCTCGCCCTGACGGTGGACGACGAAACGCTCGGGGTTGAAGAAGCCCTCGGGGAGTTCGATCCGCCCGGCGCTGCCGGTGACGACGGCGCGGGCGCCGGTGTCGGCGGTGATGGAGCAGGTCAACGTGGCGACAGCGCCGTCGTTCCAGCCCAGGACGATGCCGGTGTTGTCGTCCACGCGCTCGGGCGTGAGGTGCGACCACGCCTGGATCTCGTCGGGTTCGCCGAGCAGGAGCTGGGCGAAGGAGACCGGGTAGACACCGAGGTCGAGCAGGGCGCCGCCGCCCTGGTCGGGGTCGCGCAGCCGGTGGGTGGCGGGGAAGTCCCCGGAGAAACCGAAGGCGGCCGAGACGTCCCGCACCTCACCGATCAGGCCCTCGGCGATGAGCGCGAGCATGTGCCGGATCAGCGGGTTGCAGTACATCCACATGGCCTCCATGAGGAACAGGCCGCGGTCGCGGGCGAGGTCCACCAGCTCGTGCGCCTCACGGGCGTTGATGGTGAACGCCTTCTCGCACAGCACGGCCCGCCCGGCCTCCAGGCAGATCCCGGTCGCCTCGCGGTGCGCGGAGTGCGGCGTGGCGACGTACACCACGTCGACCCCGTCGTCCGCGGCCAGCTCCGCCCAGGAGCCGTACGCGCGCGCGATCCCGTACCGCTCGGCGAACGCCTTCGCGCCTTCGAGGGTGCGCGAGCCCACGGCGACGACCTCCGCGTCCGGCAGCGTCAGCAACGCCTCGGTGAAGGTGGCGGCGATCCCGCCGGTCGCCAGGATGCCCCAGCGGATGGTCCGTACGCCGTCGTCGCTCATCGGTCGGTCTCCCACTCGTCGGTCAGGGTCAAAACGTGGTCTCGAACGTGGTCTCGGTCGTGCGCGATCACTGGAAGGATAGAGAACGGTTCAACTACCACCTACGGAGAGTGCCGTGCAGGACGCCGGGCCGCCCATACCCGCGCACACCGCTGACATCACCGATGTCACCACCACCCACACCACCACCCCTACCCCGACCATCGGCACGCAGCGCCGTACCGGCCTGCTCGTCACACTCGTTCTCGGCGGCCTCACCGCGGTGCCGCCGTTGTCGATGGACATGTATCTGCCCGCGCTGCCCCAGGTCACCGACGCCCTGCACAGCACCGCGGCGACGGCGCAGCTCACCCTCACCGCCTGCCTCGCGGGCATGGCGCTCGGCCAGCTCGTGGTCGGGCCGCTCAGCGACCGCTGGGGACGCCGCCGTCCCCTGCTGACCGGCATGGTCATCTACATCCTCGCCACCGCCGTCTGCGCCTTCGCGCCCTCGGCCGGCCTGCTGATCACCTTCCGGCTGATCCAGGGCCTGGCGGGCGCGGCGGGCATCGTCATCGCCCGCGCGGTCGTCCGCGACCTCTACGACGGCGTGGAGATGGCCCGTTTCTTCTCCACCCTGATGCTGATCTCCGGCGTCGCCCCGATCGTCGCCCCGGTGATCGGCGGCCAGATCCTGCGGATCACGGACTGGCGCGGCGTCTTCGCCGTCCTCACCGTGATCGGCGTCCTGCTCACCCTGGTGGTGTGGCGCTGGCTGCACGAGACGCTGCCGCCCGAGCGCCGGCACTCCGGCGGGCTGCTGGGCACCTTCGGCGCGGTCAAGCGGCTGCTCGGCGACCGGATCTTCACCGGTTACGTGCTCTCGGGCAGCTTCGCCTTCGCGGCGCTGTTCACCTACGTGTCCGCGTCCGCCTTCGTCATCCAGGACATCTACGGCGCCTCGCCGCAGACCTTCAGCCTGCTGTTCGGGCTGAACTCGATCGGCATCGTCGGCGTGGGCCAGCTCAACGGCAAGGTGCTGGTCGGCCGGGTCGCGATGGAGAAGATCCTCACGATCGGGCTCGCGCTGGTCACCGCCGCCTCGGTGGCGCTGGTGCTGCTGACCACCGGCGTCTTCGGCCGGGCGGGACTGCCCGCCGTCTCCGCCGCGCTCTTCGTGCTGATGGCGTCGATGGGCCTGACCCTGCCCACCGCGAACACGCTGGCGCTGCTGCGCGTCAGGCGGGACGTGGGCTCGGCGTCCGCACTGGTGGGCACCTCGTCCTTCCTGATCGGCGCCCTCGCGTCGCCGCTGGCCGCGGTGGCCGGTGACGGCACCGCGGTGCCGATGGCCCTCGTGCAGTTGACCTGCGCACTCGTGGCCGTCGCCTGCTTCGTCGGGCTGTGCGTGCGCGGGCGTCGTACCGTGGAGGGACCCTAGGGCCTGTCCGGCGGATCACGGCGCGGGCCATCAGGAGGATGCGATGTCCGATACCGCGGACGAGAGCCCCGGCCAGAGCGTGGGCGCGCGTACCGACCGGCTCGCCGAGCCTGGCGACGACGCGCGCACATGGGCGTTCAAGAGCGCCGACAGCTCCCTGCACACGGGCGCGGAGGGGGCGGCCGACGGCTCGGTGAGCCCGGAGGACCTGGTACTGCTCTCCGGCCGTGAGCCCACGCCGGAACGGATCGAGAAGGCCCGCAGAGCACTGGAGGAACATGGCGCCGCCGCTGTCGAGAGGTACCTGCCCTGAGGCGGGTCTCGACGCCGCAGAACTGAGCCGTATCGTCCCCGCGCTGGCCGCGTACACGCGCCCGGCGCCCGCGCACCCCTGGTGCGCGGGCGCCGTCGTGCTGGCCGGCCGGGGCAGGACCGTCGCGTTGCACGAGGCGGTCGGCTGGGCGGTGCGCTACGGCGCGTACGACGAGAGCGCGGACGTCGGCGTCGAGCTGCCGCGCGAGCGGTGGGTGCCGATGCGCGAGGACACCGTCTTCGACCTGGCCTCGCTCACCAAGCTCTTCACGGCCACCGTCGCCGCTGCCCACCTCGACCAGGACCGCGAGGTCGCCGCGTACGTGCCGGAGTTCGGCGCTGCGGGCAAGGGCGCGATCACCGTACGGCAGCTCCTCGACCACACCTCGGGCCTCCGCCCCGAACTGCCCTTCTACGACCGGCCGACGGCGCGGGGCCGGGCGCGGATGCTGTGGGACGAGGAGCCGGTGCACCCGCCGGGCACCCTGCGGGTCTACTCCGACCTGAACCTCGTCGCGGTCCAGTACGCGCTGGAGGCCGCCACGGGACGCCCGCTCGCGGTGCTGATCAGCGAGGAGGTCACCGGCCCCCTCGGCATGCTCGACACCGGCTTCAACCCGCCGTCCGCCGCGCTGTCGCGGATCGCGGCCACCGAGGACCAGCGGCGGCCGTGGGGCAGGCTCGACCGCGGCATGGTGCGCGGGAGCGTGCACGACGAGAACGCGTACGCGATGGGCGGGGTCAGCGGGCACGCCGGGCTGTTCTCGACGGCCTGGGACCTGGCGCTGTTCTGCCGGGCGCTGCTCGACCGGGGCGGGCCCTGGGGCGGCTTCGAGACCGACCAGGCGTGGTTCATGGGCGAGTTGGCCGGGCGCGGCGCGTACGGGCACACCGGTTTCACCGGCACGAGCCTCGTGGTCGACCCGGAGAGCGACAGCTTCCTCGTGCTGCTCGCCAACTCCGTGCACCCGACCAGGACCTGGCGCGACGGCAGCGCGCCGCGCGCCGCCGCCGCGACCGGACTGGCCAGGGCGATCCTCAAGGCCGAAGCAGCGGGGCCCGTTTAGCGGGCCCGTTCACCGCAGGCCGCCCGTCCGGCCGTTCACCGCAGGTCGCCCGTGCGGGTGTTCAACGGACGACGCACGTAAGGCCGTTCAGCGGAAGATGCCGGTGTGGCCGAGCGAGTAGCGGCCCGGCTGCGGGTAGACGGCCAGGCCGTGCGGTCCCGAGCCGACCGGGATCTTCGCCAGGGTGCGCCCGTCGGCGGTGTCGATCGCGTACACCTCGCCGTCGTACCGCCCGGACAGCCACAGCACCTTGCCGTCCGCGGACACCCCGCCCATGTCGGGGCTGCCGCCGCCCTCGATGTGCCACTTGCGGACCAGCTTGCCGGTGGCGAAGTCGAGCAGCGAGACCGAGCCCTCGCCGCGGTTGGAGATGTACATCACCTTCGAGTCGCGCGAGACGTACAGGCCGTGCGCGCCCTTGCCGGTGCGCAGCAGCGTCGGCTTGGAGAAGGTGTCGCCGTTCATCACCCACACGCCGTCGGCCATCATGTCGGCGATGTACCAGGTCTTGCCGTCCGGCGAGATCTTCACGTCCTGCGGCATCGCGCCCTCGAACGGCAGCCGCTGCTGGCCGACGATCTTCATCTGCTCCGTGTCGACCTTCAGCAGCTCGCCGGAGAACTCGCAGGAGACGATGAAGTACCGGCCATCGGGTGAGAAGTCCGCGTGGTTCACGCCGTAACAGCTCACCGGCACGGTCTTCTTGACCGCCATGGTGTGCGCGTCACGGAAGACCAGCTCGCGGTCGAGCGACGCCATCACCACCGCGTACTTGCCGTCCGGCGTGAAGTACAGGTTGTACGGGTCGTGCACGTCGACCGTCGGGCCCGCCTTGCCGGTGGCCGGGTCGAGCGGGGTGAGGGTGTTGCCGACGTCGTTGTTGACCCACAGCGTCTTCAGGTCCCACGACGGCACCACGTGCTGCGGCTGCTCGCCGACCGGGATGGTCTTGATGACCTTGTACGTCTTCGGGTCGATGACCGAGACCGTGTTGGAGTCGCTGTTCGGCACATAGACCCGCGAAGGGAAGTTCCGCACCACGGGGGACAGGGCGTTCGGCCGGTCGGCGGCGTAGACGTCCTTCGGGTCGAGCAGCGGCGGCATGCCCGGCAGGCCCTGCGCGGCGGCCGGGACGCGCGGCGCGGACCGCGGTGTCGCCCCGGCCGCGGCTTCGGCGGCCCTGGCGGAGGCGGTCGCGTGCGCGTGCCCGCCCGCGGTCGTCGTACCGCAGCCCGCGGTGAGCACACTGCCCGCGAGTACGGCGACGGTGGCGGCGCCCGCCACGAGGAGCGTGCGGGCGGAGACCGTGGACGGGCGGGAGTGGCCGGGGGCCGGGTGCGGGGAACGGAACGGGATGCGGCGCATCAGGTCAGCAGCTCCGAGGTCGTGACCGCGCGGAGGCCCCGGCGGTGCAGGTCGTCGAGGATCCCGGGCAGCGCGGCGACCGTGCCGGGGTGCCCGAAGTGCAGGGAGACCACCGAGCCCGCGCGGGCCTGGGCGGCCACCGCTGCGCGCACCCGGTCGGCCCCCGGGTCGGTGTAGTCGAGCGGGTCGACGTCGTACGACAGCACGTGCGGGTAACCCGCCTTGCGGGCGAGGCCCACCACCAGCGGGGTCGCCATCCGCGCCTGGGACGGACGGAACCAGCGGCCCCGCGAGCCCGTGAGCTCGGTCAGCCGCCGGGCGCAGCCCTCGATCTCCGCCGTGGCCGCGGCGGCGTCCATCGCGCCGATGTCGCCGTGCGTCTGGGTGTGGTTGCCCAGTTCGTGGCCGCCGTCCAGAATCCGGCGGGCGAGCCGCGGATACGTGTCGAGCCAGGCGCCGACCGCGAGCACGGTGACCCGCGCCCCGGCCTTCTCCGCCTCGGCCAGCAGCGCGGTGGCCAGCGCCGGTTCGCCCTGGCCGTGGAAGGTGAGGGCGAGCCGCTCGCGGTCGCGCGGGCCGTGCTCGATCTGGTCGGGCAGCCCGGACGGCAGCGGCGGCGCGGACGTGGCGCCCGACGGGGACGGCTCGGCGGGAGAGGGAGAGGGAGAGCGGTAGGCGGCGGACGGCGAGGACGCGGCGCCGGGCGCGGGGGCGGGTGCGGCGCCGGACGGACGGCCTTCGGAGCACCCGGCCAGCAGCGCCCCGGACGCGGTCACTTGCAGCAGATTTCGGCGGGAGATGGACATCGGGCATTACTTTATGACGTAACGCCGTATTCGGCTCATGTCACCGGGCCCGCGTCGCGCGGAGTCGCACGGATGAGTCAGTCCGCTGGGCCGCCTGCCATTATGGGCCGACGAAGGCACCGCGCCGCGGTGACCGGGGGGTGGACCGCGGGTGACCGCGAAGAGGTGCGTGGGGGGCTGCGTGGCCGAGACAACGGCGGGGACGACCGCCGGGACGGACGACGGTGCCGGTATTGGTGCGGGCAGCGGTGCGGGCAGCGGTGCGGGCAGCGGTGTCGGCGGCGGGACGACGCCGGGTGCGGACGACGGCGCGGCGGTGGATACGGCGCCCGGTACGGGTTCCGCTACGGCCGCCGGGACAGCGCGCGGCACGCTTACCGCGCCCGTCCGCGACGCCGGATTCCTGACCGCCGTACGGCGGCTGCGCGCCGCGCAGAAGACCGCCAAGGGCGTGTCGCTCTACTCCCGTTACGTGAACCGGCCGGTCGGCCGGGTGCTGGCCGCCGGGGCGTACCGGATCGGACTGACGCCCAATCAGGTGACCCTGGTCAGCGCCGTGTTCAGCGGCGCGGCCGTCGCCGCGCTCGCGCTCGGCCGCCCCTCGTGGCCGCTGGCCCTCGCCGTGTGGGCGGGCCTGGTGGTCGGCTTCGCCTTCGACTCCGCCGACGGGCAGCTCGCCCGGCTGCTCGGGGCGGGCAGCCCGGCGGGGGAGTGGCTCGACCACGTCGTGGACTGCGCGAAGATCACCGCCGTGCACGCGGCCGTACTGATCACCTTCTACCGGCACTTCGACCTGCCGGGCGACGGCTGGCTGCTGCTGCCGCTGGGCTTCCAGTTCGCCGCCGTCCTGATCTTCTTCGGCGGCCTGCTCACCGACAAGCTCAAGCCGAAGGAACCGAAGAGTCAGGGGGCGGCGACCGCGCCGCCCTCACGGCTGCGCGCGGTCGCCCTGCTGCCCGTCGACTACGGCGTCTTCTGCCTGGTCTTCCTGCTGCTCGGCAGCCAGAGCGCCTTCAGGACCGGATACCTGGTCCTCTTCGCCGTGCACGCGCTCTTCCTCGCGGCCTTCCTCACCAAGTGGTTCAGAGAGCTTCGGAGGGTCTGACCGAGGGCTGAACCGGCTCGGTCAGCACGTCGAGCGCCTTGCGGAGCTGGGTGCTCGACGTGTGCACGGTGTACGGGAAGTAGACGATCTCCACGCCCACCGTGGCGAAGTCCCGCTCCAGACGGCGGCCCTTGTCCGTACCGCGCCAGTCGTCGCCCTTGAACAGCACGTCGAAACGGACCTGCTGCCAGGTCTCCAGCTTGTCCGGCACCGTCTCGACGAAGGCCGCGTCCACGAAGCGCACGCTGCGGACGATCTCCAGCCGCTCCACCAGCGGCACCACGGGACTGCGGCCCTTGGCGAGCTGCGCCATCTCGTCCGAGACGACGCCCGCGACCAGGTAGTCGCACTGGCTGCGGGCGTGCCGCAGGATGTTGAGATGCCCCACGTGGAAGAGGTCGTAGACCCCAGGCGCGTAACCGACCCGATGTGACATAAAACGACCCCCCGGTCGTACGGTGAACTGTGCGACGCTCCCCAGCGTCGCGGAGTCTCAGACGATAGCCGTGCCGTGTTGCGGTCAAGCTGCGATTAGCGAAAGTACAACCGATGGTAAGCGGGCGTGTGCTCTCCTGGTGAACAGCTAGGGTGGGCACTTGTTCGTCATTGGCGGTCTCTGGGGGGTCTGGGGACGCCGGGGGAAGGGAACACTCCGTGGCTGAGTCCGGCGCGCGCCGCCGTCTGCTGCTGGTCTCCACGAATTACGCGCCCGAGCACGCCGGGATCGGTCCGTACGCGACACAGATCGCCGAGCACTGGGCGGCGAACGGCGACGAGGTGCACGTCCTGGCCGGTATGCCGCACTACCCGGCATGGCGGCTCGACCCGGAGTACGCCCGGGTGTGGCGCACCGAGGAAGAGCGCGCCGGGGTCAGCGTGCACCGCCGCAAGCACCTCGTGCCGCCGCGCCAGAGCGCCGTCACCCGCGCCCTGTTCGAGGCCACCGTGCTCGGCCACGGCCTGCTCGCACCGCCCGCGATGGACCGCCCCGACGCGGTGATCGCCCAGATGCCCAGCCTCGGCGGCGGCCTGGTCGGCGCCCGGATCGCCCGGCGGCACGGCGTCCCGTACATCCCCGTCGTACAGGACCTGATGGGCGCGGCGGCGGCGCAGAGCGGCATACGCGGCGGCGGCAGGGCGGCCTCCGCGGCCGGCGCGGTGGAGGCGTACGCGCTCAAGCGCGCCACGCTGGTCGGCGTCATCCACGAGAGCTTCGTCGCCAAGGTCGCCGCGATGGGCGTGCCCGAGGAGCGAATACGGCTGGTGCCCAACTGGTCGCACGTCAAGCGCCCGAGCAGGCCGCGCGAGGAGATGCGCGCCAGGCTGGGCTGGCGTCCGGGCCAGACGGTGCTGCTGCACTCCGGGAACATGGGCCTCAAGCAGGGCCTCGAAGTGCTCGTCGAGGCCGCACGCCTCGACCCGGCGCTGCGCGTGGTGCTGATGGGCGACGGCAACCAGCGCGAGCACCTGCGCTCGCTGGCCGGCGGCCTGCCCAACCTGGAATTCGCGCCGCCCGCCGATGACGACGACTTCCCCGACGTGCTGGCCGCCGCCGACGCGCTCGCGGTCACCCAGCGCGCCTCCGTGCTCGACATGAGCATCCCCTCCAAGCTCACCTCTTACTTCGCCGCCGGGCGGCCGGTCGTCGCCTCCGTCGCGGCCGAGGGCGGCACCGCCCAGGAAGTGGAACGCTCGGAGGCGGGAATCGTCGTACCGCCGGAGGATCCGCGTGCACTGCTGGACGTAGTACGCGCTCTGGCCGATGATCCTGGTAGGGCCGACGCGCTGGGGGCGCGCGGGCCCGAGTACGTGGACGCGCATCTCAGCCGCGAGGCGGGTCTCGCGCGGATCGACGCACTGCTCGCGGAGGCGCTGGGGGCGCCCCGCGAGACGCCTCCTGAGGACGGGGAGGCCCGGGAGCCCGGGACGGCCGGGGGAACCGGGGAGATCGAGGGGGCAGTGGGCAAGTGAGCGACACGACGCGCGCCACCGAGGCGCAGGACGAACCGGATCTGCTCCGCGACCAGTTCCGCCAGCTCATCCGCTACCGGGCGCTGATCGTGGCCGGTGTGCTGGTCGGCCTGTTCGGCGGCGCCTGGCTCGCGCTGACCGGCGCCGACTCCTACGCGGCCACCAGCGAGGTACGGATCAGGGCTGCCACCGTCGACCCGTTCGCCACCGGCGCCTCCGCCGACAAGGGCATCGACATCGGCTCCGAGCGGCAGACCGCGGTCAGCAGCACCGTCTCCGACGCGGCGGCGAAGATCGTCAAGGCGCCGTCCGACGCCATGGAGCACTGCCTCCAGGTCACCAACCCGCCCAACACCCTCGTGCTGCGCTTCACGTGCAGCACCGGGAACGCGGCCAAGTCCGCGCTGTGGGTCAACGCCTTCACCAAGGCGTATCTGGAGAACCGGCAGGCGCAGACCAAGTCCACCATCAACACGATGGTCAATGGCTACAAGGCCCAGCTCGACCCGCTGAACAAGCAGCGCGACGACCTGCTCAAGCAGATCGACAACACCGTCAACGCCCAGGTGATCAGCGCCCTGACCACACAGCAGACCAACCTGCTCTCGCGCATCCTCGAACTCAACGGCAACATCAGCGGCCTGCGCGCCCTGGACACCACGCCCGGCTCGATCATCAGGCCCGGTGTGGCGCCCAAGGCCCCCGCGGGTCCTGGACTGCCGATGATGCTCGGCCTCGGCGGCGGTGTCGGTATCGCGCTCGGCCTGCTGGGCGCCTGGGTCAGGCTGGTCTTCGACCCGACCGTCCGTTCCGAGGGCGAGGTGACGCGCACGCTCGGCGCCCCGGTGCTCGGCACTCTGCCGCGTGGCCGCCGCCAGCGCGGCAGCGGCCCCGCGTCGCTGCTCGCCGAGGGGCAGAGCGGCGGACGGCTCGCCGAGGAGTACCGCGCGGTCGGCTTCCGGCTCGCCCACGACAAGCGCTTCGCCGACCGGCGGCGGCTGCTGGTCGTCGCGCCGCGCGGCAGCAGCGACACCGCGGCGGGCG
>NZ_MECL01000223.1 GCF_014596445.1 Streptomyces sp. CBMA29 | reverse complement strand
GCCAGGGCCAGCACCGCGCAACAGGCGGCGTATCCGCCGTAGATGACGCGCAGCCGCGCGGGATAGGCGGCGAGCCGCGCGCGGGCGTTCCGACCGGGGCCGGGCCCTCGGCTTGTCGTCGCGGCGGCGGCGGCAGCCGCTCCGTCCCGGCCGGAGTCGGCCCTCCGCCCGAGCAGGGCACGCGCGGTCACGCCCAGGAACTGACGGCTCTCGGTGGCCAGTTGGAGCGTGCCCAGGGTGTAGCCGAGGGCTTTGTAGCCGTCGAGCGGCGGGAGCGGGAGGAGGTTGAGCAGGGCCATGGCGGCGCCGAGGAGGATGAGGCCGCCGAAGAAGGGGAGGGCCTGGGCGTGTTCCGGCAGGAGGGCCCAGACGAGCCAGAAGGGCGCGAGGAAGAGGAGGTTCATGACGGCGCCCGCCGCCGCGACGGCGACCTGACGGCCGCGCCGGTCGAGGAACTGGACGTCGTGCACCTCGCAGTAGAGGTACGTCATGAAGCCCCAGACCCGGCGGAGCCCGATCTCCCCGACGCGCAGCCCGTACGCCCGCGCGACCAGCCCGTGGGCCAGTTCGTGCAGGCCGAGGCTGACCCACAGCACGCAGCCGACGGCGGCGAGCGCGACCGGCTGGTCGTACAGGCGCCCGGTCTGGTCGGCCAGTTCGCCGAAGCGGAGGCCGACGAGGGCGAGGACGGCGACGGCCAGCGCGAGCAGCGGGAACAGGACGGCGCGCCTGCGGGCGAAGGCGGTGGCGCCGTGCAGGGTGTCCATGAGCGCGGGGGCGTCCGCGACCATCCGCGTCCTGCCGCTCAACAGCGTTGACTTGACGACTGGTTGGACGCTCGCAGCGGCGGGTACGACCACCGGCCGCCCGCCGCCGTCAAGGAGCTGACGGGTCGACAGCAGCCGCAGCATCCGCTGCCACTGCGCGTCGCCGAGCCGCGCGCCGAACCGGTCCGCGTACTCCGTGCCGATCTCGGCGAGCGACCGGCTGCCGTCGAGCCGGGTGATGATGAAGTGCTCCTTGGCGCCGACTTCGAGCCGCACCCCGGTGACCGGGTCCTTGAGCAGATGGACGAGGGCGGGGCCGCGCATCAGGGCGGGGCCGACCAGGATGCCGGGGCGCAGCGCGGGCCGCAGTTCGAGCAGGCCGCCGGTGGTCATGGCGCCGCCGAGGGCTGCGGCTCGGACCGGTCCTGCGAGTCGGCACCGGACGGCGTCCGGGGTTCGCGCAGCGCGCGGGCCAGGACGTACGACAGGAACGCCTCGTCGCGGACGGTGACCGACAGCCGGTTGTTGGTCATGTGCATATACGGCGACAGCAGCATCGGCAGCGCCTGGCCGGGGTCGGTGACCGGCAGGTCGCGGGTGCCGTCCCAGGAGCGGAAGACCAGGTCGCCGCCGTCCGCGAGGGTCACGACGCGTTCGCGCAGTTCCAGGCAGTGCTCGGCCCATCCTGCGAGGAATTTCGGCAGCCGCTCGGGCGCGGGTTCCGCGACCGCGGCGCGGATCTCCTGGAAACGCTTGGGCAGCGCCTCCATCGTGCCGTAGGCGCGGTCGTAGCCGTCCTGGGCGGTGTAGTTGGTGCCGGAGAAGGCGGAGTTCCAGAACTCGTGGTAGCGGTCCAGGAATTCCAGCAGCGCGGTGTCGTCGCGCAGCAGGCACCCGGACATGGTCATCATCAACTGGGCCGATACGCCCAGCAGTACGGTCCGCAGGTGCAGGTTCATGGTGGCGAGCGCGTCGATGACCAGGTCGCTGGAGCGCTGGAAGTGCCACTCGGCCAGTTCGATCCCGGCCGGGCCGCCGTACTTCCCGTACTCGGGCTCGTAGGGCTCGGGGCTGAAGGAGTTGTTGGGCCGCAGGCGCATGCGGCCCTCCTCGTCGACCAGGCCGTTGCGCTCGCCGCCGGGGAACTCCAGCTCGAAGAGGGTGTTGTACAGGTCGGCGAGGAAGCCGCCCTTGACCTCGTAGAGCGCGGGACGCTTGCGCAGGAAGGCGTCGACGGCGGCGGTGACGCGCGCGGTCACCACGGGCGCGGCCTGCGGTGACGAGGGGCGCAGCCGCACCCTGACGTGCGGGCCCTCCAGCCAGTAGTTGATGAAGAAGTAGCCGCTCAACAGGCCGTCGCGGGTGAGCCCTTCGACCAGCGGGCGCACACACTGGAGGAGGAAGGGGCGGGGGCTGGCGGCGTAGAAGACGTGGAACGCCTGCCAGTCGCCGCGACCCGAAGCGCTCGTCGGTGCGGGCACGGCCGCGGGTTCGGGTTCGGGAACGGATTCGGGCGCTGATTCAGGCGCGGAACGCGGTGTCGGGCGCGGGCCGGTGACGGGGGCGGATCGCGCCCCGGAGGTGGTCATACGGAGCTGTCCTGCCTTCCGTGGTGGCCCGTCGCGGCCGGTTCCGCCGCGCGGGGGACGATTTCGACGGCCAGTTCCGCCACGTGGTGGCCGCGCGGGGAGCGCACGTGCAACTCCTGCTCGCCCGGCAGCATTTCCTCGAAGACGGTCCTGGTACGGCCGCCGCCGGTCAGCCCGTCGAGCGCGATCAGCGACAACGGGCTGTCGAAGTCGACGAATTGCGGCTTGGAGCCGCCGAAGACCGCGCCGAAGCCGCTCGCGTCGTCGGCCTTCTCCTCGTGGACGGTGGCGAACACCCGGTCGGGCAGCCCGTGGTCGCGCCGCCAGCGCTGCCAGCGCAGGTAGAACCCGGCCTCGTCCAGGCCCGGTTCGCGGGCGGGCAGCGCGCCGGGCGCCGCCGTCCACGACCTGCGGTGCAGCACCAGGCTCCGGAAGCGGACCCGGGGCCGCGCGGTGACGCCGTCGTGCTCGGGGCCCGGGGGAACGCCGCGCCACACGTCGACCGCGGCGCGGGACGTCGGCGAGAAGAGAAGCAGCGTGCGCGGCACCTCGGGCAGCACCATCGGGACGAGATAGCCGAGGTAGAGCGGGACGATCTCGCGGCCGAGCCGCCGGGACCGCAGCACCAGCCGGTCGTCGACCGGGTCGTGTTCCGCGTACAGGTCGTCCAGGTCGATCCGGCCGGCGGTGGGCACGGTGCTGCTCTCGCCGGGGCAGACGATCTCGTGGTCGGTGAGCCGTCCGTGAAGGTTGAGATTGGTGGTGGCGGAACCGGCGGTGATCTCGGCGAACACCGCGCCGGGCGGCTGCCATTCGCGCAGGGTCTCGCGCAGCCGGTCGGTGAGGCCGCCGGGTGTGGCGCGGGCGTCGCCGCCGGGCGCCGCCGCCGCGCCGCCGCTCTCGGGTGCCGCGTCGAAGCAGTGTGTGAAGCGGGTGAAGGGGAAGGACAGGCCGCCGTAGGAGTTGTTGAGCACCACCAGCGGGTCCTCGGGGCGGCGGGCGAGTTGCAGGAAGTGGCTGTGCGGGGCGAACGACGTTCCCAGCGGGCCGAGTTCGGCGGTGACGGCGGCCACCGTGTCCTCGTCCAGGCGCAGTTCGCCGCCGGGAGCGGCCGTATACGCGGCCCAGGCGTCGCGCATCCGGCGGGTGAATTCGGCGCGGGCCCGGTCCACCGCGGTGACCTCGGGCATGCCGAGCCAGTTCTCCTCCGGCGCGTGGCCGCCGTCGGCCGCCCAGGGCGACTTCATCGAGGTGAACTGGAGGTACTGCGTGAAGATGTCCTCGTGGAAGTCGTGGACGAGCCGCAGCAGGTCGTCGCACCGGCCGCCGCGGCCGTAGCGGGCCAGGAAGAAGCCCTTGAGGACCAGGCGTTGCGGGAGGGCCACGTCGAAGGCGGGCAGCATGCCGGTCAGGGCGTGCAGCGGCGCTGCGGCCAGTTCCGTCCACTGCGTGACGTCGGCCTCGACCGCGTCCTCGCGGACGTCCTCGTAGAGCAGGGTCTGCGGCAACGACGCTGCCGCGGCGCCGAGTTCGGTCTGGAGGACGGTCAGATCGCGGCGCAGCCCGGCGAGCAGCGCGCGCCGGGCGGGTACGTCGGCGGTGGCCCAGTCGTCGACGCGGGCGGCCGGGGCGTCGAGCCGGTCGGCGACGGCGTCGGCCCAGTCGCGGCCGAGGCCGCGCAGGGCGCTCTGGAAGGACCGCAGCGGGTCGGGGGCGTGCACATCGGTGGCGAGGCCGGTCATCTGGAGGATGCCGAGGTCGAGCAGGGTCGCGGCGTAGTGCGCGGCCTCGTCCCGGCTCGCGCCGGTCTCCGCCGCGAGCCAGGCCGTCAACTCGGCGTATCTGACGGGGTTTTCACCGTGGAAGAGGGCGATCATCCGCTCCAGGATGTCGCTGTGGCGCAGGAAGAAGAGCCGGTCGTGAGCCGCGTCGAAGCTGACGGCGGCGCTGTCGTCGCCCGCGGTGACCGAGCGGCGTACGTAGCGGATCCGGTTCTCGTCCAGTTCCCAGCCCGCCGACAGGGCGACGGGGAGGTCGCCGCGCCGTGTGTCGTCGGCGCCGATCAGCTCGGCGAGTCTGGCGAGCACCACGACGTTCAGCCGGGGGTGGCTGGTCCAGTCGCCGCCGGTCCGCACCTCGGGCCCGGTCTCGCGGAACCGGCCCTCGGCGACGGCGGTGAAGGTGCTGAACGGGCTGGTCTTGCAGGCGGTCCTGTAGAGGTACGCCAGCAGCGAGCGCTCCTTCTTCCTGGTCCGCTTGTCCGGTACGGCGGCGCGGTCGGCGATGAACGCGTCGAGCTGGCCGTCCAGCGTCGGTGAGGCCAGGGCGAGGGCGAGCCGCAGCCGCTCCTCTCTCGCGAGGCCGCGCAGCTCCGCGCGGCTCGCGGCCAGGTCCCGGTCGAGCAACGGGCCTCCCTCGCCGCGCAGTCGCTCAACGCGGAGCCGGGACTCCAGCCAGTCGGTGAGGAGTTCGCCGGTCGGGCCGCCGAGCCCGGCGGCGAGGTCCCGTACGGCGTCCGGGTCGCGCGGCAGCCGGTCGTTGAAGACCTGGCGGCGCAGCGCGAGCACGGCGCGCCGTTCTGTGTCGTCCTCGGTGGCCTTGACCAGGACGGTCAGCGGGTCGCTCAACTCGGCCGCGAGCGCGGCCAGTCGCTCCTCGGCGGCGAGCACCTGGTCGGCCCAGCGGCGGGTGTCGGGGCAGCGCAGCCGGTGGACGGCCTCGACCGGCAGTCCCGCCACCCGCAGCATGAAGCGGCGGTGCAGCAGCCAGCTCCGTGGCGCCTCGGTGTCCTGCGCGTCGGCGATCACGCTCATGCCGCTCCTTTCTGTCCTGCGGTCGTCAGGCCCTGCGGTCCTCGGGCTCTGCGGTCGTCGGGCTCCGGGGTCGTCGGGCCCTGGGGCCGGGCGGGGTCGTGTGGAGTGCGCGGTTCTGAACTCGTCTGCTGTCAGGGGCCGTTGCGGGCCGGTCAGGCGATCTCGTAGCGGAAGTCGGCCGGGCGGGGGCGTTCGTGGCCGATCATCATGATCAGCAGCGGCACCTCGCCGGTCTCGTCGAGCGCCAGCTCCTCGGTGAAGGAGATAGCGTCGAAGCCGAGGGCGACGCCGCAGGAGAGCCCGGCCGCGGCGGACGCGGTGTAGACGGCCTGCGAGACGGCGCCGATCACGGCGTTGACCAGCCGGTAGCCGCGGTCGCCGACCGCGTCGAGCACGGCGGTGGTGCGGGCGACGGGCACGATCACCGCACCGGCCTGCTCCAGGTTGTAGTTGGCGAGGAAGTAGTTGCGCTGGAGGAATTCGCCCGGCGCCCCGGCCTTGACCAGCCGCAGCGAACGGTCCTCCCGGTCGTAGAGGTAACTGCCCTGCGCGATGCCCGCCACATGGTTGACGAAGACATAGGCGCGGCTGAGGGGCGGGGCGCCGGGGGTCTCGGTGTCGGTGTCGAGGCTGCTCGCCGCGTCGACCGCGGCCAGCACGGTCGACAGCGCGTCGGCGGGCAGCGGGCGGACGGCCTGGAAGCGGCCGAAGCTGCTGCGCCGGGCCCGCAGCGCCTGCCCGACCGGGGTGTCGAGGGGCCGGGGGCCGGGCAGCGCGGTCCGCTCGCCGCCCTCGGGCACGGGCAGCGCGAGCGCGGTGTCCAGCGTCCCGGGGGCCGGTCGGTCCGCGGCCCCGTCGAGGGTCGCCGCGTGCATCCGGCGTACGGTCTCGAACGTCATGGTGGTGCGGGAGCGCTCCTGGTCGGCGTGGTGGACCCGTGGCGCGGTCGGCGGGTCACCGGCCGGGCCCGCCGGAGCGGCCGGAGGGGCGCCGTCCCAGGTCAGCGGTACGACGGCGAAGACGCCCTCCTCGTCCTGGCCGAGGCCGAGCAGCCGTCCGAGCCGGGCCTCGTCGAACCACAGCGCGGCGCCGATGTGCAGTCCGCGGGCCCGTGCCCAGATCCGCCAGGTCTGGAGCAGCGCGCCGATGTCCATCGTGACGACGTGGTAGCTGAAGCTGTTGTACTTGAAGGCGTTCTGCCAGAAGCGCACGCCGAGGACGAGGAACTGGTCGCAGTCCGCGCCGAGTCGGCCGCCGAGCGCGGCGCGGACCTCCGCCGTGGCGTCCCCGGCGAGCAGCCGCCGCATGTGGTGGTGGGGCGTCGAGTAGTAGTACACGCCGGGTGTGAGCGGGCCGGAGGGGCCGCTCACCCAGTGCACGCCGATCGGGTACAGGCCGCCGCCCGAGGCGGTGCCGCGGGACCAGTTGGCCTGGGTGTACATCGGCAGGGTGCCGAGGTCGGAGTTGGCCTGGACGGCAAGACGCCTGCCGACCAGGCCGTACGACTCCTGGAGCATCCCCGCGAGCAGCGGCAGGGTGAAGGCGCCGGTGCCGCGCGGGCCGAACAGGCCCTGCTGGACGGTGGCTTCGGCCGGTGCCTCGTCGCGCGGGAGCGGGAAGGTCTCCGCGCCGGGGAAGTGCTTGCCCTTCCTCGGCCGGTCCGCCCAGTCGGGCACGAAGTCGGCGGGTTCCATGGGATACCGGCCCCGCCGGACGATGGCGGTCGCGTACTCATGGGCGAATCCCACGGGCGTTCCTCTCTGGGTCGCTGGGCGTGCGGGGTCATGGCGGCGGATTCGTGGATGTCTCAAGGGAAGGGATGCGGGGCCTGGTTGAGTTCGTCGGCCGTCACGTCCCGCTCGTGCAGGCCCGCTTCCCGCAGCGCGGTCCGCGTCCTGCTCATATGGCGTGCGCGTTGGCGGCGCCAGCCGAAGTCGATGGGCAGCAGGCCCGGCACGATGACTCCGGCCGTGTGGAAGCCGAGGGCGCGCTGTTCCGGCATGGTCTGGTCGACGGCGATGACGTCGAACCCGGCCTTGGCGACCGCCTCGACGCAGGCGGTGACGTCGTCGGCGAGGTCGTCGGCCGGCGGTACGGCGCCGACGCCGGTCGCGGTGAGGTCGCGCAGCGCCACGCGCGGCCGGTCGCCGCGCAGCAGGAAGTCGGCGTGAGCGGCCATCTCGGGCAGCCCGTAGAGCAACGGGTGGTCGTGCAGCACCTGGACGCGGTCGAAGTCGGCGGCCAGGGCGCGCAGTCGCGGTTCGTCGCGGGCGGTTCTGCGGCGCAGGTTGACCGCGTCGGTGGCGATCTCGCACAGTCCGGCCGCGAGCGCCGCCTCCGGATCGAGGCCCGCGCCCGCGCCGAAGCAGAGCCGGCCGAGGCCGCCGTCGATCCGTTCCGCGACGGCCGTGACGACCGGGATCGGGAAGGTGACGCGGGTGTCGAAGAACCGGGCCCGGTAGCCGTACATCGCGAGCCGGTCGATCATCGCGCGGGTCTCGGGACGGCCGCTGCCGCTCGCGTCGATCTCGGGCAGCGGCGCCTTCGCGTACCAGCCGAGCAGGAACGCGTCGCGCTCGACGACCTCCATCAGTCCGAAGTACACGGCCTCGGCCAGACTCCCGCCGGACGCGCAGCCGTTGGAGCTCTCCTGTACGAAGCGGTTCTCCAGGCCGCCGGGCGCGTGGTAGTACGCCAGGATCTCCGGTACGAGCAGCGGCCGTTGGTCGCGCAGCGACCAGCCCCACACCCACGGGATCGGCCGCTCGGGGTCGAAGGGGCGCACGCCGGGCTCGGCGCGGTGGAAGTCGTCGGTGTACAGGCCGCAGGCGCGAGGGTCCAACACCGCCTCACGGTCGCTGAGTTCGCTGTACGCGGCGGTGACGTCCGTCCGTTTGCCGCGCGGGCGCATCCCCGCGAAGCGCTCAAGTCCTTCGAGCAGGCCGACGCGTTCGCTGGAGCGGTAGCGCGGGGTGTGGCCGCCCCAGAAGCACTCGCGCAGATAGTCGCCGGACCGCAGCAGGAAGGAGCCGACCGTCGAGGACGTGGACGCCGAGATCAGATCGGGCACGACCGAGGGGCCGAGCATGCCCGCCGCCGGGTTCACGAACGCCTCGAACGGCACGTCGTAGTCGTCCGCCGGCCGCGCCCTGAACACGTCCGGCGCGGGCTTCGGCGACGGCGCGAAGGCGATTCGCGCGCCCTCGGCCGTATCGGCGGCGCGCTCCCCGCACCGGGGGCACTCGGCGTCCGGTACGAAGGCGAAGCGGGTGACGCGCAGCGTCTCCATGTCGACCAGGAACGCGTACGGCAGGCGGCTGTCGCCGCCGGTCTTCCCGTCTTCTGTCCCGCCCTGCTCGTGGTGGGCCGCGATGAGCGCGGCGAGGCCGTCGATCCCGAAGGCCGTGACCCGCGGCGGCCGTCCCGCGGCGCGCGTGCCCGCACCCG
>NZ_MECL01000222.1 GCF_014596445.1 Streptomyces sp. CBMA29 | reverse complement strand
GGCCTCCGCTGCCTCGGCCGCGCCGACGGCCACCGTCAGCATCGTGCCCTCGACCGGCCGGGCGACCGCGTCGTACGCCGATTCCGCGGCGATCCGCAGGGCGCGCCGCAGTTCGGCGGCCCCGATCCGCTCCGGGGCGTCGGCCGGGGCGGCGACCGGTGCGGCGACCGCCTCGTTCATGCCGCGCAGGAGCTGGGCGAGGATCGTGCCGGAATTGCCGCGCGCGCCGATGAGGGCGCCGTGCGACATGGCGCGGAGCACGTCGGGGAGGGTGGGCCGGGTCGCGGGGGCGGCGGCCGTCGCGTGCGCGTCGAAGACCGCTTCCACGGCCTGCGCGGCGGACTCGAACGTCAGGTACAGATTGGTGCCGGTGTCCCCGTCCGCGACGGGATAGACGTTGATCGCGTCGATCTCCTCGCGGGCCCTGCCCAGTGCCTGGAGCGAGAGGCGGCACCAGGCGAGCACCGCGGAAGCGTCGAGCGAGGGCGGCAACGGGTCCTCCTGCGGAACACCGGGATATCGGGAACTGCCAGGTGAGCCTAGGCCCTTTCCGGGCGGTCACGGGCGGTCCAGGCGGCGAAGGGGCCGTTCATGATCGCCCGGAAAGGGCCTGGTCGTGACCCCGGTCACGGGGGCGGGCGGTCCGGATCGGGGGGCCCGCGGACCATGGTAGTTTCGTTGTCCGGGAGCGGTCGTTGTATGCTGCTCCGGTTGCCTGGGGGTCTCTCAGGCTTTTCATCGTAAGTGCATCTGAAGTCTTTGGAGTGACCCGTGGCTGCCAACTGCGACGTCTGCGGCAAGGGGCCGGGCTTCGGCAACAGCATCTCCCACTCGCACCGCCGTACCCCGCGTCGTTGGAATCCCAACATCCAGCGCGTGCGTGCAGTGGTCGGGCGGACGCCGAAGCGCCTCAATGTCTGCACCTCGTGCATCAAGGCCGGTAAGGTCTCGCGCTGACGCGTCGTCGTACGTCACGTCGTAGCAGCGCAGCCTTAGCGGCTACTCGAATGCCGGTCCACCTCAGGGTGGGCCGGTTTTCTTGCGTGGTACGGGTGCCCGCGCGGCGCGGATGACGGCCGCCGCGGATGACGGCTCAGCGCGTGCGCCAGCCGTGGTCGACGGGGCCGGTCCCGGCGCCGAGCGGGAAGCCCGCCGCGATGGCGCCGGTCACGTACGTCTTCGCCAGTGCGACGGCGTCCGGCACGTCGTGGCCGAGGGCGAGGTGGCAGGCGATCGCGCTGGCCAGGGTGCAGCCCGTCCCGTGGGTGTGCCGGTTGTCGAGCCGTGGGGCGCGGTACCAGTGCTCGGCGCAGCCGTCGGTGAGCAGGTCGACGGCCTCGGCCGAGCGGCTGTCGGCGAGGTGGCCGCCCTTGACCAGGACCCAGCGCGGCCCGTGGGCGAGTACGGCGTCGGCCGCGGCCCGCATGCCGGCCTCGTCGTGGACGGTACGGCCGGTGAGCTGGGTGACCTCGTCCAGGTTGGGGGTGGCGACGGTGGCGAGCGGCAGCAGCCGGGTGCGTACGGTCTCGACGGCTTCCGCAGCGAGCAGCGCGTCACCGTGCTTGGAGATCCCGACCGGGTCGACGACGACGGGGACGCGGCCGTCCAGTGCGGCGAGGAGACCGGCGACGGTCTCGGTGAGGGCCGCCGAGGAGAGCATGCCGGTCTTGACCGCCCCCACCCCGATGTCGCCGACGACGGCGTGGAACTGGGCGCGTACGGCCGCCTCCGGCAGGTCCCAGACGCCGTGGACGCCCAGCGAATTCTGCGCGGTGACGGCGGTGAGCACGCTCATGCCGTGCACGCCGAGGGCGAGCATGGTCTTGAGGTCGGCCTGGATGCCCGCGCCGCCGCCGGAGTCGGATCCGGCGACGGTGAGCACCCGGGCGGGGGCCCGTACGGGCCCTGCCACGGCCGACGTTACGGCCGACGTGGTCACTCCTCGTCCCCGAAGTGGTCCCAGCCGCCCGCCTTGTCCCAGGGCGCGCCGTCCACGGTGACCTGCGGAGCGCGGCCCGCGGGTGCGCTGACGGCGCCGATGACGCGCCAGCGGGCGGGCAGCTTCACGTCGCGGGGGAAGGCGGCGACGATCGCGTGGTCCTCGCCGCCGGTGAGCACCCAGTGCAGCGGGTCGACGCCGACGGCCTGCCCGATGTCGGACATCTGGGCGGGTACGTCGATGTCGGCGGAGCGCAGGTCGATGTCGACGCCGCTGGCGGCGGCGATGTGGCCGAGGTCGGCGACCAGGCCGTCGCTGACGTCGGTCATGGCGGTGGCGCCGAGTTCGGCCGCCGCGGGGCCCGCGTGGTACGGCGGTTCCGGGCGGCGGTGGGCCTCCACGAAGGCGCGCGGGGAGCGGAAGCCGCGGGAGAGCACGGCGAGTCCGGCGGCCGACCAGCCGAGCCAGCCGGTGACGGCGATGATGTCACCGGCGCGGGCACCCGACCGGGTGATGGCCTCGCGGCTGCGGAGGTCGCCGAGCGCGGTGACGGCCACGGTGATGGTGTCGCCGCGCACGACGTCGCCGCCGACCACGGCCGCTCCCGCGACCTGGCACTCGTCGCGGATGCCGTCCATCAGTTCGACGGCCCAGGTGGCGGGGAGTTCGGCGGGGACGACGAGGCCGAGCAGCACGGCGGTGGGGAAGGCGCCCATGGCGGCGATGTCGGCGAGGTTCTGCGCGGCGGCCTTGCGGCCCACGTCGTAGGCGGTGGACCAGTCGCGGCGGAAGTGGCGGCCCTCGATGAGGACGTCCGTGGTGGCGACCACCCGGCGGTCGGGCGCGGCGACCACGGCCGCGTCGTCACCCGGTCCGATTTTCACCGCGGGTGTGGTGGTGAGCCGGGAGGTCAACTCCCTGATGAGCCCGAACTCGCCCAACTCGCCCACAGTCCCCTTCATCCCAACGTCCCCTCAAGTCGCGGCCTGAGCCGGTTCTGCTGCGTGTTTCCCGTCAATACGGGGGTGAGACCCGTCAATACGGGGGTCAGGTACCGCGCGGGTCTCCCCGCTGTGCGCGACGACGCGATAACGTGGCGTCCCCCTTCCCACATGATCCTCGAAGCCGCCCTGGAGGTTCCGTGGTACAGGCGTACATCCTGATCCAGACCGAGGTCGGCAAAGCCTCGGCAGTAGCGGAGGTGATCTCCAAGATCGAAGGAGTCATTCAGGCCGAGGACGTCACCGGTCCTTATGACGTCATCGTCAGGGCCCAAGCAGACACGGTCGATGATCTCGGCCGCATGGTGGTCGCCAAAGTCCAGCAGGCGGACGGCATCACTCGAACGTTGACCTGCCCCGTCGTCCATATCTAGCCCCCACTATGCTCACCGGTGATGCTGTATCGCCGAGTCGTACTGACCGCCGTGTCCGCCGTCGCGTGCCTTTCTGCGGCGGCGGTCTACGCGTTCACGTCCGGTACGGACGAAGCGATCGCCGTACCGGTTCCTGACGCACGTGTCGCCGGATACTGTCACGCGCTGTACGGCGAGCTGCCCGCGAAGGTCGACGGTCTCTCCCGGCATGATCTCAAGCCGAAATCGGAGCTGACAGCCGGGTGGGGCAATCCGCCGGTCGTGTTGCGCTGCGGTGTTCCGCGGCCCGCCGCTGACGCGGATCCCTCCACTTACGGCGCCGAGGTGGACGGCGTCTCCTGGTCGGTGGAGCAGGGTGCCGACGGTGGGGTGCTGATGACGACGACGCTGCGCAAGGCGTATGTCGAGGTGGCTCTGCCGAAGCGTTTCGCCCATGACATCAGTCCGCTGACCGACTTCGCCGACGCGGTGAAGAAGACGATCCCCGAGGGGGTCTGACCCCCCCCGGGGCTCGGCTGTCCGTCCGAGGCCGCGCACAGGCGCGGCCCCGGCGTGCTAGCGCAGTCCGGTCGAGCGGCGCAGCGCCGCCTGGATGAGCAGGTCGACCAGTTGCCGGTAGTCGACGCCCGTCTCCCGCCACATCCGCGGGTACATCGAGATCGGGGTGAAGCCCGGCATCGTGTTGATCTCGTTGATGACGAACTCCCCGCTGTCCAGCAGGAAGAAGTCGGCGCGGACCAGGCCCTCGCAGGACGCGGCCTCGAACGCCTCGACGGCGAGCCGTCGCACCTCGGCGGTCTGCTCCTCGGTGAGCGGCGCAGGAACGATTCCCTCGGCGGAGTCGATGTACTTCGCCTCGAAGTCGTAGAACGCGTGGCTGGTGACCGGCGGGATCTCGGCCGGTACGGAGGCGCGCGGGCCGTCCTCGAACTCCAGGACGCCGCACTCGATCTCGCGTCCGCGCAGCAGCGCCTCGACGATGACCTTGGGGTCGTGCCGCCTGGCCTCGGTGATGGCCGCGTCGAGCCCTTCCGGGCCGTCGACCTTGGTGATGCCGAAGGACGATCCGGCGCGGGCGGGCTTCACGAACAGCGGCCAGCCGTGCTCGGCGGCGAAGTCGGTGACCTCGCGGCGTACGGCTTCGCTGTCGCGTTCCCACGCGCGGGGGCGGATGACGGTGTAGGGGCCGACGGCCAGGCCGAAGGAGGTGAAGACGCGCTTCATGTACTCCTTGTCCATGCCGACGGCGGAGGCGAGCACGCCCGCGCCGACGTACGGGACGCCGGAGAGTTCGAGCAGGCCCTGGAGGGTGCCGTCCTCGCCGTACGGGCCGTGCAGCATGGGGAAGACGACGTCGACCTCGCCGAGCGCCTTGGGGACGGCGCCCGCTTCGGTGTAGACGACCTCGCGGTTGGCCGGGTCGACCGGGAGCATGACGGCGCCCTCGTGGTCGGTGACCTGCTCGACGGTCGGCATCCGGCGGTCGGCGATGGCCATCCGCTCGGGGTCGTCCGCGGTCAGTGCCCAGCGGCCCTCGGTGGTGATGCCGATGGGCAGGACGTCGTACTTGTCGCGGTCGATGGCGCTGAGCACGCTGGCAGCGGTGACCACCGAGACGCCGTGTTCGGAGCTGCGTCCGCCGAAGACGACCGCGACCCGCGGCTTGCGCGGGTAGTTCTCGCTCGCGTGGCCTACCACGCGCCGGTCCGCGTACGGGTCCGCGGGCCGGTCCGGGCCGGATTCGCGCCGGTCAGGGCTCTGGGAGCTGTCGTGGGATGCAAGGTTGCTCATGTCGCGATGACCCTACCGTTCCGGCTTGGCGGAGCGTGACATCAACTCCTGTACGGCCACGACGGGCGGTTTCCCGTTGTGCACGATGTCGACCACGGTGTCCGTCAGCGGCATGTCGACGCCGTGCCTGCGGGCCAGATCGGCCACGGATTCGCAGGACTTGACGCCTTCGGCCGTCTGGCTGGTGACGGCGATGGTCTCGGCCAGGGTCATGCCGCGGCCGAGGTTCATGCCGAAGGTGTGGTTGCGCGACAGCGGTGAGGAGCAGGTGGCGACGAGGTCGCCCATGCCCGCGAGGCCGGCGAAGGTGTGCGCGTCGGCGCCCATCGCCATGCCGAGCCTGGTGGTCTCGGCCAGGCCGCGGGTGATCAGGGACGCCTTGGTGTTGTCGCCCAGGCCCATGCCGTCGGCGATGCCGACCGCGAGGCCGATGACGTTCTTGACGGCGCCGCCCAGTTCGACGCCGACGACGTCGGTGTTGGTGTACGGGCGGAAGTAGCCGGTGTGGCAGGCGGCCTGGAAGCGGCGGGCGACGGCTTCGTCGCGGCTGGCGACGACGGCGGCGGCGGGCTGCCTGGCGGCGATCTCCGGGGCGAGGTTGGGGCCCGACAGGACGGCGACACGGTCGGGTCCCGCCTTGGCGACCTCCTCGATGACCTCGCTCATCAGCTTGGCCGTGCCCAGTTCCACGCCCTTCATCAGGCTGACCAGGACCGCGTCGGGGCGCAGCAGCGGTGCCCAGTCGGCGAGGTTGGCGCGCAGCGTCTGGGACGGGACGCACAGGACGACGAATTCGGCGTCGGCGGCGGCTTCGGCGGGGTCCGCGGTGGCGGTGACGGCGGCGGGCAGTTCGAGGCCGGGGAGGTATTCGGGGTTCCTGCGGTCGGCGTTGATCGCCGCGGTCAGCTCGGGGCGGCGGCCCCAGAGCGCGACCTCGCACCCGGCGTCGGCGAGGATCATGGAGAAGGCGGTGCCCCAGGAGCCGGTGCCGTAGACGGCGCAGCGGACCGTCATGCGCCCTCCCGTGCCTTGCGCGGGTCGTAGAGAGCGGCGGGCGCGGGTTCCTGGCGTACCTCGGCGAGGAGCGCGGTGACCGCGAGCATGATGGTCTCGGTGACGGCGCGCAGCACGTCGGGGGTGGGGTCCTGGCCGTAGAACTCGGTCAGGTCGACGGGTTCGCCCGCGAGGACCCGCAGCGTCCTGCGCGGCAGCAGGCGTACGCGCTTGCTCTTGGCGTACGGCGGCACGGCCTCGTTGGCGCCCCACTGGGCGACCGGGATCACGGGCGCCTTGGTGAGCAGCGCGACGCGGGCGACGCCGGTCTTGGAGACCATCGGCCACATGTCGGGGTCACGGGTGAGGGTGCCTTCGGGGTAGAAGACGACGCACTCGCCGGAGTTGATGGCGTCGACGGCGGCGCGGAAGGCGTTCGCGGCGTCGGTGGTCTCCCGGAAGACGGGGATCTGGCCGGTGCCGCGCAGCATCGTGCCGACGAAGAAGGGCTTGAAGAGCCCCGACTTGGCCAGGAAGCGGGGGACGCGGCCGGTGTTGTACTGGAAATGCCCGTACGACAGCGGGTCCAGGGCCGAGTTGTGGTTCACCGCCGTGATGAAACCGCCGTCGGCCGGAATGTGCTCCATTCCGTGCCAGTCCCGCTTGAACAGCACAATGAGCGGCGGTTTCGCGATGACGGCCGCCAGCCGGTACCAGAAACCGATTCTGCGGCGGGACACCATGACTCCTTTTCGTTGCTGTGACGCTGCGCTCGTACGGGCTCGTGCAGCACCACCCGTGCGGCAGCCGCACAAGTCTGCGGCTACGGACACGTTAACGCCAGGGCCCGGCGGCCCGTGGGGCGCCTGGGGAAGGCCGCACAATGGTGCGGTGGCGATAGATGTGACCTGGAAGTGGTCCCTTGTCGTGCCGCTGAAGCCGCTGGCCGTGGCCAAGAGCCGGTTGGCCACGGCGGCCGGGGCGGTACGGCCCGCGCTGGCCCTGGCCTTCGCGCTGGACACGGTCGCGGCGGCGCTGGCCTGCGCCGAGGTGGCCGACGTGACCGTGGTCACGGACGACGAGCGGGCCGGGGCGGAGCTGGCCGCCCTGGGCGCCTTCGTGGTGCCCGACGCCCCGGCGGCGGGGCTGAACGCCGCGCTGCGGTACGGGGCGGACCGGGTGCGGGCCCGCGATCCGTACGCGGCGGTCGCGGCGCTGAACGGCGATCTCCCGGCCTTGCGGCCCGCTGAGCTGGCGTTGGTGCTCCGGGAGGCCGCGGGCGGCCAGGAACGGGCTTTTCTGGCCGACGCGGCCGGTGTGGGGACAACCTTGCTCGCCGCTCCGCGCGGCTCGGCCCTCTCCCCCGCCTTCGGCGGCGCCTCCCGCGCCCGCCACCTGGCCACCGGGGCCCGCGAGATCGCCCTGCGGCGGGTGCCGTCGGTGCGGCAGGACGTGGACACCGGCGACGACCTGCGCGCGGCCCTCGCCCTGGGCGTCGGCGCGCGTACGGCGCTGGCCGCCGCCGGGCTGCTGATCGCGGACTGACCCACAGGCCGGGCCGCACTAGGCTGCGGCCCATGCAGGCAACCGCGTTCACCTACGACCCCGAGACCCGCGGCGGCAGCGTGCTGCTGGACGACGGGACGCCGCTGCCCTTCGACGCCGCCGCCTTCGACGCGGGCGGCCTCCGCCTCCTGCGCCCCGGCCAGCGCGTCCGCATCAGAACCGACGGCGACGGCCCCACCCGCCACGTCGTCTTCATCACCCTCCAGACCTTCCCGGACGCTTGAGGGTTCGCCGGTAGCCGGCGAGTCAAAGGCGGCGCCGGTATCGAAAGAGACGATGAGCAGGGAGCGAGGAACGAGCGACCGTCGAAGAGGACCGTCGATACCGGATTTAAGCCGCTGGAGGCGAGAGGGCGGCAAAAAAACGAGCGCGGGCCGGGCTCCCCCTGGGGGAACCCGGCCCGTCGCGGTCCGTGGGACGGACTACTTCCTGGTGGCGCTCCGCTTGGCAGCGGTCTTGCGGGCGGTCGCGCGCTTGGCCGGGGCCTTCTTCGCGGTGACCTTCTTGGCCGGGGCCTTCTTGGCCGCCGCCTTCTTGGCGGTGGTCTTCTTGGCCGTGGCCTTCTTGGCGGCGGTCTTCTTCGCCGCCGCGGTCTTCGCCGCGACGGTCTTCTTGGCGGCGGACGCCTTCTTCGCGACCGTCTTCTTGGCCGCGGTGGCCTTCTTGGCCGCCGCCTTCTTGGTGGTGGTCTTGGTGGTGGTGGAAGCACCGCCGCTGAGGCTGCCCTTGGGCGCCTTCTTCACCGCGACATCGTTCTTCGGGAGCTTCTTGGTGCCGCTGACCAGGTCCTTGAAGCCCTGACCCGCGCGGAACCGCGGCACCGAGGTCTTCTTGACCCGGACCCGCTCCCCGGTCTGGGGATTGCGGGCGTAACGGGCCGGACGCTCCACCTTCTCGAACGAACCGAAACCGGTGACCGAGACCCGGTCGCCCGAGACCGTCGCACGGACGATCGCGTCGAGAACCGCGTCAACCGCGTCCGCGGCGGCCTGGCGGCCACCTACCTTGTCGGCAATCGCTTCTACGAGCTGCGCCTTGTTCACGTCTTCCCCTTCGGAAACTTGCCCGGCGAATGAGTGCGGGCTTTTTCGCACGCTAGGCGGATATATACCGCAAATCAAATACGAAACGGGCGAATCACCCTTGTGCCGCAACGAACTCGGTGCTCTACGGGATCAGCGATCCGGGATTCCGAGGTCGTCCAACTCAGCCGTTAACACGTCCAGGCGCCGTGCCGCGTCGGCGAGATCGTGCTTCGCCACAGCGGTCACCGCGAGCAGCCGGCGACTCAACTCCCGCCGTGTCCCATCAGGGACTTCGGGATTCGCGACGCGCAGATGCGCCTGCTTCAGACGCGCGGCGAGAACCCCGTAGAGCTGGAGTTGGCCGTCGCGTTCCATGCGTCGATTGTGCCATCTGCGGCGAGTTGTCGGGAGCGACAGGGCCAACCGGGTGTTCCGGGCCGTTTTCCGGACACTCCTGGACCGTCCGGAAGGGCCCTCCTGGGCCGCCCCCACGGGCACTTCGGGACCGGACCAGACATCGCCGGAACACGCAGAAGCGCCCTCTGCGGACGGGCAGAGGGCGCTTCTTGGGTCCGGACGGGGCCGAACGGGTCGGTCAGACCTGCACGGTGCTCGGCTTGAAGGACGGCCGACCGGCTTCGAACGCCGAGATGTCGGCCTCGTTGGCGAGGGTCAGGCTGATGTCGTCCAGCCCTTCCAGCAGCCGCCAGCGGGCGTTGTCGTCCAGTTCGAACGGCGCCGTGACACCTTCGGCGCGCACCTCGCGGGCCACCAGGTCGACGGTGATCTCGGCCTGCGGATCGGCCTCGACCAGTTTCCAGAGCGATTCCACCGTCTCCTGCGGCAATACGACCGTGAGCAGGCCGTTCTTCAGCGAATTACCGCGGAAGATGTCCGCGAAGCGGGACGAGATCACGGTCTTGAAGCCGTAGTTCTGGAGGGCCCAGACCGCGTGTTCGCGCGACGAACCGGTGCCGAAGTCGGGGCCGGCGACGAGCACGGTGGCGCCGCGTCGCTCGGGGGCGTTGAGGACGAATGTCTCGTCCTTGCGCCAGGCTTCGAACAGCCCGTCCTCGAATCCGTTGCGCGTGACCTTCTTCAGCCAGTGCGCGGGGATGATCTGGTCGGTGTCCACATTGCCGCGGCGCAGCGGTACGGCCCGCCCGGTGTGCGTGGTGAAGGCTTCCATGGGGGCTCAGACCTCCGTCAGGACAGGGGCGTCGGACAGGTCGGCGGGCGAGGCGAGGTGGCCGAGCACCGCGGTGGCGGCGGCGACCTGCGGCGAGACCAGGTGCGTACGGCCGCCCTTGCCCTGCCGTCCCTCGAAGTTGCGGTTCGAGGTGGACGCGGAGCGCTCGCCGGGGGCGAGTTGGTCCGGGTTCATACCCAGGCACATCGAGCAACCCGCGTGCCGCCATTCGGCGCCGGCGGCGGTGAACACCTTGTCCAGGCCCTCCTCGACGGCCTGCAACGCGACCCGCACGGAGCCCGGCACGACCAGCATGCGGACGCTGTCGGCCACCTTGCGGCCCTCGACGACCGACGCGGCGGCCCGCAGGTCCTCGATCCGGCCGTTGGTGCAGGAGCCGACGAAGACGGTGTCCACGGCGACCTCGCGCAGCGGCTGGCCCGCGGACAGGCCCATGTACTCCAGCGCCTTCTCGGCGGAGAGCCGGTCGCCGGGGTCGGCGAAGGACGCCGGGTCCGGTACGGCCGCGCTCAGCGGCGCGCCCTGGCCGGGGTTGGTGCCCCAGGTGACGAACGGCGCAAGGGTGGCGGCGTCGATCCGCACCTCGTGGTCGAAGGCCGCGTCGTCGTCGGTGCGCAGCGTCTTCCAGTACGCCACCGCCGCGTCCCAGTCCGCGCCCTTGGGGGCGTGCACGCGCCCTTCCAGGTAGTCGAACGTGGTCTGGTCGGGGGCGATCATGCCGGCCCGCGCGCCCGCCTCGATCGACATGTTGCAGACGGTCATCCGCGATTCCATCGACAGCTTCTCGATGGCGGAGCCGCGGTATTCGATGACATAGCCCTGGCCGCCGCCGGTGCCGATCTGCGTGATCACGGCGAGGATCAGGTCCTTGGCGGTGACGCCGGGCGGCAGTTCGCCGTCCACGGTGATCGCCATCGTCCTGAACGGCGCGAGCGGCAGCGTCTGGGTGGCCAGCACGTGCTCGACCTGGGAGGTGCCGATGCCGAACGCCAGCGCGCCGAAGGCGCCGTGCGTGGAGGTGTGCGAGTCGCCGCAGACCACGGTGGTGCCCGGCTGGGTCAGCCCGAGCTGCGGGCCCACCACGTGGACGACGCCCTGCTCGACGTCGCCCAGCGGGTGCAGCCGTACGCCGAACTCCGCGCAGTTCTTGCGCAGCGTTTCGAGCTGGGTGCGGGAGACCGGGTCGGCGATGGGCTTGTCGATGTCGATGGTGGGGGTGTTGTGGTCCTCGGTGGCGATGGTGAGGTCGGTACGCCGCACCGGTCGGCCGTTCATCCGCAGCCCGTCGAACGCCTGGGGGCTGGTCACCTCGTGGAGCAGGTGAAGATCGATGAAGAGCAGATCGGGCTCGCCCGGGGCGCGGCGGACGACATGGTCGTCCCAGACTTTTTCCGCGAGTGTCCTACCCATCGCTGTCCCTCCGGCCCGCACCCTCGCGGGCCAACTCGTGTGTGGTGCACGTGTATGCCGGACGCCGTCGGTTCCCCTGGTGTCTCCGCGGGAGCACGGCGGTCCTGCCCTGTGCCCCCAGCCTGACGGCTTCCCCGGAAAATTGAGCTTGCGTTTCACAGTGTGAGACGCGAATATCGTTGCATGGACAATTCTAGCGGCGTCGGCGTTCTCGACAAGGCGGCTCTGGTGCTCAGCGCACTGGAGTCGGGACCGGCCACCCTGGCCGGCCTCGTCGGCGCCACGGGCCTGGCCCGCCCCACCGCGCACCGCCTGGCGGTCGCGCTCGAACACCACCGCATGGTGGCCCGCGACATGCAGGGCCGCTTCATCCTGGGACCGCGGCTGTCGGAGCTGGCCGCCGCCGCGGGCGAGGACCGGCTGCTGGCGACGGCGGGCCCGGTCCTGACCCACCTGCGGGACGTCACGGGAGAAAGTGCCCAGCTCTACCGCCGTCAGGGCGACATGCGCATCTGCGTGGCCGCGGCGGAGCGCCTTTCCGGCCTGCGGGACACCGTGCCGGTCGGCTCCACGCTGCCGATGAAGGCCGGGTCGGCCGCGCAGGTCCTGATGGCCTGGGAGGAGCCCGAGCGGCTGCACCGCGGCCTCCAGGGCGCGCGCTTCACCGCCACCGCGCTGTCGGGCGTACGCCGCCGCGGCTGGTCGCAGTCGATCGGCGAGCGGGAGCCCGGTGTCGCCTCGGTGTCGGCGCCGGTCCGCGGCCCCTCCAACCGCGTGGTCGCCGCCGTCTCCGTCTCGGGACCGATCGAGCGGCTGACCCGGCACCCGGGCCGGATGCACGCGCAGGCCGTCATCGACGCCGCGGCCCGGCTGAGCGAGGCGCTGCGCCGCAGCGGCTGAACCGCCCCCGGCAGGGGCCGCCGGTGCGAACGCCCCTGCCCGGTACGGCGGTTGGACCCGTGCATGGGTACTGAACCGGCAACGAAAAAGGCCCCCACCTGAGTGAGGACCTCGGCCGTACCGTTACTTCTCTGCTTGCGTACCCCCGACCGGATTCGAACCGGCGCTACCGCCTTGAGAGGGCGGCGTGCTAGGCCGCTACACAACGGGGGCCCTAGCGATCCTGCATCATGACCAACGGGTGCGACCCAGGTGATCACGCGGGAAGGATCTGTACCCCCGACCGGATTCGAACCGGCGCTACCGCCTTGAGAGGGCGGCGTGCTAGGCCGCTACACAACGGGGGCTCGCACTGCAATGCACTGAACTATGCGCTGGGGTACCAGGACTCGAACCTAGAACAACTGAACCAGAATCAGCCGTGTTGCCAATTACACCATACCCCATCAAAACGCAACCCCTTGCGGGACTGTGCTTGGATCACGCCCCCCTGCCGGACCTTTCGGCCCTCTCGGGCGGCGCAGGAAGAACATTACCCGATGCGGGACACCGCTCCAAAACGAGTATCGCCGCGCAGCAGGTCAGCAAGCTCGGCGAGACCGGTGATGCGGGTGAGGTCGGGACGGGAGCCGAGGTCGTGGCGGTCCAGCCAGATGCCGACCAGGCCCGCGTCGGCCGCGCCACGGGCGTCGATGTCCGGCTCGTTGCCCACGTACGCGACCTCGTACGGCTCCAGGGACAGCGCCTCACAGGCCGCGTGGAAGGCCGCCGCGGCCGGCTTGGACACCCCCAGCTCCGCGGCGCACAGCAGCACCTCGAAGCGGTCCCGTACGCCCAGCGCCCGCAGCTTGCGGTCCTGTACGACGAAGGCGGAGTTGGACAGCACCGCGTGCCGGTAGTGGGGGGTGAGGCCGTCCAGGGCGGGTACGGCGTCGGGGAAGAGCGACCAGGCGGCCTCGTAGTGCGTGCGGTGGCGGTCGAACCACTCCTCGGCCTCCGCGTCCGTCAGCGGCAGCCCCAGGAAGTCCCGCACGCGGTCCCTGCGCTGCGCCTCGAAGTCGCACTCCCCCGCCGAGAACCGCGCCCAGTGGAGCTCGGTGAGCTCGCCCCAGCGCAGCACGGCGGCGTCCACGCTCGCGCACCCGTCCGGCAGTCCCTCGACGGCCAGATGGGCCCGCAGGCCGACGCGGTCGGCGCTCGCGTAGTCGAAGATCGTGTCGTCGATGTCCCAGAGAACCGCTCGTATCGGCATAACGCCCAGGGTACGAAGCGGGTCAGCTCCGCGCGACGACCTTGTTGGTCAGGGTGCCGATGCCCTCGACCGTCACGGAGACCTCGTCACCCGGCCGGATCGGGCCGACGCCCGCCGGGGTGCCGGTGAGCAGCACGTCACCGGGGAGCAGCGTCATCGCCTCGGTGATGTTGACGATCAGGTCCTCGATCGAGTTGATCATCTGGGCGGTGCGGCCCGCCTGGCGCAGCTCGCCGTTGACCGTCGCGGTGACGGCGAGGTCGGAGGGGTCGAGGTCGGTCTCGATCCAGGGGCCGAGCGGGCAGGAGGAGTCGAAGCCCTTGGCGCGCGCCCACTGCTTCTCGGTGCGCTGGGTGTCGCGGGCCGTCACGTCGTTGGCGCAGGTGTAGCCGAGGATGACGTCGCGGACCCGCTCACGCGGCACCTCGCGGCACAACCGGCTGATGACGACGGCCAGTTCGGCCTCGTGGTGCACCTCCTGCGAGAAGGAGGGATACACGATCGGGTCGCCGTGGCCGATCACGGAGGTGGAGGGCTTGAAGAAGGCCCAGGGCGCCGTCGGCACCTCGTGGCCCAACTCCTTCGCGTGGTCGGCGTAGTTGCGGCCGATGGCGACGACCTTGTTCGGCAGCACGGGCGGCAGCAGCCGCACCTTGTCGAGCGGGACCCGCGTACCGGACAGCTCGAAGTCCGCGAAGGGGATGCCCTTCATGATGTTGATGACGAGGCCGTCGTGGCCGGCTGTTACGCCGTCGCCTTCGCCGCCGTCGGTGCCTTCGGCCGCTTCGACAGCTCCAAAGGCGACATTGCCGTCGATCGAGAACCTCGCGATACGCATGGGCCCAGCTTAGTGGCCGGGCCCATACGCGCCGATCAGGCGGTGGGCAGCTCGTGCAGGACGGTGCGGCGCGGGTTCGCGGTGACCTGCGGCAGCGGCTCGGCGACGGCCTGCTCAGCGGTCGTGGCGGCCTCGGTGTCCGACGCTGCGGGGACCCCGAGTTCGGCGGCGTCCTTGAGGTGCGCGAGGGTGGTGCGGCGCGGGTTCGCGATCGGACGGAACAGCATGGTGGTCTTCATCGGCCGTGTGGACCTCGGTGGCTCGGGGCGCCCGCAGGGCGCGGGTTGACAGAAAACCGCGATGTGTAAAGCACCAGGCTAGTGCGGCCCTTTCCCGGAACAACGTGGCCCAGACATGCATCGGGCTGTGATTTTGCTCACGAAGTGAGTCGCAAAGCAGGCATTGCTCACATCCGACCGGCAGACTCAAACCGGTCAACTCCCACACAGTCGTACGATTCAGTCGTCATCGACCCGACTGGGACAGCGGATGACTCGTGCGAACAGGGGGTCGCTAAGTCCGGAATCCCCCGCTTTCACCGAATCAGATGTCAACACTCAGTGCTTGGCCCGACGCGACGAGTAACGGATTCCAACAGGTCGGCTACGGCCCTTGTTGGGAGATCCAGCACTGTGCTGGAATTCCCCGGACCGCCGCATCACATCGTGCCGGCGCGCAGGGGGCGCGTTCGAGCACCGAGCGGTGGTGAAGGGCATCAATCGGCCTCCTCGTAACCCGGGGTGGTCTGAGCCCCCATGACTCGACACCGTCCTGTCCGCTTCATCGCGGGGGACGCCTGGTCCAGAGGTTGCGACGCTAGTGCAGGGACGTTTCAAGAGGGACAGCGGCGCTGCGGGCGACCCGGAGCAGCAGCCCGGCGGGACCGGCAACGGCCCGACACCGCAGCAGGCGGGTGATTCGGCGAGCACCGCGCCGGGCACGACGGCTGCCACCGGACGGCCGAGCACGCCCAGCGGCATCGAGGCGGGCAAGATCACCGGCCTGGCGGGCAAGCCGGGGCCCCGAATAGCCATGCGCAACTGGCGCATCAGCACCAGACTCGTCTCCCTGCTCGCCCTCCCGGTGGTCACGGCCACCGTCCTGGGCGGCATGCGCATCAACAGCTCGCTGGACAACATCAACCAGCTCGAGCACATGAAGACGCTGACCGACATCACCGAGCACGCGACGCAGCTCGCCGCCGCGCTCCAGGAGGAACGGGACAGCTCGGCCGGACCGCTGTCGTCAGGCGACAAGACCAACGACGCGGTGGAAGCCTCACGGCAGGCCACCGACCGCGAGTACAAGCAGTATCTGAACGCCAGCGACAACGTCTCCGAGCGCGACCCGGTCTTCTCCGGCGTCCGCGCCACCCTGCTGGCGATCGGCACGCAGCTCGCCAACCTGGCGGAGATCCGCGACGAGGCGTACACCTCGACCTCCACCATCTCGCAGACGGTCTCGCAGTACGACGACCTGGTGCAGTCCCTGCTCTCGCTGTCCCAGGACATGGCGCAGGCGACCAACAACCCCGAGATGATCCAGAGCACCCGCGCGCTGGCGGCCTTCTCCTCCGCCAAGGAGTACGAGTCGATCCAGCGCGCGGTGATCAGCGCCGCGCTGGCCACCGGCGGCAAGCTGAACGCCAACGACTACCAGTCGGTGAAGTACGGCGCCGCGAACGAGGACACCGCGCTCACCCGGTTCCAGAAGATCTACGGGCCCAAGAGCGCGGCGCTGCTGACCCCGATCGAGGGCGGCAACCTCACGATCAGCGCGCACGACACCACGCGCCAGCGCATCGCCGCCTCGCAGAACGCGATCTCCAAGATCGACAGCTCGTACCTCGACTGGGACGACGCGGCCAAGACCAAGATCCAGGCGATGAGCCAGATCGAGCGGTCGCTGCTCAACGAGATGCAGCAGAAGGCCCTCAAGCTGCAGAGCGAGGCCAAGCAGTCCGCGCTGATCTCCGGCGCGATCATCCTGCTGGTCCTCGGCGTCGCCGTGGTCGGCGCCTTCATCGTGGCCCGCTCGATGATCCGGTCGCTGCGCAGGCTCCAGCAGACCGCCAACGACGTGGCCCAGAAGCGGCTGCCCGAGCTGGTCAAGCAGCTCTCCGAGACCGACCCGCAGGACGTCGACACCTCGGTCGCGTCGATCGGCATCAACAGCCGCGACGAGATCGGCCAGGTGGCGCGGGCCTTCGACGAGGTCCACAGCGAGGCCGTACGACTCGCCGCCGAGCAAGCCCTCCTGCGAGGGAACGTCAACGCGATGTTCACCAACCTCTCGCGCCGCAGCCAGGGCCTCATCCAGCGTCAGCTCTCGCTCATCTCCGAACTTGAGTCCCGCGAGGCCGACCCGGACCAGCTCTCCTCGCTCTTCAAGCTCGACCACCTCGCGACCCGCATGCGCCGTAACGGTGAGAACCTGCTGGTCCTCGCCGGTGAGGAGCCGGGCCGCCGGTGGACCCGCCCGGTCCCGCTGGTCGACGTGCTCCGCGCCGCCGCGTCCGAGGTGGAGCAGTACGAGCGGATCGAACTGACGTCGGTACCGTCGGCCGAGGTCACCGGCCGTATCGTCAACGACCTCGTCCACCTGCTCGCCGAGCTGCTGGAGAACGCGACGTCGTTCTCCTCGCCGCAGACCAAGGTGAAGGTCACCGGTCACTCGCTGCCGGACGGCCGGGTGCTGATCGAGATCCACGACACCGGTATCGGCCTGTCGCCCGAGGACCTCGCGGACATCAACGAGCGTCTGGCGAACCCGCCGACGGTGGACGTCTCCGTCTCCCGCCGCATGGGTCTGTTCGTGGTCGGCCGCCTGTCCCTGCGGCACGGCATCCGCATCCAGCTCCGCCCGTCCGACTCCGGCGGTACGACCGCGCTGGTCATGCTGCCCGTGGACGTCACGCAGGGCGGCCGTAACCCCAAGAACATCGGCCAGATGGGCGGCGGGCGCCCCGCGGGCGCTCCCCCGGCCGCCGCGGGCTCCGGCATCGCCGGCGCCTTCGGCAACTCGCCCAACTCCGCGCCGGTCAACCGGCCGCCGCAGCGCACCCCGGTCGCGGGCGGCCAGCAGCGTCCGGCGCTGAACCCCGGTGCGGGCCGTCCCGGCGGTCCCCCGCAGCAGGGCGGCGCGCCGCGCTGGGCACAGGACCAGAACGGCGGCCAGCAGGGCTTCCCCGGTCTCCAGGACACCCCGCGCGGCCACGAGGACGTCGAGGCGGCCTCCGCCTTCGACGCTCCCGGACAGGGCCCGCGCGGCGACTTCCAGCAGCCCGGTGGCGCCTTCGGCCGCCCCCCGGGCGGCGGTCAGGACTTCGGCCAGGGCGGTCAGGGCGGCCAGGGCGGTCAGCAGGGCGGCCAGAACTTCGGCGGCAGGCAAGGCGGGCAGCAAGGCGGCCAGCAGCAGGGCCAGTTCCCGCCGCCGCAGCCGCAGAGCACCGGCCCCTCCGGCTTCCGTTCCGACGTGTTCGGCGGTCGTTCGGGCCCCGCGCCGCGGCAGAACGACCCCGCTGACACCACGCAGTTCCCGCCGGTCCGCGACGACGGCTTCGCACCGACCGGCCAGGGCGGCCAGGGTCACGGCAACCAGAGTCACGGCAACCAGGGCCAGGGCAACCAGGGCCAGGGCGGCGGTCGCGGCAACAGCGACACCGGGCAGTTCCCGGTGCAGGGCGGCCCCAACCCGGGTCTCCCGCAGCGCGGCGCCCGCAGTCCCGAAGAGACGTACAGCACCGGCCAGTTCTCGATGCCCGGCCAACCGCAGGGCGGTCAGGGCGGTCCCGGCGACACGGCCCAGTTCCCGGCCCTGCAGGCCGACAGCACCGGCGAGTTCCGGATGCCCGGCCAGCAGCCGCAGGGCCGTCCGGGCCAGGGCGGTCAGCAGGGCCAGCCCGGTCAGCCCGGACAGCAGCAGGGCTTCCCCGGCAACAACCAGTACCAGGGCCCGCCCCCGAGCGGCCCGCGCCCCGACGCCTTCCCCGGCCAGGGTCTGCCGCAGCGCGGCGGCCCCCAGCAGGGCAACGGCGGCCAGGGCTACGACCAGAACCAGCAGCAGTACCAGGACCCGTACGGGACCGGGCAGTTCCCCGTGCAGCCGCAGCAGCCGCAGCAGCAGGGCAACACCGGTCAGTACCCGGTCCAGCAGCCGATGCAGAGCCCGCAGCAGCCCCAGGCGCCGCAGCCTCAGCAGCAGCCCCAGCAGCCCGCCGAGCCGATGGCGCTGCCCCCGGCCCCGACCCGCGGGGACGAGCCGACGCCGATCTTCTCGTCGATCGAGTCGGACTGGTTCCGTACCGGCCAGGCCGAGCGGATGCAGCAGATCCACGTGGAGCGAAGCGCGCGCGGCCAGGAGGCCCCGCCGGTCCGCCCGGTGGGCCGTACGGCTCCGCCCGCGGCCCCGCAGCGGTTCCGCCCGCAGCGCCCCGGCACGACGGCGCCCGGTGTCGGCAACGACAACGGCAACGGCGGGAACGGGAACGGCGAGAACGGGAACGGGAACGGCGGCCGGCACTCCGGCGGCGGTCAGCAGCAGCCCGTACAGGCGCCGCCCGCCTCCGTGCCCGCTTCGGCGCAGTACCAGGGCCAGGCGCCCGCCGCTCCGGTGGCGCAGCCGCTGCCCAGGGAGACTCCGAACTGGCGGTCCTCGCCCAATGACGCGCTGCGTCAGCGGGCCGAGCAGGTCCGCGAACCTTCGGCCGGCGGGGTCACTCCGTCGGGGCTGCCGCGCCGGGTGCCGAGGGCCAACCTCGTCGCCGGTGGCGCGGCGCCGCAGCAAGCGCCGCAGGGCGGCCCGCAGATCTCGCGGGCACCCGACGACGTACGCGGACGTCTGACCAACCTCCGCCGTGGTATCCAGCAGGGCCGCGAGGCCGGGGGCAACACCGACGGCCGTGGTTTCGGTACGAATCAGGAGCGTTAGTTGAGTGCGATGAGCCAGGCGGCACAGAACCTGAACTGGTTGATCACCAACTTCGTGGACAACACCCCCGGGGTGTCCCACACGGTGGTGGTCTCCGCCGACGGCCTGCTGCTCGCGATGTCCGACGGATTCCCCCGCGACCGCGCCGACCAGCTCGCCGCCGTCGCCTCCGGGCTGACGTCGCTCACGGCCGGGGCGTCCCGGATCTTCGAGGGCGGCGCGGTCAACCAGACCGTGGTGGAGATGGAGCGCGGCTTCCTCTTCATCATGTCCGTCTCCGAGGGTTCCTCCATCGCCGTGCTGGCGCACCCGGAGTGCGACATCGGCCTGGTCGGCTACGAAATGGCCCTGCTCGTCGACCGAGCGGGCACCGTCCTCACCCCGGACCTCCGTGCAGAGCTCCAGGGCAGCCTTATGCACTGAACCATCCGTCTCCCCCCATGTTTTTCCGTACTTCCCGCACCGCGACAGCACTGCCCGGACACGGAGGACCCTCATGACCCCGCCACCCGCTTCGCCGGGCCCGTACGGCGCGTCCCACCACGCGCCGTACGGGGATGAAGGCGATCAGCCGCTGGTTCGGCCGTACGCCATGACAGGTGGCCGCACCCGGCCCCGCTACCAGCTCGCCCTCGAGGCGCTGGTCAGCACGACCGCCGACCCGGGGCAGTACGCGGGGCTGCTGCCGGAACACCAGCGGATCTGCCATCTCACACGCGAGATCAAGTCGGTCGCGGAGATCTCCGCTCTGCTCGCCATCCCGCTCGGTGTGGCCAGGATTCTTGTGGCCGACCTCGCCGAGGCCGGCATGGTCGCCATCCACCAGCCGGGCAGCGGCGAGGCTGGCGGCCAGCCTGATGTGACACTGCTTGAGAGGGTGCTCAGTGGACTTCGGAAGCTCTAGGCCGCAACCGCAGCCGGCGTACGGCGCGCAGCAATCGGTGCGGTCCACCACGTCTGCGAAGATCGTGGTGGCGGGTGGCTTCGGTGTCGGCAAGACCACGTTCGTGGGTGCCGTCTCCGAGATCAACCCGCTGCGCACCGAGGCCGTGATGACCTCTGCCTCGGCCGGGATCGACGACCTGAGCCACGTCCAGGACAAGACCACCACCACGGTGGCCATGGACTTCGGCCGTATCACCCTGGACGACGACCTGATCCTGTACCTGTTCGGGACGCCCGGCCAGGACCGTTTCTGGTTCATGTGGGACGACCTGGTGCGCGGTGCGATCGGCGCCGTGGTGCTGGTGGACACCCGCAGGCTCGCGGACTGTTTCCCGGCCGTCGACTACTTCGAGAACAGCGGCCTGCCGTTCGTCATCGCCCTCAACGGCTTCGACGGACACCAGCCGTACCGTCCCGAGGAGGTCCGCGAGGCCCTCCAGATCGGCCCCGAGGCCCCCATCATCACGACCGACGCCCGCCATCGCGGCGAGGCGAAGAGCGCGCTGATCACGCTGGTCGAGCACGCGCTGCTTGCCCGGCTGAAGTAGCGGGCAGGACTCTGACGTAGGCGGAAGAAGGCTCAACAGATAGGCGCCAGCGGCGAGTTGCTGGTGAAAACAAGCCACGGGGACCGGCTGTGTCAGGAGACACGGCCGGTCCCCGTCTTCATAACATTTCGAGAGAGTTTCGACGGCCGTCGAACACGGCTCGCGCTCAGCCGGTGTCGCAGCGCGTACATCTGTCATATGGTTTGACGGGGGATTTTACTTATGCCCGTTTTATCTTCGCCGTTACTGCGCCACGTCCCCTATGCCGGACGTTTGGCTGGGGCCTACATGACGTGCTGGAATTCGCAGAACCCGAGAGTAGTAACGGCCTTCGTTCGTGCCGTCGCCGAGAGGTTGTTGGTCCAGTGAGGAACACGAGGCGAGCAGAAGCGGGCCCTGCTCAGGGTCCGCGGGGGAACTTCACGCCGCCCCAACGTCCCGGGGGCGCACCCGCCATCTCGGCTCCCGAGCCGCCGGACGACCCGGGCACCCGGCTGAGCATGCGCAACTGGCGGGTCGCGACCCGCCTCAACGTCATCCTCCTGATCCCGGTCCTGGTCGCCCTCGTCTTCGGCGGCTTCCGGGTGAAGAGCTCGGTCGACACCTGGAGCCAGGCCGACGACGCCGTGCGTACCGCGAATCTGGTACGCGCCGCCACGACCTACAGTCACGCACTGATCAACGAACGTGATGTCACCGCGGTTCCGCTGCTGGCCGGAAAACGCGACGATCCGGCGGTCTCCACCGCCCGCGCCGCCACCGACGAGGCGGCCCGCGAATTCGACGTCGCCGCGGCCAAGATCCCGCACGAGGCCGGGCTCGAGCGCCGGATGGCCAACTTCAGGACCGTCGAGCCGCAGCTCGCCACGCTCCGCAAGGTCGCGTACACCCGTCAGCTCTCCGGGGTGCAGACCGAGGAGTTCTACGTCAAGATCCAGCACCCGCTGCTGGAACTGGACAATGAGCTGGGGTACGGCACCAGCAATGTCACCGCCTACGGCCGCACCCTCTACGCGGTGTCACTGGCCAAGGCCGCCGAGTCGCTGACCAGGTCGATCGGCACGCACATCCTGGTGCAGAAGCCGGTCTCCGACAAGGAGCTGGCCCTCCAGAAGACCGCGCTCGGCTCGTACGAGTACCTCCAGGGCATCTCGGTCGCGGAGTACAACGGCAGCGGTACGGCCGCGGACGTGCAGCGGCTGAAGGACGCGCAGGCCGCCGCGGAGAAGAACGGCACCGACCAGATCGCCGCGGCGCAGCGCAAGGCGGAGGCCGCGCACACGGCGTTCGTCGTACCGCCGGACCTGCCGAAGATGGTCACCGAGATCGCCACGCCGGGGAAGACCGTCGCGCAGCTGCGCGCCGAGGGCATCACGCCCGAGTCGTACTTCGCCGCCTCCACGCTCTCCTTCGACGCGTATCACACGGTCGAGAACTCGCTGGCCGACCAGGCCGCGGCCGACGCCTCGACGATCGCGTCGAACGCCAAGCGGGACGCGATCGTGAACTCCGCGATCGTGATCGTGGCCCTGATCCTGGCCTTCATCGTGGCGGGCATGATGGCCCGCTCGATGAGCCGGGCGATGCGGCGGCTGCGCGGCGCGGCCTTCGAGATCGCCGAGACGCGGCTGCCGTCGATGGTCGACCAGCTCTCGCGGACCGATCCGGGCCGGGTGGACACCACCGTGGCGCCGATCCCGATCAACAGCCGGGACGAGATCGGCGAGGTCGCGCGCGCCTTCGACCAGGTGCACCGCGAGGCCGTACGGCTCGCCGCGGAGCAGGCGCTGCTGCGGGGCAACGTCAACGCGATCTTCACCAACCTCTCGCAGCGCAACCAGGGCCTCATCCAGCGCCAGCTCACCCTGATCACCGAGCTGGAGAACAACGAGGCCGACCCCGACCAGCTCGAACACCTCTTCCAGATGGACCACCTCGCCACCCGCATGCGCCGCAACGGCGAGAATCTGCTGGTCCTCGCGGGTGAGGAGCCGGGCCGGCAGTGGAATCAGCCGATTCCGCTGGTCGACGTGCTCCGCGCCGCCGCCTCAGAGGTGGAGGCGTACGACCGCATCGAGCTGGTGGGCATACCGGAGACCGACATCCACGGCAGCGCCGTGACCGACCTGGTGCACCTGCTGGCCGAGCTGCTGGAGAACGCGACGACGTTCTCCTCGCCGCAGACCAAGGTGCGGGTGACCGCGACCCGGCTGCCGGACGGCCGGGTGATGGTGGAGATCCACGACAAGGGCATCGGCCTGACCGCCGAGGACTTCGCGGACATCAACCACAAGCTGGCCGACCCGCCGACCGTCGATGTCGAGATCGCCAAGCGGATGGGCCTGTTCGTGGTCGGGCGGCTGTCCGACCGGCACGGCATCCGGGTGCAGCTCAGGCCGTCGGGCGAGCAGGCGGGTACGACGTCGCTGGTGATGCTGCCCGAGCCGATCACCCACGGCGGTGGCGGCGAGACCCTGCTGCCGGAGGACGACGAGCGCGACTTCACGGTCTCGCGGATCGTGCCCGAGCAGCCGGTGCAGGACGTCGGCCACCTGCCGACCGCGGCCGAGCTGGGCTTCGACGACTCGCGTTACGAGACCGCCGACGGCACGGCGGCCCCGACGCTCGACCCGGTGGGCCGGTCGCTGGTCCGCGAGGAGCGCCGCGCCCAGCTCGAAGCGGCCACGTCGGACCGTCCGGGCGACGAACCGGGCTTCCCGGAGCAGAACGGCTACCCGGAGCAGGGCCGGCAGGCGCAGCCCGCGTACGACCAGAGCTTCGACCCCGGCTATCAGCAGCAGACCTACGAGCAGGGCTTCCAGTCCGGTTACGAGCAGCAGGGCTACCAGCAGAACGGGTTCCCCGAGAGTGCGCGGGCCTTCGACGACGGCGCGGTGCCGGGCTACGGACAGGGCGCCCAGCAGGGCTATGACCAGGGCGTCCCGCAGGGCTTCGACCAGGGATTCGACCAGCCCTACGACCCCGCGTACGGCCAGAGCTTCCAGCCGGAGTTCACCGGTTACCAGGCCCCGTCGCAGGAGTGGCCGGTTCCGGAGCCCCCGCGGGAGCCCCGGCCGCAGGCGGACGTAACGGAATCCGCTCCGTCGCTCCCCCAGCGGCCGTCCGAGAGCGTAGGCTCCCCCTCGCTGACGGACGCGGGTTTGCCGCGCCGTGACCGCCAGCGGCCGGAACCACCTCAGGAACAGCCTGCCCAGGAGGCTCCAGAGCCCCGGCAGCACCGGGAACCGGAGCCGACGACCGAATGGCGGTCGACGAATGACGAGAACTGGCACCGGGCCGAGCAGGTCCGCGAGCCCAAGGCGGGCGGGGTCACCCCCTCGGGCCTGCCCCGACGGGTGCCCAAGGCCAATCTGGTCCCGGGTACCGCGGCGCAGACCCCGCAGGGCGGCCCACAGGTCTCCCGCGCCCCCGAGGACGTACGCGGCAGGTTGAGTAACCTGCGGCGTGGCGTCCAGAAGGGACGCACTGCTGGAACTGACACGAACGGACAGGCCACCGAGCACCCATTCGGCGGCCCCCAGAACCAGGAGCGCTAGTTGAGTCCGATGAGCCAGGCGGCACAGAACCTGAACTGGTTGATCACCAACTTCGTGGACAACACCCCCGGGGTGTCCCACACGGTGGTGGTCTCCGCCGACGGCCTGCTGCTCGCGATGTCCGACGGATTCCCCCGCGACCGCGCCGACCAGCTCGCCGCCGTCGCCTCCGGGCTGACGTCGCTCACCGCCGGAGCCTCCCGCATCTTCGAGGGCGGCTCCGTCAACCAGACCGTGGTGGAGATGGAGCGCGGCTTCCTCTTCATCATGTCCGTCTCCGACGGATCCTCGCTGGCCGTGCTGGCGCACCCCGAGTGCGACATCGGCCTGGTCGGCTACGAAATGGCCCTGCTCGTCGACCGAGCGGGCACCGTCCTCACCCCGGACCTGCGGGCCGAGCTCCAGGGCAGCCTGCTCAACTAGCTCGAACAGCGTCAACAAAGTGAAGGGCAGCGGTCGTCCGAGTACCAGCCGGGTACTCGGACGGGGGATCGCAGCCGTATCAGGAGGAGGACTCGTGAGCACGTCCCCCGGTGGAGACCCGTACGGCAGCCAGCATCAGCCGCCCCTCAACCCCTACACCTTCCCCTCGGCGCCCGCTCCGGAGCCCGAGCCGCAGTACCGGCAACCGCGTATCCAGCCCTACGCGCCGCCGCAGGGCCCCCGCCACGGCGGCGGCAGCGGCGGCGGTCACGGGGGCGGCGGCAGTTACGGGAACGGCGGTGGGAGCGGCGGCGCGGGCAAGCGGCCCCCCACCCCGACCGGGCTCGTCCGCCCTTACGCGATGACCGGCGGCCGCACCAGGCCGCGTTACCAGCTCGCCATAGAGGCGCTGGTCAGTACCACCGCCGACCCCGAGCGACTGCGTGGGCAGTTGCCGGAACACCAGCGGATCTGCCTGCTCTGCCGGGAGATCAAGTCGATCGCGGAGATCTCCGCTCTGCTGACGATTCCGCTCGGTGTGGTCCGGATTCTCGTGGCCGACCTGGCTGAGGCCGGACTGGTCCAGATCCACCAGCCCGGCGGCGACGAGTCCTCGGGCGGACAGCCAGCCGTGACATTGCTTGAAAGGGTGCTCAGTGGACTTCGGAAGCTCTAGCGGGGGCTCCAGCGGGGGCGATACGGTCCGCCGGTCGACCACGTCTGCGAAGATCGTGGTGGCCGGCGGGTTCGGCGTGGGCAAGACCACGTTCGTCGGGGCCGTGTCGGAGATCAATCCGTTGCGCACCGAAGCAGTGATGACGTCCGCGTCGGCCGGTATCGACGATCTGACGCACGCGCCGGACAAGACCACGACGACCGTGGCGATGGACTTCGGCCGCATCACGCTCGACGAGGATCTGATCCTCTATCTGTTCGGCACGCCGGGGCAGGACCGTTTCTGGTTCATGTGGGACGACCTCGTGCGCGGCGCGATCGGCGCGATCGTGCTGGTCGACACGCGGCGCCTGGCGGACTGCTTCCCGGCCGTCGACTACTTCGAGAACAGCGGCCTGCCGTTCGTCATCGCCCTCAACGGCTTCGACGGACACCAGCCGTACCGTCCCGAGGAGGTCCGCGAGGCCCTCCAGATCGGCCCCGAGGCCCCCATCATCACGACCGACGCGCGCAATCGCGGCGACGCCAAGAGCGCGCTCATCACGCTGGTCGAGCACGCCCTGATGGCGCGGCTGCGGTAGGCGCCGGGTCCCCCTCCCGTAACGACGTCGGGCCCCACCGCTTTCGCGGTGGGGCCCGATGTCGTCGTGGGCCGCGCCGGGCGGCCCGTGGAAGGTGCGGCTCAGCCCTGCCAGGAGTGCGGGGCGCGGAAGCCAGGGGTGCGCTCCAGGCGGCGCCAGCCGGCCGTGGAGCGGCGCTTGGGGGTGTCGGCGGCCTCGGGGGCGTCACCGGCGGCGGCGCGCGCCAGCAGGATGGCGGTGAGCGCGGCCAGCTCCTCAGGAGCGGCGTGCCCCTTCTCGACGCGCACGAGGGAATCGGCGGAAGTGCTCAAGGTGGTCTCCATGACTACTGGGGCGGGTTGCCGTGCTTGCGCGACGGCAGGTCCGCGTGCTTGGTGCGGAGCATCGCCAGCGAGCTGATCAGCACCGCGCGGGTGTCCGCGGGGTCGATCACGTCGTCGACGAGGCCGCGCTCGGCCGCGTAGTACGGGTGCATCAGCTCGGCCTTGTACTCCTTGACCATGCGCGTCCGCATCGCCTCGGGATCGTCGGCCTCCGCGATCTGGCGGCGGAAGATGACGTTGGCGGCGCCTTCCGCTCCCATCACCGCGATCTCGTTGGTGGGCCAGGCGTAGGTCAGGTCGGCGCCGATGGACTGCGAGTCCATGACGATGTACGCGCCGCCGTACGCCTTGCGCAGGATGATCGAGATGCGCGGCACGGTGGCGTTGCAGTACGCGTACAGCAGCTTCGCGCCGTGCCGGATGATGCCGCCGTGCTCCTGGGAGACGCCGGGCAGGAAGCCCGGCACGTCCAGCAGCGTGACCAGCGGGATGTTGAAGGCGTCGCACATCTGGACGAAGCGGGCGGCCTTCTCGGACGCCTCGATGTCCAGCACGCCGGCCAGCGACATCGGCTGGTTGGCGATGATGCCGACCACCTGGCCGTCGAGCCGGGACAGCGCGCAGATGATGTTGGTCGCCCAGCGCTCGTGGATCTCCAGGAACTCGCCCTCGTCGACGATCTCCTCGATGACCTTGCGCATGTCGTAGCCGCGGCTGCCGTCGGCCGGCACCAGGTCGAGCAGGACGTCGCCGCGCCGGTCGGCCGGGTCGTGGCTCTCCACGGACGGCGGGTTCTCGCGGTTGTTCTGCGGGAGCAGCGAGAGCAGGTAGCGCACCTCTTCGAGGCAGGTCTGCTCGTCGTCGTACGCGAAGTGCGAGACGCCGGAGACCTCGGAGTGGACGTCGGCGCCGCCGAGCCCGTTCTGCGTGATCTTCTCGCCGGTCACGGCCTGGACGACGTCGGGACCCGTGATGAACATCTGCGAGGTCTCGCGGACCATGAACACGAAGTCCGTGAGCGCCGGGCTGTAGGCCGCGCCGCCCGCGCACGGGCCGAGCATCACCGAGATCTGCGGGATCACGCCCGAGGCCCTGGTGTTGCGCTGGAAGATGCCGCCGTATCCGGCGAGCGCCGAGACGCCCTCCTGGATGCGGGCCCCGGCACCGTCGTTGAGGGAGATCAGGGGCGCGCCGGCCGAGATGGCCATGTCCATGATCTTGTGGATCTTGGTGGCGTGCGCCTCGCCGAGCGCGCCGCCGAAGATCCGGAAGTCGTGGGCGTAGACGAAGACCGTACGGCCGTGGACGGTGCCCCAGCCGGTGATGACGCCGTCGGTGTAGGGCCGCTTGGCTTCGAGACCGAAGCCGACCGCCCGGTGCCGCCGCAGCGGTTCCACCTCGCGGAAGCTGTCCTCGTCGAGCAGCAGATCGATCCGCTCGCGGGCGGTGAGCTTGCCCTTGGCCTTCTGGGCCTCGGTCGCGCGCTCGCTCGGCCCGCGGCGGACCTGCTCGCGGATGGCGAGCAGATCGGCTACGCGACCGCGGGCGTCGTTCACGTCCGCAGGCACCTCTTGCGATGTGGTCATGCCTCGACAGTACGAGCGGGAACCGAATAACGGGCCATCTACTTCGTACAGTGTCCGTCCGCACTTCATGGTGGATCCCAACAGAAGCGCACGCGGGCGGGGCCCCGCCGCCGGTCGGCCGGGCCCCGCTTCCTGTCGCTTTTTGCCCGTACTTGACGGGCATCCGGGTCAGCGTCCGGCGACCGCCTCGGCCAGGGCGAGGACCCTGCGGGCCTCTTCCACGTGCAGGTTCTCGATCATCCTGCCGTCCACGGTGACCACGCCGCGCCCCTGTGACGTGGCCTCTTCGAAGGCTTCGACGATCCGGCGGGACCTGTCGATCTCCTCCTGCGCGGGGGCGAAGATCCGGTTGCACGGTTCGATCTGCGTGGGGTGGATCAGTGTTTTGCCGTCGAAGCCGAGCTGCCTGGCTTGTCGGGTCTCGGCTTCGAAGCCGGGCAGATCACGTACGTCGTTGTAGACACCGTCCAAGACGGCCTTGCCGCTCGCGCGGGCCGCGAGCAGAGCGAGCGACAGACCGGTGAGCAGCGGGGCCCTGCCCGGTACGTGCTCGGCACGCAGTTCCTTGGCGAGGTCGTTGGTGCCCATGACGAGGACGGTGAGCCGCGGGGAGGCCGCCGCGATGGCCGCGGCGGCGAAGACGGCCCGCGGTGTCTCGATCATCGCCCAGATCGCGGTGCGGTCCGGGGCTCCGGCCCTCACCAGGGCCGCCTCGACCTCCCGTACGGTCTCCGGGGAGTCGACCTTCGGTACGACGACGGCGTCCGGGGCCGCTTCCGCCGCGGCCTTCACGTCGTCGGCGTGCCAGGGGGTGCCGGGCGCGTTGACCCGGATGGTCAGCTCGCGGTAGCCGTACTCGCCGCTCGCGGCGGCCTCGGCGACGCGCTTGCGGGCGTCGGCCTTGGCGTCGGGGGCGACGGAGTCCTCCAGGTCGAGGATGAGCGCGTCGGTGGGGAGGGTCTTGGCCTTCTCCAGGGCGCGGTCGTTGGCGCCGGGCATGTAAAGGACGGAGCGGCGGGGGGTTTCGGTGGTCATGCGTTGCCCTCCTTCTCGGCCGCCGCGTAGGCGTCGGCCAGCTCCGGGTCGCGGGCCGCGAGGTCGGCCGCCAGTTCCGACACCACCAGGCACTGCTTGTACGTGGCGTCGTCCTGCATCTTGCCGTCGATCATCACCGCGCCCGTACCGTCGCCCATGGCGTCGATCACCCGGCGCGCCCAGGCCACGTCCTCGGGAGCGGGCGAGAAGACCCGCTTCGCGACGGCGATCTGCACTGGGTGCAGCGACCATGCGCCGACGCAGCCGAGCAGGAAGGCGTTGCGGAACTGGTCCTCGCAGGCCGTCACGTCCTGGATGTCCCCGAACGGCCCGTAGTACGGCAGAATCCCGTGCGCCGCGCAGGCATCGACCATCCGGGCGATCGTGTAGTGCCACAAGTCCTGCTGGTACGTGGCCCGGGGCGCGCCCTCTGTCGTGGGGTCCTCCCGCACCAGGTAGCCGGGGTGTCCCCCGCCGACCCTGGTGGTCTTCATCCGGCGGCTCGCGGCGAGGTCGGCCGGGCCGAGCGACAGCCCCTGCATCCGGGGGCTCGCGCCCGCGATCTCCTCCACGTTGGCGACGCCGGTCGCCGTCTCCAGGATCGCGTGCACCAGGATCGGCCGTTCGACATGCGCCTTGGCCTCAAGCTGTGCCAGCAGCCGGTCCACGTAGTGGATGTCCGCCGCGCCCTCGACCTTCGGCACCATGATGACGTCGAGGCGGTCGCCGATCTCCGTCACGAGCGTCAGCAGGTCGTCCAGCGCCCACGGCGAGTCCAGGCTGTTGATCCGCGTCCACAACTGCGTGTCCCCGAAGTCGTTCGCCTTCGCGACCGCCACCAGGCCCTCGCGCGCGGCGACCTTGCGGTCCGCCTGTACCGCGTCCTCCAGATTCCCCAGCAGCACGTCGACCTGCGGCGCCAGCGTCGGCACCTTCGCCGCCATCTTCTCGTTGCCGGGATCAAAGAAGTGGATCATCCGCGAGGGCCGGAACGGCACCTCGCGCACGGGGGCCGGCGCCCCCACGGCCAACGGCCGAAAGAAGTCCTTCGCCGAACGCATGCCATCTCCCGTTTCATCGATCGAGGGTGGGGAGCCTACGTCTGTGCCCGCACGTATGAGCCCGCCCGCGCCCATCCGTACGCCGCTCACCTTATGGCTGCGGCCCGCTCCGGGTTACCCGACAGTACGTGTGCCGTTGCTCACGGGACTGTGGATATCTGACCAGATATACTTGGCATCCAAGCTGATATCAAAGGCGGTGCATCACATGAGCCGGACAGTGATCGACCTGGACGACGACCTGCTCGCCGACGTGGCACAGGCGCTCGGCACCGGTACGAAGCGCGAGACGGTGAACAGCGCCCTGCGCGAAGTGCTGGAGAACCGGAGACGGGCTCTCGCCCTCACGCGACTGCGCGCCCAGGCCGCCGACGGCGCCTTCGACCTGGAGATCTTCGAGAACAAGGAGAACTACCGCCGGTGAGCGCGGCCCAATTTCTGATCGACACCAGCGCCCTCGCGCGGATCATGCGTGGCGACGCGGAGCAGTTCGGCTGGGACCAAGCGGCAGCGGCCGGTCTGATCGCCACCTGCCCGATCACCGAGCTGGAGTTCTTCTACAGCGCACGGTCGGCCGCCGACCGCGCTACCGGCATCGCCGACATGCGCGTGCTGTTCGGCAGGGTGCCCGTGGACGACCGCGCGTACGACCGCGCCTGGCAGGTGCAGGGCCTTCTCACGGAACGCGGAGAGCATCGCAGCGCCGGCGCCGTGGACTTGATCGTCGCCGCCACAGCGGAATTGCAGGGCCTCACTCTCCTGCACCGCGACCGCGACTTCGAGTGCGTCGCGGCCGTCACCGGCCAGGCACTTCAGTGGTACGGGCCTCCGGCCGGGAAGTAGCCCGCTCGCACCGGGCCGGGTCGCCGGGAGAACGGGCCCTCCTACGGGCCCTCCTACGGGCCCTCCTACGGGTCCACGTAGCGGGTCGCGGTCGGCGAGGCTACGAAGCGGGCGTGAACGCGGACGCGTGGTCGGCGGCCCACTGGTGAAACGTTCGCGGGGCCGTCCCAAGAATGTCGGCCACTGCGGTGGTGACGTAGGCGGGCTGTCCGACCGCCGCACTCCACGCGGCGAGCAGCATGTCGATGACCGGGCCGGGCACCGCGCCCTCCGACAGGCTCCGGAATGCGTCCGGCGTCATCTCCTCGAAGGCGATCCGGCGCCCGAGGGCGTCACCGATGACGCCCACCTGCGCGGTCTGGGTCAGGGACTCGGGGCCCGTGAGGACGTAGTCGCCTCCGGCGTGGCCGTCCGGATGGAGGGTGCGCGCCGCGACAGCCGCGACGTCGCGGTCGTCGACCGGTGCCGTCTCGGCAGCGCCATAGGGCCAGCGGACGACCTCTCCGGCCCGGATCGCGGGCGCCCACCAGGCCAGCGAGTTGGACGCGAGCATGCCCGGCCGGATGATCGTCGGCTCGAGTCCGGTGGCCGCGATGAGCCGCTCGATGTCCGCGTGCAGCGCCGCCATGGGATTGGGCTGTCGAAAAAAGGGGTGCGGGGTCCGGTGCGGGGAGGAGAGGAAGACGACCCGCCGCACGTGGGCCGCCAGCCGCTCGACCACTGCCGGGGCGGTCCGAGGCGGGGCGGTCCAGACGAGGAAGACCGCACCGGCGCCGTGCAGTGCCGGGTCGAGCGACTCGGGCACGGTGAGGTCGCCGGTGAAGACCTCGACCTCCGCCGGCAGCGTCGCCGCCGCCTCGGAGCGATGGGTGAGGGCGCGGACCGGGACGCCCGCGTCGAGAAGCCGGTCGATGACGACGCGGCCGATCCGGCCGGTCGCCCCGGTGACGAGCACGGGAGGAGTGTGTGTCTGATTCATGCCGCCCATGAAAACGTTACTGAGTTAAAAAAGCAACTCGGTTACGAATGTTACTGTGGTCGGATGAGCGAGCCGACGGGACTGCGGGCCCGCAAGAAGGAGCGGACGCGCGACGCCATCGGCGACGCGGCCGTCTCACTGTTCCTGGAGCACGGCTTCGACCGCGTCTCGGTCAACGATGTCGCGGCGGCTGCCGAGATCTCCAAGCCGACCCTCTTCCGGTACTTCCCCACCAAGGAAGACCTGGTGCTGCACCGGTTCGCGGACCACCAGGGCGAGGCGGCACGCGTCGTATATGACCGCGGGCCCGGCCTTCAGCCGGTGACGGCGCTGCACCGGCACTTCCGGGCCGGACTCGATCGGTACGACCCCGTCACCGGCCTCAGCGACCATCCCGAAGTGGTGGCGTTCCACCGGCTGGTGTTCACCACACCGAGCCTGGCGGGCCGGCTCACGCGGTACCAGCTCGAAGACGAGGAGGCCCTGGCGGACGCCCTCGGCAACGGCATCCAGGCACGCCTGCGAGCCGCCCAGGTACTCGCGGTCCAGCGGGTCCTCGCCCGGACCAACTGGCAGAAGATCGCCGACGGCCGAACCGCCCACGACGTCCGCCCCGAGGCTGTGGCCGACGCCGACCTGGCCTTCAGTCAACTGCGGTGACGGGCGCCGCCGCCGCCCCTTCCGCACCCGTACAACGGGACTGTACGAGCCGGACGAGGGTGGCGCGGGTTTGGGACGGAAATAGAGATCGCATGCCCTACGGAAAGCGACCACGAAAAAACTCAGCGTGGCGCGTCATCGGCGCCACGGTCGGCCAGTTCAGGCGTGCGAGCGGTATGTCGCAGCAGCGGCTCGCCGACGAGGTGAACCTGAGCCTGGACCAGATCGCATCGATCGAGCAGGGCCGCAGACCGCTCGGCCTGCGGCTGGCCCGCCAGCTCGACCAGTTGCTCCGCACAAGTCAGACGCTGGAGGTGGCCGTCGCCGAAGTGCCGCAGGCGGAGCGGTATCCGCTGTTCGCGCAGGACTACATGGAGGAGGAGCCGCTGGCGCTGAGCCTGATGTCGTACGAGAACCAGGTCGTGCCGGGCCTGCTCCAAACCGAGGGTTACGCGCGAGCCGTGTTCGGCAACCTGTATCCGCCGCTGAGCCCCGACGAGCTTGAGGAGAAGGTCGCCGACCGAGTGACCCGGCAGAGCATCTTCGATCGCTTGCCCTGGCCGCCGATGATGACATTCGTCCTGGAGGAGTCCATCCTGCGACGACCGATCGGCGGCCGTAGGGAGTTGCACCGCCAGATCGCACACCTGAGGGAGCTGGCCCAGCTCCCCTTTCTGAACATCCAGATCATGCCAACCGACCGTGAGCATCACGCGGGGCTCGCAGGTCCGATGGTGCTGCTGGAAACGCCCGCTCACGAGCACTTGGCATACCTGGAAGGTCAGCACGTGAGCGTCCTGGTCGATGACCCAGATGATGTCGCTCTGCTCCAACAGAAATATGGGATGCTGCGTTCACAGGCCCTCACGCCCGAGGAGAGCATGAGCCTGATGGACGATCTGCTAGGAGACCGATGAACCGCGCAGCACGGCCGAGCCCCTCCCCCGACCTCGTCTGGGTCAAGTCCAGCTTCAGCAGTGATGCGGGCGGGAACTGCGTCGAGGTGGCCGCGCATCCGCAGGCGATTCACATTCGTGACTCAAAGGACCCCGAGGGCCCGGCTCTCACGGTCACGCCCGCCGCGTGGTCGGCGTTCGTGACGTTCGCCGCCGCGCAGCAGCCCGCGCTCTGACGTATCGGGCGACACGTCCGACGGATCGCCCGCACGGCATGAGTGCGGGCGCCGCCGTTCCGGTCCTAGACTCGGCTCATGGGTAGGACCGACCGCGCCAGCCGGGTCATCGCGGCACCACCGGCGACCGTCTACGGCGCCCTCCTCGACCGCGACTCCCTCGAAGCGTGGCTGCCGCCTGACGGTATGCGCGGCCGTATCGAGCACTGGGACCCGCGCCCCGGCGGCGGCTTCCGTATGGTGCTCACGTATCTCGACGCGGCCGACAACCCGGGCAAGTCCTCGGACGCGACCGACGTCGTCACCGTCGCCTTCACGCAGTTGGTCCCACACCGCCGGGTCGTCCAGCAGGCCGTTTTCGAGGCGGACGACCCGCTGTACGCGGGCACTATGACGATGACCTGGTCTCTCACGCCCGCCGACAACGCCGCCGACGACGCCACCGAGGTCGCCGTCACGGCCACCGACGTACCGCCCGGTATCGACCAGGTCGACCACGAGACCGGCATCGCGTCCTCGCTCGCCAACCTCGCTCTGTACGTCGAACCGATCGGCTGACCTGACCGTTTGGCCGAGCGGTACGCAATCGTTGCAGGTAGAGGGTTGTCTCCTGCCGGTGGGCCCTGTGTACTCGGCGGCATGAGTGACAGACAGCCACCTCCATACGACGGCAACAACGGCGGACAGTCCGGCCCCTGGGAGCACGACCCGCAGGGGCAGCAACAGCCCAACCCCTATGGCCAGCCCGGCCCTTACGGGCAGGGACCCATACCGTCCTACCCCGGCGGCGGCCAGCCTGACGTCGCGAACTACGGTCAACAGCCGACCGGAATGCCCCCGTTGGCCAACTGGGGCGCGCGGGCGGGTTCGTACCTCCTCGACGCGCTCATCATCGGTGTCCCGTACGCGATCCTGCGTTTCGGCATCGGCGGCACGGCCGGGGCCCTGCTGGGCGCGGTCGTCGCCCTGGCCGGTTCGATCTACTTCTCCTACCTGGAGGGTACGACCGGGCAGACGCCGGGCAAGAAGATCGTGGGCACCCGCACCCTGCGCGAGGCGGACGGCCAGGTCCTCGGCTTCGGCCTGGCCTTCGGCCGCCGCCTGCTGCACATCCTGGACGCGCTGCCCTGCTACCTCGGCTTCCTGTGGCCTGCCTGGGACGCCAAGAAGCAGACCTTCGCGGACAAGATCGTCCACTCCGTCGTCATCAAGCCCTGACCCGCACCCTGTTGTCCGTGTGCCCCGGCCCTGTCGCCGGGGCGCCCGGACACGGATAGGCCCACCGCCATGGACTGGGACCACGAACCCCCCTGGCGCGACAACATATGGGTGCGCCTCGCGGCCGCCGTGCTCTACGTCGCCGTGTGCCTGTTCGCGCGGCCCGCTTCCGCCGTCCCGGCCATCGGTTGTTCGGGGATCGCATTGGCGTTCCTGTGGCAGGACCTGAGAACCCGGCGGCACATCGCCCGGGAGACCGGGCTCACCCCCCGGCAGGTCGCCGTGGCCGCCCGCCTCATGCGCAAGGAGGACATCCCCTCCGACCCCACGGCCCGCCACGCCATGACCCTCCTGCTGCACCGCCAACGCCGGACCGCCCGCACCGCCCGCCGCCTGGTGCTCGCCCTCGCCGCCCTCTTCGCCGTCCTGGGCACCGCCCTGCTCGTCTGGGGGCCCACCGCCAAGGACCTCGCCGTCCTCCACCTGGCCCTCGCCGCCCTCCTCCTCGCGACCCTCCCCTTCGCCCGCCGTACCACCCGGCGCCTCGCCCGCACCGAAGCCCAACTCACCCCACCCGCTCCGCTGCCCTGGACCCCTAGCTGAGCCAGAGGGCCATCGCGTCGCCTTCGCTGGCTGCGGCCTGGAAGAAGGGGACGAGGGCCTCGTAGTGCTGGGTCGCGTATTCGAGCATTTCGAGGGCCTGGCCCTCGACGCTCGGGTAGAGGACGCCCTCTTCGACCTCGGTTTCGGTGAGGCCCTTGGTGAGGGCGGCGGCGGGGAGGGCGGTCAGGGCGGCGGCGGCCGTGCGGACCTGGTCGGGTGTGAGGTGGCGGGGCGGGCCGTAGCCCCAGTCGCCCGCGCCGGGTATCGGCTGGCCGCCGTGGACGATGTCGAGCGGGAACTCGATCCGCCGGAACAGGAAATCGAGCGTGTCCCACGCCTTGTCGATGTCGAGGCAGCGCGGCTGGCCCGCGCCCGTGGTCTCCTCCGACCCGGTGTACATCTGGTCGAAGACGAACTTCTGCACCCAGTCCGGTTCCCGGACGGCGCGGTCGAGTTCGGCGGGTGTCAGACGTGCGTAGTTCTCGATCATGCCCATACGTCGCATGCTAGGGCCGGGGTCTGACACCCGCTCTCCCTGGAGGGGGGTTACGGCCAGCGCATGGAGAGGTCGGGCTCCTTTTCCATGTTGCGGGAGCCGTCGTTCATGTCGACCAGCGTGAAGCCGTGGTGCTCGTAGAAGGCGCGGGCGTCGGTGTTGCGCTGGAAGGCGAAGAGGCTGAGGCCGGCGGGGCTGTGGGTCTTGGCACGGGCGAGGAGGCGGCTGCCGATGCCCTGGCGGCGCACCTCCGCCAGGAGGTAGAGGGCGTCGAGGACGCCGTCCTCGACGGACGCGTAGCCGACGACGGCGCCGCCCCGCTCGGCCACCCACACCGCCGAGCCGGGCAGCACGATGTCCCGTACCCACGCCTCCACTTGGGCGTCCGTCCGGGTGCGCGGCGGCAGGTACGGCATGGTCACCTCGCGCGAGGTGACGTGGACGTGCGCGATGGCGGCGGCGTCGGCCGCCACCGCGTCCCTGACGATGGTCTCGGGGGTGTCTGTCACCCGCGTGACCTTACGTATCGGGGGCCGTGGGCTCGACCCGTTTTCCGGCGACCGTCGCGGGTGCGGGGTGGGTGCCTGGGCCTCAGACTCGGTCGCGCGGTAAGTGAGGGCGGCACTCCTCACAGGGTGGGCAGGTGCAGGCGGCCCCGGCCCTCCCGGACGTTGGGCAGGACGGTCGGGTCGCCGACCAGCGCGCCGTCCAGGTCCGTCGTCACCCGCAGGGCGTGTTTGCCGAGGTAGACGGGGCCCGGCTCCGGCTCGTCGCGGTAGAGGACGAAGCCGGTGACGCGGTCGACGCGGTTCGGCAGCAGCCGCCAGACGCCGGTCGCGGAGCACACCGTCGCCTCCGGGACCGCCTCGGCCAGCCACGCGGCGGCGCTCGCCTCCACGGCGGCGGCGAAGCGCTGACCGTCGTCGAAGGGGCGGACGAGGTCGAGGTGGCCTGAGCCGGGGACGGGGACGCCGTCGTGCCATTCGAACCAGGCGCGGTAGTACGGGCGTTGGCCCGACAGGGCGGCGAGCCGCCGTCTCGCGGTCACCCGCAGCAGCGTCGGAGCGCTCGGGTCGCGGTCCTTCAGACCCGCCGCCAGGTCGGGGTGGGCGATCAGTACGGTCGTGGGCGTGGCGCAGGACCAGCGGGTCAGGCAGGCGGCGATACGGGTGAGGAGGTCGTCGACCGTTCCGTTACGGGGGTCGGCCGCGATCCACGGCTCGGCGACGACGTTGCCGAGGGCGTACACCTCGTAACCGCCTTCGCGGAACGCCGCGTCGAGGCTGCGCCACGCCTGCGCCCGTTCCAGGGCGTCCGCCACCGCGTTGCGCAGCTCGCCCTCTTCCGGCTCCGCCCGGTCCACCCTCAACCGCACGACGGCGTCCGGGTCGTCCGTCACCCGGAACGTCACCTCGGCGCCGCCGGCCGCGGGGAAGCGGGAACGTGCGCCGTGGACGGCCAGCCGGCTGGGGAACACCCGCTCGCCCATACGTGCGGCCACCCGGCGCTGCCGCCGCGTCCCGAGCAGACCTGTCGCCGCTCCGAGCAGCATCACCAACCACAGCACGGGGGGCTCCTTTCGCCTTCCCCCCACGCTAGCCGTCCGCCTCCGGCGCGGACCTGAGCACCCGTACTCATCCTTCTCGGGGCGCGGCCCCGTGGCGAAGGGCCTTGTGCCCGATAGGGGCGCGGGGAACTGCGCTGCCCGCCCCCACCGGCCGGTGGTCCGGAGACAACCGAACTGCCCCACCGGGGCGGGTGGTGACCTGCGGGAGCATCGTGGCTGGCCGCGCAGTTCCCCGCGCCCCTAACAACAAGGCCCTGCGCAACGGCAGCGTGCCTTCCCCGCGCCCCGGAGGGGGGTCAGCAGCCGCCGCAGGTGTAGAAGAGGGCGTCCCAGTGGCTGCCCTCGTCGGCGTAGATGTTGCCGGAGGCAGCCTGGTACTGGGGGTAGCCGTCGCCGCGGAGACCGATGTAGGTGAAGGCGTTGTGGATGTAGTTGGTGATGCAGGTGTTCTTGCCGAAGTCGAGCTTGTAGCCGTTCCAGTGGGAGTACGTGCCGCTGGCGTGGCCGGTCTCGGTGCCGCCGGTGATGTTGAGGGCGCAGCCGCTGGCGTGCTTGAGGGTGACGGCGCCCTGGGCGGTGGTGAGGTTGAGCTGGTCGAAGGACGTACACGTCGAGACGTTGCGGTTGGAGCAGCCGCCGGAGGACGACCAGGTGATGCCCGCGCCGCTGAACATGCTGGTCGCCTGGGCGTGGGTGAGCTTGCTGACGGCGAACGCGTCGGTGGAGCTGGCCAGTCCGATGCCGGGGGCGAACACCGCGGTGAGGACGAGGGTCAGGACACTGAGCACGGATCGGGCGCGCAGACGTAGCGTCATACGATTTCCTCCTGCTGTTTCCGCTGGGGTGGGTGGTGTGCGGGTGACCGGTGTGCAGGTGGCGCAGGAGGAGTGTGCCCGAGGTCTACGCGCGTCCGCCAGTGTCTGAACATGAACGGTCCCGGTCGCGAGGAACACGACCGGGACGAGGGGCACGGCAAAGACCGGTAAAGGCCGGTAAACGGACCGCAAAGGGTGACGCCCCAGGGGGCCGAAATCCCCCTACTGCTCCTGGGGTTCGAGACCCGCGCGCAGCAGCCCGTACGTGTACGCGTCGTCAAGTGCCGCCCAGGACGCGGCGATCACATTGTCGGCGACACCGACCGTGGACCACTCGGCGGCGCCGTCCGTGGTGGTGATCAGGACGCGGGTGGTGGAGTCGGTGCCCGAACGGCCTTCGAGGATACGGACCTTGTAGTCGACCAGCGCGAACGCGGCGAGCTGCGGGTAGATCCGACCGAGGGCCGCGAGCAGGGCGCGGTCCAGGGCGTTGACCGGGCCGTTGCCCTCGGCGGTGGCGACGATGCGCTCGCCCTTGGCCCACATCTTCACCGTCGCCTCGTTGGCGTGGGTGCCGTCGGGGCGGTCCTCGGTGATGACGCGCCAGGACTCGGTGCGGAAGAAGCGGCGCGGGCCGCCGTTCTCAGCGCGTTCCAGCTCCTCGCGCAGCAGCAGCGCGAACGACGCGTCGGCGGCCTCGTACGTGTAGCCCTTCAGCTCCCGTTCCTTGACGCGCGCGACGACCCGGCCGACCAGTTCGCGGTCGCCGCCGAGGTCGATGCCCAGTTCCTTGCCCTTGAGCTCGATGGAGGCGCGGCCCGCCATGTCGGAGACCAGCATCCGCATGGTGTTGCCGACCTGCTCGGGGTCGATGTGCTGGTAGAGGTCGGGGTCGACCTTGATCGCGGAGGCGTGCAGACCGGCCTTGTGCGCGAAGGCGGAGACGCCGACGTAGGGCTGGTGGGTGGAGGGCGGGAGGTTGACGACCTCGGCGATGGCGTGCGAGATACGGGTCATCTCGCCGAGCGTGCCGGGCGGCAGGACGCGGCGGCCGTGCTTGAGTTCCAGCGCGGCGACCACCGGGAAGAGGTTGGAGTTGCCGACGCGCTCGCCGTAGCCGTTGGCGGTGCACTGGACGTGGGTGGCGCCCGCGTCCACGGCGGCCAGGGTGTTGGCGACCGCGCAGCCGGTGTCGTCCTGCGCGTGGATGCCCAGGCGCGCGCCGGTGTCGGCGAGGACCAGCCCGGTGACGGCCTGGACCTGGGCGGGCAGCATCCCGCCGTTGGTGTCGCACAGCACGACGACGGACGCGCCCGCCTCGTGCGCGGCCCGTACGACGTCGGTGGCGTAGGCGGCGTTGGCCTTGTAGCCGTCGAAGAAGTGCTCGCAGTCGACGAAGACGCGGCGGCCCTGGGCGACGAGGTGGGAGACGGTGTCCGTGACCATCGCCAGGTTCTCTTCGAGGGTGGTGCGCAGGGCCAGTTCCACATGCCGGTCGTGGGACTTGGCGACCAGGGTGATGACCGGGGCCCCGGAGTCCAGCAGGGCCTTGACCTGTGGGTCCTGCGCGGCGACGGCGTTGGGGCGGCGGGTGGCGCCGAAGGCCACCAGCGTCGCGTGTTTCAGGTCCAGTTCGGTGGCGGCGCGGGCGAAGAACTCGGTGTCGCGGGGATTGGCGCCGGGCCAGCCGCCCTCGATGAACCCCACTCCGAAGTCGTCCAGGTGCCGGGCGATCGTCAGCTTGTCGGCGACGGTGAGGTTGATTCCCTCGCGCTGGGCGCCGTCGCGCAGCGTGGTGTCGAAGACGTGGAAGCTGTCGTCCAGTTCGGCGGTCATGGCTGTCGTAACTCCTGTCGGGTGAGTGGGTTCCCTTCCGGACATGCGGATATCCGGAGGATCCAGCTCCACTTGCCCCCATCGTCCCTCGCGCCCCGCCTCCCGGCGGTGGTGGGCCGGAAAACGAAAAAACCTCTCGCGGATGCGAGAGGTCTGCACGCGGGTCTGGGCGGGTGACGCTCCCCTGTGGTCAGGGGATCAGTCACTGCGGACCGGCGTGCCTGCGGCCAATAATCACGTTGGCGTACGAGGACACCTTGGCAGTGTGCCACACGTGACAGCAATGTGGTCCGCCGTCTCACGATGCGGCCCGCCTCGCGGCAGCGGCGTACGGGCTGCCCTGCGGCAGCGGCGCCCTCGCGTCGGGCTGCGAGCCCCGAAGGGGCGCGAGGAACGGCGCGAGCAACCACGCACCCGCCCGGTGGTCGGGCGACAGCCTTGACAGCCCCACGGGGGCTGGTGGTGACGTGCGGGCACGTCAGGGCTTCTCGTGCGGGTCCTCCCCTGGCTACCACCGGGAGGTGTCCCGGCATCCCTCCCCGGAGGGGGTCACGCGCCCAGCGGGTGCATCCAGCCGTACGGGTCGGCGGCCCGGCCGCCCTGGATGTCGAGAAGCGCCTCCCGTAGGCGCATGGTGACCGCGCCCGGCGCGCCGTCGGCCACCGGCCAGCTCGCGCGGGTGGACTTGACGGACCCCACGGGAGTGATCACGGCGGCGGTGCCGCACGCGAAGACCTCGGTAAGAGTGCCGTCGGCGGCGTCCCGCTTCCAGTCGTCCACGGAGATCCGGCCCTCGCCGACCTCGTAGCCGAGGTCGGCGGCGATGGTGAGGAGGGAGTCGCGCGTGATGCCCGGAAGGAGGGAGCCGGACAGCTCGGGGGTGACGATGCGGTTGCCGTACACGAAGTACAGGTTCATGCCGCCCATCTCCTCGATCCAGCGGCGCTCGATCGCGTCGAGCCAGACCACCTGGTCGCAGCCGTGCTCGATGGCCTGGGCCTGGGCGACGAGGGAGGCGGCGTAGTTGCCGCCCGCCTTCGCGGCGCCGGTGCCGCCGGGCGCGGCGCGCACGTACTCCTCGGAGAGCCACACCGAGACCGGCTTGACGCCGCCGGAGAAGTAGGAACCGGCCGGGGAGGCGATCACCAGGAAGAGGTACTCGTTGGCCGGGCGCACCCCGAGGCCGACCTCGGTGGCGATCATGAAGGGCCGCAGGTACAGGGACGCCTCGCCCGCGTCCGGCACCCACGCCTTCTCCTGCCTGACCAGCACGTCGCACGCCTCGATGAAGGTCTCGACCGGCAGCTCGGGCATCGACAGCCGGCGCGCGGAGGACTGGAAGCGCAGCGCGTTGGCCTCGGGCCTGAAGGTGGCCACGGTGCCGTCGGGCTGGCGGTACGCCTTCAGGCCCTCGAAGATCGTCTGCGCGTAGTGCAGCGTCATGTTCGCCGGGTCGACGGAGAGCGGGGCGTACGGCACGAGCTGGGCATCGTGCCAGCCGCGTCCCTCGGTCCACTTGATGGTGACCATGTGGTCGGTGAAGTACCGCCCGAAGCCGGGGTCGGCCAGGATCGCCTCGCGCTCGGCGGCGGCCAGCGGGTGGGCGGAGGGCTTCAGCTCGATGGTGGATGTCGTCATGTCCGTGTCCTTCGCCGTGTTCGCTGTCGTTCGCCGTCGTTCGCCGTCGTGCGCTGCCGGGGATGGTGATGATGATGGGGATACGAGGACAGGTCCTAGGACGTCCGAGCATCCGGTCGCACTGCGGCCCCACCGCCGATTATCGCAGCGGTGGGGCCGGGTACCTACAGGTGGGGCCGAGCCCCGAGGTCGGACCGCCGTGTCAGGCGGATACGCGGGCGGCCAGCGCGTCGCCGATCGCGACCGTGCTGCGGGCGGGCTGTCCGGTGCGCTCGGACAGGTCGGCCCGCACGGCGGCGTCGATCCGATCGGCCTCGGCCTCGTAACCGAGGTGCCGCAGGAGCAGGGCGACCGAGAGCACGGTGGCGGTCGGGTCGGCCTTGGACTGGCCCGCGATGTCGGGCGCGGAGCCGTGCACCGGCTCGAACATCGAAGGGAATTCGCGGCCGGGGTTGATGTTGCCGCTGGCGGCCACGCCGATGCCGCCGGAGACGGCCGCGGCCAGATCGGTGATGATGTCGCCGAAGAGGTTGTCGGTGACGATCACGTCGAACCGCTCGGGCTGCGTGACGAGGAAGATCGTCGCCGCGTCCACGTGCAGGTAGTCGGTGCTGACCTCGGGGAACTCGGCGCCGACCTGCTCGAAGATCCGGGTCCACAGGTGGCCCGCGTACACGAGCACGTTGTTCTTGTGCACGAGCGTGAGCTTCTTGCGGGGGCGGGCCTGGGCGCGGGCGTACGCGTCGCGCACCACGCGCTCGATGCCGAAGGCGGTGTTCAGGCTGACCTCGGTGGCCACCTCGTGCTCGGTGCCGGTCCTGATCGAGCCGCCGTTGCCGGTGTACGGGCCCTCGGTGCCCTCGCGGACCACGACGAAGTCGATCTCCGGGGTGCCCGCGAGCGGCGAGGCGACACCGGGGAACAGCTTGCTCGGCCGCAGGTTCACATGGTGGTCGAAGGCGAAGCGGAGCTTGAGCAGGAAGCCGCGCTCCAGCACGCCCGACGGCACCGACGGGTCGCCGATCGCGCCCAGCAGGATCGCGTCGTGCGCCTTGAGCCGGCCGAGGTCGTCGTCGGTGAGCGTCTGACCGGTGGCGTGGTAGCGCTTCGCGCCGAAGTCGAACTCCTCCGTCTCCAGCTTGACGTCCTGCGGAAGCACGGCGGCAAGGACCTTGAGGCCCTCCGTCACGACTTCCTGACCGATTCCGTCACCGGGGATCACTGCGAGGCTGATGCTGCGAGACATGCCGTGCACCCTACTCCGCGTCCCAGCCATTGACATGGCGTGTCCGCATGCCGGACCAGGGGCCCGGGTACGGGGTCAGCGGGCCTCGTGGCCCGTGCTGCCGCCGTTGTCGCGGCGGTCCATGCTGCGCTGGAGGGCGCGGAGGGCGTTCTGGCGGGCGGTCTCGTCCATGGTGATCAACTCCAGGGAAAACTTGAGGAGATGGATGGCGGTCGCCACGGAACGGGGCGGGGGGCGGGCGCCGCGGGGGTGACCCGCGCGAAGGGCGCTGCTCGCATCCGCCGCTCGCTCGATGGAGCGAGACGTTCGGCTTCTTACAAAGTTAGGTCAGCGTGGCCGTCCTGTCGCCACAATTACTCGGACTTCCTACTATCTGAGACGACCGTCACTCATGAGGAGGCCCCCGCCACCGGATGGGGACCGGTGACGGGGGCGTTCTGGGGGGGCGGCGGGCCGGTCGGCCTCAGCCCTGGTGCGGGTAGCGGTAGTCCGTCGGCGGGACCAGCGTCTCCTTGACGGAGCGCGTGGACGTCCAGCGCAGCAGATTCTGCGCGGCGCCCGCCTTGTCGTTGGTGCCCGACGCCCGACCGCCGCCGAACGGCTGCTGGCCGACGACCGCGCCGGTCGACTTGTCGTTGATGTAGAAGTTGCCCGCGGCGAACCGCAGCTTCTCCATCACGTCGGCCACCGCGGCCCGGTCCTGCGCGATGACCGAGCCGGTCAGGCCGTACGCCGAGACCGACTCCATCTGCGCGAGCATCGTCTCGAAGTCGGCGTCCTCGTAGACGTACACACCGAGCACCGGCCCGAAATACTCCTCGCGGAAGATCTCGTTGGCCGGGTCGGTGGAGACCAGGACGGTCGGGCGGATGAAGTACCCGACCGAGTCGTCGTACGTGCCGCCCGCGACGACCTCGATCGTCGGATCGGCCTTGGCACGGTCGATGGCGGCCTTGTTCTTGGCGAAGGACCGCTCGTCGATGACGGCGCCGAGGAAGTTGGACAGGTCGGTGACATCACCCATCGTGATGCCGTCGACCTCGGCCGCGAACTCCTCCTTGAAGCCGCCGTCCCAGATCGAGCGCGGGATGTAGGCGCGGGAGGAGGCCGAGCACTTCTGGCCCTGGTACTCGAAGGAGCCGCGGGTCAGCGCGGTCTTCAGGATCGCGGGGTCGGCGGACGGGTGCGCGACCACGAAGTCCTTGCCGCCGGTCTCGCCGACGATCCGCGGGTAGGACCGGTAGCCCTCGATGTTCTCGCCGACCGTGCGCCACAGGTACTGGAAGGTCTTGGTGGAGCCGGTGAAGTGGATACCGGCGAGGTCCGGGTGGGTCAGCGCGACCTCGGAGACGGCGATGCCGTTGCCGGTCACCAGGTTGATGACGCCGTCGGGCAGCCCGGCCTCGCGCAGCACCTTCATCAGCAGGACGGCCGAGTGGGTCTGCGTCGGCGACGGCTTCCACACCACGACGTTGCCCATCAGGGCGGGCGCGGTGGGCAGATTGCCCGCGATGGCCGTGAAGTTGAACGGCGTGATCGCGTAGACGAAGCCTTCGAGCGGGCGGTGGTCGAGCCGGTTCCAGACGCCGGGGGCGTTGGCGACCGGCTGCTCGGCGAGGATCTGCCGCGCGAAGTGGACGTTGAACCGCCAGAAGTCGACCAGTTCGCAGGGGCTGTCGATCTCGGCCTGCTGGGCGGTCTTGCCCTGGCCGAGCATCGTGGAGGCCACGATCGTCTCGCGCCAGGGTCCGGCGAGCAGTTCCGCGGCGCGCAGGATGATCGCGGCGCGGTCGTCGAAGGCCATCGCGCGCCAGGCGGGGGCGGCGGCCAGCGCGGCGTCGACCGCGTCCTGCGCGTCCTGCGCGGTGGCCTCGGCGTAGCTGCCGAGCACGGCGCCGTGGTTGTGCGGCTGCACGACGTCGCAGCGCTCGCCGCCGCCCATGCGCTGCTCGCCGCCGATGAACATCGGCAGGTCGACGGGGTTGCCCGCCAGTTCCTTGAGCTTCGCCTCAAGACGGGCACGCTCCGGGCTGCCCGGCGCGTACGAGTGCACCGGCTCGTTGACCGGCGCGGGGACCTGGGTCACGGCGTCCATGAAGCGTTTCTCCTCAGAGGTGAAGGGGCGGGCTCGGCGGGAGGGGTCAGGAAGCGGGTTCAGCGGGCCGGATCAGCGGGCGGGAAGGAAGGAGCGGAGGAAGAAGGCGAGGTTCGCCGGGCGCTCCGCGAGGCGGCGCATGAAGTATCCGTACCAGTCTGCGCCGTACGGAACATAGATGCGCATACGCGTCCCTTCGTCCGCGAGCCGCCGCTGCTCCGCGGTCCGGATGCCGTACAGCATCTGGAACTCGTACGACCCGGCCGGCCGGCGGTCGCGCGCCGCCAGGTCCTGCGCGATGGCGATCATGCGCGGGTCGTGCGAGCCGACCATCGGGTAGCCGTCGCCCGCGAAGAGGATGCGCAGCGCCCGGACGTACGCCTTGTCCACCTCGGCCTTGGTCTGGAAGGCGACCGCGGCGGGCTCCTTGTACGCGCCCTTGACCAGCCGCACGCGCGAGCCCGCGACCGCGAGCGCGCGGGCGTCGTCCTCGGTGCGGAAGAGGTACGACTGGAGGACGGCGCCGGTCTGGGGATGCTCCGCACGCAAGTCGCCGAGGATCGCCAGCGTCGAGTCGACGGTGGTGTGGTCCTCCATGTCGAGGGTGACCGTGGTGCCGACCTCGGCGGCCAGTTCGGCGACCCGCCGTACGTTGGCCAGCGCGATGTCGTGGCCGCCGTCGGGCAGCGTCTGACCGAAGGCGGACAGCTTCACCGACACCTCGGCGCGGGTGCCGAGGCCGTCGTGCCGCAGCGCTTCCAGCAGCCGCAGATACGCGTCCCTGGCGGCCTGGGCGGTGGCCCGGTCGGTGACGTCCTCACCGAGGTGGTCGAGGGTGACGTCGAGGCCGGAGGCGGTGAGCGACCGCACGGTGTCCATCGCGGGGCGCAGTTCGTCGCCCGCGATGAAGCGGTTCACCACGGGACGGGTGACGGGTGCGGCGGCGACGACGCGGCGCATACGGTCGCTGCGCGAGGCGGCGAGCAACACGGGACCGAGCACGGTGGCTCCTCCGGTACGAGGGCGGGATGAGGGCGGTACGAGGGCGGGACGGACGAGGCCGGTACGAGGGGGCGGCCGTCTCCGGCCGTCGCCCCGAATCTAGGATTCGCCTACCCGTTGGACCAGCGACACCTGTCACGCATCAGGGTGTGGTCCCTCATACAGATGTATGAGGGAGAATGGACGAGTGCGTAGTGACTACGGCGGCAGCGGCGGTTTCAGTGGCTTCGGCGGCGATCTCCAGGAGCTGGTCGACGAGGTGTCGGCGCTGCTGGGGGCGCCCGCGACCTTGGAGGACCGGGACTTCCGGCTGATCGCCTTCGGCGTGCACGACGGTGACGACGGCGCGACGGACCCGGTGCGTACCCGGTCGATCCTCACCCGCGGCTCCACCACCGAGGTCCGCGCCTGGTTCGAGCAGTTCGGCATCACCCGCGCCACCGGGCCGGTACGGATTCCGGCCGCGCCCTCGGCGGGGGTCTTCCGCGGCAGACTCTGCCTGCCCGTACGGCACGGCGGCGTCGTGCACGGCTACGTCTGGCTGCTGGACGAGGCCGAGCACACCGCCGACCAGCTCGACGCGGCGATGGCGGTGGCCGCCAGGATCGGCGACCGGCTCGCGGTGACGGCCCGCGAGGGCGCGGGCACCGGCCGGGCGCTGCGCGACCTGCTGACCGCCCGCACCCGCGCCGCCCGCGACAACGCGGAGGACGCGCTGCGCACGGCGCTCGGCCCGGACGCCGACGAGCCGCACGCGCTGGTCTGCATCCGGCCGCCGTCCGGCGGCGAGGACGACCTGCCGGGGCCGCGGACGGTCCCGTCGGCCGCCGCGCTCTGTTTCGTGCCGGGCCCGCGCGGCGACTGCGTCGCGCTGCTGGTGCGGCTGCGCACCGTACAACTGCTGGCCACGGCCAGGTCAGCGGCGGCGCGGGTGCTCGGGGAGGTGGCATCGGAGGGCGCGGTGGCCGGGGTCAGCGACGGGCGCAAGTCGCTCGCCGAGCTGCCGGAGGCGTGGCGGGAGGCGGGGGACGCGGCGCGCGCCGCGCTCGCGCAGCCGCTGCACGGGCCGATCGCGAAGTGGTCGGGCATCGGCCCCTACCGTTTACTGACCGCGCTCCCGGCGGACGCCGCGCCGGACCCGGTGATCGCTCCTCTGCTCTCCCCCGCGCACAGCGAACTGGCCCACACCGCCGAGGCGTTCCTCGACAACGCCGGGCAGGCCGGCCGTACCGCCACCGCGCTGGCCATCCACCGCCAGACCCTCTACTACCGGCTCTCGCGGATCGAGCAGTTGACCGGCCTCGACCTGGCCGACGGCGAGTCGCGGCTGCTGCTCCACATGGCCCTGAAGGCGGCGCGGCTGTGAGTAGCCGTGGATTCCTCAGCGGCGTTCCTGATCGGCGACGGGCAACGCGCCTGTATGGCGCGGGGCTGCCTACATGTCGTCGATCGCGGCGAGATCGATGTCGAGGGTGAAGGGGGCCGAGAGCTTGAGCCGGTCATGGAAGATGCCCACGGGCACATAGGTGGCGGTGGCCGGCTCCAGCTCGAAGGCGTAGACGACCGGGCGGCGCCCGGTGCTCTGCTCCACCCGCCAGAAGTGGCGGATACCGGCCTCGGCGTAGAGCTGCGGCTTGCGGGTTCTGTCGCGCGCCTCCGACTCCGGGGAGACCACCTCCACCGCCAGCACCACGTCCTGTGCCGTGAACGCGGTCTCATCGCCGGTCTCCGACACCGCGGCCCGGTGCACGACCGACACGTCGGGCTCCGGTCGGTTGCGTTTGTCGAGCACCACCGTCATCTCGCGGCCCACCCGGAATTCGGCCGGAGCCTGGGCCCGCAGCGCGAATTCCAGCAGCGAGATCACCAGCGCGTGGAAATACTTCTGCGGGCTCACGAAGACAAGGCTCCCGTCGATCAGCTCGGTGTGCGGCGGGAGTTCGGGGATGCGGTCCAGGTCGTCCGCCGTGAAGCCGCCCGGGGGCGGGAACACCCAGTCCGGAAGCTGTTCGGCAGTCATGATTCCTCCCATGGAGCGGGATTCTGTCCGCGGTGATCAGACTAGCGCCGGGAAACGACGGCGCCGCCATCCTGACGAGTGAATGGCGGCGCCGTGTCGGCCGGTGGGGCCGGGTCGGCCGGGGCCTGAGCCGAACCGGGGGTCAGTCCGTCAGGTTCACCGCGCGGGCGGACGTCGCGCCGATCTCGGCGGCGATGTCGCTGAGGACACCGGCCGGGATGGTGGAGTCGACGGTCAGCGCCACCAGGGCGTCGCCGCCGGCGGCGGCGCGGGCGACCTGCATACCGGCGATGTTGACGCCGACCTCGCCGAGGATGCGGCCGAGGGTGCCGACCACGCCGGGGCGGTCGGTGTAGCGCAGGAAGGCCATGTGGTCGGCGAGCACCAGGTCGGTGTCGACGTCGCCGACCGCGACGATCTTCTGGATGTTCTTCGGGCCGGCCAGCGTGCCGGAGACCGAGACCTCGGTGCCGTCGGCGAGCGTGCCGCGTACCGTCACCAGATTGCGGTGGTTGGGCGACTCGGAGCTGGTGGTGAGGCGGACCTCGACCCCGCGCTCCTGCGCGAACAGCGGCGCGTTGACGTAGGAGACCGTCTCGGCGACGACGTCCTCGAACACGCCCTTGAGCGCGCTGAGTTCGAGCACCTTCACATCGTGCTGGGTGATCTCGCCGCTGACCTCGACGTCGAGGCGGGCCGCGACCTCCCCGGCCAGCGCGGTGAAGATCCGGCCGAGCTTCTCGGCGAGCGGCAGGCCGGGCTTGACGTCCTCGGCGATGACGCCGCCCTGGACGTTGACCGCGTCCGGGACCAGCTCACCGGCGAGCGCGAGGCGGACCGAGCGGGCGACGGCGATGCCCGCCTTCTCCTGCGCCTCGTCGGTGGAGGCGCCCAGGTGCGGGGTGGCCACCACGTTGTCGAACTGGAACAGCGGCGAGTCGGTGCACGGCTCCTTGCTGTACACGTCCAGACCCGCGCCCGCGACCCGGCCCTCCTTGAGCGCCGAGGCCAGCGCCTCCTCGTCCACGATCCCGCCGCGCGCGGCGTTCACGATCCGGACCGACGGCTTGACCTTGTGCAGCGCCTCGTCACCGATCAGGCCGAGCGTCTCGGGCGTCTTGGGCAGGTGCACGGTAATGAAGTCGGCGGCTTCGAGCAGCTCGTCCAGCGTGAGCAGCTTGACGCCCATCTGCGCGGCGCGCGCGGGCTGCACATAGGGGTCGTACGCGACGATGTTCATCCCGAAGGCGGACATCCGCTGGGCGACCAGCACGCCGATCCGGCCGAGGCCGACGACGCCGAGGGTCTTCTCGCTCAGCTCGACGCCGGTGTACTTGTTCCGCTTCCACTCGCCGTTCTTGAGCGCGGCGTTGGCCGGGGCGATGTTGCGCGCGCTGGCGATGATCAGACCGCAGGCCAGCTCGGCGGCCGTCACGATGTTGGAGGTCGGCGCGTTGACGACCATGACGCCGGCCTTGGTGGCGGCGGAGACGTCGACGTTGTCGAGGCCGACGCCCGCGCGGGCGACGACCCGGAGTTTACTCGCGGCGGCTACGGCTTCCGCGTCGACTTTGGTGGCGCTGCGGATCAAGATGGCGTCGACATCGGTGATCGCGGACAGCAGGTCGGCTCGGTCCGCCCCGTTGCAGTGCCGGATCTCGAAGTCCGGGCCGAGCGCGTCCACCGTGGCGGGCGACAGCTCTTCTGCGATGAGTACGACAGGCTTCTGGCTCACGTGGTCCTCACTTGTCCTTCGTGGGCGGCCGGTCCCGCGGTCGCTCCAGGGAGGGAGGGGATGGCATGCCGCGTGGAAGACGCACGACGCTGTGAGCCTGACGCGCTTGTTAAGGCAGTGTATCGGCGCGTTGACGGGCACCCTACGCCTTGGTGTAAGGATCACCCGAAGGTGGTTGTACGCCACGGCCAAGGGGCTTCTCACCCGCCGGACAGACCCCTTGGCCCGCCCGGCGGCCGAGAGCCCCCGAGACCGCGTGAGAGGGTGTTACGCCTCCGTTGGCCTCTCTGTTAGAGGCTGTTACGCCTCTTCGTCGACCCAGCTCATCAGCTTGCGCAGCTTGCGGCCCGTGGTCTCCAGCAGGTGGTCCTCGTCGGCCTTCTTGTACTCGTTGTACTTCGGCAGACCGGCGTTGTACTCCGCGATCCAGGCGTTGGCGAAGGTGCCGTCCTGGATCTCGCCGAGGATCTTCTTCATCTCGGCCTTGGTGTTCTCGTTGATGATCCGCGGGCCGGAGACGTAGTCGCCCCACTCGGCGGTCTCCGAGACCGACCAGCGCATCTTCTCCAGGCCGCCCTCGTACATGAGGTCCACGATCAGCTTCAGCTCGTGGAGGCACTCGAAGTACGCGATCTCCGGCTGGTAGCCCGCCTCGACCAGGGTCTCGAAACCAGCCTTGACCAGCGCGGAGGTGCCGCCGCACAGGACCGCCTGCTCACCGAAGAGGTCGGTCTCGGTCTCCTCGGTGAAGGTGGTCTTGATGACGCCGGCGCGGGTGCCGCCGATGCCCTTGGCGTACGACAGGGCCAGCGGGAAGCCCTTGCCGGTGGCGTCCTGCTCGACAGCGGCGATGCAGGGCACGCCGCGGCCTTCCTCGTACTGACGGCGGACCAGGTGGCCGGGGCCCTTGGGGGCGACCATGCACACGTCGACACCGGCCGGCGGCTTGATGAAGCCGAACCGGATGTTGAGGCCGTGGCCGAAGAAGAGGGCGTCGCCGTCCTTCAGGTTGTCCTTGATGGACTCCTCGTAGACCTTGGCCTGGATCGGGTCCGGGACCAGGATCATGATCACGTCGGCTTCGGCGGCGGCCTCGGCCACCGACACCACGCGCAGGCCCTGCTCCTCGGCCACGGTCTTGGACTTGGAGCCCTCGTGCAGACCGACGCGCACGTCGACGCCCGAGTCACGCAGCGACAGCGCGTGGGCGTGGCCCTGGCTGCCGTATCCGATGACCGCGACCTTGCGGCCCTGGATGATGGACAGGTCGGCGTCGTCGTCGTAGAACAGCTCGGCCACTTCGGGTCTCTCCTTGGATCGGGTTGTGCTGCCCACCGTACGACGGGTGGGGACACGGGGGTTGCGGGGTCTCGCCATACGGATTCGGGCGAGCAGGCGTGACGTGACGCCGCGGTGCTACGCGGAGCGGTCCAGCGCGCGCAGGCTGCGGTCGGTGATGGAACGGGCGCCCCGGCCGACGGCGATGGTGCCGGACTGGACGAGTTCCTTGATGCCGAAGGGCTCCAGCATCTTGAGCATGGCCTCCAGCTTGTCGGCGCCGCCGGTGGCCTCGATGGTGACGGCCTCCGGGGAGACGTCCACGGTCTTGGCGCGGAAGAGCTGGACGATCTCCACGATCTGGGAGCGCGAGTCGTTGTCGGCCCGCACCTTCACCAGAACGAGTTCGCGCTGAACCGCCGACGCGGGGTCGAGTTCGACGATCTTCAGCACGTTGACGAGCTTGTTGAGCTGCTTGGTGACCTGCTCCAGCGGCAGTTCGTCCAGCACGTTGACCACGATGGTGATGCGGGAGATCTCGGGGTGCTCGGTGGTGCCGACCGCGAGGGAGTCGATGTTGAAGCCGCGCCGGGAGAACAGCGCGGTGATCCGGGCGAGGACACCGGGCTTGTTCTCCACCAGGACGGAGAGGGTGTGCTTGGACATGGTCGGGATTCCTTCTCTCACGTGTCCGCGGTCGCTTCAGTCGTCCAGCTCGTCGCTGAAGTCCGGGCGGACGTCGCGGGCGGCCATGATCTCGTCGTTGGAGGTGCCTGCGGCGACCATCGGCCACACCATCGCGTCCTCGTGGACGATGAAGTCCACGACCACCGGGCGGTCGTTGATGGAGTTGGCCTTGGCGATGACCGCGTCCAGCTCCTCGGGGGTCTCGCAGCGCAAGCCCACGCAGCCCATCGCCTCGGACAGCTTCACGAAGTCCGGGACGCGGGTGCCGCGGTTCTGGATCGAGCCGACGCCCTGCGTGGAGCCGGGGACGTTCTCGGCGCCGGAGTGCAGCACGGTGTTGGAGAACCGCTCGCCGTAGAAGAGGTTCTGCCACTGGCGGACCATGCCCAGCGCGCCGTTGTTGATGATCGCGATCTTGACCGGGATGTTGTTGAGCGCGCAGGTGACCAGTTCCTGGTTGGTCATCTGGAAGCAGCCGTCGCCGTCGATCGCCCAGACCGTGGCGTCGGGGCGGCCGGCCTTGGCGCCCATGGCGGCCGGGACCGCGTAGCCCATGGTGCCCGCGCCGCCGGAGTTGAACCAGGTGGAGGGCTTCTCGTACTTGATGAACTGCGCGGCCCACATCTGGTGCTGGCCGACGCCCGCGGCGAACAGCGTGCCCTCCGGGGCGAGTTGGCCGATCCGCTCGATGACCTGCTGCGGGGACAGGCTGCCGTCGGCCGGCAGGTCGTAGCCGAGCGGGTAGGTGTTGCGCCAGAAGTTCAGGTGCTCCCACCAGCCGGTGTAGTCGCCCTTGTGACCGGCCTCGTGGTCGGCCTGGACGGCGACGATCAGATCGGCGAGCACCTCGCGGGCGTCACCGACGATCGGGACGTCCGCGACGCGGTTCTTGGAGATCTCGGCCGGGTCGATGTCGGCGTGCACGACCTTGGCGTACGGCGCGAAGGTGTCGAGGCGGCCGGTGACGCGGTCGTCGAAACGGGCGCCGAGGGCGACGATCAGGTCGGCCTTCTGGAGCGCGGTGACCGCGGCGACGTCGCCGTGCATGCCGGGCATGCCGACGTGCTGAGGGTGGCTGTCGGGGAAGGAGCCGAGCGCCATCAAGGTGGTGGTGACGGGCGCGCCGGTCAGTTCGGCGAGGATGCGCAGCTCGCCGGTGGCGCGGGCCTTCATGACGCCGCCGCCGACGTAGAGCACCGGACGCCTGGCCTCGTTGATCAGCCGGGCGGCCTCGCGGATCTGCTTGGCGTGCGGCTTGGTCACCGGGCGGTAGCCGGGCAGGTCCTGCTGCGGCGGCCAGGAGAAGGTCGTCTCGTTCTGCATCGCGTCCTTGGCGATGTCGACCAGGACCGGGCCGGGGCGGCCGGTGGAGGCGATGTGGAACGCCTCGGCGATGGTGCGCGGGATGTCGGCCGCGTCGGTGACCAGGAAGTTGTGCTTGGTGATCGGCATGGTGATGCCGCAGATGTCCGCCTCCTGGAAGGCGTCGGTCCCGATGGCCTTGGCGGCGACCTGCCCGGTGATGGCGACGATCGGCACCGAGTCCATGTGGGCGTCGGCGATCGGCGTCACGAGGTTGGTCGCGCCGGGGCCCGAGGTGGCCATGCACACGCCGACCTTGCCGGTGGCCTGCGCGTAGCCGGTGGCGGCGTGGCCCGCGCCCTGCTCGTGCCTGACCAGGATGTGCCGGACCTTCGCGGAGTCCATGAGCGGGTCGTACGCGGGCAGGATCGCGCCCCCGGGAATGCCGAATACCGTGTCGGCGCCAACGGCCTCGAGGGAGCGGATGAGCGACTGCGCGCCCGTCATGCGCTCGGGGGTGGCTGCTGCGGCGGGAGCCGCGCTGCGGGTCCGCGGCTGCGGATGGTGGGACCCGTTGGCCTGCTCGGTCATCTGCGTTCTCTTCTCTCGAAGATGGGGGTGATGAGGGTTGTGTGGGGGTGTCCGACGGGGGCCGGACAACAAAAAACCCCTCGTGCCGTGAGGCAGGCGAGGGGAGCGCGTCGGTGCGTGTGCGAGGTTGTCCTGACAGACATGGCCTCGGTCAGCCGACGCGCTTTCCAAGTACGAGAATTCGGGTGCGCATGGCCTTGACCTTCCTCCCGGACCCCGGCGGGTGTCAAGCCGGTGGGACACGCGTCTCATTATGTGAGCGACGCGAGGGCAGCGGAAGTCCGTTCGATGTGACCTGTTCACGGGGTGTTTCCCGCGGTACGGGATAGCCGCCGCGGGTCAGCGAGCCGCGCAGCCGGTGCTCGTCCAGCGGCCCAGAGAAGGCCATGCCCTGGCCGTGCGTACAGCCCATGTCGCGCAGGACGTGCAGCTGCTCGGGGCGGTCCACGCCGTCGGCGACGCTGCCCACGCCCAGGTCGTGGGCGATCCGCAGCAGACCGCGGGTGATCTTGTACAAGCGGGCGGATTCCACGACGCCCTCCACGAAGCAGCGGTCGAGCTTGACGAGGTCGACGGGGAGTCTGCGCAGCGCGGTGAGCGAGGCGTAGCCGCCGCCGAAGCCGCCGAGCGCGATCCGTACGCCCATCCTGCGCAGCGCCGACAGCCGCCGCTCCAGGTCGTCCAGGGCGATCCGGGGGTCGCCGCCCGCCAGTTCCAGCACGAGGCCGCCGGGGGGCAGTCCGTGCCGGGTGAGCATGGTCTCGATGCCGGACACGGGGAGGTCGCGGTGGAGCAGGCGGTGGGCGGGGAGCCGGACGGCGACGGGGACGGTGTGACCGGCCCCGTACCGCAGCGCCGCCTGTTCCACCGCTTGTTCGAGCAGCCACCGCCCCAGCTCTAAGGAACGGTCGGTGTCCTCGGTGGCGCGCAGGAATTCGGCGGGGGTGAAGAGGATGCCCTGCGCGGACCGCCAGCGGGCCTGCGCCTCGACGGAGGTGACCCGGCCGCTGTCCAGTTCCACCACGGGCTGGTGGAGCAGGGTGAACTCGCCGTCGTGCAGCGCCTTGCGGAGCCTGGTGGCCAGTTCGGTGCGGCGGACGACGTCGGCCTGCATCTGCGGTGCGTAGACCTCGACGCGGCCCTTGCCCGCCTGCTTGGCGCGGTACATCGCCAGGTCCGCGTTGCGCATCAGCTCGCCGGGGGTGGCGCCGGGTTCGGCGAAGGCGATGCCGATGCTGGCGGCGACCCGTACCTCGCCGCCCTCCACGCGGTACGGCTCGCAGAGCACCGACCGCAGGCGTTCGGCGATGTCGAGGATCTGGAACTCGCGCTCACGCGGGTCGGCGCTGGCGCCGCAGACCAGGGCGGCGAACTCGTCGCCGCCGAGCCGGGCCGCGGTGTCACCGGAGCGCAGCGCGTCCCGTATCCGCCGGGCGGCCTGGACGAGCAGTTCGTCGCCCGCCTGGTGGCCGACCGTGTCGTTGACGGCCTTGAAGCCGTCGAGGTCGACGTAGAGCAGGGCGGCGTGGGTGTCACCGGCCCGCCGGCCGCTCAGGGCGCGGGTGACGCGCTCGGTGAACAGCGCGCGGTTGGGCAGGTCGGTGAGCGGGTCGTGCGAGGCGTTGTGCTGCAACTGGGCCTGGAGCCTGACGCGTTCGGTGACGTCCCGGCTGTTGAAGATCAGACCGCCCTGGTAGCGGTTGACGCTGGACTCGACGCTGAGCCAGCAGTCGTCGGCCGTCGAGCCGTCCCGGTTGCGGGTGTGACCGGAGCGGATGCGGCACTCGATCCGGGTGGCGGGTTCGTCGCCGGGCGGCGCGGCGAGGAATCTGCGCACCTCGTGGACGACGCGTCCCAGGTCGTCGGGGTGGATGTGCGCGGCCAGTTCGGTGCCGACCAGTTCCTCCGGGTCGCGGCCGTAGACGCCCTGCGCGGCGGGGCTGACGTAGCGCAGCACTCCGGTGGGCGCGGCGATCATGATGACGTCGCTCGACCCCTGGACCAGGGAGCGGAAGTGGTTCTCCTTCTGGGCCAGTTCCTGGGTGAGCGAGATGTTGTCGAGCAGCATGATGCCCTGGCGTACGACGAGGGCGAGGACGACGGTGCAGCCGGTGAAGAGGACGACGCGGTCGCACTTCTGGCCGGTGATCACGTTGTAGAGGATGCCGAGGGTGCAGACGGCGGCGGCCAGATACGGCGTGAGGGCGGCGAGCGAGCCGGTGACCTTGCGGGTCGCGGTGGCGGCGGTGCGCCGCACCGGGTCGGTGCGGGTGCCGGTCCACGGCGCGTACGCCAGCAGCATGCTGCCCGCGAACCAGCCCGCGTCGAGGATCTGGCCCGAGCGGTAGTGCTCGCGCAGGATCGGCGAGGTGAACAGGGCGTCGCACAGCACGGTCATGGCGAGCGCGGCGATGGCGGTGTTGACCGCGGCGCGGTTGGCGGCCGAGCGCCGGAAGTGCAGTGCGAGCACCATGCTGACCAGCACGATGTCCAGCAGCGGGTAGGCCAGCGAGAGCGCCATGCGGGCCGTGCTCGGGCCGTCCCAGGCCGCGGTGCGGGCGAGCGCCAGGCTCCACGACAAGGTGAGCAGCGAGCCGCCGATCAGCGACGCGTCCAGCGCCAGGCAGACCCAACCGGCTCTGGTGACCGGGCGTTTGGCCAGTACGAGCAGGCCGATGATGGCGGGCGGCGCGAACATCAGGAAGCAGAAGTCGGCGGCGGAGGTCTGCGGCACCGGGCGGCGCAGCACCACCTCGTACCAGCCCCAGATGCCGTTGCCGAGCGCGACCATCGCGGAGGAGACCGCGAACAGCAGCCAGGCGGGGCGGTGTTGGCCGCAGACCTTGCGTGCGTAGACCAGCGAGGAGACGGTGGCGGTGGCCGCGGCGGCGGAGAGGCCGAAGTCGCCCATGACCAGGGCGACTTCGCTGGAGCCCCAGCCGAGCACGGCACCGGTGGTGTAGCCGCCGCACAGGACCGCGACCAGGAGTTGGGGCAGCAGGCCCGCCCGGCCGCCGCGCGCCGAAGGGCGGGCGAGCACCGCCCCGGTGGAGCTCACCGTGCGGTCCGGTGTCGTCGGCGCGGGCCGAACGGCCGCGGTGTGCTGCTCAGTACGGCGCTCCGGGCCCGCGCGCTGGAGTGACCGGAGTGAGTCCATTGGCCGTGCATCGCCCATCGCCCCCCTTCACTTGCTCGTCGTTCACACCACCGTGGCCGTCCCTCCCGGCCCCGGTGAGTCCCCCGGTCGGGACGATACACCAGATCCGTCACTCAGGGACATAGTTCCTCTACTCAGCGTAACCACAGGGAAGATGGCGGATCGGCGCGCGGTCACCGTGTGCCGAAGGGGCGCCCTCCCCCGTGCTGTAGGCGTGCCCGTCCCACGTCACGCGTACGCATCGGCCGCCGGTCGGCGGCCTCGGGTTCACGAGTGCGGTGCCGGTCAGCTGGTCGCGACGACGTTCTCCAGCGGTGCACCGGCCGCGAAGCGTACGAGCTGGTCGCGGATCAGCCGCTGGGCGCGCGGCATGAAGGCGGAGGTGCTGCCGCCCGTGTGCGGGCTGATCAGCACGCCCGGCGCGTGCCACAACGGGTGCCCCGGGGGCAGCGGTTCGGGGTCGGTGACATCGAGCGCCGCGGTCAGCCGCCCCGACCCGGTCTCGGCGAGCAGCGCCCCGGTGTCGACGACCGGGCCGCGCGCCATGTTCACCAGCAGCGCGCCGTCCTTCATCCGGGCCAGGAACTCCGCGCCGGCCAGGCCGCGGGTCTGCTCGGTCAGCGGGGTGGTGAGCACCACCACGTCGGCGGACGGAAGGAGGCGCGGCAGCTCGGAGAGGGCGTGCACCGGTCCGCGCGGCGCGTTCCTGGCGCCGCGCGCCACCCGCACCACCTCGCACTCGAACGGGACCAGCCGCTCCTCGACGGCCGCGCCGATCGAGCCGTACCCGACGATCAGCACCTCGCGGTCGGCGAGCGCCGGGTAGAAACCGCCGTGCCACTCCTCGGCGTCCTGGCCGCGTACGAAGCGCGGGATACCGCGCAGCGAGGCGAGGACGAGCGCGAGGGCGAGTTCGGCGGTGCTCGCCTCGTGCACCCCGCGCGCGTTGCACAGGCGCACGCCGGGCGGCAGTCCCTTCAGGTGCGGCAGGATGTGGTCCACTCCGGCGCTGAGCGTCTGCACGGCGCGCACCCCGGTCATCCGCGGCAGCGGCAGCGCTCCCGCGGTCGCGCCCTTCATGTAGGGGACGACGTAGAAGGCGGCGTCCGCAGGGTCGGCGGGGAAGTCACCGTCACCGTCCCAGAAGACGTACTCGAAGGCGTCCGGCAGTCCGTCCACGCCCTCGGGCGGCACGGAGAGCCACACCTGGGGACGGCGGTCTCGGGTCATGTCGTTCATGGTCAGGAGGCTATGACACAGTGGGGCGGCGGCTGGGACCGGTCCGGCGGATCACGAACGGCCCTTTGAGGGAGGACGGTCGGGTGGAGCGCAGGACAATCGGTGCAGCAGCTCTCGAAGTGGGCGCCGTGGGCCTGGGATGCATGCCGATGAGCTGGGCGTACAGCACCTCGCGCCAGGACGGCGAGACATCGCTGCGGGCCGTGCACACCGCGCTCGACATGGGTTCGACGCTGCTGGACACCGCCGACATGTACGGCCCGTTCACCAACGAGCTTCTGCTGGGGCGGGTGTTGAAGGAACGGCGGCGCGACGCGTTCGTCTCCACCAAGTGCGGGCTGCTCGTCGGCGAGCAGCACATCGTCGCCAACGGCCGTCCCGGGTACGTCAAACGCGCCTGTGACGCGTCGCTGCGCCGCCTCCAGACCGACGTCATCGACCTCTACCAGCTCCACCGGGTGGACGGCGAGGTGCCCATCGAGGAGACCTGGGGCGCGATGGCGGAACTGGTCGCGGCGGGCAAGGTGCGGGCGCTGGGCCTGTGCGCGGTCGGCGCGCGCGGCAACCGCCGTACCGGCGCGCACCTGCACGACGAGACGGTCCGGCACCTCGTACGCGCCCAGCAGGTCTTCCCGGTCAGCTGTGTGCAGGCCGAGCTGTCGGTGTGGGCGGCCGAGGCCCTGGAGTCGCTGCTGCCGTGGTGCGTGGCGCGCGGGATCGGCTTCATGGCCGCGATGCCGCTGGGCAACGGCTTCCTCACCGGCACGCTGACGCCCGGCGGCGGTTTCGAGCCGGACGACCTGCGCGCCCGGCATCCGCGCTTCACCGCCGAGATGATGGCCGCCAACCAGCCCGTGGTGGCCGGGCTGCGCCGGGTGGCGCAGCGGCACGACGCGACCGCCGCACAGGTCGCCCTGGCCTGGGTCCTCGCCCAGGGGCCGCATGTCGTGCCGGTCCCCGGCGCCAAGTCGGCCCGCTGGACGGCGGAGAACGCCGGGGCCGCGCGGCTGCGGCTGACCTCGGACGACCTGTCGGAGATCGCGGAGCTGCCCGCCGCGCGCGGCTCGTGGGACTGACGCGGGTCTGCCGTACGGCCCCGGCGGGTACGGGTGACCGGCGAGCGGGACGCGGCTCGCGTGTGATGTGCTGGGGCGAAACGAGGGAGTGAGCGCCGTGAGGTCTTGGAGCGCGACCTGGAGCACGTCTCGGAGCACGTCTTGGAGCACGTCTCGGAGCACGGTGCACCGCGGGCCGGTCCGCCGGACGGCGGCCGGGGCCATGGCCGCCGTGGCCGTACTGGTCCTCGGCGGCTGCTCGTCGGACGGCCCGAATCTCGTCACTCCCCGGCCGTCGGGCAGCGGCGGCTCGCCGTCCGCGCCCGCGGCGAGCGGCGGTACGGCCGGGACCACCGCCCCGCCGACGAGCCCGTCGGAGTCCGCCGCGCCCGCCAAGGGCACCGCGAAGGTGACCGGCACCGTCGCCTCCGGACTCGACACCCCGTGGGGCGTCGCGACGCTGCCCGACGGCACCCTGCTGGTCGGCTCCCGCGACACCGGCAAGATCGTCCGCGTGGACCCGGTCAAGAGGACCACCAGCGCGGTCGGCACCGTGCCCGGCGTCCAGGCGGGCGGCGAGGGCGGCCTGCTCGGCCTCGCGGTCTCCCCCGACTTCGGCTCCGACCGGCTGGTCTACGCGTACTTCACGACCGCGTCGGACAACCGCATCGTCCGCATGCTGTACGACACCTCGCGCGCCAAGGGCCAGCAACTCGGCGCCCCCGACACGATCCTGCGGGGCATCCCCAGCGGCACCATCCACAACGGCGGGCGGATCGCCTTCGGCCCCGACAAGATGCTGTACGCCGGGACCGGTGAGACCAACCAGCGCGGGCTCGCGCAGGACAAGTCCTCGCTCGCCGGGAAGATCCTGCGGATGACGCCCGACGGGCAGCCGCCGCAGGACAACCCCACGCCCGGCTCGCTCGACTACTCCGACGGCCACCGCAATGTGCAGGGCCTGGCCTGGGACGACAAGGGCCGCCTGTGGGCCTCGGAGTTCGGCCAGGACACCTGGGACGAGCTGAATCTCATCGAGCCCGGCAAGAACTACGGCTGGCCGGTCGTCGAGGGCATCGCGCACCGCGCGGGGTACGTCGATCCCGTCGCCCAGTGGCACACCGACCAGGCGTCGCCCAGCGGGATCGCCTACGCCGCCGGGTCCATCTGGATGGCGGCCCTGCACGGCGCCCGCCTGTGGCGCATCCCCCTCGACGGCACGCACACCGCCGCCGCCCCGCAGTCCTTCTTCACCGGCGCCTACGGCCGCCTGCGCACCGTCGTCGCCGCCGACGACGGCACCTTGTACCTGACGACCAGCAACACCGACGGCCGCGGCACCCCCGCCAAGGGCGACGACCGCGTCCTGCACCTCACGGTGAGCTGACCCGCGCGGGCCGGGTCAGGACGCCGCCGGGGCGAAGAGGTTCAGCCGGTGGGCCAGCGCGGCGGCCTCACCGCGGGTGGACAGGGAGAGCTTGGCGAGGATGTTGGAGACGTGAACGCTCGCCGTCTTGGGTGAGATGAACAGGACTTCGGCGACCTGACGGTTGGTGAGGCCGTCCGCGACCAGGCGGAGCACATCGCGTTCACGGGCGGTGAGCCCGAGGGATTCGACGGGGTCCGCGGCGGGGGGCGCGGGGCTGTCCAGGGGCAGCCGGCCACGCTGGGCCAGTCGGGTGATCCGGTCGCGCAGGGGGCGCGCGGCGAAGGCGTCCGCCGTCGCGTACGCCTGCGCGAGCAGGCACCCGGCCTCCGCACGGCCCTCGGAGCCCGCGGCCAGCAGCGCCTCGGCGTGCCGGTGGCGTACGTCGGCCAGCTCGTACGGCCGTTCCTGGCGGGCGAAGGCGAGCGCGGCGGCGGCCCACAGGTCGGGCTCCGTACGGCCTTCGGCGCGGGCCAGTTCGGCGTCCACCACCAGGGCGTACGCCTCGGCGAGCGGCGTCGGCCTGGACAGTTCGCGGGCGGCGGCCCGGATACGTTCCAGGACGCGCGGGTCGGCGGCGCCGTCGGCCTCCGCGGCGGCTCCCGCGGCGAGCAGGGGCCAGGCGAAGCGGGTGGACCCGGTGGCGAAGCCGCTGTCGACCGCGCCGAGGAGTTCACGGCGCGCGTCGTCGAACCGGCCCTGAGCCGCGGCCAGTTGGAGTGCGAGGGTGCGGCTCGGGATGAGGTGCTGCGGCTGCGTGTCGTGGAGGAGGCCGGTCCGGGCCGCGGCCTGGTAGCGGACGGCGGCCTCGGTGTCGCCGAGCAGCAGGGCGAGGAATCCGTGGTGCATCTCGATGCCCGCGCGCGGATACGAGCCCTCGGCGTACCGCAGCGCCTCGGCGAGGGCGACGGCGGCCTCCGCGTACCGGCCGAGCGAGATCAGCGACTCACCCTCGTTGGTGAGCAGCCACGAGCGGATGCCGAGCGAGACGCGCGCGCCGATCAGCCGCTGGCCCTCGCGGGCGACGGCGACGGCCTCGCGGGAGCGGCCCGCGCCCTCCAGGACGGAGGACAGGTTGCCGTAGGTGCGGGCGATGGCGCCGGGCACCGCGTGGTCGCCGCTGAGCAGCCGCCGTACCTCCTCGACCTCCGCGATGCCGCCGTCGATGTCACCGCCGTCGGCCTGGAGCAGGCCGAGGGTGACGCGGGCGTGCAGTTCGGTGTCGCGGGCGCCGGCCTGCCGGGCGTACTCGACGGCGCGGCGCCCGATGTCGATGCCCTCGGCGCCGGATTTGTGCACCATGATCCAGCTCGCGATCATCGTGAGGACCTCGGCGTGCGCGGCGGACGGCGGCTGGCCGCGGACCAGTTCGCGGGCGCGCGACAGCTCGTCCCAGCCGTCGCCGCGGCCCAGCGCCTCGGTGACGCGGGAGCGCTGCGCCCAGAACCAGGCGGCGCGCAGCGGGTCGTCGCCGCTGTCGTCGCGGTCCATCAGCCGCAGTGCCCGCTTGGCCATCGCGTGCGCACGCTCCCGCTCGCCGCCGAGCCGGGCGGCGACGGTGACCTCGGCGAGCAGGTCGAGCAGGCTCAGCGGGGTGTCGGGGTGGCAGCCGCACGCCGGGTACGCCTCCGCGTAGTCGGCGGGCCGCAGCTCGGCGCGGGTCTCCTCGGGAGCGTCGTCCCACAGTTCGAGCGCGCGTTCCAGCAGCCGGTACTGCTCGGCGTACGCGTGCCGCCGCCTGGCCTCGACGGAGGCGCGCAGGACGGCGGGCAGCGCCTTGGCCGGGTCGTGGGCGGCGTACCAGTAGCTGGCGAGCCGCGCGGCCCGCTCGTCGGCGCGGACGAGCGTCGGGTCGGCCTCGACGGCCCGCGCGTACCGCCGGTTGATCCGGCTGCGCTCGCCGGGCAGCAGGTCGTCGCCGACGGCCTCGCGGACCAGGGAGTGCCGGAAGCGGTAGCCCTCACCGCTGTCGGAGGGCAGCAGGATGTTGGCGCCCACGGCGGTGCGCAGCGCGTCCAGCAGGGCGTCCTCGTCCAGTCCCGTAATGGCCTCGAGCAGCCGGTACTCGACGGTGCTGCCGCCTTCCGCGACGAATTTCGCCACCCGCTGGGCGTCGTCCGACAGCGCCTCGACGCGGACCAGCAGCAGGTCGCGGAGGGATTCGCTGATGCCGGTGGCGCAGCCGCGGGTGATGCTGCACGCCAGTTCCTCGACGAAGAAGGGGTTGCCGTCCGAGCGGGTGAAGACCTCGTCCACGACGGCGTCCGCGGGCTCCGTGCCGAGGATCGACGCGAGCTGACGGCGTACCTCGGCGCGGCTGAAGCGGGGCAGTTCGATGCGCTTGACCGTCCGCAGCCGGTCGGTCTCGGCGAGGAAGGGCCGCAGCGGGTGCCTGCGGTGGATGTCATCGGCGCGGTAGGTGCCCGCGATCAGCACGCGGGCCCGCTGGAGCGAGCGGAAGAGGTACGCCAGCAGCTCGCGGGTGGAGCGGTCGGCCCAGTGCAGGTCCTCCAGGACGACGACGAGCGTACGGTCGGCGCCGAGGCGTTCCAGCAGGCGGGCGGTGAGCTCGAAGAGGCGGACCCGGCCGTCCTCGTCATGCGGGTCGCGCGGCAGGCCGCCGCCGGATTCGGCCAGCTCGGGCAGGAGCCGGGCCAGCTCGGCCTCCTGCCCGGCCGCGGCGGCCGTCAGCTCGGCGCCGAGCGCCCGGTACAGGGCGCGCAGCGCCGTCGAGATCGGGGCGAACGGCAGTCCGTCCGCGCCGATCTCCACGCAGCCGCCGACCGCGGTGACGGCGCCGGCCGCCCGCGCGGCGGCCACGAATTCCTCGGTCAGCCGGGTCTTGCCGACCCCCGCCTCCCCGCCGATCAGCACCGCCTGCGGCTCCCCCGCCGCCGCGGCGGCCAGCGCGGCGCCGAGCTTCGCCAGCTCGGCGTCACGGCCAATGAAC
>NZ_MECL01000221.1 GCF_014596445.1 Streptomyces sp. CBMA29 | reverse complement strand
CGCGGGCCGCCTCGCGCTCGCGCAGCAGCGCCATGTCGCGGGCCCGCGAGGCCACTTCGAGCCGGACGCGGAGCGCGCTCTGCGCGCCGGGCGCGGCGTCCCGCTGCGCGACGGCGGCGCGGTGCAGGACCCGGGCACGGTCCACCTCCGCCTCGTCGAGCGGCGCCCGGACGGCGGCGGCCAGATCGTGCAGGACGGCTCCGACGACGTCCCAGGGCGGTAGGTCCGCGCCGCCCTCGTAGGCGTGCGCGGCCTCGGGCTCACGCCCCGCGAACACCCCGTACCAGCCGGGACGGTCCCCGAGCGCCGCCACCATCGACCGGAAGTAGAACGTGAACTCCGTTGCCGCACCGGCCAGTTCCGTTGTCATCACACCCTCGCATCCGCCGCCCCGCTCCCCGCGCCCGGTGGGCATTCGACACCCACGGTGTTACGACGCTGCTACGGGGAGTTTTCAACGGCGGACGATTTCGACAGTCGAACTTGCAAGTTTTCCTGTCGACGTCGTACGGTGCGACCATGCCCACCCAGGAGCAGGCGCGGGTCGCCGACGAGCTGACCGCGGTGATCGCGCGGCTCCAGCGCCGCTCGCGCGCCGCGTCGGCCTCGGCGCAGGGCGCGCTCACGCCTTCCCAGGTCTCGGTGTTGGGGCGGATCGGCAGCGGGGGTCCGGCGACCACCGCCGCCCTGGCTCGCGCCGAAACCGTCCGGCCGCAGTCCATGCGGATGACGCTCGCGGCGCTGGAGGAACGCGGGCTCGTCGCCCGCTCGCCGCACCCCACCGACGGCCGACAGGTCGTCTTCTCCCTCACCGGGGCCGGGGTCCGCCTGCGCGGCACCGGCCGCCGGGCCCGGCCCGGCTGGCTCGCCGAGGCGATCGACGCCGAGCTGTCCGCCGAGGACCAGCGCCGCCTGACCGAGGCGCTCGGCATCCTCCAGCGCCTGGTCGAGGCGTGACCGCGCGGCGCACGCGCACGACTGCCGCGTGACGGTCCCCGCCGACGCCGAGTCGCACGCGTTCGCGTGCGCGCACCCGTTCGCCAGGATCTTCCCGCGGCCGGCCGGGACGGCGGACGCGGACGCGATCATCGCCCTGTCGCCCGCCGCTCCGACCGCCTGAGCGGCATATTCGCGTCGAGCCAGGTCAGCGCGTAGGAGTCACCACCAGCGCCGAGCCGCCGCCGCGCCGTACCGGCTCCGCCGCGGCCAACCACCGGCCGTCGGAGAGCCGTTGCACACCGGTGGCGGCGCCGATCTCCGGATTCTGGGTGAAGTGCTGCCCGAGGGCTTCGAGTTGGGCCTTGAGCGGGCTGTCCCACAGGGCGGGTTCGAGTTCGGTCGCCGCCGCGTTGCGCTGGCTGGCGCGCGGCGCGGCGATGGCGTCCACCAACGGCAGGCCCCGGTCGACGTGTTCGGTGAGCACCTGGAGCACGGTGGTGATGATGGTCGCGCCGCCGGGCGAGCCGACCGCGAAGTCCACCCGGCCGTTCTTCAGCACGATCGTCGGCGAGATCGACGAGCGGGGCCGCTTGCCGGGCCCCGGCAGGTTCGGGTCGTGCACGGCCGGGCTGGCGGCCACGAAGGAGAAGTCCGTCAGCTCGTTGTTGAGCAGGAAGCCGCGGCCGGGGACGGTGATCGCGCTGCCGCCGGTCTGCTCGATGGTGAGGGTGTACGCGACGACGTTGCCCCACTTGTCGGCCACCGTCAGGTGCGTGGTGTTCTCGCCCTCGTAGGTGGTCGGCGCGGCCTTGCCTGTGGCGGCGCACGGGGTGGGGTGCGCCGGGTCGCCGGGCGGGAGCGGGCTGGTGAGCGCCGTGTCGTCCTTGATCAGGCAGGCCCGCGAGGCGGCGAAGCGCTTGGAGAGCAGCCCCGCGGTCGGCACCTGCTCGAACGCCGGGTCGCCGACCCAGCGGCCCCGGTCGGCGAAGGCGATCCGGCTGGCCTCGATGAAGTGGTGCAGATACTGCGCCTGGCCGGCGTGCGCCAGGTCCGTGTGCTCCAGGATGTTCAGCGCCTCGGCCACCGTCGTCCCGCCGGACGACGAGGGCGCGGGCCCGTACACGTCGAGGCCGCGGTACGACGTGTGCGTCGGCGCCTGGGTCTTGGCGTGGTACGCGGCCAGGTCCGCGGCGGTCAGGTCACCGGTGCGCACCACGCGGGTGGACGCCGGGTCCACCGGGGGTTTGCGTACGGTCCTGACGATGTCCGCGCCGATGTCGCCGTGGTAGATCGCGTTGATCCCCTTGCGGCCCAACTCCTCGTATGTGGCCGCCAGTTGGGGGTTGCGCAGGGTGGAGCCGACCGCCGGGGGCTGTCCGCCGGGCAGGAAGAGCGCGGCGGTGGCGGGGAAGTCCTTGAAGCGGTCCTGGTTCGCCGCGGTCTGGGAGTTGAAGGTCGCGTCCACGGTGAAGCCGTCGCGGGCGATCCGCTCCGCGGGCTTGAGGACGTCGCCGAGCGAGCGGCTGCCCCAGGAGTCCAGGGCGGTCTGCCAGGTGGCGGCGGTGCCGGGCACGCCGACACTGCGCCCGCTGGTGACCGCGTCGGCGAAGGCGAGCGGCTGGCCGTTCTCCACGAAGAGCTGGTCGGTGGCGCTGCGCGGGGCGGTCTCGCGGCCGTCGATGGTGGAGACCTTGTGCTGCCGCGCGTTGTAGTAGACGAAGTAGCCGCCTCCGCCGATGCCCGAGGAGTACGGCTCGGTCACGCCGAGGGCGGCGGCGGTGGCGACGGCCGCGTCCACGGCGTTGCCGCCGCGCCGCAGCACCTCGATGCCGGCGGCCGACGCGTCGGCGTCCACGCTGGCGACCGCTCCCCCGTAGCCGACGGCCAGCGGGGTCTTGGCCGTGG
>NZ_MECL01000220.1 GCF_014596445.1 Streptomyces sp. CBMA29 | reverse complement strand
GAGCGCGCGGCTGGCCTCCGCCAGGTGCGGCGCGGGCGCGAGGCCGGGTGAGCGGCGCGGGCCCAGCGCCAGGGCCCTGGTCTGCCGGGTGACGGCCGCGTAGAGGGTGAGCCGGTGCCGTACGAGGCGCGGGTCGTTGCCCCACACCAGGGGGCGGGTCAGCGGGCGCGCCACCAGGGCGAGCTGCTGAAGGCGGTGGTCCACCACACGCACCAGGGCGTCGAGGTCGGCGCCGTCGGGGCTTGTGGACCCGTCCGCCCGGTCGGCGCGGCCGTCGTGCTCCAGGCGCGCGGCGGTGGCGTGCAGCAGCTCGCCCAGGGCCGCGAAGTAGCTGCCGCGCGCACTGCTGACGGTGTCGCGCGTACTGGTCGGCAGGACGACGAGGGCGACCGCTATGCCGATGGCGGCGCCTATGGCGGTCTCTTCGAGACGCAGCATCAGCAGACCGGCGGAGAACTCGTGGAGCTGGGTGTAGAGCTGCGACACCATGATCGTGACGAAGAAGATCATGGCCGCGTAGGAGAGGCTGACCAGGTAGAAGCCGCAGGACATGCTGAGCACGATGACCGCGATCACCCACAGGGTGTGGCCCGCGGTCAGGTGCGCGAGGCCGATGCCCGCGCCGAGGCCGAGCAGGGTGCCGACGACGCGGTTGGTCGCCTTGATGAAGGTCTCCGAGCGGGTGGCGGTGCCGGTGAAGGCGATGAAGGCGGCGATCACCGCCCAGTAGTAGCGGGCCTCCGACAGCTCGCGGCCGATGACAATGGCCAGGGTGCCCGCGACGGCCACCTGGATCGCCTGCCGGGTGGTGAGCGAGAGACCGCTGAGCCGCCGCCAGCCGCCGCGCGCCGAGACGCCGCCCGCGACCGCCGCTGAGCCGGGCAGTCCGCCCATGGCCAGGGTCACGGCGGGTGAGAAGTCGGCGGGGGCGTCGAGGGCGTCGTCGTGGGCATCGTGGGCGGGGCGGCGGTCGCCAGAGACACGGGCGTCGCGGCCGGGGGCATTCGCCGCGCCTTGTGCGGTCTTCGGGCGCCGCACCTTGTGCGCGCTTCCGTTGTGGGATCGTCCGACGTCCGCCTCCGCGGCGCGCCTGACCTCCCTGACCAGCAGCGTGAACTCCCAGGCGGCGGTGGCCAGGTGGTAGGCGAAGCAATCTGTGGCCGGTTCCGCGCGCGCGGCCGTCACCGGGTCGTCGGAGTCGACGAGGGCCAGTACGTCCCTGGCCCGCCGTTCGGCCGCCGCGTATTCGCTGCGCGCCAGGTGCGCGGCGATGGCCGCGGCCTCGGGCGCGAGGCGCCCTCCGGTGCCCGCGAGCGCGTCGGCCGCGGTCGCCACGGCGTCCACCGCCAGATGCGCGTCCAGCGTCCTGCGGCGGACTCCGGACGCGGACTTGCCGGGCGGCAGGGTGCCCGGGTGGGCCGACCAGCCCTCGATGACCAGCGCGGTCTCGGCGAGCCTGAGCTGGCGCGAGTGCAGCTCGCGGCGGAGCCGGGCCAGCCGCCGTACGTCCTTGGGGTCGGTCTCCAGGAGGTCGGCGCAGACCCGGGCGACGGCCCCGGCGCGGGCGCCGAACGCGCGGCGGACACGGGCCAGGGTCCGCTGGGGGTGGGCGCGCAGCACGGTGGTGGACAGCAGCAGGACCCAGCCGGTGGCGATGGCGACGGCCGCGAGGAGGTCGGGGAGCTGCGAGAGGCGGGCGTTGAGGAAGGCGGCGAAGAAGTAGCCCATCCAGATCATGAAGCCGTAGAAGAAGTACGGCAGTCCGAAGCGGCGGATGAAGACCGCCACGAACATGACGGCGACGAAGACCGCGAGCATCGCGTCGGTGTGCCCGGCCACCGAGACCCCGATGACCATGCCGGTGCCGATGGCGACCGGGAAGAACACGGCCGTGCGGATCTTCGGCAGCACCTGGGTGCCGTCCAGCGCCATCGAGCCCATCATCGCCATGACGGTGCCCAGCAGCATGCCGACGAGGGTGCCCTGGGGGCCCGCGTGCGTGGCGCGCCCGTAGCCGTACTCGATCGCCAGGGTGGTGCTCATCGCGACCGCCGCGCCGAACGCCGTGCGGAGTCTGTGAAGGCCCGGGTCCGACCCCACTATCCGGTCCCAGACCTCGCGCATCCTGCCGCTCGACCCCACCGCGTCCCCTCCCGCTCGACCTCTCCGAATTCATCGGTATGATGCCGATATTAACACGTGCATCGTACCGATATCTGGATCTGGAGTGGCCGTGGCAGGGACCGAGAAGGCGGAGGGGACCGAGGGGACCTCCGCCGCGCTCGATGTGATCGAGCATCAGACCGCCGTGCTCGTCAGGAATTTCGAGCTGTTCTACCGGCGCACCGACATCCACGACACGCTGGACCGGGCCGAGTACCTGCTGCTGCGCACCCTGGCCGGGGGCGGCCCGCAGGACATCAACTCGCTCGCCGCCGCGCTCGGCCTCGACCCCTCGACGGCCGGCCGCCAGGCGGCCGCGCTCCAGGCCCAGGGCCTGGTCGCCCGCTCCCCCGCCCCCACCGACCGGCGGCGCAGCATCGTCACGCCGACGGCCGAGGGGCTGCGGCGGATGGAGGAGGTACGCGCCCGGCGCGCGGAGAGCCTGGCCGGACTGCTCGACGGCTGGACCGAGGAGGAACGGCGCACGCTGGGTGCGATGTTCACCAAATACAACCGGTCGGTGGCCGCGCGCTTCCTGGTGGCGGCGGCGCAGGCACCTGAACCGGCGCCTGAACCAGTGCCGGTCCCGTAAATCCGCGAAGGTCCGGTAAACCCGCGCCGACGCGGGCGTTCGAGCCGTCCGGCGCGCAGGAATTCGTACGAAATTCGTACGGCCTTGCGCGAAGGGCCCACTCCGACGCCCCAGCCGCTATGTTGTTCGCTCATAGCGGAATCCCGCTCAGGAGCCACCCGTTCGGCCGTTCCTGAGCCGTTGACGGACCCCGATCGGACCCCCAATCGGACCCCCGGAGCACGGCTACGGGCCTGGATAAGACATCCTTGTGATTGATCGCACTGTTTGAGACGTCATGCATCATGGGGAAATCCCAGCGATGTCGACAAGGAGAGAGCTCGTGGACGACGTTCTGCGCCGTGCCCCGCTTTTCGCGGCGCTCGACGACGAGCAGGCCGCTGAACTGCGCGCCTCCATGACGGAGGTCACGCTCGCGCGTGGCGACTCGCTGTTCCACGAGGGTGACCCCGGGGACCGGCTGTATGTCGTCACCGAAGGCAAGGTCAAGCTGCACCGCACCTCGCCCGACGGCCGGGAGAACATGCTCGCCGTGGTCGGCCCCGGTGAGCTGATCGGCGAGCTGTCGCTCTTCGACCCGGGCCCGCGCACCGCCACCGCCACCGCGCTGACCGAGCTGAAGCTGCTCGGCCTGGGACACGGCGACCTCCAGCCCTGGCTGAACGTACGGCCCGAGGTCTCCACCGCCCTGCTGCGCGCTGTCGCCCGCCGCCTGCGCCGCACCAACGACGTCATGTCCGACCTGGTCTTCTCCGACGTCCCCGGCCGCGTCGCCAAGGCCCTGCTCGACCTCTCCCGCCGCTTCGGCGTCCAGTCGGAAGAGGGCATCCACGTCGTCCACGACCTCACACAGGAAGAGCTGGCCCAGCTCGTCGGCGCCTCGCGCGAGACCGTCAACAAGGCCCTCGCGGACTTCGCGGGCCGTGGCTGGCTCCGCCTGGAGGCCCGCGCCGTGATCCTCCTGGACGTCGAGCGGCTGGCCAAGCGCTCCCGCTGACCCCCTCGGCACCGCACGCACGCGAAGGCCCCCGCCCGGTTCGACCGGGCGGGGGCCTTCGCGCTGCCGGGCGGCCCCGGCTACCAGGCGAGTTGGGCGATCTCGTCCGCGACGGCCGCGCAGGCCGCCGTGGACGGGTCGATCAGCGGGAAGTGGCCGGTGCCGGGCAGCCACGCGGCGACGACCTCCTCGCCCGCGACCGCCGCGGCACGGGCGAAAGCCTGGCTGACCTGCGACGGAACCTGATTGTCAGTGGTGCCGTGCACGATGGTTGTGGCGATACCGGTGGGCAGCAGCGCGGCGGGGTCGGCGTCGGGCAGACGTGCCGTCAGGTGTTCGGGACCGCCGAGCAGGTCGACGACCGCGCCGGAGCAGACACCCAGCCGGATCGCCGAGGTGAAGTCGGCGATCGGGGCGAGGGCCACGACGCCGCGTACAGGGGGAGGTGAGGGGCGGTGCCAGGGGGATTCAGGGGGCAGGACGTGACGGGCGGCGGCCCACAGCGCGAGGTGGCCGCCCGCGCTGTGGCCGGTCAGGACGGTGCGGCGGGGATCGACCGCGTCGGCGCCGAGCGCCCGCACGGCGAGCGCGGGCAGCGCGTCGAGGGCGGCGGCCACGTCGTCGAAGGTGTCGGGCCAGCGCCCGGCAGGTGGCAGCGCGTCGGGCGCGGGGCCCGAGCCGTCGCGGCCTTCCTGCGGCGCCTCAAGGGCCGGGCCGCGGCGGTATTCGACCGACGCGACGGCGTAGCCGTGGGTGGCGAGGTGGGCCGCGAGCGGCGAGACGTGGGCGCGGTCGTAGGCGGCGCGCCAGGCGCCGCCGTGGAAGAGGGCCACCAGCGGGGCCGGACGGCCGGTGGGGGCGCCCTCGGCGGGGGCGGGCCGGTAGAAGTCGACCACCTGGTCGGGGTGGTCGCCGTAGGACGCGGTGGCGTCCGGCGGCACCGGAGCGTGGCCGAACGCCGACGCCTCCTCGGCCGCCGCCCGTCGCCCGGAGGCGGCATCGGCAGCGGGCGGGGACGTGGAGGGGTCGGCAGCGGACATCGGTTACGTGGTCCCTTCGGGTACGTCGAGCGTTTCGGTTTCCTGCGGTACGGCGGTGGGCCGGGCGGCGTGGGCCGTCCCGGCGGTATCACCGGCGTCGGCCGTCCCGGCCGCGACGGTCGTGTCCGGTCCGCCGGCCAGGACGTCGGCCAGTACGCGGGCGGCGCGCAAGGCGTCGGCGTACCGGGTGTAGAGCGGTGTGAAGCCGAAGCGCAGCACGTCGGGGCGCCGGTAGTCGCCGACGATGCCGCGCGCGGTCAGCTCGCGCATCACCTCGCCCGCTCCCGCGCAGCGCAGCGAGACCTGGCTGCCGCGCTCCGCGTGGTCGGCGGGTGTGATCGGCTCGGCGCGCCCGTACGGCACCAGCGCGGCCACGCAGTCCAGGAAGAAGTCGGTCAGCGCCAGGCTCTTGGCCCGCACGTCCGCGACGGCGACACCGTCCCAGACGTCGAGCGCCGCGTCCAATGCGAGCAGCGACAGGATCTCCGGCGTGCCGACCCGCCCGCGGGGCGCGCCGTCCGCCGGGGCGTACTGCGGGGCCATGCCGAACGGGTCGGCGTGCGAGTTCCAGCCCGGCAGCGGCGAGTCGAAGCGCGGTTGCAGCTCACGCCGCACATAGAGGTACGCGGGCGCGCCGGGCCCGCCGTTGAGGTACTTGTACGTGCAGCCGACCGCGAGGTCCACGCCGTCCGCGTCGAGCGCGACGGGGAGCGCGCCCGCGCTGTGGCACAGGTCCCAGACCGCGAGGGCGCCCGCCGCGTGCAGGGCCGCCGTGACGGCGGACAGGTCGTGCAGCCGCCCGGTGCGGTAGTCCACGTGGTTGACCAGCGCCACGGCGGTACGGTCACCGGCCGCGTCCGCGATCTCGGCCGCGTCCACCGCGCGCACGGTGTGACCGGTCAGCCGGGCCGCCGACGCGGCGATGTAGCCGTCCGTGGGGAAGGTCGCCGCGTCCACCAGGATCTCGGTGCGGTCGGCGGGCGCCATCCGCACGGCGGCGACCAGCGCCTTGAAGACATTCACGCTGGTCGAGTCCCCGACCACGACCTGCCCCGGCGCGGCGCCCACCAGCGGCGCGATCCGGTCCCCGATCCGCTCGGGTGCGGTCCACCAGCCGCTCTCCTCCCAGGACCGGATGCGCAGCTCGCCCCACTCCCGGGTGACGACGTCGCTCAGCCGGGGCAGCACGGCGGTGGGCAGCGCGCCCAGCGAGTTGCCGTCCAGATAGACCGTGTCGTCCAGCACGAAGCGGTCCCGGACGGCGGCCAGCGGGTCGGCGGCGTCCAACGCGTCCGCGCGGCCCTGAAGGGCGGCGTCCCGTGCCGCGACGGCCTCAGACATGGCTGCGCGCCGTCCACAGCTCGGGAAACACGTTCTTCGTGGCCCGCTTCTCCAGCCAGGCCACCCCCGCCGAGCCGCCCGTACCCGACTTGGCGCCCATCGCCCTGCGCGTGGCCACCAGGTGGTCGTTGCGCCAGCGCCAGACGAGTTCGGCGACATCCGTCAGGGCCTCACCGAGCCTGATCAGCTCGGTGTCCTGGTCGGCGTCCGCGTACACGCTCTGCCACACCCGCTCGACCTCCGCGTGCGGCTCGTAGCGCAGCGCCGGGTCGCGCTCCAGCACCTCGGCGGGCACCGAATAGCCGCGGCGGCTGAGCAGCCGCAGCACCTCGTCGTACAGACTCGGCTCGGTCAGCGCCTTCTCCAGTTCGGCGTGCGCGCTGGGGGTGCCCCGGTGCGGCACCAGCATCGACGCGGACTTGTCCCCGAGCAGGAACTCCAACCGCCGGTACATCGCTGACTGGAACCCGGAGCCCTCGCCGAGGGCCGACCGGTACGCGTTGAACTGGGCGGGGGTGAGATTGGCGATCGGTTTCCACGAGGCGTTCAGCGACTCCAGCTCCGGCAGGCTGCGCTTGAGCGCGGCCATCGCCGTCGGCAGGTCGTCCTCTCTGAGCGCCGCCGCCGCGGTGGTCCATTCGTGGACCAGCAGCGTGAACCACAGCTCCATCACCTGCGTGGTGACCAGAAAGGCCATCTCGCCGGGCTCGTCGGACAGCGGGTGCTGCATGTGGGTCAGTACGGACGCCTGAACGTAGTCCTCGTACGGCGTGCTGCCCTCGAACGAGAGGTTCGGGGTCGCCGCCTCATCGGTCGGTGCGTCGGACATGCTCTTACCTCCAGAAGCGGACCCGGGATCACCGGGCTACGCCGCGATCATCTGCGGTGCGGCCCAATCCGGCAAGGCCCGGCCCCCCCAGCCTGCGGGCTCCGCCGCCGGGGTGCCTCCGCACGAGGGCTGCGCCGCCAGGTCACCGCCGCGCGGTGGGGTTCGCCGCACGCCCGTCCGCCACGCTCACTCCACCCCCGGGCCTCCCACGTACGTCCCCTTCGCGTCGTACGGCCACTCGTTCGCCCGGCACCCGTTCAGGCCCTTGATCTGCTGCATCATCACCGGGGCCGGCTTTCCCGGGCCCGGACAGCCCTCGTGGCCGTGGCCGATGCGGTGGCCGACCTCGTGGTTGATGATCAGGGCGCGGTAGCCCTCGATGGGGCCCTTGAACTCGGGGGAGCCGAGCAGCCAGCGCTTGAGGTTGACGACGACGGTGGAGCCGACGTCGCAGTTGACCTCGCCGCGGGTGAGGAGGCCGGCGGCGCCGCAGATGTCGGCCACGGTGTCGGGAGTGGCGATCTTGACGACGAAGTCGGCGCGGCCGGAGGAGACGAGCTGGAAGCCGTCGTGGCCGTCGGCGGTCCAGCCGCGGGGGTTGGCGAGGATGGCGGCGATCTCGTGGGCGGCGTCGGCGGCGGACAGGTCGATACCGCCTTCGACCTCGACCTTGTAGCGGCGGATGGTGCCGTGTCCTGTGGCCTTGCCGCTGGCGTCGGCGGTGCTGAAGCGGCCGGTGCCGGAGACGGGGACCTTCGGCGGGTCCGCCTTGTCCGTCGCGGACGGCGGGGCGCCGCCTCCGGTGTCGCCGTCGCGGGCCGGTGCCGTGGTGGCGGCGAGGCCGTGGTCGATGGCGGCGGCGGAGTCGGCGTTCCTGCCATGGTTCCAGGTGGCGTACCCGACGCCCGCGGTCACCATGATCAGTCCTACGGCCAAGGCGGAGCCGACTATCGCGGCGCGGCCCTTCGTCCGACGTCGGCCCGGTTGACGGCGTCGCTGTGCCAAAACTCCCCCTGCGCTGGCGCAGCGGTCGTCGAGGCCCCGGCCCCCCGGCCGGTCGCACCCGTGCTGCGTGTGGACAACACGGATCAGAATCGCACATTGATACGGGGGCGGAGGCGTCGGTCCGCCCTTGCGGCACGACTGCGACAAAGCGCGTTCCCCCTGGTGAGACCCAGGGGGAACGCGGGGGAAACAGGAAAAGAAGGGCGGTCCGGCCGTCAGGTCAGGGTGTCGGCGGCGGTCGGCGAGCTGTCCCGCAGGAAGGCCGTGCAGCGCTCGTACTCGTCCTGCTCGCCGATCGCCTGGGCGGCGCGGGCCAGCGCGTGCAGGGCGCGGAGGAAGCCGCGGTTCGGCTCGTGCTCGAAGGGCACGGGACCGTGGCCCTTCCACCCGGCGCGGCGCAGCGAGTCGAGGCCGCGGTGGTAGCCGGTACGGGCGTAGGCGTACGACTCCACGACGCTGCCGGCCTCGAAGGCGTCGTCGGCGAGCTGCGCCCAGACCAGCGAGGAAGCCGGGTATTTCGCCGCGACCTCGGCGGGCGCGGTGCCGGAGGCGAGCAGTTCGCGCGGCTCCGGGTCTTCGGGCAGATGGGTGGGGGCGGGTCCCCCGAGCAGGTTCTCGTTGATGGCCATGCGTTCCAGTCTGCCCGAGCCCCCACCGTAAAGGCCCCCGGCAGATGCCAGGGGCCTTCGGCGACGAGCCCGAAACCGTGCGGAGCGGCCCGGCGGGCGCCCGCACATCCAGCCGTACGACGGCCGACGACGTCAGGCAGTCCGTCCCGGAACCCGTCCGGAGGACTACTTGCGCTTGTTGCCCGCCGACCGCAGGTTCTCGGCCGCGACGACCACACGGGCGGCCATGCCGGCCTCGGCGGCCTTGCCCCAGACGCGGGGGTCGTACGTCTTCTTGTTGCCGACCTCGCCGTCGACCTTCAGGACGCCGTCGTAGTTGCGGAACATGTGGTCCGCGACGGGCCGGGTGAAAGCGTACTGGAGGTCGGTGTCGATGTTCATCTTGACGACGCCGTTCTCCAGCGCCTCGTTGATCTCCTCGAGCGTGGAGCCCGAGCCGCCGTGGAAGACGAAGTCGAAAGCGTTGGCCTTGCCGTACTTCTTGGCGACCGCGTCCTGGAGCTCCTTGAGGATGCCCGGACGCAGGACGACGTTGCCCGGCTTGTAGACGCCGTGGACGTTGCCGAAGGAGGCGGCCAGCAGGTAGCGGCCCTGCTCGCCCAGGCCGACGGCCTCGACGGTGCGGTAGGCGTCGTCGACGGTGGTGTAGAGGTTGTCGTTGATCTCGTGCGAGACGCCGTCCTCCTCACCGCCGGTCGGGGTGATCTCCATCTCCAGGATGATCTTGGCCTTGACGGCCTCGGCCAGCAGCTCCTTGGCGATGGCGAGGTTGTCGTCCAGATTCTCCGCCGAGCCGTCCCACATGTGGGACTGGAACAGCGGGTCGCGGCCCGCGGCCACGCGCTCCTGCGAGACCTTCAGCAGCGGACGCACGTACGCGTCCAGCTTGTCCTTGGGACAGTGGTCGGTGTGCAGCGCGACCGTGATCGGGTACTTCTCGGCCACGATGTGCGCGAACTCCGCGAGCGCGACCGAGCCGGTCACCATGTCCTTGTTGTACTGGCCGCCCAGGAACTCCGCGCCGCCCGTGGAGATCTGGATGATGCCGTCGCTCTCCGCCTCGGCGAGGCCGCGCAGCGCGGCGTGCAGGGTCTGCGACGAGGTGACATTGATGGCCGGGTAGGCGAACTTGCCTGCCTTCGCCCGGTCGAGCATCTCGCTGTAGACCTCGGGGGTTGCGATGGGCATCGTGTCCGCTCCTCATGATCTGCGGGTGGTCCTGCTGTGGCCTTACTGGCGTGGCGACGTCTTTGTCGCCCCCATCTTCCCAGACTCGAACGGATACACCACCTTCGTGCACACCCAGTGGACGACGGCCTCCGGAGTGTTTCACGTGAAACACTCCGGAGGCCGGAAAAGCACAGGTCAGAGCCAGCCAGAAGCACTCAGAACCGCGACACGGCCGCACGGCTGAGGCGACTGAGGCGACTCACGCAACTCGGGCGACTCAGGCGACTCAGGCGAGGCCCAGGTCGTCCAGCGAGTACGCGGCCAGGTACGGCAGTCCCGCGTCCGCGACCGCCCCGGCCGCGCCGCGGTCCACGATGACGGCGACGGCCACCACCTCGGCGCCCGCCTCCCGTACCGCCTCGACCGCGGTCAGCGGCGAACCGCCCGTGGTCGAGGTGTCCTCGACCACCAGCACGCGGCGGCCCTTGACCTCGGTGCCCTCGATACGGCGCTGCAAGCCGTGCGCCTTGTTGGCCTTGCGGACCACGAACGCGTCGAGCCGCTGCCCGCGCGCCGCGGCGGCGTGCAGCATCGAGGTGGCCACCGGGTCGGCGCCGAGCGTCAGCCCGCCCACCGCGTCGAAGTCCAGTTCGGCGGTGAGGTCGAGCATCACCTGTCCGGCGAGCGGCGCGGCCTCGCCGTCCAGGGTGATCCGGCGCAGGTCGACGTAGAAGTCGGCCTCGAGCCCCGAGGAGAGGGTCACCTTGCCGTGCACCACGGCCTTGTCCTTGATCTGCCGCAGCAGCGCGTCTCGCGTCTGGTCACTCATGCCGACCAGTATCCCGGCAGGCCGGGGGCTCAGCCGATCCGGTGCCAGGTCCACTCCGTGCTGATCTCCAGCGGGTCGATCGGGGTGACCAGGCGGGGCAGGGTGTTGAGGCCGTTCGGCGGCCCGGACTGGGGCTCGACGCAGACCGCCTCGGCCGGCTCGGTGTAGACGACCGCCCATTCGGAAGGGCTGGTCACCCGGACCGTCATCTCGCCGGGCCAGGTGAGGGCGATGTCCACGCCGTCGGGCATGCCGAAGCAGTCGTCCCAGGGGCCGGGCTCGGGGTCGACGCGGTTGCCGTTCGGCAGGTGGTTGTCGCCGCGCTCCTCCTGCCAGGCGGCGGTGAAGGCCAGTTCGACGTCCTGGCCGCCCTGGCCGAGGTTGCGCAGCCACCACGGGTGCCAGCCCGCCTGCGCGGGGAAGGAGTCGCCGGACGCGTCGGCCTCCACACTGAGCGTCAGCTTCACCGAGTGCGGGGCCAGCTCGACGGTGTGCGTCACCCGTCCGGGGTACGGCCACGGCTCGGCGAGGTCGAAGTAGTACGCGGCGGTGGTCTCGGTAGCGGGCGCGGCCTCCTGCCAGGCGGTGTGGCGCCCGGTGCCGTGGATGGCGTGCGGGGGCGCGTCGACGGGGAGTTGATGGGTGACGCCGCCGTTGCGGAACACCCCGTTCTCCGTACGGCCGCACCACGGCACCATCAAGAAGGCGCCGAATTTGTCTCCCTGGCGCAGGAGTTCGGTCCCGCCGACCTTCAATGAGGCGATCCGGCAGCCGTCGTGGGGCCGCAGGATCAGTTCGGCGTCGCCCGCCGTCAGCTTCGTCTCGTTCGACACGGAACGAGAGTAACCGGGCTGTGTTACCTGCGGCGTCGCAGCACCCGGCCGACGACCACGGCGGACGCGACGAGAGCCGCGGCGGCGGGGGCCGCCCAGCGCAGGGTCGCCGCCGCGGAGGTGGCGTCCGGCGCGGGTACGGGCGCGTAGCGTCCGCGCGGCGGCGCGTGGTCGACCTCCTCGGCGCTGCGGCCGATCATCGTGCGGCGGGCGTGCGCGGCCTCGGCGGGCGGCACCAGGTCGTCCAGCGCGGCGGCGCTCTCCGGGACCTCCACCTCGACCTCGACCAGCTCGAAGTCGTCCAGGTCGGACGGCGGGGCGGGCTCGCCGAGGTCGTCCACGACGTCCGCCTCGGGCTCGGCGGAGTCGGCGGAATTCCCGGTGGACCGGGGATCCTCGGCGGGCGTGTCGGCCGGGTCCTCCGGGGTGTCGGCAGCGTCGTCAGCGGTTTCCTGGGCCACCACGTCCGCCGCTTCCGCCTCGACGGCCGGCACGATCGTTTCTTCGACGGTCACGTCCGAGGGCGCCGCGCCTTCCGCCGGGGCCGGGGCCGGGGCCGAGTCCGAGTCCGGGGCCGAGTCCGACTCCAGGTCCGGGGCCGGGTCTGCCTCCGGGGCCGCCGCCTCCTCCGGCGCGTGCGCCGCCAGGTCCGCGGAGAAACGGTCAAGCAGCCGCCGTACCGCCGCTTCCACGACGTCCGGCTCGTACGACGCCAGGCGGCCCTCGGCCTGCGCCGCGCCGCGGAAGATCAGCAGGGCGCCCGGCTCCGGGTGCGAGGTCTCGGCCACGACGATCTCCAGCGTGGCCTTGACCGTGCCCGTACCGCGTACCTCCGTACCGTTCGCCTCCGCCGCGAAGGGCGACGAGGCGCCGGTGACGCGGACCGTGCCGCGGTACGTGATCGTGGAGCCGCCCACCCGCAGGCGGAGGCGGCCCGCGACGCCGGACCCGTCAGTTCCCCCGGCCCCCTCCACGGCGCCGGACGCGTCCGGCTGCCAGCCGGGCAGGCTCGCGGTCACGCGCGCGGGGCTGCGCAGGGCGTGGCCGATGCGGGTGGGGCTGACCGGGACGAAGACCTCGTGCTCCATGCGGCGGAGCCTACCCATCGGGACGGTGCCACGCGGCTTCGCGGCCGGAACTTTTTACGGGTGTACGGCGTACGGCGCACGCGGCCCGAACCCGTACGGACGCGCCCGCCGCCGTGCACCCGCCCGCGCGACCGCACCCGTACATCGGGTGTCCCGCCCCCTTACGCCACCCGGCGTCCACGCCTCCCCGTCGTCCCTCACCGCGCCCTCTGCTCCCTCTGGTCCCTCTGTCCCCTCCGATCCGTCACCGCACCCTCGGGCGCAGCAGCGTCGAGGCCGGGAGGGACTCGGTGGGGCGGCTGGTCAGCGGGGCGGCGGCGGCCTTGCGGAGCAGCGCGGGGGTCAGCCAGAGGTCAGGGGGGTGGCGGGGCGGGAGTGCGATGGCGGGGGTGGCGAGGCCGGACAGCACGAAGCCCCAGTTCGTGGCGGACGGCGGTACCGAGCCCGACCAGCGGTCGGGCCCCGCCTGCGCGCCGCAGGTGCGGCCGGTGATCCAGTACGGCGCCGTCCGCAGCCCCACCGCCCGCAAGGTGGCCTCGATGGTCCAGAAGGTGTGCGTGGAGGCGCTGGGCGTGCCCGCGTGGACGGCGAGCCGCCCGCCGGGGGCCAGCGTGCGCGCGGCCAGCCCGTAGAACTCCTCCGAGTACAGCTTCGCGCTGCGCGAGATCCCCGGGTCCGGCAGGTCGGCGATGATCACGTCGTACGGCCCTCGCCGCTCCGCGCGCAGCCAGTCGAAGGCGTCGGCCGTGACGGCGGTGACGCGCGGGTCGTCGTACGCGTGCCGGTTGAGCGCGGACAGGCCGGGGTCGGTACGGGCGAGGCGGACGAGTTCGTCGTCGAGGTCCACGACGGTGACGGCGCGGACCCCGCTGTAGCGCAGCGTCTCGCGCAGGGCGAGGCCGTCGCCGCCGCCGAGGATGAGGACGCGGCCGTGCGGGCCGTTCATCGCGGGGTGCACCAGGGCCTGGTGGTAACGGAATTCGTCCGTGCCGCAGACCCGTAGCCGTCCGTCCAGGAAGAGTTGGAGCGGGGCGCCGGTCCTGCCGCCGTGGGCCGTTCCGCCGCTTCCACCCGTTCCGCCGCTTCCGCCCGTTCTGCTCGTTCCGCCGGTGAGGACGATCTCCTGCACGGCGGTCTGCTCCGCGACGCGCACCTGTCCGCCGTACACCGCGTGCCGCGCCGCCGCTTCGAAGGGCCCGGCGGCAGCGGCGGCGGCGCCGAGCACCGCAAGCACGAAGACGTTCGCGGCCAGCAGCCACCAGCGGGTGCGGGTGGACAGGTCGCCGCGGAAGAGCCACAGCACGGTCGCGCCGCCCGCCACCGCGTTGACCACGCCGGTGGCCAGCGCGCCGGTCAACTGCCCGAAGTGCGGCAGGAGAAGGAAGGGGAAGGCGAGGCCGCCGACGAGCGCGCCCACGTAGTCCGCGGCGAAGAGGTCGGCGACGGCGCCGCCCGCGTCCTGCCGCCGGATGCGCTGAACGAGCGTCATCAGCAACGGCACCTCGGCGCCGATCAGCACGCCGATCGCGAACGCGCAGCCGATCATGGCCAGTCGGGCCTGTCCCGCCCACGCGAAGCAGGCGTACAGCGCCATCACCGACAGCCCGCCGACCAGCGCGAGCGCCGTCTCGACAGCGGCGAAACCGGCCGCGGCCCGTATCCGCAGCCGCTTGGCGAGCAGCGAGCCGCAGCCCATCGCGAAGACCATCACCGAGAGGATGACCGACGCCTGGGTGACGGAGTCGCCGACCAAGTAGGAGGCGAGCGCGACCAGTTCGAGCTCGTAGACCAGACCGCAGGCGGCGCAGACGAAGACGGCGGCCAGGACCAGCGCGCGTGCGGCGCCCGCGGCCACGGGAAGCCGCAGGTCGAGTGGTGCCGCGGTGCGGCCTGGCTGGTCGATCATGAGTGCACGCTATGTCAGTCCGGTGGCGGCACAAGTCACCCACAGGGGTGTAATCAGGGGCGATTGACGGCGCTTTCGCGGACCGCACCGGCGCACGGGGGTACGGGTGCGGCGCACGGTGTGGACGTATGTGCCGCTGACCGTACGGGCGTTCGTCCATCGGTGCGTACGGACGTTCGCCCATCGGTGCGCACGGGTGCACGAGTCGCGCCGCGGACCGCCCACGCGGAGGTGCTGCCGACGTACGCCCGTACCGCACGGGTCGAGAGGTCCGGCTCCGCACGGGCCGGCGTCGTACGCCCCAACACCCCTTCAAGGAAGGGCGTTCACCCGGGTTCTGGTGGTCACCAGCCGTCCCTCCTGGGGGTACGCGTGCCAGGTGCGCCACCGCACGCTGCCCTCCGCGCACTGCACGAGCATCGCGGTGAAGGCGTGCGGGTCGCCGGGGAAGGTGCCGGCGAGGCCGTTGGGGTGGTCGGCGACCAGCGCGAGCAACTCCTGGGCGCGGCCCGCGAAGGAGCCCTGCGACAGCGTCTCGATCCGGGCCGCGAACTCGTAGTCCCAGCCGCCGACCCTGCGCGCCACGCCGAACGGCAGCGGTGCCTGGCTGCCCGGCATGCACGCGACGGTCTCCGAACACCCGCCGTCACGACCGGTGTCGACCAGTACCTGGTGGGACGCGCCGAGCAGCCGCATCTGGACCTTGGCCCGCAGCCCGCGCGCGTCGCCGACGTCGAGGTCGAGCACGGCGAGCGCGGGCAGCGGGTCCTTCCCGAGACACCACGCGAGGTCTCCGGCACGGGTGTCGGTGTAGGCGGTCTGGAGGGTGGTGAGCATGGGTCGGCTCCGCAAGCACGCAGTGGATGATGGGCCGACCCGCGTCTGACGGAGAGACGCGGCGGCTCGGTGCCCACGTGGGGTCCGGTAGATCCGAGAGCTACGGAATCATGAAACTCGCGCCGTCCTCAGCGTTTTTACCCATCTGTGCGTACTTTCCATCCCTTGGAGCGCTTAAGGGCTCACGTGTTCACTACGTCGTTCCCACACCGCTCCCGGGCGCGCCCGGCGCACACCCCCGACGGCGGACGACGTACGGTACGGAACCCGGGACGCGTCCCGGGACGGTCCCCGTACGGTTCCGACGGAGAGTGGGTGCTGGAAATGGGCGGGCAGGAAACGGGCAGTCTGGAAACAGGCAGTCTGGAAACGGGCGGGCGCATGCGGGACAGGCCGCTGCTGAACCGCGGTCTCGACGGCCTCGGCACGACGATCTTCGCCGAGATGTCGGCGCTGGCCGTCTCGACCGGCGCGATCAACCTCGGCCAGGGCTTCCCCGACACCGACGGTCCCAAGTCCGTACGGGAGGCGGCCGTCCGCGCCCTGCGCGACGGCCGCGGCAACCAGTACCCGCCGGGCCCCGGCGTCCCCGAACTGCGCCGCGCCGTCGCCGACCACCAACGCCGCTTCTATGGGCTCGACTTGGACCCCGACACCGAGATCCTGGTCACCGCGGGCGCCACCGAGGCCATCGCCGCCGCGATGCTCGCCCTGCTCGAACCGGGCGACGAGGTCATCGCGTTCGAGCCGTTCTACGACTCCTACGCCGCCTGCATCGCCATGGCGGGCGCCGTCCGCGTCCCCCTGACCCTGTGCGCCCCCGACTTCCGCCCCGACCTCGACGCCCTGCGCGCCGCCGTCACGCCTCGTACGCGGCTCCTCCTCCTCAACTCCCCGCACAACCCCACGGGCATGGTCCTCACCCCCGCCGAACTCACCGAGATCGCCGCCCTCGCCGTCGACCACGACCTCCTCGTGGTCACCGACGAGGTCTACGAACACCTCGTCTTCGACGGCGTCCACACCCCCCTGATCTCGCTGCCCGGCATGCGCGACCGCACGGTCTCCATCTCCTCGGCAGGCAAGACCTTCTCCTTCACCGGCTGGAAGGTCGGCTGGGTGACGGGGTCGCGTGAACTGGTCGCGGCCGTCCGCACCACCAAGCAGTTCCTGACCTACGTCGCCTCCGGCCCCTTCCAGTACGCGGTCGCCGAGGCCCTCGCCCTGCCCGACGCCTACTACGCCGACTTCGCCGCCGACCTCCGCGCCAAGCGCGATCTGCTGGCCGCAGGGCTGACCGACGCCGGGTTCACCGTGTACGAACCCCAAGGCACGTACTTCATCACCACCGACATCACCCACCTCTCCCCCGGCACCGACGCCCTGACCTTCTGCCGCGCGCTACCGGAGAAATGCGGCGTCGTCGCCATCCCCAACTCCGTCTTCTACGACCACCCCACCACCGGCCGCACCCAAGTCCGCTTCGCCTTCTGCAAACGCCCCGAAGTCCTCCGCGACGCCGCCAGCCGCCTGCAGCGCTTGACGTCCTGAACTCACACGCTCTTCTTCCTGCATGAGGCCGATGCCGCCCCTGGCCTGCGACATCAGCCATTTTGGTTCTTGATAACACTAGTTATCGGAGCCTTGCACGCACAGCACGCAGCGAATCGTCATAAACTTATGTGGCGCTGAAACTGAAGCCGTAGGCGGAACCGCAGCGTGTGAAGCGCGGCGGAGTGCAGGTGGCTCGTACGATCGCAAGCAGGATGGGGCTCGTAGCGCAGTGGTCGTCGCGCCTTCACCGCATGAACGTCCTTTCCCGGCTACTTCAGGAGTCGGAAGCCGGGTTGTTGGACCCACGCCCTGAGGAAGTCGGCTGAGCCGTACGCGGCGAGCCAGGGATCGGTCACCGTCGCGACGATGCCCGGAAGGCCGGCCACGATCGGTACCTGGTCCTCCCGTAGTTCGACGTTGGCGATGCCGCCGATCAAGTCCATGACGGCGGCGGTCAGCAGGGCCGTCACGACGTGGTCGACGGGACTGTTGCAGAACGCGACGACATCGACAGCGTGGGTCGGAGCGAACCCGATAAGAGGTTCCTGGTCGACCTCGTCGGCATGTTCGGCCTCGAAGACGACCTCGTCGCCGATACCGGATCCCATGAGGGCGAACCAGGAACTCGCGGACCCGCAGGATTGCCGCGTGCGACGGGGCCTCAGCCAATTCGGTCACCAACAGGGGTCCGCTCATGGCTCGGAGAGTAGCCAGGCTGGATCACCATCCCCCAATGGATTTCTCAGTGTGCACGCCTCGCAAACCCGAACCAGCGGACGCGACACAGCGCGCGAGTCGCTCGTCGCTCAACGGGCATGGCCCTTGGCTGTGCACCACGGCCCAGACGGCGCTTGGTCGTCGAACGAACCGTGCCTGGGCTGGGCGGATGCCGCCAACTCCACCGCCCCACTTCTGCCACCGGCGTCCGGCGCCCCCTTCAGGGCCTGAGCCCGTCCTGCTGCACGTCGAAGCAGACCAGACCCATGGACTCCGCCAAGAACGCCGCGTAAGCCGACGCTTCTTCGGCCATGCTCCAACGCATCGCGAAGTAGATGAGCGGACCGCTGGCCTCATCGATCAACGGGCCGGTCGCCCAGGGAGAAGTGTCCGACTCGTCCTCGGTCATGTCACACCACCGCTCAAGGAGCGCGGCCACGTAAGCGGCGATCCGTTCGGTCGGACGGTGGTCGAGTTCCCCGTCGATGTAGTGGTCGTAGAGCTCAGTGAAGACTCGGCCAGCAGTCTTGTCATCCGCCGGTCGCTCACCTTCCCAAACAGCGAGGTCGTAGGTCATACCCAGAGCCTCGCACGCCTCGCTGACAGAGAGGATCGGCGTCACAGGGGCGGGACAGACGCTGACCGGCCGCGCACCGAGAAACTGCGCCGGTCTGACTCCGCGGTCCACACCACCTTGATGGCAGCCTGGGCGATTACGAGATCCGTCGCGGTACCACGGGCGCGTTGTTGAGCAGCAAGTCCAGCGCACCGTCGATCGGACAGCGAAGACCGACCGAGAGACGCCGAACCTCGTGGTCCTCTCCCAGCCCGTACGCGAGCGCCACCTGGAAGACATCGTGTCCTTCGGGACATACGGGATCGGGCCGAGCAACCGATCCTGCGAGCACGAAGGGCAACTCGCAGGAATGCAATTCTCCGTCTTCTAACCCTGCGGGCACACAGCAGCCCTCGCAGAAGCACTCGTTGCCCGCCACTTCGAAAGTGTCGGTATCGCAGAGCGGGCAGACGACGGACGTCGTGACGATCCGCTCACCAGGCTCACATCGGACAGCCTCGCTCACCAGCGACAGCAAGGCGTTGCTTTCCGTCAACTCATCCCCCACCGAACCGGAACCCTCGCGGGGCTTCGCCACCCGCGACAGGAAGCGCAGCACCGCGTTACGGCGCTTGTCCGTCATGTCCTCGGCCTCCCAAGCGGCCCGTGCACCCGCACCCGTGAGCCCGTCGAGAGGACCATAGGCCGGATGACCACCTTGTGCTGGGCCTTTGCGATGCGGTCGGTGATCCCCTTGCGCATCTTCCGGTACTGCGCCGTGGACAACTCCTTCGCCGTCCACATCTCGTTGAGCTCGTCGAGTTGCCGCTGGTCGTCGTTCAGTTCCTCAGCCACGCCATCGGGGAGGTTGCTGGTCGCGAGTCGGCCGTCCACCCGAAGCTCGCTTAGCGGTTTCACGGCGGCGTCGCTGACGAACTGCTCCAGCGTCGGGGCAACGATCTCGCGTGGTCGTCGGAGACCTGGAGCAGCTCTTCCAAGTCGCGGGGCTGCCGCATGAGCCGGTCGGGGTGGTAGGCGATGATGCCGGAAGCTGCGATCCCGGGCTTCCTCCAACAGACGGTCCCAGCCGGGGCGCTTCCGTTTGCGGCTCCAGGCGGATCGGCTGTTGTCCACGAAGACGTGGGCCGGGTTGACGACGAATCCGCGGCGCTCGGCGATCTCCCGGCAGATCCGTTCCTGGCGGTCGACGCCCGTCTTGTCGTCGTCTTCGGCGTGGGATTTGCGGCAGTAGACCGTCGTCGGCTCACCGGCGACCGTGGTGCTGGGGGCACCCTTGGTGGGCCTGTTGTGCGAAATACGAATGAGTGCATAAAAACGGCGTGGTCTGGGTGACGGGGTCGCGTGGACTGGTCGCGGCCGTCCGCACCACCAAGCAGTTCCTGACCTACGTCGCCTCCGGCCCCTTCCAGTACGCCGTCGCCGAGGCCCTCGCCCTGACCGACGCCGGCTTCACCGTGTACGAACCCCAAGGCACGTACTTCATCACCACCGACATCACCCACCTCTCCCCCGGCACCGACGCCCTGACCTTCTGCCGCGCGCTATCCGAGAAATGCGGCGTCGTCGCCGTCCCCAACTCCGACTTCTACGACCACCCCACCGCCGGCCGCACCCAAGTCCGCTTTCCCTTCTGCAAACGCCCCGAAATCCTCACCGAAGCGGCGTCAAGGTTCCGCAGGCGTTCAACGGCTGAGCGGGGGCCGGACTGCCGAGGTGGCTCAGCCGATACGGTCCAGCGCCTCCGTGGCCGCGCGGCAGATCTGTTCGTCCAGGCGGAGCCGTTCATGTCGAGCGCTTCTGCGGGGACCCGGTCCTCGTCGTCCAGTCCCGCGACGACCACTTCCCACAACCCGGCCGACGGACGCCGTCAGTACCGCAGTTGGGTGTTAGCGGCCACCAGGGCGGCGCGGCGCAGGTCCGCCCTCGCGGCCCCGGCCAACGCGCCGACCAGTTCCAGCGCCTCCCGCGGGTGCGCCCGCAGCGGATCCGCGAAGCCGCGGACCGCCTCACGCACCTGGGACCGCCACTGCACGTCGGGCAGGGACGCGGTACCGAACGCGACGAAGGCGGTTCCGGCCGTGCGGCCAAGTCCCCTGGCGGCGGCGGGTGTCGTCACGGTCGGCAAGGCGGCTCGGATCGCGGCCAGCCGGACCAGGGGGTCGGCGTGCGTCAGACAGGGCCGGAGCCAGAACGCGTCGGTGACCGCGCTGTGCGCCGACAGGCTGCCCAGAGCCAGTAGTTGGGCTTGCAGGGCCGTCGGGTCCGATTCCACCGCGGCCTGTTCCCTGAGGCCGTCGAGGGCCGTCGAGGGCCGACGCGTCGTCGCCCGGCACCTCCCCCAGGAACAAGGCCGCGCAGGTCCTCACGCCCGGATGCGGGTCGGAGAGGAACGGGACCGCCCATGGCCGGGCGGCCACCAGCGCGGCCAGCGCCAGCCGATCCTCCCGGCACCGCTTCCCGGAGAGCAGGTCGGCCTGCCGGGCGAGCAGGTCGAGGACCCTGCGGCGGTGGTGCGGGTCGAGGGCGGGGAGAAGGCCGAGGAGAGCGGTGGCGGTCGGGGCGAAGTACGGGGCTCCGACGTGATCGCGGAGGCGCTTGTCCAACTCCGCCCACGCGCCAGGGCGCCCCGGCCCCAAGTTGTCCACCAGCGGAGCCTAGAGAAGTCGAGCCCCGGAGGGGCAAAGGTGACCCCGGCGGGAGGGGGGAATTAGGTTAGGCTAACCTAAGTGATGTGAGAGCTGGGGAGAGTGCTGGCGGCGGGCCGCCTTCGCGGGGGCATGAGTTGGCGGCGACAGGGATGACGGTCGCGTACGACCGGGTGGATGTCGTGCATGACGCCGCCGTGTCGCTGCGGCCGGGCGAGGTGACGGCGCTGGTGGGGCCGAACGGCAGTGGGAAGTCGACGCTGCTGCGGACGCTGGCGCGGTTGCAGCGGGCCCGGGAGGGCGCGCTGACGCTGGACGCGGGGACGGACGGATTCCAGCTCACGTCACGGGAGTTCGCGCGGCGGGTGGCGCTGCTGACACAGGGGCGGCCGACGCCGAGCGGGCTGAGCGTGCGGGACGTCGTGGAGTTCGGCCGGTATCCGCACCGGGGGCGCTGGGGCCGGCCGGACCCGGGCGGGACCGGCGCGGTGGAGCGGGCGCTGAGGCTGACCGGGGTCGAGCACCTGGCCGCGCGGGGCGTCGAGCACCTGTCGGGGGGACAGCTCCAGCGGGTCTGGCTCGCGAGCTGCCTCGCGCAGGAGACCGGCGTGCTGCTGCTCGACGAGCCGACGACGTATCTCGACCTGCGGTACCAGATCGAACTGCTCGACCTGATCCGCGACCTCGCCGACGACCACGGGATCGCGGTCGGCGTCGTCCTGCACGACCTCGACCAGGCGGCGGCCGTCGCCGACCGCGTCGCGCTGCTCCACGACGGCCGGATCGTCGCCGACGGCCTGCCCGAGGACGTCCTGACCCCCGAACGCCTCACCGAGGTCTACGGCATCCGGGTCGACGTCGACACCGACCCCTCGACCGGCCGGCTGCGGACCCGTGCCGTCGGCCGCCACCACAGCAGAGGCCAAGCCGAGAAGCAGAACACAAGCGACCGGAACGTAAACAACCGCAGCACAAGCAACCGCAACACAAGCGACCGGAACAGAAGCGAAAGGCTCCACTCCACCTCATGAGACGCCTCCCCGTACCCGCCGCAACAGCCGCCGTCGCCGCCGCCGCGGCCCTCTCCCTGACCGGACTGACCGGATGCGGAACGACGCACTCCGCCGCCGACGAGTCGGTCAAGACCACGGACTCCGCCTCCGCTTCGGCCTCGGGGCCGATCACCCTCACCGACGCCAGCGGTACGCGGGTAAGCCTCGACGCGCCCGCCACCAAGGTCATCGGCACCGAGTGGAACGTCGTCGAGGACCTGGTCTCGCTCGGCGTCGACCCGGTCGGCGTCGCCGACGTGAAGGGGTACACGGACTGGGACAAGGCCGCCCCGCTGAAGAACTCCCCCAAGGACATCGGCACCCGCGGCGAGCCGAGCATGGACACGATCGCGGCCCTGTCGCCCGACCTCATCGTCGCGACCACCGACCTCACCGCGTCCGCCGTGACCCAACTGCGGAAGATCGCCCCCGTCCTCCAGATGAGGTCCGCCGACGCCACCGATCAGATCGGCCTGATGACGACGTCCCTCGACCTCATCGCGCAGGCGACCGGCACCACGCGGAAGGCGACCGAGGTCAAGCAGGCGTTCGACGCGAAGCTCGCGGAGGGCAGGAAGGCCCTCGCGGACGCCGGTCTCGCCGGCACTCCGTACGCCTTCGGGGACGCGTACGTACAGGCCAACCAGGTCTCGATACGCCCGTACACCAGCGGCTCCCTGATCGGGAACGTCAACGAGCGGATCGGCCTCACGAACGCCTGGAAGGTCAAGGGCGACAAGGACTACGGCCTGGCCACCACCGACGTCGAGGGCCTCACCGGGCTCGGTGACATCCGCTTCACCTACATCGCGAACGCCTCGGACGGCGACCCCTTCGCCGACGCCCTCGCCAAGAACGCCGTGTGGAAGTCGCTGCCCTTCGTCAAGGCGGGCCATGTCAGCCGACTGCCCGACGGCGTCTGGATGTTCGGCGGTCCCGCGTCGATGGAGGCGTACGTGGACGCCGTCGTCGCCGCCCTCACGAAGTAGCGAAAGGGCGAAGCAGCGCCGTGAGCGTCACGACTCCCCCGCGCGCCACCGAGCCCGCGGCCGACGCACGGACGGCCGCGCCCGCCCCGGGCGCGGGCGCGACCGCGCTGACGGCCGGACTGGTCCTCGTCCTGGTCCTCGTCCTCGCGGTCGCCGTCCTCGCCGTCGCCGACATCACGCAGGGCACCGCCGACGTCGGCGCGGGCGAGGTGTGGAAGGCGCTGACCGGCCGCGCGGAGCACGGCGACGCCTCCGTGGTCATCGCCTCGCGGCTGCCGCGCATGGTCGCGGGCCTCGTCGTCGGCGTCGCGCTCGGCGCGGCCGGAGCCGCGCTCCAGGCGGTCAGCCGGAACGTACTCGCCGCGCCCGACACGCTCGCGGTCAACGCGGGCTCGTACCTGGCGCTCGGCATCCTCACCGTCACCGGCGCCTCGCTGCCGCTGCTCGCCTCCTCGGGCGTCGCCTTCGTCGGCGGTCTCGCGGCGGCGGCGCTCGTGCTCGCGCTGTCCGGGCTCGGGGCCGGGACCGTACGGCTGGTGCTGGCGGGCAGCGCCCTCGCGCTCGGCCTCGGCTCGGTCACCGACGCGCTGCTCCTGCTCTTCCCCGAGCAGACCAACGGCCTCTACCAGTGGAGCCAGGGCAGCATCAGCCAGAACGGCTTCGCCGGCGTGAACCAGATGGCGCCGATCGCGCTGCTCGCCCTGCTCGGACTGCTGCTGGCCGGCCGCCGCATCGACGCGCTCGCGCTCGGCGACGACGCGGCCCGCGGGCTCGGCGTGCCGGTCCTGGGCACCCGCGTCACGGTCGTCCTGCTCACGACGCTGCTGTCCGCGGCGGCGGTGACGCTGGCCGGGCCGATCGGCTTCGTCGGCCTGTGCGCGCCCGCGCTCGTCCGGCCGCTGGCCCGGCGGTTCCGCGGCCTGGTCAGGGCGCGGGCGGCCGTTCCGGTCGCCGGGCTCGCCGGTGCGGCGCTGGTTCTCGGCTCCGACGTGCTGCTGCGGGCCACGGTCAGCGCCGAGTCGGCGGTCGCCGTGCCCACCGGGGTCGTCACGAGCGTCGCGGGCTCCGTGTTCCTCGTCGTGATCGCGCTGCGCACCCGCGGCTCCGGCGCGTCCGCCGCGCCGGACCGGCTGCGCATCCCCAGCAGGGCGGCGTTCGCCGCCGTCCTGGCCGTACTCGTGGCCGTGTTCGTCGCCGCGGTCGTCGCGGCGGTGCTCCTCGGCGACACCAAGCTGCTGCTCGGCGACGTCGTGAACTGGGCGCAGGGCAGGGCCGACCACGTCGTCACCTTCGTCCTCGACACCCGCGTGCCCCGCGTGCTCGCCGCGCTGCTCGCGGGCGCCGCGCTCGCCCTGTCCGGGACGCTCGTCCAGGCCGTCACCCGCAATCCGCTCGCCGAACCCGGCATCCTCGGCGTCTCGGGCGGCGCCGGTCTCGGGGCCGTGCTGCTGGTCACCACCGTGCCGACGGCCGGGTCCTGGAGCGTGGCCGGCGCGGCCTTCGCGGGCGCGGCGGCCACCGCCGCGATCGTCTTCGGGCTCTGCGCCCGGGGCGGCTTCCAGCAGAACCGGCTCGTCCTGGTCGGCGTCGGCGCCGCCGCCGGGACCTCGGCCCTGATCAGCCTGCTCATCGTCCTCACCGACCCGTTCAACGCGACGAAGGCGCTGATCTGGCTGTCCGGTTCGACGTACGGCAGGACCATGCCCGATGTGCTGCCGGTCGCGGCCGTCCTCGTCGTCGGCGCCGCCGTGGCCTTCTCCCGCCGCGCCGAACTCGACCTCGTCTCGCTCGACGACGACACCCCGCGCCTGCTCGGCCTCGCCCTCGGGCCGACCCGCCTCGGCCTGCTGGCCGTCAGCGTCCTGCTCAGCGCCACCGCGGTCGCCGCCGCGGGCACCATTGGCTTCGTCGGCCTCGTCGCCCCGCACGCCGCCCGCGCCCTCGTCGGCCGCCGCCACATCCGCGTCATCCCCGTCGCCGTCCTCCTCGGCGCCACCCTCGTCTCCGTCGCCGACCTCCTCGGCCGCACGGTCATCGCCCCCGCCCAGCTCGGCGCGGGCCTGATGACTGCCGTCATCGGGGCGCCCTACTTCGTGTATCTGCTGGTCAGGACGCGGCGGTAGGCAATCACATACACCGACGTGGTACATGGACTACTCTTGGTACATGTCCATGAAGCGCACCAACGTCTACGCCGACCCGGAAGATCTGGCGATCATCAAAGAAGCCGCGGCTCGGCGCGGCATCAGCGAGGCCGAGATCATCCGCCAGGGCATCCACCTCGCCGCCATGGCCAACCGCGTCTGGGACGAGCCCCTGTTCTCCCGCACCTTCGAGGGCTCCGGCCGCACGCCGACCAAGCACGACGTGCGCGAAGCCGTGGCCGACGCCGTCCGACGTGAGAACGGATCCGGAACCACCGCGTGATCATCGTCGTCGCCGACACCTCCGGCCTGCTGGCCGCACTCGACTCCACCCACCCGGAACACCGGGGAGCCAACGAAGCCCTGCTGACCGCCGGTCTTCTCGTGATGTCCCCGCTTCTGCTCGCCGAGATCGACCACGTCGCCACCCGCGAGCTGGGCCGCGAAGCGGCGATGAGCGCCGTCGACGACATCCGCCGCTGGATGCGGATGAGTCGCATCGTCGTACCGGAGATCACCGAGACCCACCTGGCGACGGCCCAGTCCGTACGCGTCCGGTACGGCGCGCTCGACCTCGACCTCGCCGACGCCGTGAACGTCGCCCTCGCCTCCGACTACGACACCGACGCCGTCCTCACCCTCGACCGGCGCGACTTCCGTGCCGTACGGCCGCTCGGCCGCCACAAGTGCTTCCGTCTGCTCCCGGACGATCTCTAGCTCCCGGGAGCGATGAGTTTTCCGTGCCCCGGCGGTCGTAGGGGGAGGTGTACCTACGAGGAACAGGGAGCGGTCATGTTCGGAGAGACGCAGGCGTTCAGCGGGTTCTCGGTGGACGACGTGGAAGCGGCGAGGACGTTCTACGGGGAGACGCTCGGGATTCGGGTGTCCGAGGCGAACGGGCTGCTGACGCTGCACCTCGCGGGGGACCGCGAGGTGCTGGTGTACCCGAAGGGCGCGGACCACCGGCCCGCGACGTTCACGATTCTCAACTTCCCCGTCCCGGACATCGACGCGGCCGTGGACGAACTGGGCCGCCGGGGTGTGCGGTTCGAGCGGTACGAGGGGATGCCGACGGACGCGAAGGGGATCTTCCGCGGCGGCGGGCCGCTGATCGCGTGGTTCACCGACCCGGCCGGGAACGTGCTGTCCGTGCTGGAGCAGGATTCCTGAAGGGCGGCGTACTCACGCGGGCGGCACGACCGCGTCCGTCGCCAGCCGCGCGTGCAGATGGGAGTCGTGGCGCGCGCCCGCCGGGTCGAGGAAGAAGGCCCGCATCAGGCCCTCCTCACGGAAGCCCGCGCGGGCGGCGACGCGGCAGGAGGCGGGGTTGGCCAGGGAGTGGTCGAGGCTGATGCGGTACACGCCGAGGCCGCCGGCGGCGGGGACGGCGAAGGCCCAGCCGGCGGCGGCGTGCAGGGCGCGGGCGGCGACGGCGCGGCCACGGGCGGCCGGGGTGACCCAGTACGCGGCCTCGGCCTGCCCGGGGACGCGGTGGACGTCGCGGATGGTGACGTAGCCGAGCAGGTCCTCCGAGGCGGCGTCGGTGACGGCGAGCGCGGCCGAACCGTTGCGCCAGGAGACCAGCCGCGGCGCCAGCCATATCGCGGCGCGGTCTGCGACCGGTGCGGCGTTGACGGCCAGGCCGCCGGCCCAGCGCAGGACCTCCGGGTCCTCCATGGCGCGGGCGACGGCGGGCTCGTCGGACTCGGCGAAGGGGCGCAGGCGCAGGTCACCTGCGGTGAGCTCGTGCGGGGTGAGGCTGCGGGCGAATGCGGAAGTCATATCCGCACCCTAAGCCGGGGGGGCCGGCGCGGCCGGACGCTCACCCGGCGACGGTGAAGGCGAGCTCCGAGGATTCCCGAGCGGTCACCCGGCGACCGCCCGAGCCGGTCACCCACCACCGCCCGGCGACGGTGAAGGCGAGCCACCGACAGCATCCGACCGTGGGTGAACGTCCGCCCTCCTCGGGCGTGTCAGACCCGGACCACGGCGAGCGGAGCGCGATAGTCGGTTTGTCCGACTAAGAGACGTTCGCGAGCCCCCGAGGAGCCGGGTCCATTGGTCGTCGTCGAACCGGTGACGTCGTCGCCGAAAGCACTGGCCGTGCGGGCGGCGACGGGGGCCGGTCCCGCGGTGGCGGGCTTCGTCGTGGCCCGGATGGCGGGCCTGGTGGTGCTGACGATGTGGGCGCACCGCACCCACCGGCACCCGCGCGACCTGCTCGGCCTGAGCTGGGACGGCATCTGGTACCACCGCATCGCGGAGTGGGGCTACGGCACCTTCATCCCGGCCTGGGAGGCGCCGGGCCTGCGGTACGACGATCTGGCCTTCTTCCCGCTCTACCCGATGACGGTGCGCGCCGCGGACGCGGTGCTCCCGGTCGGCTCGGTGGCGTGCGCGCTGCTCGTGGCGTGGGCGGGCGCGGTGGCCGCCGCGTGGGGGATCTACGCGGTGACCGAGCACTGCTACGGCCGCAGGACGGCGACCGCGCTGGTCCTCGTATGGGGGCTGCTGCCGCACTCGGTGGTGCTGTCGATGGCGTACACCGAGTCGCTGATGACGGCCTTCGCGGCCTGGGCGCTGTACGCGGCCGTCACGCGCCGCTGGCCGGCCGCCGGGCTGCTGGCCGTACTCGCGGGGCTGACCCGGCCGAACGCCGTCGCCGTGGCCGCCGCCGTCTCGATCGCGGCCCTCGCGCACTGCCGCGAGGACCCGCGCGACTGGCGGGCCTGGGCCGCGGCCGTCGCCGCGCCGCTCGGCTGGTGCGGCTACCTCGGCTGGGTGGGCTGGCGGACCGGAGCCGTCCGCGGCTACTTCGACGTACAGACCCGCTGGGGCTCGCGGTTCGACTTCGGCCACTACGCGCTGCACTACGTCAAGCACATGGTGCTCGAACCCGAGACGCTCTCCGCCTACATGGCGACGGCGGTGTGCGCGGCGGCGGCCGTCCTGCTCGTACTGGCGCTGCTCGACCGGATGCCGCTGCCGCTGCTGGTGTACGCGGCGGTGCTGGTGGTGATCGCGCTGGGCGGCGCGGGCTTCTTCTCCTGCAAGCCGCGCTTCCTGCTGCCCGCCTTCCCGCTGCTGGTGCCGTGCGCCGCGGCGCTCGCGAAAGCCCGGCCGCGCACCGCCGCCGTGACGGTGGCGGCGCTGGCCGGGATCTCGCTCGGCTACGGGACGTACCTGCTGACGGTCGTCCCCGTACCCCTGTAATGCCCGCGACGCAGAGGCCCGCGTTCAGTCGTCGCTGCCGCCGTCGCCCTCGGCGTCGCCGTCCGTACCGCCCTCGACGTCCTTCTCCAGGCCGAGCGTCTCGCCGACCCACTTGTCGAATTCGATGGACGCGCGCACCCAGCTCACCGTGCTGGACACGAAGTGCTCCAGGCCGACACCGAGGCCGATCAGGAGCTGGGCCTCGCCGATCAGCCGGACGGAGCCGTCGTCGTGCGTGTGCGTGTAGACCTTGGGCCACAGGGTGCGGCGGTTCCAGTCGTCGATGACCTCGTGGAGCTGAGGCTTGTCGTCGACCGAGTACGCGTGGTCGTAGAAGGTCCGGACGGCGAAGACCGCCTGCTCACCCTCGCCGCGGAACATGAAGTACGTGCGGAATTCCTCCCACGGCGCGGCGAGGTCGCCCTCCTCGTCGACGAGGTACTTCAGCTCCATCTGTTCGAGCAACTGCTTGACCAGTTCCTGGTCAGGGATGACCACGCTGCCGGCGGGTCCGTTCGGCTCGGGGTCCTGGCCCCCGAAATTGGGGATCGAGGACGGGTCGATGCTCACGGTGAAGGTTCCCTTCGAGACGTTTCTCCTCCATCCTCCCCCATTCCCGCCGGGCGGTGGCAACCCCGGTTCATTTGTTCAGATCGGGCCCCGTCGTCGGCCCCACGATCAGGCCGTCGGCCGCCCGGTCCACCCGTACGTTCTGCCCGTCGATCACCTCGCCCGACAGGATCGCGCGGGCGAGCGGGTCGCCGATCGCGGTCTGTACGAGGCGGCGCAGCGGCCGGGCGCCGTAGGCCGGGTCGTTGCCCTCCTCGGCGAGCCAGTCGAGGGCGCCGTCAGTGACTTCGAGGGTGAGGCGGCGGTCGCGCAGCCGGTCCGCGAGCCGGTCGGTCTGGAGCCGGGCGATCTGCCGCAGCTCGGTCTGGTCGAGGGCGGAGAAGACCACGGTGTCGTCCAGCCGGTTCAGGAACTCCGGCTTGAAGGACGCGCGGACCGTCTCCAGCACCCGCTCCTTCTTCTGCGCCGGGTCCAGCGCCGGGTCGACCAGGTAGTGGCTGCCCAGGTTGGAGGTGAGGATCAGAATGACGTTGCGGAAGTCGACCGTACGGCCCTGCCCGTCGGTCAGCCGTCCGTCGTCCAGCACCTGGAGCAGGATGTCGAAGACCTCGGGGTGCGCCTTCTCCACCTCGTCCAGCAGCACGACGCTGTACGGGCGGCGGCGTACCGCCTCGGTGAGCTGGCCGCCCTCCTCGTACCCGACGTAGCCGGGAGGCGCGCCGACCAGCCGGGCGACCGAGTGCTTCTCGCCGTACTCGCTCATGTCGATCCGGACCATGGCCCGCTCGTCGTCGAAGAGGAAGTCGGCGAGCGCCTTGGCCAGCTCGGTCTTGCCGACGCCGGTGGGGCCGAGGAAGAGGAAGGAGCCGGTGGGGCGGTCGGGGTCGGCGATGCCGGAGCGCGAGCGGCGTACGGCGTCGGAGACGGCGCGTACGGCCTCGGTCTGGCCGATCAGCCGCTTGCCCAGCTCCTCCTCCATGCGCAGCAGCTTCTGCGTCTCGCCCTCCAGCAGGCGGCCCGCGGGGATGCCGGTCCAGGCGGCGACGACGTCGGCGATGTCGTCAGGGCCGACCTCCTCCTTGACCATCTTCTCGTCGGCGCCCCTGGTTTTGGCCTCCTGCTCCTCCCTGGTGGCCTCCTCCAGTTCGGCCTCCAGCTTGGGCCTCTCGGCGTAGAGCAGCTTGGACGCGGTCTCGAAGTCGCCGTCGCGCTGGGCGCGTTCGATCCGCGTACCGATGTCGTCCAGCCGCTCCTTCAGCTCACCGACCCGGTTGAGGCCCTGCTTCTCCTTCTCCCAGCGCGCGTTGAGCCCGCGCAACTCCTCCTCGCGGTCGGCGAGGTCCTTGCGGAGCTTTTCCAGCCGCTGTACGGAGCCGGGGTCGGTCTCGTTCTTGAGCGCCATCTCCTCCATGCGCAGGCGGTCCACGGCCCGCTGGAGCTCGTCGATCTCGACGGGCGAGGAGTCGATCTCCATGCGCAGCCGGGACGCGGCCTCGTCCACCAGGTCGATGGCCTTGTCGGGCAGGAAGCGGGAGGTGATGTAGCGGTCGGAGAGGGTGGCGGCGGCGACCAGCGCGGAGTCGGCGATCTGCACCTTGTGGTGCGCCTCGTAGCGGCCCTTGAGGCCGCGCAGGATCGCGACGGTGTCCTCGACGGACGGCTCGGCGACCAGCACCTGCTGGAAGCGGCGCTCCAGCGCCGGGTCCTTCTCGATCCGCTCGCGGTACTCGTCCAGCGTCGTCGCGCCGACCATCCGCAGCTCGCCGCGGGCCAGCATCGGCTTGAGCATGTTGCCCGCGTCCATGGCGGAGTCGCCGCCCGCGCCCGCGCCGACGACGGTGTGCAGCTCGTCGATGAACGTGATGACCTGGCCGTCGCTGTCCTTGATCTCGGCCAGGACGGACTTCAGCCGCTCCTCGAACTCACCGCGGTACTTCGCGCCCGCGACCATCGCGCCGAGGTCGAGCGAGACCAGCCGCTTGTCGCGCAGCGACTCGGGCACGTCGCCCTTGACGATCCGCTGGGCCAGGCCCTCGACGACGGCGGTCTTGCCGACGCCGGGCTCGCCGATCAGCACCGGATTGTTCTTCGTCCGGCGGGACAGCACCTGGACGACGCGGCGGATCTCCTGGTCGCGGCCGATCACCGGGTCGAGCTTGCCCTCGCGGGCGGCGGCGGTGAAGTCGGTGCCGTACTTCTCCAGGGCCTTGTACGTGCCCTCGGGGTCCTGGGTGGTCACGCGCTGCCCTCCGCGGGCGGTCTCGAAGGCGTCGAGCAGGCTCTTGGCCTTGGCGCCCTGGGCGGCGAGCAGCTCACCGGCGGGTCCGCCCTTGACGGCGGTCCCGATCAGCAGGTGCTCGGTGGACAGGTAGGCGTCGCCCAGCTCCTTGGCGCGTTGCGAGGCGTCCGCGATGACGGCCAGCAGGTCGCGGTTGGCCTGCGGGGGCGCGACGGTGGAGCCCTGCACCTTCGGCAGAGCCTCGACCAGCCGCTCCGCGCCCGCCCGCAGCGTATCGGGGTCGGCGCCGGTGGCGGTCAGCAGGTCGAGGATGTTCTCGTTGTCCGTGCCGCTCAACAGGGCGAGCAGCAGATGCGCGGGCGTCAGGTCGGGGTTGCCCTCGGAGACGGCCCGGGTGTTGGCGGCGTTCAGCGCTTCCCGGCTCTTGTTGGTCAGCTCGGCGTCCACTGGCGTCGGCTCCTCCTCTGGTGATCGACGGTTAGGGGCGTAAACCTGCCTTGAGCCACATGAGGCAAGTTGAGTCTACCTCGCTCAAGGTGAGTTTGGGGCCGGTTTTGGGGGCGGGACGGCGAGCCTCGCGGCGGGCGAATGTGTTTTTGTATGAACGTTGAATAAATCCCGGCGGCGGTGCGACAATGCCTGCTTCAACTCCGCTGGGAGGCAGCGGAGTTGGGGTCCGCTCCAGCCGTTTTGGCCGCATCTCCGCTTGTCCGTACGGCCGCATGTCCGCTTGACTCCTCCCTACCCGCCGTCCGTGAGGACTCCCATGAGCGACGCGCACTCCATGGACCCGACCGGCGCCGCGCTGCACGCGGACGCCGCCGCACTGCGCGAGGCGGGGGCCGTCTGCCCCGTGACGCTGCCGGACGGCGTCCCAGGGATGATCGTCTCTCGTTACCAGGAACTGCGCGATTTCCTGGCCGACCCCAAGGTGGCCAAGAACGCCGCGCACTTCGCCGCCCTCCAGCGGGGCGAGGTCCCCGAACAGTGGCAGCTCAACGCGTTCGCGCTGGTCAACGGCATGACGACGGCGGACGGCGACGACCACAGGCGGCTGCGCGGCCTGGCCACCAAGGCGTTCACCCCGCGCCGGGTGGCCGCGATGCGCCCGCGGATCGAGGCGCAGGCCGCCGGCCTGCTGGCCGCGCTCCCCGGCCGCGCGGACGCCGACGGCGTGGTCGACCTGCGCGAGGGCTACGCCTATCCGCTGCCGATGGGCGTGATCTGCGAGCTGCTGGGCATCGCCCCCGCCTACCGGGACCGGCTGCACACCCTCAGCCACCTGATCGTCAGCACCAGCAGCTCCGCGGCCGACGCGATGGCCGCGCAGCGCGAGACGTACGCGATCCTCGGCCAGGTCGTCGCGGAGCGGCGCGCGGCACCCGGGGACGACCTGACGAGCGCGCTGATCGCGGCGCGTGGCGAGGAGAGCGGGAGCGGAGGCGGCGGCCACGGAGGCGGCGGGGGCGGGGGCGCGAGCGGCGGGCACGGGGGCTCGGGCGGTGATTCCGGCAACGGTTCCGGCGGGCGCCTCAGTGACGCCGAGCTGACCGGCACCCTGCTGCTGATGATCGTCGCCGGGCACGAGACGACCCTCAATCTGATCGTCAACGCGGTACGCGCCCTGTGCGGCCACCCCGACCAGCTCGCGCTCGTGCTGGCGGGCGAGGTGTCCTGGGACGCGGTGGTCGAGGAGACGCTGCGCTGGGACGGGCCGGTGGCGAATTTCCCGTTCCGCTATCCGATCACCGATCTGGTGGTTGACGGCGCCTCTGTGCCACGTGGTACAGCCGTCCTCGCCGGATACGCCGCCGCCGGACGCGACCCGCGCGAGTACGGCCCCGACGCCGACCGCTTCGACATCACCCGCCCCGCCAACCGGCACCTCGCCTTCGGCCACGGCAGCCACTACTGCCTGGGCGCGCCGCTGGCCCGCCTCGAAGCGGTGATCGCCCTGCGCAGCCTGTACGCCGCGCACCCCGGCCTCACCCTCGCCGTCCCCGACGCCGGACTCCCGCCGCTGCCGGGCTTCGTGGGCAACAGCACCGCCGCGCTCCCGGTGCGCCTGACCTGACCCGTACGAGCCCGCGCCCGGCCCGTACGAGCCCGCGCCCGGCCCGTACGGACCCGCGCCCGGCCCCTGCGAACCCGCCCGCGCGCCCCCGCGTACCGTCCCGTCCATGGCATTCGATCCCCGCTCCCCCGCACCCGGTTACCTCGCCTTCTGGCGCGAGCGGCACCTGTGCACCCTCACCACCCCGCGCCCCGACGGCTCCCCGCACGTCGTCCCGGTCGGCGTCACGTACGACCCCGGGGCGGGGCTCGCCCGCGTCATCGCCAGCGGCAGGAGCACCAAGGCCCTGAACGTCCTGGCGGCGGGCCCCGACGGCGCTCGGGTCGCGGTCTGCCAGGTCGAGCGGCGGATCTGGGCCACCCTCGAAGGCGTGGCCACCGTCTGCGCCGACCCGGACCGCGTCGCCGAGGCCGTACGCCGCTACACCGAGCGCTACAGCCGCACCCCCTCCCCCAACCCGGACCGCATCGTGATCGAGATCGCCCTGACACGCGCGATGGGCAACGCGTGAGGGGGTATCACGGCACGCCGTCGGCGTAACGCCCACAACGCGCGTAACACCCACAACGCCCCTACGGCATACGGCGGATGGCCGCATTCGTCGGCTGTTCGCCCGGAACTCACCCCCACAAGGCGGGCTCTTCGCGTAGGACGGCTCTCATGGGGCGCGGAAGCCGCCCGCTCGCAGCCGTCAGCCGTCGTACGTGAAGGGGTCTTCATGGAGCACACCAGGGGTGCCGCGCGGGTACGCGTCCGCACCGTCGTGGCCGCCGTCGCCGTACTCGCCGCCGTCGTACCGCTCGCCCTCGACTCGACGGCCCAGGCCGCGGTGCCCGGTCACGGGCCGGACCCCTCGGCTGCCACCGGCCACCGCAACCCCGTCTCGTCGCGGTGGACGACGCGGGATCCGGCGCCCGGCCTTCAGGTCCGCACCGGGACGATCCGGCGCGCCGACGCGGCGCCGTCCTGGACCGTCACCGTCCAGCGGCCGTCCACCAGCAGGCTGACCGGCGCGCCGACCGGGCTCGAAGTGAGCGACAAGGCGTGGGCGGACGACACGGCGGCGCGGCTGCGCGCGGCGGGCTTCGCGCCACGCGTCGAGACCGTCCAGTGGCCCGCCTACAGCGACACCCCGCACGGCGCGATGGGCCTGCGGATACGGATCGGCGGGTACGCCACACAGGCCGCCGCCACGGCCGCCGCGCAGCCCGTCACCGCGGCGGGCTTCCTCACCGCCGTCGAGTGGACCGGCTACGACGCCGACCAGCCCGCCGACGTCCAGAACATCCACATCGCGACCGTCGACCCGCGCGTGTTCCGCGGCACGGTCGCGGGCACCCACGACGGCGATGTCGCGCGCCGCGCGACGCCGTCCTCGGTCGCCAGGAAACTGGGCTCCCTGGTCGCCGTCAACGGCGGCTTCTTCGTCATCACCGACGCGGGCGGCGTCCAGGGCACCCAGTCGGGACTCGGCGCATACGACGGGCGGCTGGAGTCGATGTCGGCCGGCGCGCGCGCCGCGCTGGTGCTCGCCGACGGCGGGCGGCGGCTGCGGATCGCCGACCTGAACAGCACGGCCACCGCCCGCGCGGGCGGCGCGTCCTACGCCGTGCAGGGCGTCAACCGGCTGCCCGGCACGGTCCGCGACTGCGGGCGCCCCGGCGGCACCCCGAGCGAACTGCCCTGGCAGGACGTCACCTGCTACGAGAAGGACGACCTGGTGGCGTTCACCCCCGCCTTCGGCGCCGCCCTGCCCACCGGCCCCGGCGTCCAGGCCGTGCTCGACGCCGAGGGCGACGTGGTGTCCGTCGGCGCGCGCGGCGGCCGGGTGCCCGCCGACGGCTCGGTCCTCCAGGGCATCGGCTCGGCCGCCGACTGGCTGACCACGTACGCCCGTACGGGTGAGCGCGTATCGGTCGACACGGCCATCCGCGACACCGCGGGCAAGGTCCTCACCCTCGGCCCCGGCGACAGCGTCGTCAGCGCCGCCCCCACGCTCGTCGAGGACGGCCGGATCGCCGTGGACGCCGCCGCCGAGGGCGTCGTCGACCCGCTCGACCTGTCCTTCGGCTACGTCTGGGCCAACAGCCGCCAGCCCCGCACCCTGGCCGGGATCGACGACCGGGGCCGCCTGCTGCTGGTCACGGTCGACGGCCGCCGGACCGGCGGCGGCAGCGAGGGCTTCACGCTCATGGAGGCCGCCGCCTTCATGCGCTCCCTGGGCGCCGTCCAGGCCCTCAACCTCGACGGCGGCGGCTCCACCACCTTCGCCGTCGACGGCACCCTCGCCAACAACCCCTCGGACGCGACGGGCGAGCGCGCCGTGGGCGACTCCGTCCAGGTCGTCCCGGCCGCGCTCCACTGACCGGCGCCGCCGACCGTCCGTCGTATTTACGGGCGCATCACGCCGTACGGGTGAGCGTCGGTCAGCCGTCGCGCTTCGGGCGCCACACCACCAGCGCGCTGGTGTGCTGGACGTCCTGGTAGGGAACCAGGTCGCGGCGGTACGAGGCGTGCACGGCGGCCTCGCGCTGCTGGATGACGGCGGCGGCGCCCTCGACTGCGGCGGAGAGCTCGGCCACGCGCGCCTGGAGGGCGGCGACCTGGTTCTCCAGCTCGATGATCCGCTTGATGCCCGCGAGGTTGATGCCCTCGTCCTGCGAGAGCCGCTGCACCTCGCGGAGCTGCTCGATGTCACGGGTGGAGTAGCGACGGCCGCGCCCGGCGGTACGGTCGGGCGAGACCAGCCCGAGGCGGTCGTACTGACGCAGGGTCTGCGGGTGCAGCCCGGACAGCTCGGCCGCCACCGAGATGACGTAGACCGGGGACTCCTCGGTCAGTTGGTAAGGATTGCGGCCGCGCGGGCCTCTCATACCGCTTCCGTCGACGCTCATTCAGGTCACGCTCCCTTTGCGGCCTTGAACAGCTCCGCCCGCGGGTCGTGCCCCGCGGTCGCTTCCCGGTAGGACTCCAGCGCGTCCAGCGCCTTGCCCTCGGTCTTCTCCGGCACCGCCACCTCGATGGTGACGAGCAGATCGCCCCGTGAACCGTCCTTGCGCATGGCGCCCTTGCCGCGGGCGCGCAGCGTACGGCCGTTCGGCGTACCGGCCGGAAGCTTGAGGGTGACCGGCGGGCCGCCCAGGGTGGGCACCTTGATCTCGCCGCCGAGCGCCGCCTCGGCGAAGGTCACCGGCACGGTGACCGTGAGATTGGACTCGCGACGCCCGAAGACCGGGTGCGCTCCGACGTGCACGACCACGTACAGGTCGCCGCCGGGGCCGCCGCGCTCGCCGGGCGCGCCCTTGCCGCGCAGCCGGATCCGCTGCCCGTCGGTGACACCGGCCGGGATACGGACCTGCATGGTGCGCGAGGAACGGGCCCGCCCGCTGCCCTTGCAGACGTCGCAAGGGGTCTCGGCGATCAGGCCGCGGCCCTTGCAGTCCACGCACGGGTCGGTCAGCGAGAAGCCGCCACCGCCGCCGCGCGAGACCTGCCCGGTGCCGACGCAGGTCGGGCACACCCGGGGCGTGCCGTTCTTGTCGCCGGTGCCGGAGCACGCCTTGCAGGGCGCCTGCGAGGACATCCGCAGCGGGACCGTGGCCCCGTCGACCGCCTCGGTGAAGCTCAGCGTCACCTCGGACTCGATGTCCTGGCCGCGGCGCGGCTGCACCCGCGTGCCCGCGCCGCCGCGGTTGAACAGACCGCCGAAGACGTCGCCCAGGCCGCCGCCGAAGCCGCCGCCCTGCCCGCTGGTGGTCTGCCCGCCGGGCTGGCCGCCGGTGCCGCCGAACAGGTCGCCGAGGTCGAAGTTGAAGCCGCCGGTGCCGCCCGCGCCGGGACCGGGGCGGAAGCCGCCGTTCCCGAACAGCGCGCGGCCCTCGTCGTACTCCTTGCGGCGCTTGGCGTCGGACAGCACGTCGTTGGCCTCGGAGATCTCCTTGAAGCGCTCCTCGGCCTTCGCGTCGCCCTTGTTGGCGTCCGGGTGGAACTCACGGGCGAGCTTCCGGTACGCCTTCTTGATCTCGGCGTCCGTGGCGTCCTTGGGCACGCCGAGGACTTTGTACAGGTCCTTCTCCAACAGGTCCCTACTGACGCTCATCCCCGACGTCCCTCCTCTCCGCGGCTTCCAGGCGCGCCGCCGGTGACCGGCACACTCCTACGCCCACTTACTTCTACGCCGTCAGCCCTCGTCCGGGCCACCGGTCTCCTCTTCGTCAGGCTTCTTCTCCGCCGCCGACTCGTCCTTGGCGTTGCTGCCCGGCTGCGGTTCGGCGACCGCGACCCTGGCGGGCCGCAGATTGCGCTCCCCGATGCGGTACCCGGGCTGGAGGATCTGCACGCATGTGGTCTGCGTGACATCCGGTGAATAGCTGTGCATCAGGGCCTCGTGCACCAGCGGGTCGAAGGGCTCGCCCTCCTTGCCGAACTGTTGCAGCCCCAGCTTCGCCGCCACCGTCTCCAGCGACTCGGCGACCGACTTGAAGCCGCCGACCAGCTCGCCGTGTTCCCGCGCCCGGCCGATGTCGTCGAGCACCGGCAGCAGTTCGGTGAGCAGATTGGCGACCGCGACCTCCTTGACGGCGACCCGGTCCCGCTCCACCCTGCGGCGGTAGTTCTGATACTCGGCCTGGAGCCGCTGGAGGTCCGCGGTGCGCTCGTTGAGCGCGGTGCGCACCTGGTCCAACTGCGCCCGCAGGGCCGTCAGCTCCTTCGCGTCCCCGTCCGGGGCCGGGGCCGCCGGGCCCGCCTCATCGGCGGACCCGGCGGCCTTCGCGGCGGCGTCCGGCTGCTCCTCGCCGGCCTCGGAAGGGACGTCGGGCTCCGACTCGAAGCCCTTCGGCTCCTCCGTCACGCGGCACCGTCCCTCTTGTTGTTCTCGTCGTCCACGATCTCGGCGTCGACCACGTCGTCGTCGGCCGCGGAGGCGGCGTCCTCGGGACCGGCACCGGAGGTCTCGGCGCTGCCGGAGGCGCCGTCGGTCTGCGCGTACAGCGCCTGGCCCAGCTTCTGGCTGGTGGCCGCGACCTTCTCGGTGGCCTCGCGGATCGCGGAGGTGTTGCCGTCGTCCGTCGACTCGTTCTTCAGCTTCTCCTTGAGGTCCGCGATCGCGGTCTCGACCTCGGACCTGACGTCCTCGGGGAGCTTGTCCTTGTTGTCCGCGATGAACTTCTCGGTCTGGTAGACGAGCTGCTCACCCTGGTTGCGGGTCTCGGCGGACTCGCGGCGCTTGTGGTCCTCGTCCGCGTACTGCTCGGCCTCCTGGCGCATGCGGTCGACCTCGTCCTTGGGCAGCGAGGAGCCGCCGGTGACGGTCATCCGCTGCTCCTTGCCGGTGCCGAGGTCCTTCGCGCCGACGTGCATGATGCCGTTGGCGTCGATGTCGAAGGTGACCTCGATCTGCGGCATCCCGCGGGGGGCGGGCGGCAGGCCGGTCAGCTCGAACATGCCGAGCTTCTTGTTGTACGCCGCGATCTCGCGCTCGCCCTGGTAGACCTGGATCTGGACCGACGGCTGGTTGTCCTCGGCCGTGGTGAAGATCTCGGAGCGCTTGGTCGGGATGGTCGTGTTGCGCTCGATCAGCTTGGTCATGATGCCGCCCTTGGTCTCGATACCGAGGGACAGCGGGGTGACGTCGAGCAGCAGGACGTCCTTGACCTCGCCCTTGAGCACACCGGCCTGGAGGGACGCGCCGATGGCGACGACCTCGTCCGGGTTGACGCCCTTGTTGGCGTCCTTGCCGCCGGTCAGCTCGCGCACCAGCTCCGCGACGGCGGGCATCCGCGTCGAGCCGCCGACCAGGACGACGTGGTCGATCTCCGAGAGCTGGATCCCGGCGTCCTTGATGACGTTGTGGAACGGGGTCTTGCAGCGCTCCAGCAGATCGGTGGTGAGCTGCTGGAACTGGGCGCGGGTGAGCTTCTCGTCCAGGTGCAGCGGGCCCTCGGCGGACGCCGTGATGTACGGCAGGTTGATCGAGGTCTCGGTGGACGAGGACAGCTCGATCTTCGCCTTCTCCGCCGCCTCACGCAGGCGCTGGAGGGCCATCTTGTCCTTGCCCAGGTCCACGCCGTGGCCGGACTGGAACTGCTTCACCAGGTAGTCGACGACGCGCTGGTCCCAGTCGTCACCACCGAGGTGGTTGTCGCCGTTGGTGGCCTTCACCTCGACGACGCCGTCGCCGATCTCCAGCAGCGAGACGTCGAAGGTGCCGCCACCGAGGTCGAAGACCAGGATGGTCTGGTCCTCCTTGTCGAGGCCGTACGCCAGCGCGGCGGCGGTCGGCTCGTTGACGATCCGCAGGACCTTCAGGCCCGCGATCTCGCCGGCCTCCTTGGTGGCCTGGCGCTCGGAGTCGTTGAAGTACGCGGGGACGGTGATCACCGCGTCGGTGACCTTCTCGCCCAGGTACGACTCCGCGTCCCGCTTGAGCTTCTGCAGGATGAAGGCGCTCATCTGCTGCGGGTTGAAGTCCTTGCCGTCCAGGTTGATCTTCCAGTCGGTGCCCATGTGGCGCTTGACCGACCGGACGGTCCTGTCGACGTTGGTGACAGCCTGGCGCTTGGCGACCTCGCCGACGAGCACCTCGCCGTTCTTGGCGAAGGCGACGACGGACGGCGTGGTCCTGGCGCCCTCTGCGTTGGTGATGACGGTGGGCTCGCCGCCTTCGAGAACGCTGACGACGGAATTAGTCGTGCCCAGGTCGATGCCGACCGCACGTGCCATGGTGAAATCCTCCTGCTGACTTGAGTGGAACTGACTCAAGACTGCACGACCCGGGATCTTCTGTCAACAGACGTGAGTCGACCACACTCAACTTATCTCTGCTTTATGTGCGCAGGGCGGGCGTTATCGCAGGTCGGAGGCGGTGTGGCGAGGTGCCGCGTCAGTGGTCCGGGGACGCCGGCACCGGGCGGTCCGCGCGCAGCGCCGTCAGCAGCGGACCGGACTCAGCCGGCCGGGCCGACAGCGTACGGAAGACGAGGGCGCCGTCCGGCACCTTGCGCAGGCTTCCGGCCAGCTCGTACAGCGCGGGCAGCGTACTGAGTCCGGGATCGGCCGTGATGGACGACGTCGCCGTGTTGACCAGACCGAAGAACCGGGCCGGATGGTGCAGCGTGTCCGCCCCGCGCGCCTCACGGGTCAGCGTACGCAACAGCTCCCGGCGGCGCTCACCTGCGTGGGCGCCGACCGCGGCCTCGATCCGGTCGAACCCGGCGAGGTCCACCACCATGTGGTGGTCGACGCGGATGCCGCTGAGCCGTTCGAAGGCGCGGATCGAGCAGGCCGCCCCGCCGCCGCCGAAGGCGCGGCCGAAGGGCTCGTACGCGGCCGGGCTCGTACCGCCGTCCGGGCGCGGGCAGCTCGGCACGCCGACCTTCAGGGCGCGCGGTACGCCGACGGCGGCGGCGTGGCGGCGGTCGGCGGACAGGTGCAGCAGGACGGCGGCGTCGGAGGTGTCCTCGCCGGGGGGCGCGCCGGGGGACGCGCCGGGGGACGTGCCGGGGGACGTGCCGGAGCCCGAGCCGCTCTCGGCGCTCTGGCCGCCCTGGCCGCCCTGGCCGCTTTCGGAGCCCAGCATCAGGATGTTGCGCGCCTGCGGCACCAGCGCGCGGGGACGCTCCTTCGCGTACCGGGCGAGCACCTTCTCCGCGGCCCGGTCGGTGTGGATGTTGCCGCTGAACTTCCGGTAGGACGCCCAGCCCAGACCCGCCGTCACCACCAGGAGGAGCCCGGCGCCGATCGCGACCCAGCGCAGCACGGCCCGCATGCCCGCCTCCTCCCGCGTGATCGCGGCGCCTCGTTCGTCATGGCGCGCTGACGTTGACCCGCTCGCGCGGTGGTCCGCTCGCACGGTGGTCCGCTCGCTCGGTGACCCGACATCCGATGAACTTAATGTCGCCTTTGCCATACTTGTCACGATTAGGGCTAATTTAAGCGTCATGGAACCCACCGAAGACAGCCAGCGCGTCGTCGTCGTAGGCCAGGGCCATGTCGGGCTGCCGCTGGCGCTGCGGGCGGCCGAGGCCGGTTTCACGGTCACCGGGATCGACATCGACGAGCAGCGGGTCAAACGGCTGGCGGCCGGGGACTCCTGTGTCGGCGACGTTCCCGCGGAGCGGCTGACCGAGGCCCTCGCCTCGGGCCGCTACCGGGCCAGTACGGACTACGCGGACGCCCACGGCTTCGACGTCTGCGTGATCACCGTCCCCGTACCGGTCCACGACGGCGTTCCCGACCGCGGCGCGATCGTGGACGCGGGCCGGGCCGTGGCCCCGCACCTGCGCCCGCGCGCCACCGTCGTCCTGGAGTCCACGACCGCGCCCGGAACCACGGAGGAGCTGCTGCGGCCGGTCCTGGAGGAGATCAGCGGCCTGACCGCGGGCAGCGCCTTCCACCTGGGCTACAGCCCCGAGCGCACCGACCCCGGCAACCCCCGGTGGCGGCTGGAGAACACCCCCAAGGTCGTCTCCGGTGTGAACGTACGATCGCTCCTCGCCGTCGACGGCTTCTACTCCCGAATCGTGCGCAATACGGTGCCGGTTTCGTCGCCGCGCACCGCCGAGCTGACCAAGCTCATCGAGGACGCCTTCCGCCAGGTGAACATCGCGCTGGTCAACGAACTGGCCACCGTCACCGGGTCGATGGGCACCGACATCCGCGAGGCGATCGACGCGGCGGCCACCAAGCCGTACGGCTTCCTGCCCTTCCACCCCGGCCCCGGCGTCGGCGGTCACCGGCTGCCGGTCCCCCGTGGTCTGCTGCGTTTCGCGGCGCTCGCCGAGGAGATCAACGGGCTGATGCCCACCCAGGTGGTGGACAGGATCGTGGCGGGCCTCGACGCCAGGCAGCGACCGGTCGACGGAAGCCGCGTCCTTCTGCTGGGCCTCGCTTATAAACGCGACAGCGGCGACCTTCGTGAATCGCCCGCGCTCGCCATCGCGGCCGGGCTGACGGCGCGCGGCGCCCGGGTGCACGCGGTCGAGCCGTACGCGGACCCGGCCCGGCTGCCCGCCGACCTGCTGTGCGTGGAGCTGACCGAGGAGGAGGCCGCGGCGGCGGACGTGGTGGTCGTCGCGACCGACCACGACGTCTTCGACTACACGATGGTCGCGCGGGCGGCGACGTATGTCTTCGACACCCGGAACCGGTGCCGGGGTGAGAGCGTGGAGCGGCTCTGAGCCGGTCGCGACAGCTCACGACGGCTCGCGACGGCTCGCGACGGCTCGCAACAGGTCGCAACAGGTCGCATCGCGACGCAGATCACGAGTTGCACGGCTGTATGCGCCCGCGGATCACGGGTAATCTCAGCGGAGACCAGATTAAGTTACCGCTTAGTACGACCTTGCTCGTACGACCCGTACGACCTTGCCAGCACGACCTTGAACCCACGGCCCCCTCCTACCGAACCGCCGCGCAGGCCCGAGGAGCCCACATGCAACTCGCCGCGATCATCGTGTCGCTGGTCCTCACCGCGGTCGGCGTCGCCCTGATCAGCCTCGCCGTCGCGCAGATCTTCCGGTTCGTCACGCTCGGCCAGCCCGTGCCCGCGGGCTCCCGCACGAACGACCGGGTGGCCCGGTCCACGACCCTGGCCAGGGAATTCGTCGGCCACACCCGGATGAACAAGTGGGGCGTCGTCGGCGTCGCGCACTGGTTCGTGGCGGTCGGCTTCCTCACCCTCGGCCTGACGATCGTCAACGCGTACGGCCAGCTCTTCAAGGCCGACTGGATCCTGCCGTGGATCGGCACCTGGCTGCCGTACGAGGTGTACACCGAGTTCATCGCGGCGCTCACCACCCTCGGCATCCTCACCCTGATCGTGATCCGGCTGCTGAATCTGCCCTCGCGCGCCGGCCGCAAGTCCCGCTTCACCGGTTCGACGGCCTGGCAGGCGTACTTCGTGGAGTACGTCGTTCTGATCATCGGCCTGGCGATCCTGACGCTGCGCGGCCTGGAGGGCGCCCTGCACGGCGTCGGCCACTACGAGGCCGCGTACTTCGTCTCGTACCCGCTGGTCGCCGCCTTCCGGAAGATGAGCACCGGCAGCCTCCAGAACACGGTCTACGCCGTCGCCATGGTCAAACTGGGCGTCACGATGATCTGGGCGATCGTGCTCGGCCTCCACACCAACATGAGCGTGGCCTGGCACCGCTTCCTGGCCTTCCCCAACATCTGGTTCAAGCGGAACGCGGACGGTCAGGTCGCGCTCGGCGCGCTCCAGCCGATGGTCAGCGGCGGCGTACCCGTCAACTTCGAAGACCCCGACGAGGACGACCAGTTCGGCGTCTCCCAGGTCGAGCACTTCTCCTGGAAGGGCATCCTCGACTTCTCCACCTGCACCGAGTGCGGGCGCTGCCAGTCGCAGTGCCCCGCCTGGAACACCGGCAAGCCGCTCTCCCCCAAGCTGCTGATCATGTCGCTGCGCGACCACGCGCACGCCAAAGCGCCGTATCTGCTGGCCGGCGGCGGCAAGAACGCGGAGGGCGAGGAGACCGGTACGCCCGAGCAGCTCGCGGGCGTCCCCGCCGCCGCGCTCGCCGAGGCCGAGCGCCCGCTGATCGGCACGGCGGAGGCCGCGCCGAACGGTCTGGGCGGGGTCATCGACCCGGACGTGCTGTGGTCCTGCACCACCTGCGGCGCCTGCGTCGAGCAGTGCCCGGTCGACATCGAGCACATCGACCACATCGTCGACATGCGCCGCTACCAGGTGATGATCGAGTCGTCGTTCCCGAGCGAGGCGGGCACGATGCTCAAGAACCTGGAGAAGAAGGGCAACCCGTGGGGCCTGCCGAAGAAGCAGCGCCTGGCGTGGGTCAAGGAAGTCACCTTCGAGGTGCCGGTCGTCGGCGAGGACATCGAGGACCTGACCGAGGTCGAGTACCTGTACTGGGTCGGCTGCGCGGGCTCCCTGGAGGACCGCGCGAAGAAGACCACCAAGGCTTTCGCGGAGCTGCTGCACATCGCGGGCGTCAAGTTCGCGATCATGGGCGGCGACGAGAACTGCACCGGTGACTCCGCCCGCCGCCTGGGCAACGAATTCCTCTTCCAGCAGCTCGGCCAGGAGAACGTGGCCATGCTCAACACGGCCTTCGGCGAGTCCCTCGAAGAGGACGGCTCGGTGGATCCCGCGAACCGCAAGCCGCGCGCCTCGAAGAAGATCGTCGCCACCTGCCCGCACTGCTTCAACACCATCGCCAACGAGTACCCGCAGCTCGGCGGTGAGTACGAGGTCGTCCACCACACCCAGCTCCTCCAGCACCTCGTGGACGAGGGCAAGTTGGTGCCGGTCACGCCGGTCGAGGGCCTGATCACGTACCACGACCCCTGCTACCTCGGGCGGCACAACAAGGTCTACACACCGCCGCGCGAGATCATCGCGGCCGTGCCCGGTCTGCGGAACGAGGAGATGCACCGTCACAAGGAGCGCGGCTTCTGCTGCGGCGCGGGCGGCGCCCGGATGTGGATGGAGGAGCGGATCGGCAAGCGCGTCAACAACGAACGCGTCGACGAGGCTCTCTCCCTCAACCCGGACATCATCTCCACCGCGTGCCCGTTCTGCCTGGTCATGCTCTCCGACTCCGTCAACGGCAAGAAGAACGATGGCCAGGCGAAGGAGGCCCTCCAGGTCGTGGACGTCTCGCAGCTTCTCCTCCAGTCGGTGAAGGCGCCGGCGGACGCGGCCGAGCTGAGCGAGGAAGCGGCGGCCGGGACGGCCTGATCCGGGGCCTCACCAGCCCTTACGGTTCCCCTAGGGGTTTGCCCTGGGGTCCGTCGACGGGTTCGCCGCCGCGTGTCACAGGTTGGCAGCAATGGGCGGCGGCGGACCGGACGACAGGAGCGGTGCGGCGGCTTACCGGGTACGTTCGATGACGTGGCTGGATTCAGGAATCGACGCGGTGAGGGCGGTGGCCGGGGCGGCCGTCCCGGCCAGGGGCCGGGATACGGCTCGGGTCACGGGCAGGGCGCGTACGGAACGCCTCCCGGCGAGCCGGAGTACTACGCGCCCGCGGCGGGGCAGCCCGGCGGCTACGACGAGTCGCCCGGCCAGACGAAGGCGTTCACGCTGGGCGCCGGGTTTGCGGGCCAGGGCGGCCAGGAGCCGTACGTCGATCCGTACGCCGGGCAGCAGCCGTACGGGCAGCCTTCGCACGCGCAGACCCCGTACACCCAGCCCCCGTACTCGGGCGACGACAACGTGGCGACGTACCGCGCGGGTCAGTCCGCCGCGCCGCCGGTCGGTCCGCGGCTGCACTGGAAGCAGTTGCTGAGCGGCGTCGTGCTGCGACCCGGCCGTACGTTCTGGCAGATGCGCGACCACACGGTCTGGGGCCCGGCCCTGACCGTGACCTTCCTCTACGGGCTGCTCGCCGTCTTCGGCTTCGACGCCGCCCGCAGCGACGTCCTGGACGCGACGCTCACCACCAGCATCCCGTGGGTGCTCACCACGGCCGTCGCCGTCGTCATCTCCGCGGTCACGCTCGGCGCGGTCACCAACACCCTCGCCCGGCAGTTCGGCGGCGACGGCGCCTGGGCGCCGACGATCGGGCTCTCGCTTCTGATCACGACGCTCACCGACGCCCCGCGGCTCTTCTTCGCGCTCTTCCTCGGCGGCGCCAACAGCTTCGTCCAACTCCTGGGCTGGCTCACCTGGCTGGGCTGCGCGGCGCTGCTCACCTCGATGGTCAGCAAATCGCACGACCTGCCGTGGCCGAAGGCGCTCGGGGCGGCGTCGATCCAACTGATCGCGCTGCTCTGCCTGTTCAAGCTGCCGCTGATCTGACCGCCCGGGGGACCGACCCAGCGCCCTCAGACCTTGGTGCGGTGAAAGTTGAGGAAGGACCGTGAAGGCGTCGGCCCGCGCTGCCCCTGGTAACGGGAGCCGTACTGCTGCGATCCGTAAGGGAATTCGGCGGGCGAGGTCAGCCGGAAGAGGCAGAGCTGCCCGATCTTCATTCCGGGCCAGAGCTTGATCGGGAGCGTCGCGACATTCGACAGCTCCAGCGTCACATGCCCGGAGAAGCCGGGGTCGATGAACCCCGCCGTCGAGTGCGTCAGCAGCCCCAGCCGCCCCAGACTCGACTTCCCCTCCAGCCGCGACGCCATGTCGTCGGGCAACGAGATGACCTCGTACGTCGACCCGAGCACGAATTCCCCCGGATGCAGGATGAACGGCTCGTCACTCTCCGGCTCCACCAGCCGCGTCAGATCCGGCTGTTCCACCGCCGGGTCGATGTGCGGATACCGGTGGTTCTCGAACACCCGGAAGAACCGGTCCAGCCGCACATCAATACTCGACGGCTGCACCATCGACGGCTCGAACGGATCCACGCGCACGCGTCCGTTGTCGATTTCGGCTCGAATGTCCTTGTCAGAGAGAAGCACGCCCCGAAGGTTACGCGCCCGGAGCGGCCCCGACCCAATCCTCCGACCCGGAGCCGCCGCCTCACCGGCCCCCGGCTACCGCTTCTCCCCGCCCCCGGCCACCGGCACCGCGTGCCTCAGCCGCGCGCACCTGGGACACCTCAACAACCGACCGGGCCCCAACCTCTCCGCCCCCAAATGCTGCATCGGGAACGAAGCCGTACTGAACACATGCCCCTCGGCACAACGAACAACGGTGCGCTCCATCAAGTCCCTTCCCCAACCAACCGGCGTGGACGACAAACCCACACATTAGGGGATCAACCCACCGCGCACCCACTCACCACTCCGCCCCCAACCTACGCCCCACCCCACCCCCCGCATGCGGTAGACTCCCCCAAGAAGCCACCCCCACCAGGGCCTTCACGCGGATGTAGTTTAATGGTAGAACATGAGCTTCCCAAGCTCAGAGCGCGGGTTCGATTCCCGTCATCCGCTCCATAGATAAGCCCCAGGTCGCGGACCTGGGGCTTATGTATTTTCCTATACCGGATTAGTCGTTCCGTACCCGTTGCCTGCCCAATGGGAGATTCGACTGCCGAGCCTTAGTTGTCCTGGCACCTTGATATTCATACAGCCCAGTCGGTCCGGGCCGCGACGAGTCGGGGCCGAATCTCGTGATCGAGACGATCGGCCTGGCCTCGCAGCTTGGCCGCGATCTGTGCGAGACCCGCAGGGTCAAGGCCGTCTATCCAGAAGTCCTCGACGATCGCGAGGTTGACGACGGGTGCGCTGGCCTCGGGCTCTTCCGCGAAGAGCCGGCACTCCATGACGCCCCAGAGGATCTGGCTCTCGCCGGATCGCTCACCGTCTGATTCGAGAGCCGAGCGTATCCGGGCCGATTGCCCTTCGAACTCCATCCAGTGCGTGACATCGGCCAGCCGCACCGACAGAAGCTCAAGCGGGACGTCGGTCTGACTGGGATCGTCCTCGGCCCACGCGGGAAGGTAGCCCTCGACGGAGAAACCCGCGCGGGTGACAATCTTCCACTTCGGCTTCTCACCGTCACACCCGCTGCTTGAGCGCCCGTCATTCCCGCGTCCCGAAGTCTTCACCGACGCCTTCATCGGCAACGACCGCCCACACCAGTTTGCCGACGCCGGTGCGCTCGTTCACGCCCCAGCAGCCGCCCGTGATGGAGTCGACCAGTGCGAGGCCGCGTCCGGACTCCGCCTCGGGCGGCGGCTCGGGCACCGACTTCCAGGAGGAGGCGTCCGCGTCATGAACCTCGATCCGTACGCCGCCGGCCAACCGCTCGTACCGGGTCTCGACGAGCCGGTCGCGCGGCGCCTTTACATGGCGCACAGCATTCGTGAAGAGTTCCGATACGACGATCTCCGCGGAATCCGCAAGCGACGCCAGTTCCCATTCACCGAGCAGCCGTCGTAATTCGTGCCGGGCAGGTCCGGCGCATCGAGCTGTACGCGTCCATCTCCGCACCGATACGGCCGCCGGGCCGTCGTTCTCCGTACGCACGATCGTGGTCTCCCCACTGAGTTGCACCTGACGTGTCCTGGGGAAGACCAAACCGTGCGGCACGTGGCACGGACCACACGTCATGCACATGGAGCAGCGGTCCATGCACATCGTGCATGCGCCGAATTCCGGCGCGACTTCAGCCGCCCGGGTTCACTTCTGGTGCGAGCAACTCCAGCGCCTCGTCCCACCGGAAGGTGTCGGCGCCGCCGCCCGACTTCGGCGGGTGCGGCTCCAGGCCGCTGACCAGGACCCCCATAGCGCGCAGCCGCGCCAAGCTCGCCTCGTACGCCGGGTGCGCGGCCATCGCGCTGTTGACGTACGGCAGCACCGCCGTCGGAATGCCGAACCCGTACGCCTCGCAGAGGATGCCCAGCGCCAGCGTGTCCGCGATCCCGCCCGCCCACTTGTTGACCGTGTTGAAGGTGGCCGGCGCTACCGCGATGGCGTCCGCCGGAGGCAACGGCCGGACATCACCCGGCTTCCGCCACGCCGAACGCACCGGATAGCCCGTCTGCGCCTCGACCGCCGCCTGGTCGATGAAACCCAAGCCCAGAGGCGTGGCCACCACCCCCACACCCCAACCCCGCCCCTGCGCCGCCGAGATGAGCACCCCCACATCCCGCGCGACCCCGGCAGCGCACACCACCACGTACAGGAACGGCTTCCCAGCCTCACCGCTCACGCGGACACCCCCAACTGTCGGGCGAAGTGATGCAACGGCGGCAGCGTACGACGCCGGTCCCGCGACGCCATGTCCGCCACCAGCGCGCGTACCGCCGGGCGCCCTACGTCCTGCGGCGCGCAGCCCTCGGCGATCCGCAGCGCCTGGTACCCATCGGCGAGACGTCCCTGTTGGCTGTAGGCGTGCGCGGCATCGGTCCACAAGGCGGCGCGGCGCTCGGGGACGGGAATGTGCCGGCGCATGAGCGGACGCGCGGCGTCGAGGGCCAGACCGGCGTCGCCCAGGACGACGGAGGCGTTCACGGCGTGCAACTCGACGTTGACGCGACCAAAGTTGGACCAGGTGTCCTGCGTGCTGTCCGGCATTCTCGCCGCTACGTCACGAGCCTCGGTGAGGAAGTCGCGGACCGAATTCCGGCTTCCGGCCAGGGCGGAGGCCGTCACTCCCCGAAGGAGAAGCATTCCCAGGACCGCGAGATGGCGCGGGGACTTGAGGTCGTACGCGCCCGACATCTGGTCCACGACATGCCGGATCAGCGTCACCGCTTGGGCGGCGTGGTTCTCTCGCGCCAGCAGGTGTGCGTGCACGCGGACGCTGGAGGCGACGACGACCGGGTCGCCGGACCGTTCGGCTTCGCCCATGGCGCGGCCGACAGCAAGCCACGCGTGTCCATGATCACCGTGTTTGAGCAGCAGACTCGCCGAGGTCTGGTAGGCGGCGGCAAGCAGCCCGGCCGCGTCGCAGGACGTGCCCGCGACCTGGCGGAGATCAGCGATCAGAGCGGGCAGTTCGAGCTCCAGCCGGGCGTAGTCGCAGGAGGTGAACAGCGCGCGCAGCCTGCTCATCCTGATCTCCAGCCGACGCAGATCTTCCTCGCCGGTACCCGCAGCGGAGTCGGTGCCCGGAAGCAGCGACCGTACGAGTTCACCGGTCGGGCGGGTCGGCTGAGCGGAGAAACCTACGAGCGGGACGACGCCTGCGGCAAGGAAGGTGCGACGGTGCATGTCCTCTGGTGTTTCCCGTTCCGGACGGTCGACGGTGGGCGGGGGCGTCAGCCCGAGTGTGTGCAGAGGGATGCGGAGTTCGTCGGCCACCGCACGCAGCACGCGTAAGTCCTGTGTGCCCCGGCCCTGCTCAAGTCGGCTGACCTTGGACTGGTGGTAGCCCAACGCGGCCGCCACCTCGGACTGGGAGCGACGGGCGAGGACCCGCGCCCGCCGAACGATCTCCCCGACCCTTTTTGCCTCGTCCTGCTCCGCAGCCATACGCGCCGGCTCCTTCCGCCGTCGCCGATCCTGCCCCGGCCTTCCAGGCTAGAAGCCCTTCCGCCGTACGTCATGCGGAGTCTGCATAACCCATGCGGCACCCGCAGACGGAGCGGGGCAGCCATGATTCCGGCGCTTTCGTGGTGAAGAGCAGCCGCGAGGAGGCCCAGCATGAAACACCCCAGCCCCAGGGACATCGTCCCGGACGCCACCGCACCACCGGCCGAGGTGATCGCCATCCGGCCCGGACGCCCGCTCGAAGGAACCGTGATCGTCGACGGCTCGAAGAACGCGGCTCTTCCGCTTCTCTCCGCCGCAGCGGTCGTCGGCGCGCCCGTACGCGTGACCAACATCCCGGACAGCACGGATGTCCACACCCTGCTCGGACTGCTGCTCGGAGCCGGTTTCGACGCCGTGCACGTCCCGGGTGAGGCAGGGTCCATGGTGATCACGCCCAGTCGTAGGCATCGCGTTGAAGCCGAACTCCTCACCGCCGCGAGCACGATCCGCGCCTCGTACTACCTGGCGCCCGCGCTTCTCGGACGGTTCGGAAGGGCACTTCTGCCGTGGCCGGGCGGCTGCCGGATCGGCGACCGCGGCATGGAGCAGCACTTCCGCGTGTACGAGGCATTCGGTGACCGCTGCTCGACGCACCGGTACGGCTACGAGATCCAGAGGTCGCGGGCGGAACAAGGAACGGTGAGCGTCGCCCTGCCGTTCCGGTCCCGAGGAGCCACGATCGTGGCGATCCTCCGCGCTGTCGTCTCCCGACAGGAGTTACGGCTGAGTACGCCGAACCTGTCGCCGGAGACCCTCGGCGTGGTCGGAGCTCTCGAATCGACCGGCTGGGTGAAAGCCGTTGAGCGTGAGCTCCTGGTGCTCACACCGCCAACCGAGACTGCGTCCGTCCACGACCTGACCTGGACCGTGCCAGGCGACAAGATCGAGGCCGGCACACTCGCTTGCGCGATCGCGGCCACGCGGGGAACAGCGCGCATCGAGGGCGTACGCGCCGGTGACTTCACCCCGGCCCTGGAACATCTGCGCCGGACGGGCGTCGTCGTCACGGAGCACATGAACGGCATCGAAATCGATGCGCGACACATCGAGGGTGGTGAACTCCCGATCCACGCTTCGGCTTCGCTCTCCCCGAGCGGACTCGACGCCGACTTCGAGCCTTCGCTCCTGGCATTCGCTCTCGGGATCCAGGGCCACCACGCGTTCGCGGACACGATCAACCCCGGCCGCCACGCGAATCTCATCCCTCAACTGCGCTGTATGGGAGCGGAGATCGAGGAGGTGTCACCCACGCAGTGCCGGTTCGCCGGGCCGCAGCGGCTGACCGGTGCCGGAGTGGAGACCACCGACATCCGTACGGGCGCCGCCCTCCTCATCGCAGGGCTGACCGCCCGGGGCATCACGACGCTGGGCGGTCTGGAACAACTCCGCCGGGGCCACGCCGATCTGCCGGGCAAACTCCGAGCCCTCGGGGCGGACATCTGCGAGGTCACACCGTGAGGTCGGGCCTCCAACAGATCCTCGCCACAACCGACTTCCACTCCTCCTTCGACAACGCCGTCCCGTTGATGTCCCACTTATCGGCTGTCCGACCCAACGCCCTCATCGCGGACTGCGGCGACTTCTTCGAGGGCACGGGCTATTACCGTCTTGGCCGCGGCGCCCTCGAACGAGACACGCTGCTCGCCCTGTACGACGTCGTCGCTCCTGGCAACCACGGATGGCCGCACTACCTCGAATCCGAGCTGCACCGCATCACCGTCTGCGCCAACGCGTACGACCGCGACGGTCGTCGGCTCTTCCGGCCGGTCGACGTACGGAGCATCGCCGGGCGGACGGTCGCGGTCACGGCCGTCATCGGCGTCCAGGCGTTCAACGCCGTCCCGTACGGGCAGCGCGTCGGGCAGCAGGTGACCAACCCGGCTCTGGCGCTGCGTGAATTGAAGCGTGCCTATGGCCAGGTGGACGCATGGGTGGTCCTCAGCCACTCCGGTTTCGAGGAGGATCTGCGGCTCGCCGAAGCCTGCCCTTTCCTCGACATCGTCTTCGCCGGCCACTGCCACAGTGACGCGTACGGACCCGTTCGGATCGGCGGCATGCAGGTACTCAAGGGCTACGAGCAAGGTGCCGGGTTCGCTCGTGCGCGTCCGTCCGAGAGCGGCTGGGAAGCCGGAGCAGCCCGCTTCGCCGATGCTTCATCGCTGTCCCTCCCAAGCACCTTGGAATCGGTGCGCGCACGGATCACCGCGATCGCCCGCGATCTTCGGGAGCCGATCGACAAGCTGAGGGCGCCGTACCACCACACCGTCCTGGACAGACGGCTGCTGCTTGAGGACATCGCCACGACCGTGTACTCGGAGACCTCCAGCGCCGTCCTTCTCAATGAGACCGCACTGCGCGCGGTGCGACTTCACGGGACGCTGACGCGTGGCGATGTCCTCGCCGTCGAGCCCTTCGACAACCAGCTCGTACGCGTCAATTGCCCTGAAAAGACAGCGCCATCTCTGCTACTCGCGGGTCCGATGGTGGCGGTGCCGTCCTCGCTGCCGTCGCCACCCGAAGCGTTCATCACCACCGACTACCTCGCCGGGGCTCTACGCCTTCCGGCCGTACCCACCGGCCAATCCCTCGCGCAGTCCGTCCAGCACGCCCTCACCGGAGGTATCCGTTGATCCTCACCGGCCCCGAAATCACGGCGGCGACCGACGACGGCCGCTTACGCATCACCCCCTTCGACCAATCCCAGGTCAATCCGAACAGCTACAACGTCCGCCTCGGCCCCAAGCTTCTCGTCTACACCGACGGCCTTCTGGACGCGCGCTTCCGCAATCCCACCGAGCAGATCGACATCGGTCCGGAGGGATACGTGCTGCAACCCGGCCAGCTCTACCTCGGCCACACCGTCGAGCGCGTCGGGTCGGACACCTTCGTTCCGCTGCTCTTCGGACGGTCGTCCGTCGGCCGCCTCGGCCTCTTCGTCGAGATCACCGCTCCCATCGGAGACATCGGTTTCCACGGGCAGTGGACGCTGATGCTGTCCCCGATCCGCCCGCTACGAGTCTACGCCGAGATGAAGATCGGGCAGATCATGTTCTTCGTCTCGGTCGGCCCGATCGCGCACTACGCCGGCAAGTACCAAGCAGCCAACGGTCCGAGAGCTTCCGCCTCCTGGCGCGACGACCACCGTCCCGTACAGGTGGTGGCGTCGTGATCCTCACCGGCCCCGCCATCGCAGCCGCCCGTGCCGCTGGGGAGATCAGCATCGAGCCGTACGACCCCGGCCGCGTCTCCCCGAACGCCTACGACTGGCGTCTCGGCGAGACGCTGTACATCTGCGACGGCCAGCTCGACGCCGCACGACCCACGACGGCCGCCGAACTCGCCATTCCGTCCGACGGATTCGTACTGCGGCCCGGCGTGCTCTACCTCGGCAGCACCTACGAGAAGACCAGCTCCGAGCGGTACGTCCAACTCCTCAACGGCTCACGCACCATCGGAGCACTCGGGATCTGGGTCCATGTCTCCGCGCCCCTCGGGCACCAAGGCCACGCGATTCACTGGACGCTGGAGATCCGAGCCGCCGTCAAGGTGCGGATCTATCCGCGGATGACCTTCGGCAAGCTGACCTTCCTCCACCCCTTCGGGGCTGCCGCGAGCTACCAGAGCCACGGCCTGAAGTACGCCACCAGCAACGGCGTTGAAGCCTCCCGGTTGTACGAGGAGCTGTCGTGAACGCCTCCGTCGCCACCGCACTTGACCTGCCGTATCCCAGCCCTGGCGGCAGCGTCGAGCTCTTCCTCGACCTCTACACCGGGCACCGTCCTCTGATCTCGGCACGGGCATTCATGCTGGCGGCCGGGACCAGGGAGACATCGCTCCCGCAAGGACTGCGAAGCCTGAACGTATCCGGCAAGTGCGTCGAAGGACCTGGCTTTCCCCCGTACGTCCGGGCTCTGAGTTGCGCGCTCGAAGACGCGGTCGACCCGGCGGACATCAGCACACTCCACCTGCACCACCTCGCCTTCGGCGCCTCGCCGGCCCTGCTTGCCGCGCTGCCGAAGGCCCGGCGCATAGCCCTGGTCCACGGCACGGACCTCCTGTACGCGGAGATGTACGCCGACCAACGCGCGGTTCTCCGGCACTGTGCCGATGCGGCGGACGTGATCGTGGTCCCGACGATGGCGATGGCCGACCGGCTGCTCGCTCTCGCCCCGCCCGCCCGGCCGAAGATCGAACACATCCCGTGGGGTGTCCCGGACGATCTCCTCGCCACGCCGCCGGAGCCATCGCGAACGCCTCGTGCGAGCCATTTACGCCTGCTCTACGCGGGGCGCCTCACGCCGGAGAAGGGTGTGGAGAACCTGCTCCATGCTCTCGCCGTGATCCCCGAGGTCGAACTGAGCGTCGCGGCACCACCCTCGCAGTTCAGCGCCTTGGCGCCGCTCCTCCACGAACTCGGCGTACACGTCACCTACCTCGGCTGGCTCCGCCGTCCCCAACTGTGGACAACCTTCCGCGACTACGACGCTCTGGTCATGCCTTCCTGCACGCTCGAAGCCATGGGCCTCGTCGCGCTGGAGGCCCAAGCCTGTGGCCTTCCCGTCGTCTACCAGCCTGTGCCCGGCCTCAACGAGTCGCTGGCGGCATCGGGCCTGGCCACCGATTTCACGCATCCGACCGCGCTCACCCGCGACATCGACCGGCTCCGTACGACCCCGGGCATGCTCGACGCCTTGCGCGAGGCCGGCTACGCGAACGCCGCCCGCTACCCCCTGAGCACGACCGCCGCTGCCCTGACCGCACTCGGCGACCAACTCGGCTGACCCCCCGCCGTGGCACACCGCTCCCCCAGGACCGCCTCACTACGCTGGCCGGAGGGCAACCACCGGCACTCGACGGGGAGACCATGACGCTGGACACCGACCGTATCCACCAACTCCTGGACGACGGCGTACGCGACAAGGTCTACCCGGGAGCCGTCTGGGCCGTCGGCGACGCGCACGGCACCACGGCCAGCGGAGCGGTCGGCCTTCTCGACCCCGGCGAGCCGGACCAGCCGATGCGGCTCGACACGGTCTTCGACATCGCCAGCCTCACCAAGATCCTCGCCGTCTGGTCCACCATCGGCATCCTCGTCGAGAGCGGCAAACTCCAACTCGACGCCCCGCTCGGCACCTTCTGGCCCGAGGTCACCGGCCAACCGCTCGGCGACGCCACCGCCCACCACCTGCTCACCCACACCGCGGGGCTCCCCCTACGCGCCAACCTCCGCAACCTCTACGGCACCGACCCGCAGGACATCCGCGACGGCGTCCTCCACGCAGCCCTCCACCGCCCACCCGGCGAAGCCGTGGAATACACCGACCGCGCCGCCCTCGTCCTCGGCTACCTCGCCGAATACCTCAGCGGCCAGCCCCTGGAGCAGCTCGCAGCCGCTCGCGTCTGGCAACCGCTGGGCATGACCGAGACCACCTTCGGACCGCTCACCCCGGAAAACTTCGCCCGCAGCGCCCCCACCGAACTGGACGACGAAACCGGCCGCCACCTCAAGGGCACCGCCCACGACTTCTCCGCCCGCCTCCTCGGCGGCACCTGCGGCATCGCCGGCGTCTTCTCCACGGCCGCCGACCTCTCCGCCTTCGCCCGCCACATGCTCAACCCCACCCAAGCCGCCTTCGGCCCCACCTGGACCGCCGACTCCCTCCGCCTCCACACCGGCGCCCTCACCCCACCCCGCGGCCTCTTCTGGCACCCCGCCCCCAACACCACCCCCACCGACGACATCTGGGTCCACTACGGCTTCACGGGCACCGCCCTATGGATCTCCCCCACTCACCACCGCTGGGCCACCCTCCTCACCAACAAGCTCTACTACACCCGCGACCGGGGCCCGCTAACAGAGATCCGCGACACCTTCCGGTCGATGGCCTTCGAGTAGATACAGAATGAGTGGCACAGTCCCAGCGATATCCTTCCCGCCCGCCTCACAGGGCAAGCCACTTCAGATGTCGCCCGATCGTGCACCAGACCCGACCGTCCTGGCAGGAGTTCAGGTGGCGTCCTCGACGCCGATCTCCGCGGTCGTTCCTGGAGGATGACTTCGGCGGCCTGGGTGACGGTGCGGGCCTGGAACTCGGCGGACTGCACCACCCAGACAAGCACCTCGCGCCCAGTGCCGAACGACTCCCGCAGCTCCGGAGGCAGCTTGAGATACAGGGCCCACCGCGAGCCGTTCGCCTCCTCCCTCACCCAGACGATGAGGAACCCGCAGCGCGGAGCACCGCTGCGACACGTGACCGCAGTTCGCTCCGCTTGACGAAGTCGGTGATGCGCTTATCATCAACCGCCATGGCAACACCCTTCGCGTCGTCGCCGCCCGCCTGATGGCCGGTCAGTCCCCACCCACGCTGTATACACCTCCTACTGGATCCGGTGGTGACTTATTAGGGAAACGCCCTTTTATCCTTATACACCCACACCCACCAGCCCGACGACTACAACGGACTCGACAACCAACTCATCGTCGTCTCCCCTGACGCGCCCCCCCCTGCTGCACGACCGATAGGGCCACAGGAGGCGCAATCAGCCTGCGCACCACTTCCGCACCAGCTCACGCGGTACGACACGGTAAGCCGAGGTCAAAGGCGGAACCCACCGCATTGAGCGCAAGAGCGCGTGAAATCTGCCCGGCAAAGATTTTCGTCAACAGAGCCCCTGTGATTCCCAAACTCAGAGCCGGGTTCGATTCCCGTCATCCTCTTGGAAGGAAAGGCAGGTCGAAGACCTAAGGGCTGTCCCGTAAAAGATCTCTGAGGGGATCGGGGATAGTGGGTTGCTGTACGAGGCCGTGGTCTATCCGACGATGGTGAGGTTGTGCATCCGGGCGATGCCGAGCATGGCGTGGTGGACACCGTCGCCTTTGAGACGGCAATCGCGGAGGATCTTCCAGGTCTTCATCCGGGCTAAGGTGTGTTCGATGCGGGCGCGGACCTGCTTGTGGGACTTATTGTGGGCCTGTCTCCAGCCGGGCAACTCCTCGCCCCTGCGGCGCCGGTGGGGCATCACGAGTGCGGTGCCCGGATAGCCGCAGTCGGCGATGGTCGTGCCGATGCCGGCCTTTGCCCCGGACTCCTTCCATGCCTTGCAATCGTTGCGGTTGCCGGGAAGGGGTCGGCCGACCAGCGCGACGAGGCGCGTTTCGGCGTCGACGACGACCTGGTGGTTGGTGGAGTACCCGTAGTTCTTCGACTGCTCGGCGACAGCGTGATCGCGGGTGGGCACCAAAGTGCCATCCCCGATCAGCCGGGCGTCCCTCGCGAACCGCTTGCGGGGCTGGAGGGCAAGCATCGGCCCGAGGTGATCAATGATCCGGTCTGCTGCCGACGGCATGTCCGCAAGCTGTCACACCTGCCACGGCGGAGTCTCGCGAGTATCGCTCAGCGCCTGGCCGCCGCCCTGCCGACCGTTTACGGGGCAGCCCATAGGCCTCATTAGTTGTCTGGACCAATTCAGAGACCGCGTACCAGATACGAGCGAGCGATCCACACCATCACTGACTGAGCTGCTAAGTGCGGTACACCCCATTGGACCCATGCCTCCCGGAGCACGACGCTAGCCACCTCCGCCGTGGACTCGTCGGCCCCGTCGCCCGCTCCACGGCCGCCATTTTGCCCATGCTCGACCTCAGCCCAGGTAGGCGACCGGCCAGGGCCGGCCCGCCACTTTCAATCCCCGCGGGAAGGGGTCATGAAGTGGGTTGCCGAGAGGGTAAGTTAGTGGGCACTGGCATCTTAAGCGAAGGAGTTGCAATTCATGGCTTGGAATGAGATTCCTGCCAAAGACGACGTGAACCTGATGTTCCAGCCATACTATGCTCGCGCGAACATCCTCTACTCCCTCCTAGGGCCAATGGAGAAGATAATCTTCGATGCGATAGCTAGCAATCCCGACACCGGAGCGGAATTCTCTGATTTCAGAAAAAGTGCACTGGTCAGCGTGACCATATCCCAGATAATTCACTCGATGGCGCTTCGCGAGGCAACGGAAATTGAGCCCGAAATTGGAGAGTGGTTCGTTCATTCGGGAATCACAACTTATCGCCCCCTAGGGGGCGGGCACAAGGAAGCTTCGATATCTCTCCCTAGTCGCACGATCACGGGCATGGTTCGAGACGATTGCAACATTACAGCCAGCGCGTCTGTCAACATGGACGGCCATGACGAGATCTCCCTCGTGGTCGGGCGATTGATCTCATATTCAAAATTCGACCTCGTCGTGGCCGGCTATCGCGAACCATCGCCTAACGTAGCTAAGATCCGACAGGCAAAGATCCTCGAAAGCGGACCTGGCGTGGCCGACCTAGCGGCGCTTGCATCGGGAAGGCACTGGGCCAACATGCTACCGACGGTCTCCCTGGCCGATGCCGCAGATGATGACCTACTCGCCGTGGCCATGCTGGACACTATCTTCAGATTTCGAGGAGCAATTGAGGAACAGGGGGGCTGGAAACTCCTTTACGACGACACTGGAAGGGTGCTACACGAACGCCAGCATCAAGGCATGTTCCAAATCTTCTCCCGTCTGACCTTCGGCTCCTTGAAGATTCATCTAGAATCAAATTCTGACCACGGAAGCGGCCCTACGGATTTCACAGCAAGATTGAATAACGCAACTGCGGTTATCGAATTCAAGAAAGATGACAAACTTCAGGAAGTGCGCCACGGCATACTGACACAACTCCCCATGTACATGAAGTCGGCGCAAGCCAGTCAAGGGTACTACGTTGTAATGTGCCACCGAAGAGATCCGGACGAAGTGACTGCCATCCTAAAAAGAGAATCTGAGGAAAATTTTGATCCGAATTGCCCAGAAATAAAGGCGGTCATTGTGGACTGTCGACGCCGAATCTCCGCCTCCAAGGCACCAACACGGTCCGGCATTGCCGACTGAGGATAGGTGATGTGCAGGGCCAACGGAGCCCGCGGCAGCCATCATGAAACGATGAGGGTTTTGAGCGAACCCGCGATAGCGCCCCGAATGCTGGCTCAACGAGGTGCGGTTCGATCCCAACTCGAGCTTCCGGCTCGACCGGCCCCTACTCCTCCTGTCAGGCCCTCAGGTAGCGATGGACGAAGGCCGTCTTGTCGCACGACGGTTTCGTTCCCTACATCGCGCTTCTCGTCAGGGCTCCCAGCGCAACGGCGAGAAGCGTAGGACCCGCCACCGGCAGCGCCGCAAGTACGAAGGCCGAGAAGTGGTTTGGACCAGCATTCAGACTCCCGCCACAGTCGCCGTCAGAAACCACCCACGTCCTGCTATACGGCGCCCTGCGGCCGTGATTCACCGCTGGCCACAAACCCCGCCGCCGGGCCGCCGATCTCATGATCGCCGCCATTGCCGAAGAGCTGCCGCTCTTCACCACCTACCCGACGACTACAAGGGCCTCGACGACCTCCTCACCGTCGTAGCCGTCACCCGGCACGACCGATAGGCCCCCGCCATCGCACCGCCTCCGCACCACGCGCAGCGGTACGGTGCGGTCAGGCGCGGTCACCAAGAGCACTGATCACGTGTGCCCTTCGGAGCGGGCCGTGCCGCTGACCAGCACGGATGCCGGCAAGGACCCTGTCCCAAGCTCAGAGCGCGGGTTCGATTCCCGTCATCCGCTCTTTAGCGATCGTCTCATTTGGTGAGTCTGGGGTAGCAGATGAGGGTGCAGGCGATGCTGGCGAAGGCGAGGAAGTGGTCGGCCTTGCGTTCGTAGCGGCGGTGCAGTCGTCGGCAGCCGGTGAGCCAGGCCATGGTGCGCTCGACGGTCCAGCGGTGGCGGCCAAGGCGTTCAGATGACTCGATGCCTTTGCGGGCGATCCGGTGGGTGATCCCGCGTAAGCGGAGCCATCGCCGCAGGTGGTTGTGGTCGTAGCCCTTGTCGGCATGCAGCTTGTCGGGACGTCGTCGGCGCGGACCGTGCCGGGAGCGGATCGGCGGGATGCCGCGGACCAGGGGGATGAGGGCCTGGCTGTCGTGCAGGTTCGCGCCCGAGATACCGACGGATATGGGCAGACCGGTTCGCTCGGTGACCAAGTGGATCTTCGAGCCGTATTTGCCCCGGTCGACAGGATTCGGACCTGTCAAATCCCCTTTTTCAGAGCCCGCATGTTCACCGAGTCAATCGCGCACCTCGACCAGTCCAGCTCACCGCGTGAGCCAAGTTCGTCCAGGACCAGGCGATGGAGTCTGGCCCATACGCGGGCCTTGCTCCACTCGGTGAACCGCCGGTGGGCAGTAGCCCCGGACGGGCCGAACGAGGCAGCGGGCACCTGCTGCCACGTGCATCCCGAGGTGGCCACGAACACGATCGCCGCCAGTACTTCCCGGTCACCGTGTCGGCGCCGGCCACCGCCCTGCGGCCGCGAGGGCGCCTCCGGCACCACCCGCTGGAACAACTCCCACAACTCGTCCGGCACCAGTCGCTCAACGATCCCCACCGTGACCCGAAAGCCCATCGAACCAAATGAGATGACCTGTTAGTAAAATCCCCAGGTCACGGACTTGGGGATTTTACTTTTCCGGACCAGCTAGCAGGCGAGGACACAACGGTCCGCTGGCGGCGGGCACCACGGGCTGACTGGACACGGAAGGTCGTCTCACTCGCCCCCGCTGAGAGGGAACTTCCATACCGGGTTTTTAGCGTCTGCGGCCGGATCGCCCGGCCCGCGGAAATGTGTCACGGCACGATCTTCACCCCGGCCCTCCGGCAGGCGCGGTCGATACGGTAGACATATTTATCTTCCGCTCCGAACTCCCTCCTCAATAAATCCAGCGTCCGACGGCAAAATTCAATATCGTGACATGCGTTGTACACATCGAGGTCCTGGAGGACGAACCCTGCTGCCGTGCGGATCGTCGCGGGATGGCTGTCGCCGAGGGCCTTGCGTTGTGCTTGATGGGTGGCGAAGAAAAGATCCAGTGCCTTCCTTGCGTAAACCCCCGACTCGGCGTAAGCGCAGGCAAGCCAGTAGGCGGTCGCCAGGACATCCGGGTGGGTATCGCCGAGCACGCGTTGCTGTTCCGATAGGGCAGTCTCCCCGACGGTCGCTGAGTTCTGCCAGTTTCCTGCCATGAGCTCCACAACAGCCAACCGGCTGAGGGTGAGCAGCGTCTCCGGGTGGCTGGAGCCAAGCAGATCTCGTTGCGCCGCCATGGTTACCGTGGCTCGTTCCACCGCCCGCAGTGGATTTCCGGACGCGCCCAAAGGGACGATGAGGGCAGACGCGCACTTCAGAGTGTCGAGGTCCCGCGTCCCCCATGCAGAGGTCGCGTCGGCCAGCATCTCGGCACCCAATGCACTCGCGTCCGAGTAACGCTGTGCACAGTCGTACGCGCGCACCAGCACACTGCCGACTCGTAGCGTGACCGCGTGATTCTCCGGGAGCAGGTGTCGTCCGCGGAGGCGCAAGGATTCAAGTTTGTGCAGGACATCGCGCCATCGGCCCATATCAAGCATGTGGTCATAGGCCGCGGCCAGCACGACAAGTCCCTCCCGCGTGCCGACATCAAGTGGGTCGTAGGCCATGAACTGGGGAGATACCTGTCTCCACTCGTCCCTGGCATCCCACCCGTCCCGACCTGGAGGACATGGCCTCAGGGCCACCAGCAGTACCTCCGCCCAGCGGGTCGCGTGGGCGGAGGCAGTCGGGTCGGACGTCAGCAGACCACGTACCACGGCGCAGTAGACCGGGGTCACGCTCAACATGCCGCAAGTGAGCGAGGCCAGCCCGCTCTTCCCGACCGAGGGAAAAGCCTTGATCAACTGAGTTCCCCGCAGCAGAAGTTCGGTGCTCAAGGTGTCCTCGGACGGCCCGAAGAGAACGCCCGGGTTCAGGGAGCTGACCGGCATCGGAGAGGGCCCGAGCAAAGCGGAGGCATCCAGCAGCCGGGCCGGCCAGTCGTCGCCTGCAGCGAGCGAATCGCGGGCCTCCGCGATCCTGGAAGCGAGGGAAGAGGAGTAGCCGTCTGGCCCGGCGCTCCCCAGCACTTCGGCGGGACGGCTGCGCAGCATGGCAAGGAAACTGCTTGCCGAGCGGCCACGATTGAGCCAGATCTCAGCATACGCAAGCGCGAGCGGCAGATCGCCCAGGACTGCTGCCAGCTGACCGGCATCGTCGGACGTGAGCGTGGGCACGTTCCTGCTCAGAAAACCGACGGACTCCGACCGCTCCCACGGGCCGACCGGCAGCACCGCCGCCCACGGAGTCCACTCCGCCGCCGGAGCGGTTGAGGTGATGAGTACATGAGCGGGGCCGAGGGGCAGGTGCGGTTCCACGTCGGCCCACCCGTGTGCTCCGGCGATCACGACGAGCGGCGGAAGGTCGGCGGCGGGACCGGTCCGTGGACTCAGCGCTTCGGCAGACTCGGCCTCTTCACCCATTGTCTCCTGGGGACGAACCCATTTCACACGACCGAACCGCCCGGTCGTCCGGTGTATGTACTCCGCGACGACCTGTCTCTTGCCTGTACCTATCGGTCCGATCAGAGCCGTCACCGTCCGGCTCTCGCTGCGCCGGATGCAGTCGTCGAGTGTGCCAAGAAGAAAATCCCTTCCCCAGAAGCGCGGATTGCGGCTCGGCAGGCCACCGGGCTCCCGCCGGAGGCTCACCGGCGTCGGCGGCAAATCCGATAAGGGTGAATGCGCGCGCCCTGCGCTCCCGGTCTTCACTGCATGTCCGCCAGCCACTCGTCGTTGGTGGTCAGATGACTCAGACCGATGGCCTCCTGCGCCCACCTCTCGCCTTTCACGAGTGTGTCGACGACATGACTGAAGGAGCGGCTGTCGTTCAGCCAACTCGCCATGATTTCCGCGTCATCTTGCTCGGTGCTCTCCCTGCCGGGCAACGGCGTCCCCAGCCTGATCAGCTCGCGGTAGAGGACGGGCGTCGGCAGTACGGGAGGGAGTTGCACCTCCACGGCCGCGGCCGACGCCTTGGCCGGGATGGTCAGCCCACTGGCGTCGAGGTCTCCGAAGTACCGGATCTCTCGGAGTTCTCGGCGTCTCTCATGACCGTTTGCGTTGTGATGGGTCCTGATGCTCAGCACGGAAGATCTGAATGACCAGCCAACGCCCCAGGCCACGCATCCGATGCGGTGTTCAACCTCCTGCAACCGCATCACCAGGGACGTGTAGGTGGCGGAGTTCTCGACCACGAGAAGAACGTCGCCCCCGCTGAACGACGTGCACCGGTCACGAATACGGCCTTGGGTGAAGAGCGCGTTGAGAAGTGGCGGGTTCGTCGGGAAAGCCCGGATGAGGCGGTAGAGCTTCGCGGGGTCACTGAAGAGCGGCCCCCCGAAACCGCCGTAGTCCAGGCATTTCTCCGGCTCCGGAAAGAATGAGACATACTCTCTTTTACCGAAGATCTCAAAGGCCCGTTCGCGCAACGGAACGTTGAGCACTGAATCCGCGGGGCCGGGCAACGAGTGCAGCCAGTTGCTGATCGCCCGGTAGGCGACCCGCTGGGTCTCCGTGACACGGGGCCGGTCCCTCACGAGCGGGTACAGGTCAGGGTGCAGAAGCTCGCCCCGCCGAACGTCCTTCGCGGGCGCGGGGCCGATCGGAAGAAGGTGAATCCCCGGTGGCAGAAGTTCGCCGTCGGCGCGCTTGCCTCTCATCAGCCTGATGTGGCCGGCTGACACGAGAGTGGCCAGACACCGGCCGAGGATGACGTCCTCGGGGTCGCTGTCCGGACCAGCCGTATAGACAGTACGGAAGTCCGCGAGCACGTCGGTCCGGCCGATCCGCTTCTCCGTATGACCGTTCCAGTGTTTGGCTTCGGCCCGTTGACGCAGGCGCGCCAGGAGCGCGTCGGGAATCCGGTGCACGGTCGGCCTCATCCGGCGGCGGCTTCGTCCGACGAAAGGGAGAAGTACCTGGCCGCAGTGACGGCGCCTCCCGGCCCCTCAGCGAGGGATTCAAGATGGCTCGCGAGGCGGCGGTCGACGACGGAGAGATAGCGCCGCCGGGCCCTGAGATCGGCATCGTTGCGCATCCTGATGACGAGGGGAAAGACATCCAGCGCCGGCTTGTCGTACAGGCCTGTCGTATAGATCAGCTGGACACCGAGCGCCTTGGCGACGGATTGCTGAAGGCGCAACAAGTATAGGGCCGAGGCGCGGCCGATCGGGTTGTCGAGGAAGAGTACTCCGGAGTGCTGGTGTCCGACTCGGCCGCGGTCGTTGGCACGGAGCGCGGCCATCGTGCAGTACAGGACGATGGCCGCGGTGAGGATCTGGCCTCCCGAGAAGATGTCCTTGGTCTGCGCCACTCTCACCCGCTGCACCGCAAGGACCGCGTCGGGCTTGAGGACGGTGACCTGGAAACCCTTGGGCGCCGCCGCCGCTTCGACGCCTCTCAGTACGAGTTGGCGGGCATCGCGCCTGCTCTGCTTGTCCTGTGCCTCCGAGGCCGCGTCGTCGATGACCTGGCCCAGCCGGTCGTGCATCACTTCATCAGTGATATCGGCGAAGCCGATCTGCAGGAACTGCTGACCCGACCAGTTCCCTAGACCCTCGGGCAGCCGGGACAGGCGCTGGGCCCGTTTGAGCGTGCGCAGCGCCTCGCGCACCTGCTGTGCCAACTGTCGGACGATCTGCTCGCGGTGCCGGCCGATGGACTCCAGGTCGATCTCAAGGGTCCGAAGCCTGGGCCGGAGGTCGTCCGCCCATGCTGCAGCACGAGCGGGCAGCAGCGCACGCTCAGTCATGATCATGATCCGGCGGCCGGGTGACTGGAGTTCCTCGAATCGGATATCTCCCGCATGGGCGGCGAGCCGGTCGGCACAGGCTCGCTCGTCCGCCTCGGCCGCCGTCACGGCCTGCTGAGCCACGAGGTACACGCCACGGAACAGATCGTGCCGCTCTCGGGCTCCCGCAGCGTCGCCCATGTACGGCTGCGTCGTCCCGGACTCGTCGGCGAGCTCCGCGGCGGGCTCACCGAACACATCGACCAGCAGCTTGAAGGCGCGTGTCGACTGCCGGGCATCCGTCTGGGCCTGCACGGCCTCGTCCAAATGCCGGCTCAGTTCGGCGGTGATGGACACGGCTTCGTCGCGGGACTGCTCCGCGGCCACGATGAGCCTTTCTCCGTGTGGCACGTCCCGAGGACGCCCGAATGGCTTCAGCTCGACAGGTGCCTCGGACGACGGCACGGCGTAGCCATCCAACGCGGTCCGATGACGGTGTACTTCCGCACGGAGATCGTCGAGCCGTTCACGCAGGACAGCGGTCTCCCGCTCGGCACGGAGTCGGCCGGCGTTCCGTGAGGCCGCGTCGGCACCGCTCGGGCCGTCCAACAGCATGCGAGCCGTGACGAGTTCTGTCTCGGTGAACGAGGTGAGTCCCGTCGCCGCCGCCGCCGCCTCCCGCTCAGCCTGCCGGAGGTCGGCGAGCAGGTCCGCGCCGACCGCGACCAGGGTGTATTCGTCGACGGCTGTGCGGTAGGCATGACGCAGCACTTCCAGCGGTTGCTCGGGTGTCCGGCCGACAGTCGTGTCGGCGTCGGACGTGTCCTGTCCCGGAAGCTCCGCCAGTTCTACGGATGCCCGGTCCGCCGTAGCCCGGAGGGCGTCGGCACGGCGACGGGCATCGGCCGCCACCAGCCGATTGTTCTCGGCTGCCGTGCGGGCCGCCGCGGCGGCTTCCCGATACTCGTGTGCGGTAGCGCGGGCCCGCAGCGCCTCCGTCCGCCAGTCGAAGGTTCGCTGCTCACGGAGGAGAAGTGTTCTGAGTGCTCCGGCGCGACTGTCCAGTTCGATCTGGGCGTCGCGCAGCGGAGGAATCTCCTCGCGCGCCGCCCTCAGCCGGGCGGACAGCCCATCCCGTGTCCGCGCCACGGCGCCTGCCGTCTCCCGGACCGTCCGCGCCGACTCCTCCTTGGTGTCCATCGCGTCCTTCAGTTCCACCAGCCGGCCGGGAGGGCACTCCTTTCGCCATTGGGTGAGCCGAGCGATGAACCCCGCATACGTGCGCAACGTCTCGTCCAGTTCGGCCAGGCGCCGCTGGTGCTCGTGACGGCGGCGGTCCAGCTCGAACCGCTCGCGTTGTCCCGCTCTCTCGTCATACAGCGCGAGATGGGGCGGAACGACGAAGGCGGCGCCGGGCGGAAGACCGCCTCCGCCCATCAGCGCACTCGTCGTGCCCAGCGCGACGAAGCCTGTCGGCGAGTCGCCCTCCGAAGCCAGGATCTCGACAGCGCGTTCCACGTGGTCCGCCTCGTTCACCAGCACGCCTGTGGCCAACTGAGGAAATCGGCGGACGAGTTCCTCGCGGCGCTCCACACCGGGTATCGAGGCCAGGTACTCCCAGCCGGTGCATGACGGCACCCCGCCGGCGTTCAGCGACTCACAGACCCTGGCTGCCTCGAGCGACGGCGGCAGCAGATCTGTGACCTCCAGCGATGTCAGTGCCCGGTCGTCGCCCGCTGCGGTGATTCGTACGTCGAGCCGGACCGACTCCGCGTCTTCCTGCGCCTGCGCGAGTCGATCGGTCAGTGCCGCTGCTTCGATGTCCAGGTCGGAGAGCTCGCCGCCGTAGACGCCGGCGAACCGCAGATCCGCCGCGAGATCGCGCATACCGGTGTCCATCGCCTTGTGTTCGCGGCAGGCGATGTCATACGCGTGCACGGCCTCGGACAGGTCGCTCTGCGCTGCCTCGTGCTGCCGGCATGCCTGTCGATACTCGCCCTCCAGGCGTTCGACGCCCAGTTCGAGGTCACCCGTGCGTTCCTTGTTCAGCCGGGCCTCGGATTCGGCAAGGGTCCCGGCGTCCGCGACAGCCATGCCGTCAGGGACAAGTCCGTCCCGTACCGCCGCGGCGATCTCGGCCAAGACTTCGGCGATCCGCTCGTCCACGGATCCGGCCTTCGCCTCCTGTTCCGCGGCCACAGCGACCGCTGAGTCGTGCTCATTCTGAGCAGCGTCCGCCTGATCGCTGTACTCGACCGCCCGTGTTTCGGCATCGCTGGCTTCCGCGGCCAGCCTGCACACCATGGCGTTCAACGCCTGCGCGAGGATGTGCGCGGCCTGATCCCTGGCCACGAGGGCCGGTCGAGCGGCTTCTTCGGTCTCGCCTACGCGCCTCCGGAGCCGACTCACTGTACTCGCTGCCTCAAGATCACGAAGTACGGCGGGAACGGCCTGCCAGCCCTTGCTCACCTCGACAGCCGCAGCCCATTCCCGGTCGGCTCGCGCGTGCTGTTCCTGCGCCTCCCCCAAGCACAACTCCGCCACCAATCTGCGCAGTTCGAGTGCAACTGCCGTAGCGCGCCCGTGCGAAACCTCCGCCCTGCGAACCTCGTCCTTGAGACGGACGGCCTCCTCGTCGCGGCGTACCAATCCGTCCTTCTCCTGCGCCGCGCGCGTCTGTACCTGCTGGATGAATCGGCCGAGAACCGTGCGTGCCTCCACCAGCCCTTCATCGGCCGCAGTGCGTGCCTCGCGGGCCTGGACCAGTGGAGCCAGAGCCTCCAATGCCCCTTCGACGAAATTCTTCTCCAACTCCATGCCGCCGCGATCGGCCAGTTTCGTCGCGTACGTGGCAACCACCTCGGCCAGATCATGGGCCGGTCCCAACGGAAGCACCGCGCTGAGAAGAAAACTGACGAAGGCGGCGTCACTGCCCAGCGAGAACGCGTCGGCGGCTTCACCCTCGTCGTTGTTCATCGCCCTTTGGTAGCGGAAGAGTTCGGGGTCGAGGCCGAGTGCGCTGAGCCGGTCGGTCCACTCCCCTTTGAGCTGGAACAGCCGATAGCCCAGGGCTGGTTCCGCTTCCTGAGCAAGTCTCAACTCCTCGCAGTACTGAGCAAGACTGAGATATTTCCCCTCCGCCTCGACGGGCAGGCTCTCCAGATCGAGGGTCCGCCCGGGTCGGAAGTGGTACCACCGCTCGGACAAGGACGATTCGTCCGCGGTCCGCCTGTCCTTCCACTGACTGACTTTCCCCGTCACGAGCCGCTTGCCGCTGCGCGCGTGGGTCCACTCGAGCACTACGTGCGAGACGTCCTCTGGCAGCACGAAACCGTCGAGCGCGTGCGTGTTACGCGTGCCCACCACCTGCCGTCGCCCTGGAAGCACGACCGAGAAGATGAGCTTGATCAGTACAGACTTGCCTCCGCCGTTCTCCAAATAGAGCACACTCGCTGATGCAGGGCGGCGAGGCCGTTCCTCAGTGTCGAAGATGTCGCCCTGATTCCCGGTGACCACCGGAGGACCGACACCGCTGAAGTCGAGCAGTACATTCTCGTACCGCGCGGAGTCAGGGCCGACACTTCGCAACAGCGCCCGGGACAATTCATACATCGGACAGCCTCTCGTCCACCGTCTCCGATTCCGGTGTGTCCGTTCCTGCTCCTTCCGTCCTGCCTTCCACCGCGTCCGCAACGGCTTGGGACCGGGATACGACGTGCAGAACGCCGGACGACGACATGGGGACCACTCCGAGGCTGAGCAACTCCTCGAACGCACTGGTAGCGGCCAGCTCACGGACCTGAAGTCGGTAACGGGGCGTTGTGCGGAACCAACCGTCGTCGCCGACTCCTGCCACCGTCAGGAAGCCTTGTTCCGTAAGGAAGTTCAGCGCCCGCGTGATCATGCCCTTCGTCGAATTCATCGCCAGCCGGCCGTCCTTGGTCAGCGACGCTTCCGGCCGACGGGCATAGGCATTCCAGACCTTCTCCAGTTCCGGCGTACCGGAGGGTGTGTCGCCGCCGGCCTCTGCTTCATCCGCCTTGTCGCGCAACCGGTCGCAGGTGTCGCGCACGGCTCTGTCCACGGCTTCCGCGCTGATCCGACCGATGTAGCTGTCACTCGCCAGGTCATCGGGACGGGGGAAAGCCAGTGCAGCAACAGCGAGATGGATGATGCCGTGAAGCAGCTTCTCGCCCTCACCACGCTGTTTGGCGACCCGGACGTAGTCCTCCATCTTCGTTTCGAAGACCGAGTTCGGCGCTGCGGCAAGCACCATGCCGATGTCCTCCGCCGTACCGAGCACCTTCAGACCGAGTCCTTTGGCTGTGCGCTCCACCAGCACGCGGAACTCGCCTTCCCCTCGGTATCTGCGCACCAGATCCCGGTAGACCCTGTCCTTGGCGGGTCGCTGTCTGGGGCGCATGCCGAAAGCGATGAGCTTCGCAGCGTCCTCGACATCATCCATACTCAAGGCGGACTTCACTCGCCGAACTCCTCATTCCTGAAACCGTCATCACCGGCCACGTCTTCAATGCGCACTCGGGACAACAGGAAGTCGTCGCCGCCGAGCGCAGGACTGTCGATGTGCCCCGGGCTGCGGACGGCGATCAGCAGGCTCGGATCGCCCCGAAGCACCGCCTCACTGAGCGCCGGGCTGAACGCGTGCACCGCGTCATGCAGCACCAACCGCTCCACTGCCGGCCCATATGTACGGGCTTCGGCGAGCACAGCACTGAGCATGTGCGATTCGTCGGCGGGGAAATCGAGCAATTCGCCCGCGCGGCGCTGCTCCTCCTCGCTGAATCGCGGCGGCTCGGCCCCGTCCCGCAAAACAGGCGTCGGGACGTCGCCGGCATACACGCTGCGGTCCGAGCGCGTGATCAGCAACCGCCCCACCAGCGTGTCCAGCGACGTCACCGCTGGTGGAACCGGCGGCAGCCCGCACCGGAAGAAGTCGGTCACCGGGCCCATTGCGGCGCCCACGCCCAGACCCAGGAGAGGAATCAACACCTGGTTGAACACGTCGATCGCCGCCCGCTGAGGCGGCCCGGAGAACTGCTGACGGTCCTGCTCGGCGCGGAACAGCGCGCCCGCTCCCTGGAGTCTGCTCTGCAACTGCATGTGCCTGCGGATGCAGTCCCGCACGATGTCCACCAGTTCGGCAGCCTGCTGCTTGCGGCGCGGATCGCGGGTCTCGTCACGGTGCGCGGTGATGCTCGACAGGATTGCGTTTTCGTGCAGACAGCGCTCTTCAATGTGCTCCAGCGCTTCGTCCAGCAGCTCGGGAACCTCCCGCTCCCAATCAACCGTACGAACATCGCGCCGGGTGGCTTCCAAATACTGCCGCAAATACTCCCCGTACTGGACAGTGCGGTATCGCGCCTGCTCCGCGGCGAGTTTCGCGTCCTCAAGCCGCCTTCGCTTGATGAGGTACTCAAGCTTGTGTTCGGCCGCGACCTGTGCCGATTCCACGTCGGTGTCCAGCGCACCGACCAGGACGTTGATCGCTTCGTCGGTGACACGCAGGAACACCCGCCCGTCGGGCGCCGAGTGTTCGACGAGCAGTTTGAACTCGAAGTCGTAGAGACCGTAGGTGCCTTCGCCGTCTACGCGTCCGTACTGCCAAGTGAATCCACGATCGATCGTGCCAATGTTGATCAGCTTGTGCAGAACCCACTCAGCCACCTCGCGGTGCTGTTCCTCGCTCTGCTTCGGAGCCTGAACCGCGGCGAAGTGGCTGACCTGCTCGGTCACCTTGTCGTGTTCCGCACCAGTATTGAAGTCCATCGCCATGGCGACCTGGTCAATGGTGTGCAGCGCCAGCTCCACCATTTGATAGGGGCGCGCATCGACCCGGCCCAGGCTGCCCTTGACAGCCTCCAGCGCCTGGATCGGTGCGGTACAGGCAAGGGCTTTGACCCTGCGGACGAGTCCGTCGTCCGGCATGTTGACGGACGACTCCGCTGATTCCACACGCACAGCGGACATGCTATTCCCGAAGTGCCGGAGCCAGACAGGAAACGGCAAATCCTGGTCAACGACGCCGATATCGTGTAGTGCACCCCCCGGCATCGAAGAGCGCGCGGGAGCACACATCCACGCTCGTCAGCAGCACCTGCCCATCGAGCAGTAGGCGGTAGGCCCGGCAATCCTGACCAACGACAGGGACATCCTCCCCGCCACTTAGATGCCTCCACGTCGCCGCGGAAGCGAGCGGGGTTGGTCAGGTGGCTTCGGGTCGTGGGTGCCCCAGCATTGCCAGCGTTCGCGGAGTCGGGCGGTCGGCCTCCTCCCGACGGTAGGCCCAGCCCGCACATACATCGATCTGGACGTGCTCGACCCGGCGGACCTTCCCGCCGTCCCCGAAGTCACCGCCATCACGATGGCCCGAGTTGCAACAAGGGGTCGCCATGGCCAAAGGCGCTGCCACCCGAGCCGCCCGCATGGAAAAACTGGGCGCGGCAGTCGCCGATTTCGAACCCCTCCCGTTCAACGGGGACGCAGCCGCCCGCTACGGCACGCTCGTAGCGCTCGCCATCGCCGCAGGCCGCGATCCACGCCCCCGGAGGATAGATCTCACTATCGTCGCAATCGCCTCCGCCCAGGACCTTCCCCTCTTCGCCCGCAACGCCGACGATTTCAAGGGGCTGGACGGCTCCCTGACCGTCGTTGCCGTCTGACGGATCCGCGCTACACGGTGTGCACCACAACCGCACCACTCGCAGCGGTATCCGGCGGTCAACCTCGGCCGGCGCTGGAGTCTGCGGCGCACCCGCTGGTCAGTCCGATACCGTGCTGACCAGCACCTGCTTCACGGCGGCACATGTGATTCCCAAGCTCAGAGCGCGGGTTCGATTCCCGTCATCCGCTCCATAGATAAGCCCCAGGTCGAAGACCTGGGGCTTTGTTGTTATCCAGACCAATTGAAGAACCCGCAGCACTGTCGCACCACATCTGACGGTCAAATCAGTGCACTCGCTGCGAGCATTCCCGACGAGCAATCCATCGAATGGGATCCTAGAACGGACGACCGTACGGGTGGTCATTCACGCGGTCATAGATACTGCGCAGCGACGACTAGGACAGCTGGCCACCACTGTGGCGTCTGGGGCGATGGACACCGCGTCCGGGTACGACCCGGTTGGGTAGGTGCCATCCACCGACAGCTCCACAAGTCTAAAGTCCTGCTGGTAGTACGGAGTAGTCGCTGACAGCGACCAGGTTCTTGTCGTCCGGGGTGATCGCCAGGTTGGCGATGTCGTCGATGCCGTACGGGTGTGAGTGCGAGTCCTCCACCGACATCTGCCGACTTCCACAGGCAGTGGAGAACCACCAGCCACACCATCACGGCCGAGCCCACGGCCGTCCGGCTTTCCAGACACGCTCGACGGAAACCTAGTCGATCCCCTTATCCCACCCGATGACGGCCGCGCTACACGACCGAATTCCCGCATTCTTGCCGTGCTGGAGGGAGAAATCCGGCACAATTGGCTTGCCGGACAACGTCTTTGGGGGGATCAGCTTGGCAGCGGTGCGGCGACGTAGCGCCCGACGCGGGAAACCGGCTTTACGCCGGTCGATCGCACGGGCCGACCGGCGGATCGTGGTCAGCGGCGCGGCGATCGGGGTAATTGTACTGGTCGGCATTCTCGCCGCTCATCCGGTCCTCGGCGTGCTGATGGTCATCGGCCTCCTCGCCGTCGTCGTAGCTACGGTGGTACGAAGCTTCCGGAGGCGGACCGAGGCCCGCGCGGTGTGGGCAGCCCGAGCCCAGCACGTGGAGGCTTACCAGAGCATGTCACCAAAGGAGTTCGAGCACGCTCTCGCGTTCCTGTGCCAGCGGGACGGATGCCGGGACGTCCGGGTAGTGGGCGGCTCCGGGGACCTCGGCGCGGATGTCATCGCGACCGTTCCCGACGGCCGACGTCTAATCCTCCAGGCGAAGCGGTACGGCCCGAACTCCACGGTCGGCAGCGGTGACGTACAGAAGGTGAACGGTACGTACCAGCACGCCCATGGCGGCCACCTGGCCGCAATCGTCACCACGAGCCGCTTCACGCAGTCGGCGCGCGACTACGCGGTACGCGTCGGCATCCGGCTTCTTGACGGCGACGCCCTGGCCGGTTGGACTTCTCGGACCGGTCCTGCGCCCTGGCACTGAGGAACGTCACCGACCGGTGACGAGGAACAACAGGTAACGGCGGAGGGAGAGGCCACGCCGGGTCCGGCGCGCCAGGGTGAGTGCGGCGTCGACAGCGGCGCGATCGTCCCGCTGCAGAACGAGTTGGGCGCGTCGCCGACTCATCTCGGCCCTGGCGCGCGCGTCATCGACACGGGCCGCCTGCTGAGCGTCCATGACGGCACGCTGTTCGGAAGTGATGCGCGTCCGCAAGCGGTCCCGATGTGTCTGGGCGTCTGTCTGGGCCTTCTTGCGTTCGTTGTGAAGGCGACTGCGCTCGGCAGTGGTCTGTGCCGCCAGATTGTGTAGCTCAGCGGGCGAGAGCTTGACCGGTGCGGACTGGCGCGCCCGGTCCTCGATACCCTTGCGCCAACTCTCCAGTGTTCGGGCGCGCTTCTCTCCGATGCTCGGGACTTTGACCTGATGGCCGCTCGCCAGGACGAACATGGCACTCACGGTGCCGTACCCGCCACCCGTGACGTAGCGGACCGCAGTGAAGTCCGCAGCGGTCCTGATACCCGCGCTGATGAGCGCGCTCGTCGTCCCGGCACCAAGATTCGAGAGCTTCGCGGTCTCGCCGATAGGAGTGCGCCGGAGTTGGTCCTGGACGTGGCTCCGCTGAAGTGGCGCGAGCGCCCTGTCACGTCGCTCCTGCTCCTGGCGGGGCAGCGCCGCGAGCTCACCGTCGATGGCGGCGAGCCGCTGGTTCAGCGTGATGGTGACGCGCGCGCCTTCGTTGTTCTGGTCGGCCTGCAGTTGTCGGATGCGGGCGGAGTCTTTCGCCTCCCGGTCCTGGATGTGCCGGTCGAGTGCCTGGACTTCCTGGTCGAGGTTCACCAGCGCCTTTTCCGAGTGCCCGATCGTCTGGGAGCGACGGCGCAGATCGCGTCGAAGCAGGCGTAGCGCCCGTACCTCGGACCGTGTGCGGCGGCCTGTACTGCCCGCTCCGAAGGCGGCAAGCAGCGCTCCCCCTTGCGCAGTGGGGTAGGCCGAGGCAGCGAGGAGGGAGCCAGCCGTGAGTATCGCCGGAGCGACGACCAACAGCGCCATGCAACAGGCGAGGGCGACATCAACCCTCCTGCGACGCTGAAAGTGCGAAACCGCCGATGCGGAGGCCGATGCCGATACGGAGGGGGAGGCGGTCAGCGGCGAAGGGACGGCCGACTGCAGATGACCGGTCAGCCACGAGGGGTGCGTGCCGGAACCGGACGGGGCCGAAGGGTGCGGAATCGACGTGGAGTGGGCAGACGGCCGCGCCCGGAGCGGAGCTGCAGGAACGGAGAACGTGCCTGGCGCCAGAGTGGGAAGTTCGGACAACGGCTGGGCGGACAGGTCCCTCATACGGCCGGCCAGGTCGCGCAGCCGCCGATCGGGATGGCTCAGCAGCGTCCCGAAGCGGAACGACGCGGCCGGCGCCCGGAAGTCCTCTTCCGTCAGGAGCAAGAACTCGCCCCCCGATTCGTGAAGTTGGTCCCACAGCATCGGATCGGCGGACAGTGCGGCCAACGAGAAGTAGATGACCCATGCCGAGAACCGGTCCAGGCCGGGACCGAAGTCGGTGTCCGAACGCTGCGGCGACTGGTAGTTGCGGTGGCCCATCTCAGTGGCCCGGTAGCCCGCCAGGGCGGGGACGAACATTCCGTCGTAGTCGACGAGCCGGAAGGTGCCGTCCCGGGCGACAAGCAGGTTGCCGTGCTGAAGGTCTCCGTGGGCGACTCCCGTGGCGGCCAGGTCTGCGGTCAGCGCGGCGAAGCGGTTGGCGAGAGCACCTAGCGCCGCAGGATCGGCACGGTGGTCCTCGATCCAGCGGATCAGGCTGTTCCCCTCCGCCCACTCCATCTTGAGCAGGGGATACCACTGACCGGCGACCAGGACGCCCTGTGACTGGTACTCGAAGCCGATGTTCCATGGCTGGGACAGCGCCGCGCGGCCCAGTGCGGCCAGATGTCGGCTGATCGCGTCGTAGCGCGATTCCTGGGCGGCAACGTCCTGGGTGAAGCACTTGACGGCGTAGCGGCGCCCCGAGCGCGAGGTGACCGAGAAGACGCTGGCGAAGTTCCCGGAGATGGGTTTGGGGCCCAGCACGGGATCGCGGCCGACCGTGCCGCTTTTGAGCTCGGGTTCCCTGAAGCACACAGCGGTGTTCTGCAGTGCCTCCACATACTCCCCGCCGGTGGGGAACCTGCGGATGTTCCGTACCCCCAGGCCGGTTCGCCCATTCGGATCACTCGGCGTCGCGGCCATCGGCTTCACCGGACCCTTCATCCCCGGCGACGATCTGTACCAGGGCGACATCGTCATTGCGCATCGACCCGCTCTCGCGTCGCTCACGAATCCATGCTGCGAACGTCGACTGTCCTTCCGCGGTCGCTGCTTGGAGTTCGAGCCACGGACGGGACTGGTTCTCGCAGCCGCGGAGGAACCATGCGGCCAGGGCGTCGGTCACCAGCAGGAGTTCGTCTCCCGCGCGCAACTGGCCGCGGTCGTACGACAGGCGGTCTGCGATGAGATCGACGTCGTGGTTGCGGCTGCCGAGGAGTTGTGGATTGAGCCCGAACTCCGCCGACCTGGTGAGGGGGAACGACGTGGCCTCGTCGCCGGAGACGTGGAACAGACAGCTGTCCCCGAGCGCGACGGCCGTATAGGTCCAGGCCCCTCCCTGCGCAACGGATTCCGCTTCGTCTGGAAATACGGCTGGCGGCGGTTGGACGCGCACGGCGACGAGTGTCGCGTAGGCGCCCTTCTCAAGTCCCGGCTGCTCGTACCACTGCAAGGGACGCCCGTCGGCCTCCCGGCGGGCGCTGTACTCCTTGATCCGGTCGTCCCACGGCTCGACGGCTCGACGCACCAACTCAGCTGCGAGCGGGCGCCGTTCGTCGAATATCTCCGGGTATAGGAAGCCCACATCAGCCGCCTCGCTCACCAGCGACCTCGCCCACCTCGAGGCCAGCATGCTCTCAGACGCCCCGTCGGCGACGGCGGCGCAGAGTGCCGTATCCACGGCGTCGTCGGCGTCCAGACTCGGGCGCACCTCGATCGCGTCCTCGCATTCGAGGTCGGAGCTTCCCTGCTTCGGAACCAGGAGCCGGTTCACGAAGAGTGTGGGCGCCAACCCCGTCACCGCAGTTCGGTGGCTCGGGTCCCGATGTCCAGGAACTCCACGACCGAGGTAATGTCCGCGTTGTAGACGAAACCACGGGTGCTTTCCGAGACACGATGCCCCTGCGAGGCCGCGTAGGAACGCATGTGGCTCGGCAGGACGCTGGACATGCCGAAGAGCGTCTGCGCATACGTGTCGGGGAGACCGGCCTCCGCGTCGGGGAACGTGACCGGCGAACCACTGCCGGCGGAGACGTGAAGGTTGAACAGGAGCACCGTGCCGTCCGCTGTCGCGTGCGACGCGATGGATATTGCCGCACTCGTCGGATCGCCGTCAGTCGACTCGCCGTCGGTGAGGTTCAGCACGATCGGCGGGAACCCACCGGGATGCTCCTCGATCCACCGAGCCACCAAGGAACCCGCGTATCCCAGCGCACGGGTCATAGGAGTGCCTCCCTGGGCCACCGGATCCATCCACACTGGGAAGCTGATGCTGGTCTCCACCAACCCGCCTGCGCCATCCGGAATCTTCTTCGACCGGTTCTCGACCCGGGCCGGGCAGTTGGCCACTTCGCTCAGCGGGACCAGGTCGCGGCCAGCCAGCGCGCCTCCGAACGCGGACCCGACCGAATGCCCGTAGCCGACGACGGCGACGTGGAAGTAGTCCCTGACGCCTTCCTCCTTGGCGCACTTGACCGAGAGTTCGGTCAACAGCCGGTTGATGGCGTCCGCAACGACATCAGCCTTCTGCTGGGCGCTCTCACCGCCGATCGCGTCGCTCATGGAGGTCGACTGGTCGACCAGGAAAATAAAACATCCCGGATTGGTGCGGCTGATCTCTGCGGAGTACGACATAACGGAGACCTGAGCTTCTACTTCGGGTACGCCGATGGGTGCTCACGTCACGTTGGACAAGCCCCCCTTGTGGGGACAGATGCTAGCCGGTCTCGACGTACCTGGTGCGGGTTCACTGCGGATTGCGCCATGGCCATGGGAGGCGGAGCGGACCTGTCGTCGTCCAGGTCCGCTCACACGTCTGGGATATACGGAGGCGGCACAGGTGGTGACACGGCCACAGGTAGATAGCCACCGCCGACTCGAGAGCATGGGGATCAGAGTGATGCCCCGTGGTGAGTCCGCGACGACGTTGACGACGTTCGTGTCGACCTCGCCGGAGAACTACCTCTTCCAGCACGGCCGCTCCGCTCCAGGCCGACCTATCAGCTATGAGCGGCCCGGTCGGCCGGGGCAAGGTCAGTAGTCCGACCAAGAGGAGAAAGTGGTCATTTGTGGCGCCGTGCGACGCTTCGGCGAGGGTCAGTGCAAGGCGGCCAGCACATCCATGGCCTCGGTGACGTACCAGTAGGCGGTGGTGGTGCCGACGCCAAAGCAGTCGCAAGTCGGGCGTGGGCGTAGCTGGAGCGCAAGTGAGCGAGAGCAAGCAGAGCTTGGCGGCCTGCACTCACGCGGCGCCACTCAGGCCCGGCCCGACAGGTAGCGCAGGGTCAAGAGGGACGCATCGAGCTGGTCGAACAGGCCAGCACTCTGGTTCACAGAGGGCCATACTCGTCCCACTGCAACCAAATTAGTCGCTCTCACACGACAGATGCCGACGAGCGGTCTACCATCCAAGATACGGATCGTAGAGCCCGGTGTTTTCGCGCGCTTTGGCTCGCGACTGAGGGCTCGTGGGGTCCTTGATCAGCGCCGATCACTCGAAGGGAAATCCCTTATGAATGAGGTAGAACCGGCCGAAACCGTGGCGGTCTCAGCATCTGCCGCCCCAACGCCAGAAATAGACAGTGTCGCACTCCAGCGTTTGATCGAGGAGGTCCGGACGAGCGAACCAGCGGCGACCATGGGTTACAACCGGACCCACAACCGCCACAACCGTTAGAGGTCAGTCCTGAATCGGGAGATTGATACCGCACTGGTCAAGACGGCTAGTCGGTGCAACCTGGACTGCAGCTACTGCTACGTCTACAACCTCGGTGACGATGGGTGGAAGAGTCAGCCTCGCCGTATGACAGATGCGGTGATGAGTGCTGTCATTGATCAGTTGGGCGCGCTAAGTCAGTCGCAGACGCGCCCGCTGAGCGTAGTACTGCACGGGGGCGAACCGCTCCTGCTCGGCATCGGCGCAACCGAGCGTTTCGTCGAAGGTCTCAAGTCGAGTCTGCGCGCAGATGCCGGTCTGCACGTCCAGACCAATGGTGTGCTGCTAACCGACGACTTCATTGACGTCTTCGATCGCTACGACGTGGGGATCTCGATCAGCCTGGATGGCCCGGCCGAGCTGCACGATCGAAATCGTCGGGACCGACACGGCGACGGTTCACACGAGCGCGTGGTGGCCGGCGTTGCTCGACTCGTCGCACACTCGGCGCGAGATCGGCTGTTCAGTGGATTGCTCGCGGTTGTCGATCCGACATCAGACCCTATCAAGGTGTATGAATTCTTGAAGGCCACCGGGGCGCCGTCATTTGACTTCCTATATCGGGATGGAAACCATGACGTCCTTCCTCCAGGAAAGAGCCAGACGGACTCGACAGAATACGGCGACTGGATGGTGCGCCTGCTCGACCACTACCTCGCGGACCTGACCCCGCCTCGAATCCGCGTGCTCGATGATCTCATTCGTCTCATCCTTGGCGGCCGGGGTCGCAAGGAGGGTCTCGGGCAAGAGGAGTACGGAATTCTTGTGATTGACACCGACGGTCGCATAACTCGCAACGATACGCTGAAGGTCGCTTACCCCGGTGCTGATCGCTTTCACCTTGAGCGTTCAATCGTCAACCGGGATCTCCTTAACCAGCTCACTGGCCCAGAATTTGACGAATACTTTGCCCTCCAGTATCCGACATCTCCGACCTGCGAAGCCTGCCCCGAACTGACGGTATGCGGCGGAGGAATGCCTGCTCATCGCTGGTCTACCAGGAACGGCTACTCTAACCCGACCGTCTTCTGTAGCGACCAGCTCACACTGATCTCGGCGATCAGAGGCCGTCTCTCCGTCGTCGCCAAGGAAATGACCGACACGAGGAATCGCCGTGACAACCAACTCTCCGCCTGAACAAGGCGCATTGCCGGCATCCGATATGGCGGTCTGGCCGCGGCCAGATCTGGGTAGCCCCGAGATGGCCGCGACTCCGTTTCGATACGCGACCTTGACTGAGTGCTTCACCCCGCATATCGGTGAGCACGTGCTCGAATGGTTTGAGCGCGACGCGCCATGGATCGCGAAGCGGACCGACTTTTACGAGCAGTACGAGTTCAGCTGCTGGGATAGCGCATCGCCGACAGCTTCCTACCTGACCAGACCCGACGTCCTCACTGACGTCAGCACCGCGATGACAGCCATGTTCGGATGCGAGTTTGAGCCGGACGTCAGCGTCGTGTGCCACAAGCTTGTGCGCGGGCACCGAATCGGCATACACAACGACTATCTCATCGGAGACGAGTCGCACCGACTGACCATCCAACTGAACCGCGGTCTCGCTGACACCGATGGCGGCTTTTTGATGCTCTTCAGCTCTGGCGACCCCGCCGATGTCCACCGTGTGCTGCGTCCGGAGCACTTGAGCGCACTTGCATTTGAAATCTCGCCCGACTCCTTTCACGCGGTTTCCAAAATGCATGGAGGAGCGCGATACACGATCATTTACTCACTCCGAGCCCGATGTGACTAGCTCACTCAGTCTCCGCCTGGGCAAGGAGGATCTGCTTTGGTTCCCCGGCCTGACGGCCGAACTGGTAGCGGACTTCATATCGCGCAGTCAAGTGGAGCCCAGTCTCGTCGAACAGTATGGGACGTCTCGCTGGTTGGCGGGCAATACAAGGCCCCCCGCACCCGACGGCGGTGGCATTCGAGTCGGGCCTCACGTAGCGAAGATTGAGTACTTATCGAGCGAGACAGCGGCAGGATTCGAGGGTCTGCACTTCGCTGACAGTCGTGATCCGGAGATCCGTGAGCAGATCCAAGGGGCAGTCGACGTGCTTACCCACGTCCCGAGCATGGCTGAAAGTATCGGCTCGGTCGTGAAGGTAATTCATCTGATTCAATGCCCGAGGGGCTATGACGTCAGCCACAGCACGCCCGAGCTGCCGTTCTCAATTTTTGTCTCGATACCGGAGAAGGACGAACGGGATGCGCCGCTAAGGGTGGCCGAGTCGCTCATCCATGAATCGATGCACCTTCAACTCACTCTAGTAGACATAATCGAGCCTCTGGCCGTGGATGATCGTGCAACTGGCTACTCGCCGTGGAAGAACGAAGATCGACCCGTCACCGGACTTCTGCATGGCCTCTACGTCTTTGCCGTCATCCACCAGGCACTCGGCATTCTGGCGGGCGTACGCGGCGAATGGCGCCAATACTGTCGCAACCGCAGCAGTGAGATCGAACGTGAGATTGCCTCTCTCCCAGAGGCACCGGAAGGTCTTTCTAAAATGGGCATCGATTTGTGGCGTCGTTGCCATGAAAGCATTGCAGATTGAGATAGGCTCCGATGGTCAACGGGCGGTTGCCCTTGTTGACGCGAGCCCTGCGATCCGGAGCCCATTGCGCTAGCTAATCCGCGCTGGCCCAGTCAAATGCAGCTCAGAACGCAGTTCTTACGCTACACGGCAGCCCCCACAGTTGCCGCCTCACGCCAGTTCCGCACCATGGACAGCGGTACGGTGCGGTCAATCACGGTCACCAACGGCGTCGGCCCACTGGGCACTTCAGGACCGAATGCGTCGCTGACCAGCACGAACGCTTACAAGGCGCCTGTGATTCCCAAGCTCAGAGCGCGGGTTCGATTCCCGTCATCCGCGCCATTTGATAAGCCTCAGGTCGAAGACCTGGGGCTCTGCTGGTGGCCCGTACCAGGAAAGTCCCGGACGCAAGGTCGTCCTGCCGGAATCCAACGGAACTTTCGGGCCATCCGACTTTGATTGAGGCCGCAGAACGGGATCGCCGTGTCGCGAAGCCATACCCAGCCCGCCTCGTGCGCCGAATCGAAGGTCGCCGGGCGCACCACGCCCCGGATTAGGCGTTCCGTACCCGTTGTCTGCCCAATGGGGAATTCGCCTGCCGAGCTTTAGGTTTGCTGGCACCGTGACGTTCAGCCCAGTCGGCGCGGGCAGCGACGAGCCGGGGGCGTATCGCGTGATCAGACGATCGGCTTGGGCTCGCAGCTTGGCCGCGATCCGTGCGAGGCCAGCAGGGTCAAGGCCGTCGATCCAGAAGTCCTCGACGATCGCGAGGTTGACGACGGGCACTCGGACGGTCAACACGAGAGGCCCGCATGGGGTCATCGGCCCTGATGGTCACGTGGTACGCCCCCGACTTACCGAGCTTCTCCGTGAAGCGGCTCACGTTCTCGACCGTCGAAGGCGGCAAGCGTTCCGTCCGGTAGATATACGGTTCCGCCGAAAACAGTCTCCCCCACCAATGCATGTGGACCCAACCGACCGCACCCTTCGTAAATCTCACTCCAAGCCGATCCCGTTTAGGTGCCTCTACCAGTGGGCCAACATCAACTCCTCGGCGGTAACACCGATGGCGGTCGAGATATTCATCATGACAGCTCGCACACCCACCTCCACACTATTTGTCCCGGCGACGGTGTCGTCAATGATCTCTGGAACTCCATCGAAGGAGTTCGCAGAGATGGCCGGATGCAGCCACTTCATCCATTCCCTGACAGATTCAACTCCATATCGAATACGCGGTGCCGAGACGCCTTCCTCCGATGCCATGGACAGAATTCTCAGCGCCGCCGCGAGGCGCTCCTCCGGGTAATTGTGCCCGGCAAGTACTCGGTCGATCTGCGAAATAGAGGAAACTTCGGCAGATGAAGCCACGAATCCCTCTCTACTTGTCAGATCCGGCCAGCTCTCCGGGCTCGGATCGATGACGACCGTCACGTCCGTTGCCGCGTCCCACGCGTCGGTACCGACCGACACCACGATCGAGGACCCGGAGCTCGCGGCCGGCCATGCGAAGAACGGTTGTTCCGAACTCTCCCTGAACGTCAAATATCCCGTAGCAAGGAGCAGCCGACCGCTGAAGGTCAGCCGGGGTGCGACTGGTGAAATTCCACGCCACACCCCTACTCTCACCGGAGCGATCTGAGCACGAGTAGCGACCATGACATGTCTTTGATCACTTACCGGAGGAGGGTTCATCAATAGATCGAACTCCGGATTTTCGCCTGACCCAATCACCAGAAGGCCGTGGTTCAGGACCACCTCGACTTCGCCGATTTTCATATTCGCCCCCCAATGGGTTCCTCCACCAATCCACCCGAAACGTGTGAACGCGCAAGCTCCATCAACTCTTCGTAGTTCCCCTTCGGCTCGTAGATCCCGTGGTTTCTTCCGATGCGAGCCAGAACTTGCACCGCCCTGCCCTGGATCTCGAATTTCTTGTGGCAAAAGGTCCGGTTCTGTCGTAGAAATTTCTTCGCCGCCCGCATGGGGTCCGACGGAAAGGGTATCCAATTGCTCTTGATTGATCTCTACGTCGCAGTTGTGGACCAGGACCGCCGCCGTTCCCGCCAGCGCATAGTACGAGTGGAGGTCCGCGACCGTGAGGTCGTACGTCACCGCTATCGCGTGGTAATTGCCCTGCCTTACGGACTGGCCGAGAGCACCTGGTACGTCAACCAGGGGGGCGTCGAGAGCCTCCGACCGTGCCTGTCCCCCGTTCGTGCAGGAGGGCAAGCCGCTAGTGACCTGGCAGACGCTCCGGCTCGACAGTGATGGCTGGGGAAAGGCCAGCCGTCACCGCCCAGGTGGCATGGACTGGCGCACCAGCCTGCACTGCTTGGATCTACGACATCGACATGGCCCGCGTGACCGGGCTCGGAACCGACGGCTGTCAGTGGGAAACTGTTTCGTAGCAGTAACGCCGGACGACATGACCGAGAACGGTGGCGACCGGACCGTCGAGCAGCGCAACGGACACCTGGGACACCTCGATCCGGTGGAGGTCCACACCCTGGGAGACGACCACGGGCCAGCCGTTGGCGGAGGTGGCCGCAGTCGTGGTGGCCGTCCGCGAGGGCGCGGTCTCATGAGCCCGGTTTCCGCAGAGTTTCGTCGACCTTGTCGCGCAAATCCGGCGGAGCCGCTTCCAGGAGGCGCCGTGCCGTATGGTGGTCCGCCGAGCCGGGGTGGGCCGTCAAACCCCACACAAGTAGCGGTGCCGCGCTTGGCGACGCAAAGAATTCCGTCTTGACGCGACCGTCGCCAGTCGATGACGCGACCCGAACCCACAAGGACGTGGCCGCTGCCGTGTCTTCTGTCGCACGCGCCAAGGCCACGTCTCTGGGGCGAAGCGTGAGGCGGACCCTGCCGTTATTCGTGTACCCGAGCACTACGCCCACGACCTCAGCGCCCTCAGGCAGGATGAGCGGCTCTGCCGTGTCAGTCAGGTCGGCGCTGTCGACGAATCCGGTCGTGCCATCTTCCAGTCGCAGCGACTGGCCGTAGGGGCGCCGCAGGCCGGTGACGGCACTGACTACCGCGTATTTGGCCAACGGCCCATTCGACACGATCAGTTGCTCCAACCCTGCGCATCCCAGTTCCCACCCCAAATCTCGATTTCTCAGCCAGCCATTTGAATGGGACAATCACTTTGATTCCTCCCTTGTGAGTCCCGGCGTGACCACGCGCGAAGTCCTCCCATAACCATTTTCGTCAAATCAGGGGGCTTGACGTCGATCCCGGTGGCACGTTCTGTCTCACCGTTCGGCCGTCTGGCAACACGGTAGAGATCGGTGGTTCGCATCCGTCATTGCAGGTCCGCGACCGTAAGGTCGTACGTCACCGCCGCCGTGTGGTAATTGCGGACCGCGGTAAGTCGACATGCACGTCGGCTCGCGACCGGCGCCACGGTGGCCGAGGTCAGGGTGACGGGCCTGGACGATCCATCGTTCGGTCCCGTCGTCGTCAACTGCTCCGGTCTCGGCTCACGTCAACTCGCCAACGACCGCGACCTCCGCCCCATCCGCGGCCAGCACGTCATCATCACCAACCCCGGCATCACCGACTTCTTCTCCGAGGACACCGGCACCTCCCTCGACCCGGCCGCCGCCGAAGCGATCCTCCGCCGCTGCACAGCCGCCGTACCCGTCATGGCCGGTCGTACTTGAGGGATCGAATGATGTCGGCCGCAGCGTCGGCGGCATCGAAATCTTCGCGGTTTCCACGGCTTGCCCGCACGATCTGCTCTTCGGCCGAAGCCCTGGCATCAAGGAAAACGTTGTGCGGCGCCCATGGGGCCTGCCCGCGCAACCAATGGACGAGTCGAGTGAGGCGCGCGGACCTCAGCGCTTCCGCTCGGGGCGACGCGTCGCTGAGATCTCTCACCCACTCTCCGAGGATGAGATCGAGAGCGTTGGCCAGGCGGTGAAGGGGAAGGTCGTGCTCGCTCAAGATCAGATGAAGAGCGGCATCGGCATCCACGGCGAGACCCGTGACGCCACCGATCGGAGGAATTGACAACTCCAGTACGGTGCCGATCTCGACTTCTCCTTCACCTCGGTCGAGCACCAGGTCGACGCGGGACGCTCGCTTGGGATCATCGACCCGGATGGTCAGGTGGTAGGTCCCCGGCTTACCGAGCTTCTTCGTGAAGCGGCTCACGTTCTCGACATCGAAGGCAGCCAGCGTCCCGTCCGGCAGATCCACGATCCCGTCGAATACGGTCTCTCCCACCGCGGTGTGCGGGCCACGCCAAAGCTTGATGAGCACTGGCGCTACTTGTGCCAGCGCTGGAACCCCGAGGTGCTGGTGGACCTCGGACGCATGCACCGAACCATCGAGTGGAACGTCAGCGTAGTCCTCGACGAAACCGGTCGAACCAATGATCAGGACGGGGTGATTGAGTAGTATTCCCGCGAATCCGATCTCCACCCGAACACACCCTTCATAAAGCTCGACTAACCGCTTGTGTGACTGTCGATGATCGAGGACAACAGTTCATAATATCCGTCGACGCTTGGGTCGGGCATATTGAAGTGGTCACGCATGAGCTTTTGCGCCCTGGTCACAGCTCTGGACTGTGCGGTACTACATGCCGGGCAATGCGGAAAGAGCCTCTGCTCGGCATCAGGTGCAAGCCCGGTGGGTGGCTGATGGTCGCCGACCGTAGTTTCTCCCTCTTTGGTCAATTCGCCACAGCTGTGACACCTAAGTCCTTGCATTGCCGCCGATTCGATATCAGAAACATCCGCAGATGTGGCCTCGACCGAGAAATCCGCATGCGGACCCTGCCGGATCAACTCTGCCTGCCGAGCCGTCAACGTCGTGTCGCAGTTGTGGACCAGGACCGCCGTGCCGCCCGCCAGCACATAGTACGAGTGGAGGTTCGCGACCGTGAGGTCGTACGTCACTGCCGTCGTGTGGTAATTGCGGACCGCGGTGACGACGGCGGTGGTGCCGTCGGACTGGCGGAGGTGGGTGCCGGGGGTGAGGTGGGAGGCGTCAGTCCACTGGGAGGTGCTGACGTTCCAGAAGGGGTGGTGCCACGTGGTGGTGAGAACGGCCGCCGGGGCCGCCGCGGTCTTCCGGGGCGCCTTCCCCGTGGACGCGGACGTGGACGGCGTGATCGTCAGCGCTGTGAAGTCGTGGTCCGTGGTCGTGCGGATCACGCGCTGGACGACGTGCGCGGAGGTCTCGCCGGTCTGCGGGTCGGTGGACATCACCACGTCGCCGACCCGGACCTTGGCGATCGAGACGGTGGCACCGCCCGCCTCGAGGACGGGGGTGTTGCCGGTGAAGCTGTGCGGGACGAGGCAGGACGCGGCGTCCTCGGCCAGGTCGCCGGCCTCCTTGTCCGCCAGGTCCTCTCCCGCCTCCAGTGCGGCGATCTCCAACTCGTCCTCACCGCCCGTGGCGAGGAAGCCCGCGACCAGGGCACCGGCCTTGATACAACCGCCGACGGACGGATCGGATACACAGCCGACGACGTCGGCCGCGCCCGAGGCGTGGTAGACGAACTTCCCGGCGTTCTCCGCGATCCCCGTGGCCTTCTTCCACCACGGCTTCTTCGGTTTGGCCTTCGGCTTCGGCTGCGGATGGGTCAGCTCGTACTGGCCGATGAGGTAGGAGATGGCCTGGCGGTAGACGAGGTTGGCGTACTTCTGGGTCGCGTGACCGTGGCTGTCGGTGTAGCCCTCGTCGTGGTACCAGTCGTGCATCACATGGACGTTTCCGAAGCCGAGCCCGGTCACGTCGTCGTAGAGCATCGTGCCGGTCGGGTCGGAACCGGTGACCGGGTCGTTGCCCGCGTAGTCGTAACCGCCGAGTTGCGTCGGATCGTTGGCCTCGAAGACCGGGTCCGGTGACATGAACCGGCCGCTGGACGGGTCGTACTCGCGCGCTCCCAGGTTCTCCAGTCCCGTCGCCGGGTCAGGTGTGCCGCCCACGTACCCGTCGTCGCCGCCCGGCCACGCCGACGGCGCAGTGCGCTCCTGGCCGAAGGGCAGGTAGGAGCGGCGCGTCGGGGCGAGCGTCTGGTAGTCGATGGCGAGGCTGTCGGTGCCCTGCCGGTCCGGGATCAGATACTGCACGTCGCCGGTGCTGGACCGCTCGGCGACGGTGTCGCCGCCGAGCTCGTAGTAGCGCGTGCCGGACAGCGTGTGTGTGGAGGTGTCCTCCACGATCTGCTGGCCGGCCGCGAACAGCGTGGCCTGTCCGGGGTCGGTGCGCAGGACGAGATTGCCGTCGGTGTCGTACAGGTAGTTCGTGGTCCCGCCGGTCGCGGTGTCGGAGAGCGAGCCGAGTTTGCCCTGGTCGTTCCAGTTGAGGGTCTGGGTGCCGGCCTGCGTCGTGATGCTGGTGTCGTCACCGGCCGCGTCGTACGTGTACGAGGCGGTGTGCGCGGTCGCGCCCGGACCGCTCGACGTGGTGTTGCTCAGGGTGTGCGGCCGGACCGAACCAGTGCCCTGCGCCGGGTAGTTGTACGCGGTCGTGGTGTCCGTGGAGACCGTCCCGGCCGTGTCGTGGTCGGTCTGCGTCTCGCGGTTTCCCGCCGCGTCGTAGGTCCAGGACTGCCAGTACGGCTGAGGCCCTCCCACCGTGGCGCTGTTGCCCGGTGCCGGAGTGGCCGAACAGGCGTCGGTGGCGGTCCAGGCAGCGGACAACCGCGTGGCGTAGTCGTACTGGAAGCACTGGGTGTCGGTGACCGCGCCGCTGTTCTGCTTGTCGGTGGTCGTGGTCACCAGCCCCGCGCCGCCGGAGACATCGGCGCTGCTGTAGCCGTACTTGGTGTCGTCCACGACGGTCGCTGACGTGGCGGTCGTGGTCTGGGCGTCGGTGAGGCGCTGGGTCTGCTCGTCGTACGTCAGGCGCAGCGCGGCCCAGTTGCCGGAGGTGCCCATGGTGTACTGGAGCGGTTTGCCCAACTCGTCGTATCCAACTGCCTCGACGTAACCCCAGCTCGCGGAGGTGCCGTTGCTCCCGACGCTCGTCGGCTGCCCGTACAGGTCGTAGCCGAAGAAGACCTGCTCGCTCGGCAGCCCGCCCGACGCGGGGTAGGTGTGGCTCGCCAGGATGCCCTGAGGCGTGTAGGTGTCGCTCGTCAGGTATCCGCCCGATGGGGCGAGTGCCGCTGCCGCGGCGGGCAGATTGGCCAGCGTCTCCTTTTGTGCCGCCGGCAGTTCGAAGCTGTTGTAGCCCATGACCGCGGTGGTCACCGCGGGACTCGTCGTGCCCAACTGGTAGGACGTGGACGAGGTGAGCAGACCCTTCTTAAGGGTGTCGTAGACCCAGGCGCCCGTCTCGTTCGCGGCCGACGGGGCGGCGTTGCCGGTGGTGTCGTAGGTGAACGTCTTGCGGCCGTCGGCGTCGTAGCTGTACGTCGTCTGCTTGCCGCGCGCGTCGGTCGAGGCGAGCAGTTGTCCCGCGTTGTCGAAGGTCGACGAGCTGGTGCCGGTGTCCGGGTCCGTGGCCGAGGTCTGGTTGCCGAGGAGGTCGAAGCCCCAGGACCAGACATTGCCCGCGACGTCCGTCTCGCCGGTGCGGTTGCCGCTCGCGTCGTAGGTGTAGTGCAGGGCGGAGTAGTCGGCGGCCGGGTCGTTTACCGGATCGGCCGGGACGCCCTTGTGGTACTGGTATTCGGCGGTGGTGTTGCCCCGGGCGTCGGTGAAGGTGCTCTGCGGGACGCCGCCCTGCGGCGGGAGCGTGGTGGTGACGTTGCCGCCGTAGACGGTGGTCGTCCGCCAGGTCTCGGTGGCGAGCTTGTAGGAGATGGCGGCTGTCTGCCGGCCGGCTCCGTCGTACAGATAGCCCGTCTCGGACGGCACGTCGCCGGACTGCGCCGGGTCGATGACGGCCGAGAGCGGAGATCCGTTGTAGTAGGGATCGGTGGTGCTCGCCTGTAGCCCGTCGGTGTTGTAGACGGTGTCGGTGATCAGCCGGCCGCCGTCCTGCGTGGCGGCCTGGGTCTCCCGCTGCCGCAGCAGTGTGTCGTAGAGGACTTCGCTGGTGCGGTAGGTGTTGTTCGCGTCGTTGTTGAGCGTCTGCGTGGTGACGATCGACGGGCCCGAAGCGGAGATGGTGTAGGTGTGCTTGTCGGCCGCCGCCGTGATGCCGGGCTTGAAGTCGGCGGTCACCCGGCCCAGCGCGTCGTACTGGTGCTTGGTCACATAGCCCGCGGCGTCGGTGGACTGAAGTGCCAGGTCGCGCAGCGGGTCGTACGTCGTCACCGTCTGGTACGTCTTCGGATCGGTGATCGTGACCGAGGTCGGCGACGCCCCGGTCGACGGGGTGTACGCGGTACGGGTGGTGCGGTTGTCGGCGTCGGTCGAGGTCAGCGTCCGGCCGTATTCGTCGACCGTGCTGCTGGACATGGTGACGAACGACGGCGTGGAGCCGCTGTACGACGCGGCGTTCTGCTTCATCGTCACGGTGCCCGCGGTCGGGGCCGTGCCGAAGACGGTCGAACCGTCGTAGTAGGTACGGGTGTCGGAGACGGCGTCGCGCGGGAGGACAGGCGTCGTGGCGCACTTGACGGCGACGGTGGTGTTCTCATCCGGGGCGTCGAGGATCCAGGCGGTGTTGTTGTCCGCGTAGGCCGTGGTGGCGCACTGGTCGTCGGCCGCCGTGGTGACGTCGCCGAGGTCGTCGGTCCTGGTGACCCGGCCGTACGAGTCGTGGGTGTAGTCGGTCTCGGTCTCGCCGGTACGGCCGTCGGAGTACGGGGTGTAGACGCGTTCCCTGCTCTGACCGGTGAGATAGGAGGTCTGGGCGGGCAGCGTGTCGCCCAGGCTGTGGGCCGCCCGGGAGGCCGAGGTCCACGGGTCGGTGACGGTGTCGGTGATCACCTTGCCGCTGCCGGCGCCGTCGTACTGGACGGTCTCGTACGCCATGCCGGCGTACTGGTCGAGATCGGTGACCGCCGGGTCGCCCCGGGAGTCGGTGATCGTGGCCGAGCGGGTGCCCTTGTTCGGCAGGGTGTCACCGTCCATGCCCCGGAAGTAGGTGTAGTCGCTCTCGGTGACCGGGTCAGGGGCGTTGCCGGTGGTGACCTTCATGCCCTGGAAGCCGCGGAACTGGTTCCAGGTCAGCTCGTTGGCGAGCGTCAGCGGTCCGTCGTCGTAGTGCCAGGCCGGTGTGCCGATCGGCGTGTAGTGCGTGGTGATGTCGTCGTTGTCGGCGGGCAGGCCGCTCGGACCGATCTTCGTCTGGTCCTGTTCGGTGACGGCGGTGACGATGTACTTGTTGAACCAGTCCAGCATCGGCGTGCTGTGGCCGTCGGGCGTCCAGTACGAGGGATAGCAGAGCTTGGTGTTCTGGCTCGGGTCGCTGGGGGTGCCGGAGGCGCAGGCCGCCGAGGAGTAGTCGACGCTGATGATCTCGCCGGTCTCGGTGGTGACGGTGTCCAGCCGGTGCCGGGTGATCGGGGGGTATCCGTCGGTGACGTCCACCCGGTTGGCCAGCGGCCGGCCGGCGAGCGTGACGGGCGGCAGCGGCACCGCGGCCGTGGGGCCGGTGCCCTTGGTGTCCTGCCCGGTACGGACGATGGTGGACAGCCACAGCGAAGGCGTCGTCGCGTCGCCGGTGGGCGGGAAGGTGTGGGTGAAGGCGTAGGCGTCCACGTTGGTGAGCGTGGTGCCGACGAGGGCCTGGGTCTGGATGCCGGTCAGCTCGTACTTCGACCAGAAGGTGGGGCTGGTGACGGAGCAGGCCGCGTTCTGAGCGCACTGAAGGTCGAACGGGACGTCCGGCCAGTCCTTGGCGGTGGACGAGGTGAGGGTGGAGGTCGCGCAACCGGTGGCGGAGGTGTCGCAACGGCCGTTGACCGCGAAGGTGATACGGCCTGCGGGCGTGGTGCTGTACACCTGACCGGCCCGCTGCCCGTAGTCGATCCTGCTCAGGTAACCGCCGCGCGTGTAAGCGGTGTTGGCCGTGGTGCCCTTGTCCCTGGCGTAGTAGCCGGTGTCGTCGGTGTACCAGTAGGAAACGGCGTCCTGGTGGGGGTCGACGACGTAGTCGAGATTCCAGCGGTACGCCTGCTGGCACCAGGAGCTGGCGAACGTCGCGTTGTAGCAGGGCTGTCCGGAGACGGTCGCGTAGACCGGCTCGGTCCAGACGGAGTTCGTGGCGGCGTCACCAGAGGCGTATCCGGGCAGTTGATCGAGGCCGAAGTAGTACTGCGTGCCGTCGTCCGTGGTGACGATCCAGTATTCGCCGTTGTGGGCGCCGTTGGGCGCTCCGGTCTTGTACTCGATGCGCTCGTCGGCGTCGTCCTGCGGATGGTAGGCACCGGTCGTGTCGTCCTTGATCAGAACGGAGGAGCGCCCGGCCAGCGACATGGTGAGGGTGTTGCTGTCCGACCAGCAGCTGTCCTCGGTCTTGGTGACGCCCGCGGGGTTCTGGTCGCAGGACTGGTAGGAGCGCTCGATGAAGCCGGGGTCGTAGTCGAAACCGTCGCCGATCGGGGACGCCTGGTTGTTCGTCGAGGAGGTCAGGCCGTCCTGCGACTGGGAGCTGTAGTCCAGCGAGACCTTGGGAGCGAGGCCGCCGGGGACGGTCGGCGTGACGATCGGGTACGACCAGTCGAAGCCGTCGGAGCTGCCGCCGGCCTGCCAGGTCGACGACGGCTGGAGCGAGGTGGCGGTGAAGCTGCCGCCGCCGCCCCCGGCGCCGCTTTCGGCGGCGAAAACGGTGGCCGTGGACGCGGAGGCCAGGGTGACGTCCGCGGTGAGGGTCTTCCCGGCGACATCGTTCGTCACGGGAGTCGCCACGCCGGTGCGGCAGCCGGTCCTGCCCGGCGTGGTGAGTACGCATGCCGGAAGCGCGACGAGGCGCAGGCGGGAAGCCCAGTCGCCGCCGAATGCATGGGTGAACGCGCCGTAGTCGAGGGTGAGTCCGACGTTCTTGGGCCCGGACGCGGCGGACGCGCTGCCCTGGGTCAGGGAGAGCAGAACGCCGTTGACGCCCGCGGCCTCGGCGTCACCGCGGGGCAGCACCCGTACACCGACGGAGACCGGTGCCGCGGAGTCCGCTCGGTCGGCCGCGGACCCGGCACCGGTCGCCGCTCGCTTGCCGTTCCGGCTGTCGTGTCCGCCGGGGCCGATCCACAGCGGAAGGGACCCGGCGCGCCTGGCGACGGGAGCGGCGCCGGAGTCCACGGTGACGTTCGCCTGCCCGCTCGGCCAGGCGACGGCGCCTGCCTTGTATGCCGGCATGGTCGCCGCCTCGCGGTAGTGCGGGGTGACCGTGCTGACCGGTACGGAAGCGGTCCTGGGCGGGCTCGGCGGTCCCTTGGGGGCCGTGGCCTGCGCCGGAACAGCCTGCAACAGTGCGGCGCACACCGCCATCGCACCGACCGTCGCGGCGGCCGAGCGCGTCCTGGTGCGCCGCCACCGCCGAGGCGATGCCGCCGTGCCGGCGGACCTCGCCCTGTCACGCCGATACCAACTCCCGTGGAGAACCACGTGTCCCGCCCCTCACGATCAGCGCGGTCCGCACCGGACCGGAACGGAAGTTAGCAACGGCACATGGCCTCCCACCGCCCATTGCCAAGTACGTACCAACTCTTTGCTGTCACTACTTCCCCACACTTCCATCACATTCGGGCGGAATTGGCCGCTCCGCACGAGAATGGCTCTGGCCTGCGAACTCTCGCTCTCCTAGCGTCGGATCGGCCGGATCCACCGGCCTTCTCGACAGGGAGAGCCCGTGATGCGCACGCACCACACACCCGCCCCCAGGGGTGGGACCAGTCGGTCAGTGCGACCGAGGACTGCCGTCGTGGCGGCGCTCGTGCTGCTCGCCTCGGCTGCCACGGCGGCGCCGGCCTTCGCCGTACCGCCCCAGCAGCCGGACGGATCACACACCACCGGTCCCGGGCACTCCGCTCCTGTCACCGCGGACCACGCGGCCGGCCCCGACGTGCCGCGGCTCGCGGACGGCTACGGTCCCAACGCCGCACAGCAGAAGGCGATGCAGGCCGCCGCGGCCACCGCGAAGGCGACCGGCAAACCCACCGTCGTCAACGCGCTCACCGCTCCCGACCAGCAGCTCACCGCGCTTCCGGGCGGCGGCTTCCAACTGGACGCCAATCCCCTGCCGGTGCGCACCGAGAAGAACGGTGCCTGGGTCCCGGTCGACACCACGCTCCAGGCACGCGGCGGGAGTTGGGCGCCGACCGCGACCGCGTACGGCTCGGTCTCCTTCTCCGGCGGCGGTACGACGGCGCTGGTCAGAAGCACCTACGACGGGGTCACCATGACCGTACGGTGGCCGCAGGCACTGCCGAAGCCGGTCGTTCACGGCAGCACGGCGACCTATCCCGACGTGTTCCCCTCGGTCGACCTCCAGGTGAGTGCCACCGAAAGCGGCGGATTCAGTGACACTCTGGTCGTCAAGTCGGCTTCGGCAGCCGCGAATCCAGCCCTGGCACGGATACGGCTGAGCACCACGGTGGGCGGCGGCAGCATCCGGCAGACGAAGGACGGGCTCGGCGTACGCAGCGGCAAGGGCGACGAGATCCTCACCGCCGCCACCGCGCTGATGTGGGACTCCAACAAGAAGCTCCCGGCGCAGCAGCACGCGACGACCCGTACCGCGGCAGACCCCTCGGACGCGGCCCACGCCGGTCTCGCGGCAAGGGTGGCGCTGGTCGGCACCCGGGCGACCCCCTCGGCGATCACCCTCTCGCCCGACCGGCGGCTGCTGAAGGCGCCCTCGACGGTCTTCCCCGTCTACATCGACCCGACCTTCAACTGGCATCCGACCACCGGCGGCACACCCGCGTTCGACGAGGTCAAGCAAGGCTGCCCTGGCGTCTCCTTCTACGACAAGACGACGCAGCTCGCCGACAGCGGAAACCTCGGCGTCGGATACAACGGGTGGCAGGAGGGCGACTGCCACACGGGTGACGAGCACGCCATCTACCAGTGGAAACTGCCCTCCACGCTCTTCGGCGCCGACATCAACAGCGCGAGCGTCGAAGCCACCGAGGTCTACACCGCAGCCTGCTCGGGCACGTACGCGGTCAACCTGCACTGGTCGGGGGGCATCGGCTCGGGCACCGACTGGAGCAACCGGCCCAAGTACAACAGTTACTCGACCGCGGTGAACTTCGGCCGGTCGTACAACCCCGACCTGTGCCCCGGCAATGACACGGTGAGCCACGGTTTCAACGTCCTCACTCCGATCAAGGCCGATGCCTCGGCACATGCGACGTCGTTCACCGCCACCCTCAGCGAGGACAGCCCGGAGAAGTCCCACAACGACCTCGGCTTCTCCCGCTTCGGGCACAACCCGAGCCTCCAGATCGAGTACAACAACCGTCCGTCGGTGCCGACCGCCTCGACCATGGCGGCCGTCTCCGGCAGTCATGACGCGGCATGCGACACCACCGCCCCGTACCCCGTCATGGGCAAGACCCTGGCCAGCACGCCACCGGTCCTGGAGGCCAAGGTGTCGGACAAGGACGGCGACAAGCTCAGGGCGACGTTCCAGTACTGGGTGGACGGCAGCACCGCGACCAAACCCACCGGCCTGAGCAACGACAGCCTGACGAGCGGCACCTACGCGAAATACACACTCCCGGCGAGCTTCGTCTCCGGCCTCACCAACGGCAAGACCGTCGACTGGCAGGTCGAGGTCACCGACGGCAAGGACTCCACCACCTTCACTCAGTCCCCCACCTGCCACTTCACCGCCGAACCCACCGCCCCCGACGCTCCGGACGTCACCTCGGAGAACGATCTGTTCCCCAACACCGATCAGGACGGCGGCGCCGGCGCGCCGGCCGGCACCGCGGGGAAGTTCGACGTGGCCACCTCCGGCGGCAGCAGCGCGACCAAGTTCGTGTGGTCGGTGGACGTCCCGCCGGCGACGAGCAACCCGCCGGCCGCGCAGACCGTGACCGCCACCGCCAACGCCGCGACCCTCACGGTCACTCCCTACTCCCCCGGGCCGCACACCCTGTGGGTATACGCCGTTGACGCGGCCGGTGACGAATCCGGCACCACGGGATATCCGTTCCTCGCCGTCGGTGACCCCGGCAGCGCCTGCGCCAGCCTGACCGCGTGCTTCAACAACACCGGCATCAGCTCCGACAGCAACACCGCGCAGGCCGACATCGACGGGAGCGGCGACAGCTTCTCGGCCACGGACCTGGCGAACGCCGGGTGGGCCAGCGGCGGAAAGGTCACCGTCGACGGGGCCACCTTCACGCTGCCCGCCTTCGGCGCCGGTCAGAAGGACAATGTCCTCGCCGCCGACCAGACGGTCTCCTTCAGCGGATCCGGCAGCGCGCTGGAATTCCTCACCACGGCGACCGACTCCCAGCTCGCCACTCCCGGAGCGATCGACGGCGATCAGACGGCGCCCTACGTGCCCGCGGGCCGGACGGTCTCCGGCTCGTACTGCTTCGACGGCACCGATCCGCAAGGGGCCTGCGCGGCTGCCGGTTCGGTCAACTACACCGACGGCACGACGTCCAGGTACTACCTGACCGTCCCCAACTGGTGGGACATGAGCGGGTCACTGCCGGCGGTCTCGCTGCCGCACCGCAACGACGGCAGCGGCACGCACGCCAGCGCCCACGGGCTGTTCGCGTTCTCGGTACCCACCGACCCGGCCAGGACCATCGCCTCCGTCACCCTGCCGGACGTCGGCAACCACATCGGCTTCCAGAACCAGACCCTGCACATCTTCGGCATGGCCACCCGCAACACCACCGCCGGTACCCCGGAGGCCAACGGCACGTACAAGGCCCCGGCCGCGGGGCAGAGCTGGACCGGCGCCTGGGCCAACCCCAACGAGAACAACTCCAACCTGCTCAGCGGTTCGGTGAATTACAGCAACCAGACGTTCCGAACGGCTCTTCAGCCCTCGATCTCGGGCGGCACCGTACGCGTCAAGCTCGACAACGGCGAGGGCACGAGCAAGCTGAGCATCGGCCATGCCACCGTCGCGCTGAGCTCTAACGCCACCGCGTTCACCCCGGTGCCCTCGGGCACCCCGACCTCCCTCACCTTCGGCGGCGCCCAGTCCGCGACCGTGCCGGTCGGCGGCATGGTGTACAGCGACCCGATCAACTTCGCCGTCACCGCCGGGCATTACCTGCTGCTCTCGTACCAGCTCACCAACTCGGTGCCCTACGTGGTGACGCATTCGTACGCCAACGGTTCGTACTCCTATGTGAGCGCCGTGGGCTCGGGAGACCTCACCACGAGCACCAGCGCCACTCCCTTCACCACGACCGCCGCGGCGTACGGCAACTTCACACAGCTCGTCACCGGACTCGACGTTCAGACAGCGGGCGTGCCGACCGAGGCGGTGCTGGGTGACCATCTGGTGGACCCGTTCCAGCCCAACACCACACCACCGAATTCCAACGGCTCCCGGGTGTCGGACGCCCTGGCCTCAGCCGAGCCCACGACCGCCGCTCCCTTCGGCGTGCTGGCCGAAGGCATCGAGTCGAACCAGCTCATGACCGACAACCCCGAGACGTACCAGGGCAGTCCGATCGGCGGACCGTCGGCGCTGTCGCGGATCGACCGCGACGTCCTGGACCAGCCGGGCATCAACACCGTCGTCGTCGACGAGGGCCTGGAAGACCTCCTGGGAGGCACGTCGTCCAGCACCGACCTGGAGACCAACGGATACACCGCCCTGATACAGCAGTTGCAGGCCTGGGGGATCAACGTCGTCCTGACCTCCCTGACGCCCTGCCAGGGCTACAACGGGGACGGGGCCACCGCCAACGACCCTTGCACCTCGACGGTCGACGACAACCGCACCGACGTCAACGCCTTCCTCGGCGCAATGAACCTGGGCAACCCCTGGTCGGCTCCTGCGACGTATTTCGCGGACCTCGACTCCGCGGTCGCGGTGCCCGGCGCGTACCACGGCGAGGAGCGGCTGGCGCCCTTCGCGGACAGCGGTGATCACGTCAACCTGAGCCTGCGGGCCTACGGCTCCATCGCCAATGCCCTGCTGACACCGCAGGACACGTGGGCGATGGACGACGGCACCGGCATGCCGGTGGTGACGGACACCGCGGCCACAGACACGGCGCAGACTCCGGGCACGGTCCTGAACCCCAATACCGGCAACGCCACGCTCACCCTCTCCGCGACCGGCGCCACCTGGGGTGACGACGCGCTGCGCGGCACCGTGCTGAACCTCGACGGAACCGACGGCACCGCTTCAAGCGCCTCACCCGTGCTGGACACCAGCGGCAGCTTCAGCGTCTCGGCCTGGGTCAAGCCAGGTTCCCTGCCCACGCACAACATGACCATCGCCGCCCAGGAGGGCAGCCAGAACAGCGCCTTCTACCTTCAGTACAACTACTCCCACACCAGCGCCCCCACCTGGGCCTTCGCCACCACCAGCGCGGACGTGAGCGGTCCCGCCTTCAGCTACGCGTACGCCACCGGCCCGTCGGCGAATCTGTGGACACACCTCGTCGGCGTGTACAACGCGGCAACGAAGACGACCCAGCTCTACGTCAACGGCGCTCTCGCCGGTTCGGCCAGTGGTGTGACGGCGTGGAACGCTCCTGACGCCTTCACCGTCGGCCGGGGCCTGTACAACGGCAGCCCCGGCGACTTTCTGTCCGGCTCTGTCAGCGGCGTCCATGCCTACGACTACGCCGTCACCGGCAACCAGGCCGGAGCCCTGTACCAACAGGGGGTCGCGGGTGGCGGTCCGTACACCTTCGCGGACACCGTGGACGTCAACGGAGACGGCACCTCGGACCTGGTGGCCGAGACGCCGTCGGGCGACCTGTGGATGTACCCCGGCGACGGCACGCACGGCCCCGACACCGCCAACGGCACCCTCGTCGGCTGGGGATTCTCCGGCTACACCGTGGCCGGCATCGCGGACTTCAACGGCGACGGCTATGCCGACATCGTGGCGAAGGACGCCACGGGCCTTCTCTGGCTGTATCCCGGTGACGCGGACCACGACACCTCGACCGCCCGTGTCGAACTCGGTACCGGCTGGACCAATTACGTCTTCGCCGGTGTCCGGGACTGGAACGGTGACGGGCACCCGGACGTCATCGCCGAGGACGCCAGCGGGAACCTCTGGATGTACCCCGGCAACGGCGGTATCAACGGCACCATCACCCTCGGCACCCGCGTCCAGATCGGCACCGGCATGAGCACGTACACCCTGGAGGGCATGGCCGACTGGGACAAGGACGGGCACATGGACATGCTCGCCATGGACTCGACCGGAATCCTCTGGCTCTACCCCGGCGACGCCGCCCACGACACCGCGACCGCCCGTGTCCAGCTCGGCACCGGCTGGACCAGCTTCCCCGTCGCGGGCCTCGCCGACTTCAACGGCGACGGCAATCCCGACATCATCACCCGCGGTCCCGGCAGCATCCTGTGGGACTACCCGGGGAAAGGCACCCGGACAGCGTACGGAGCCCGCGTCGAGCTCGGGCTGAGCTGGTGACGGCGTCGCCTCGTCCTGTCTCCCCATTCCTCCGCCATCCGACCGACAAAGGAAAGCAACTCCGATGAACGCCCCCTCGGGACGGCACGCCAAGCCGCGGACTCCCGTCGCGCGCCGCGCCACCGTCACCGCCGCGCTCAGCGCCGCCGCCGCGGTCTCGACGGTCGTCGTGTCCAACAGCGCGGAGGCCGCGACCACCGCGCCGGGTACGACCCCGGTCACCTCCTACACCGTCGTTTCCGGCGACACCCTGTCAGGCATCGCCGTCAAGGAGCACGTGCCCGGAGGCTGGACCAAACTCGCGTCCGCCAATCACATCGCGTCTCCCTACACCATCCACCCGGGCCAACGCCTCACCCTGCCCGCCGGGTCCTACGTCACCACGCCCAGCCCCTTCCCCGTTCCTGTCACCGTCGGCAACGCCACGCAGGTGATCACCGTCAGGGCATCCGGCTCCCACGCCACGGTCACGCTCTGGCAGAAGACCAGCAAAGGCTGGCAGAAGCAGACGTCCACCACAGGCGCCCGGATCGGCTCGCACGGCATCACCAACGGAGCGACCCGCAAGCAGGGCACCGACACCACGCCCACCGGCACTTACACCATCACGCGCGGCTTCGGCCTCGGCGCCAACCCCGGTACGAAGATGCCCTACCACCAGGTCACCGCGCACGACTGGTGGGTCGAGGACCCCACCTCCGCGTACTACAACCAGATGCGCACCGACACCCAGGGCGGCTTCCACCTCACCGAGGCCGGCGACGACGGCAGCGAGCACCTCGTCAACTACCCGACCCAGTACCACAACGCCCTGGTCATCAACTTCAACACCAGCCCCGCCGTCAAGGGCCGCGGTGCCGGCATCTTCCTCCACGACCTCGGCCCCCAAGCCGGCCCCACCGGCGGCTGCGTCGCCGTACCCGCCGCCTTCCTGACCCAGGTCATGAAGTGGATCAACCCCACCGACCACCCGGTGATCGCCATCGGCTGACCCCTCGCCGGGCCCAACGCCCACCCACGGTGGCCCGCCCCCGACCGAGCGGGCCACCGCACCACATCCGCGCCGGATCGAGCGGTACGGCAAGGACAGCCACGGTCACCCGCGGCGCGGTCCCGGTTGACGCTCATCCACCACACGCACCACTGACCAGCACAGACGCCGACGAGGCCCCCGTGATTCCCAAGCTCAGAGCGCGGGTTCGATTCCCGTCATCCGCTCCATAAAGAAGCCCCAGGTCGAAGACCTGGGGCTTTGGAGTTGTCCAGACCAAATAGTGGGCCGCAGTCGTGCCAGATGGCATCCCCGTCGTCCACAACGGTCGAGGTGCGCTGCGGCATGAGTGCTCAGGCGGCGGACTCGTCCAGCGCGGCAAGGAACTTGCGGGCCTCGGCCATGGTCATGCCCGTCTCCTCCTGGACCAGGCGGACGGTGGTAAAAGAATCCTCGTTGGCCTGCGGCAGGCGAATCCTGGAGACGAGACTGCCTCCACCGGACTCCGGCGGAACCCCTTCCCGGAGGAACCGCTGACCCTCGACGGCGCTGCAGAACCCCACCGCAGCCTCCAGCGAAATGCCGGTCAACGAACGGAGTGCCTTGATCGCTTCGATTTGGGTGTCTTCGCCAGCAGCTCGGCGATATACAGCGGCAGTGAGGGGTTCATGACACACCCCTCTCGCTGCTGAGAATTTCACCAAAGAGATTAAAAAACGACATGCTCGCCGAACCTTGCTAGAAACCGCCATGACTCGTCGATTTTCGCGCTCGTCGGGAAGGCTTCGATTCTGATTCCGTGCTCCAGCTCCACGGAAAAATCTCCAATCTCAGTTACCCTGACACTCACCACGTGGATAGGGGATTGGGTCAGAAATCCCTCTAGGTTCCTGGCACCTCGGTCGTACCCACGGAGAACATCACTCGGATCCTCACCCTGACCGCCAGAGGGCGTATCGTCAATGTCGTCGGACCCCAACACGATGCGACTCGCTTGCAGAATGCGGAACGGACATCCAATATGCAGAGCGAACTCTGCCCCTTCGACTATACGCCCACTGATTTCAAGTTCCCATGAAACAGTGTCGCCGAATCCAAGAATCGCCATCCCGCCGATTCTTCCGACCTCCACAAATCTGACTCCATTGAGGCGACTAAAAGCCTCGCCGGCCTTGACGTGATCAAACATCAGCATCCTTCGCCAAAAAGATGCGTCGCCTCGTTCACAATCCCATCGTAATCGAGTCCACGCTTCGTTATTGCGTCATGAAATATTCGCTTCTCTGCTCGCGACAGAGGGCGCCCAATCTTCCTTTCGACTTCCTTCAATGCGTCGCGAGCTTGCTTGTTCTGTGTCTCACGGTCCGCTGTCGTGTGGTGACCATCGTCATCGCCATCTCCTTCATCCCAGTCCGGGATGACGAATCGTGGATCGATGTCGCCGTCACCGCCATTATGGACAAGTACCGGCGTGGTCCCAGCCAGCACATAGTACGTGTGCAGGTCCGTGACGGTCAGGTTGTAGGTGGTGGTGTGGCCGGTGTAGTTACGGATCGCCAGGACGCGGGTGGTGGTTGCGTTTGGGGAGTCGGAGTGCGTCTCCGGGGTGGAGGTCAGTGGCGTCGGTCCAGCGGTGGCGGGTCACGTCCCAGTAAGGGTGGTGCTGGGTGGAGGTGAGCTTTTGGGGCTTACCCTTGACATCAATGCTGATGTCGGTGAATTCGGTTTCGGTGAGAGTCTTGATGACTCCTTGAACCTTTTCGGGTCTTGTTTCACCGGTGAGGGGATTCGTGGCCTCGACGAGGTCCCCGACACGTATGGCCTCGATGGACTTGGTCGTCCCGTCCGCGCCTAGAACCTGTGTGTTTCCTGGGAAGCTGTTGGCCGCCCCACAGGTTTCCTTTACCAGTTTCCCCAGGCTTGATTCGGCTTCTCTGCCCGCGGTTCCGGCGGCCCTGGTGGCGCCGCGCGCCGCGACACCGGCCTCATCGGCTTCGCCCAGAACCGGTACGAGCATGAGGAGGTCGTTCGCCAGGTCGATGGCAAGGGAGCCGCAGTCCTTCCCGTGGGTCACGCAGTGGTGTTGCCGACATTGTCGTTGTTCTCGCATTCACCCCGGATCCACCTCCCAACCATCTGCCCATAGCTTTCCCTGGAGTTCATTCCTCTGGCGATCAACTCCTCACGCGGAGGGACGCGAACGCCGTCGAGGGTGGGTTGGCCGTCGGCGTAGGTGCCGACGGTCAGGCCTGGTGACGTATTGGTGCTCGCGATGGTGACCTCGGCACTGTGGCCACACGCGGTGTTATTGACACCCTTGCACTCGCCCTTACTCGAATTGCACTGTGAGAGGTCGTAGGCGCAACTGTTCTGTGTTCCGGCCGGGTCCGTACCGTTCGGGTCGCTCAGGTTGACCGGGTTGTTGTTGCTGTAGGCGTAGCCGTTCCACTGCTGGGGTTGGGCGGGGTCCAGGAGTGGGTCGGGGTTGAGGAAGCGGCCGGTTGTCGGCTGGTACTCGCGGGCACCGAGGTTGGTCAGTCCGGTGGCCGGGTCCTGGGTGCCGCCGACGAAGCCGTGATCGCCGGCCCACGCTGTGGGCTGGGTGCCGCGAGATACGCCGAACGGGTCTACGGGCCGACGGGATTCGGCAAGAGTGGTGGAATCGAGGGCGAGCGTGGCCGTGCCATGCAGGTCGGAGGACTGCCACGTCAAGGTGGAGCCCTGACGAACGGCGGTCAGGCCGTTGGGCAGTGCGTAAGTGCGTGTGCCGGTGACGGTGTTGCTCGCCGTGTTCAGCACCAGCTCGTCCGAACCGAAAAAGTGAGTCTTCTTGCCTGGCTCGGTGCGGAGGAGTTGGTTGCCGTCGGCGTCGTAGAGGTAAGTGGTGGAACCCGTTGCGCCTGTGGGGGTGATCGAGGCGAGTTCGTCTTCGGGGCTCCAGGTCAGCGTCGTCGTACCCGATGTCCCGGTGATCGCGGTGGTGTTGCCGATGGCGTCGTACTGATTCGCTGTGGCGCCCGGGTTGTTCGGACCGGTGCTCGATGTGGACATCAGTGCGTGGGGACCGCCCGTTCCACCGCCGGTGCTGGGAGAGGTGGTGGGCGTGTTCTGCTGGCCAGCCGCAGCGAACACCTGTGTCGTACTGACGTCGTTGGCCGTGTTGCCAGCCACGTCATGTTGCGTGACGCCGGTGCGGTTGCCCCGTGAGTCGTACCCGTACGAGGTCCAGTAGGCCGCAGGACCGCCGACCGTAGTGTGGCCGGCTGCCGCGCCGCTGGTGGGGGTGGCGTTCTTGCATCCACCGATGTTCGGGACCTTCGGCTGCGGTTGTGTGGTGATGCCGCCTGTGTCGGTCCAGGCAGTGGTCAGCCGGCCGAGGTAGTCGTAGCCGAAGCACTGCAAGTCGGTGAGTGACAGCGTGTTGTTGGCGATGTTCTGGATCGAGGTGAGCTGCCCGTCAGGATTGCGCGTGTACGTCGTCTGCTGAGCGGCGCCCGACTGGACGGTCTGCTTATCGACCCAGGAGGAGAGCAGCGCCCCTGTGGCCTGATCGTAGTTGTCGGTGGCCACGACCTCCGTTCCCCACGGGTTGACCGTGGTGCGAACCGGCCTGCCGAACGCGTCGTAGTCACTGGAGAGGTCGTACTCGGTCGACGAGCTTCCGTAACTGAGGAGGACACCGTTGACGTCGTAGGTGTAGTTGAGGGTCTCAGCCGGCAGGTCACCCCGTACGTCGGTGCGTGAGCTCTTCAGCGCTCCGGTGATCGGGGTTGTACGTGTCCAGTGTGGTGAAGGGGCCTGCCAGTTTGCCTTCCGTGGCGGGCAGGGTGACCTTGGTACTGGTAGGTCGGTAACCGACGTCGTAGCTCACGACCTCGGTGCTGTAAGCCTTGCTGGTGTCGCCGTTCGCATAGCGGGTGGACGCCACGGGTTGTCCCTTGGCACCGGCGATGGAGTCGTAGGTCCACGCCGCTTGAAGTACCGGTGTGGTCGACGGATAGGTCGTGCTGTGCTCGGCGGTTCGGCGGCCGATCAGGTCGTAGTCATAGCTGAGCGTGACCTTGCGGGCGTCGGTGACGGTCGCCAGCCTGCCGTCCGCATCGTAGGTCTGAGTGGTGGCACCGGTGTCCGGATCGGTCGCGCCGACCTGGCGCCCGCGAAGGTCGTACGTGTACTTCCAGGTGTCCTTGGTCGTGGCGTCGGTTCGCGAGTCCGGATTGCCGGCGGGCGTGTACGTGTACGACGTGACGTCCGCATCGGCCGCGTGGCCGGTGGGCTGGGCCGTCTTGTACTGCCAAAGCTGCGTGGCCCGCCCGAGCACGTCCGTGATGGTGCTGGTCGCCGTACCGCCGGAAGGCGGCGTCACATCCGTTTCGTCGGCGCCCGGGTACTTGTAGCCGGTGCGCCATCGCTCGATCGCGAAGGATGAGAATACCGAGGCCGTAGGACGGCCCTGTCCGTCGTAGATCGTGGATGTCTCGCCCGCTACTTGGTCATCGCCGGTGGTGAACAGCGTCGTGCCCGGCTTGGCCGAGTCGTCGTAGTGTGGAGAGCGGGTCTCGACCGGGCGCCCCTGCGAGTCATAGAAGGTGTCGGCGAGGACGCGGCCGGTGTAGGCGGAGATCCCGGGCGTGGTCTGGGTCTGCCGCACGCCGCCGAATCCGTCGAAGATTTCGACCGAGAGGTTGTACCGGGGGGTGTCACTCGTGAGCGTCGATGTCGTGACAGCGGAGGGAGCGGACGACCCATTGAGAGCGTAGGTGTACAACGTGTTCGGATTCTGGCTGGTGGTCCGTCCCGCGTTCCAGATCTTCGTCAATCGGCCCAGGGCGTCGTATGCCTCGGTAGTCACCTTGAGGTTGATGTCGCTCGTGGTGACCGCCAAGTCACGGCCGATGTCCAGAGGAGGGCAATTCGCCCGCGTGCGCCGCTGTGTAGGTCGTGGTGGTAACGGCACCGTTGGGGTGCTGTGCGTCGGTGATATTGGGGTCTGTCACCGATGTGGTGCGCCCGTAGGCGTCGTGGACACTGGTGGCCGTGGTGACGAAGACCGGGTTTCCAGCGCTGTCGAAGTGATCGACCGTCTGGGTCGCGGTGACGTTGCCGGTCGCGGTCGCCTGTCCGAACGGCCTGTCGTCATACATCGTTCGATTGGCGCACACTCACTGGTGAGCCCGAAACCGCGCTGACCAGCGCAGATATCGAGAAGGCGCCTGTGATTCCCAAGCTCAGAGCGCGGGTTCGATTCCCGTCATCCGTTCCGCTACAGATATCCAGGCCAGCGACCTGGAGCCTGTCTGTTCTCCGGACCACTTCGGGGGTCGCGTGCCGTACCCGTGCCACCAGGTCGAGAATTTCGCACGCGGATGCTCCCAATGACCGTGGCCGAACGCCGAACGCCGAGGCATTCTCGAACCCCGAGGTCCCCTTTGAGTGAGTGCGTCGGCTTCACAAATGGCAGCCATCCGTGCGGCGGCGGTAAAAGATCAAGGTGACGGTCCGCGCCCGGACGCTGAGAATTAGGGAGCTACGCGCCACCGGAGAAGAGGTCGTGCGCGGCCTCGGCCGGTGCGCCGCCGCGTTCGGACCGCCGCCAGCAGCTCTTGGTCCTGATGTATCCGGGCAGGCCCTCACGCGCCTGCCCGCAGCCTCACTAAAATTGCTCTGACCTGGCGTTTTTCGTGGATTCGCCTACGCTTGGCGGCACTGCTGGACACGGTTTGAGGGGGACTTCGTGAGTGAGGATGCCAAGAGGTACGACGCCACCCACATCACGGTGCTGCACGGCTCGGAGGCCATCAGGAAGCGGCCCGGGATGTACATCGGTTCGACCAGCCAACGCGGCCTGCACCAAGCGGTGTTCGAGGTCACGAACCGGGCTGTGAACGAGGTTCTGGCCGGCCGCGCCGGTGTCGTCGACGTCGTTCTGACGCCTGGCGGCGGTGTGAGTGTCGCCGACGACGGGCCGGGTGTCCCCGTCGAGGCCGCCGGGGACTCCGACGGGCCTGGCCTGGAAGCCCTGCTGACCCGCATGGACAACTGGAGGGAACCGGTCGGCCGCAACGCCGCACTTGTGGGCTTCGTGTCCGTCGGACCCTGTGTCACCAACGCCCTGTCGAGCCGCCTGAGCGCCGAAGTGCGGCGCGGCGGAACCCATTGGGTTCAGAAGTACGCGCACGGCGTCGCGGTCGCCCCGCCCATCGCCGCAGGCCCGGCGACCGGAACCGGGACCACCATTGTCTTCTGGCCCGACGCCGACATCTTCGAGACGGTGGAGTGCTCGTTCGACGTGCTGGCAGAGCGTTTCAGGGAACTGGCCTTTCTGAACCGGAGCCTGCACATCTCCCTGACCGACACGCGACCTTCGGGCGAGCCCCGATCGATGCGGTTCCGATTCCCGGGCGGAGTAAGGGACTTCATCACCTCCCTCGACGTGACGGCCGGAACGTCCGCACATCCAGACGTCATCCACTTTGAGTGGGAGAACCCACAGATGGAAGGGAGGGCCGAAGTGGCCCTGAGGTGGCGCGATAGCCGCGAAGAGCGGGTCCTCGGCTTCGCCAACAGCCGGCCCACCCACGGCGGCACTCACCTGGCGGGCTTCCGAGACGGGATGGCAGCGGCCGTCAACGCCTACGCTCGGGATCGGGGATTGCTGGCGGCGACGAACCCCGATCTCAGCGCCGGCCGGATCGGCGATGGCCTGACAGCGGTCGTGTCGGTGAAGCTCGACCGCCCCGAGTTCGAGGGCGCCACGCCCAGCGTGCTGGGCAACACCGCCGTAGGCACCTGCGTCGAGGAAGGCATGCGGGAATACCTCGGCAGATGGTTGGAAGAGCACCCGGAGCAGGCCGCAATCATCGTCGGCCGCATCGCCGGAAACGTCCGAAGGAGCTGAAAGGCCGCGCCCCCGCCCCGTCAGTCCCGGAGAAGGGCCCGCCAGGGCGATCGACCCGAAGGTAGCGAGTGACTCGGCTGGCCGGCCGCAAGGGGCTGACTTTCGCTCGCCGAGCGCCTGAGATGGCTCCGCGATTTGGGGCTGCTCAGGCCCCTAGTGGTGGGCGGCCCAGTCGGCACGGGCGGCGATGAGCTGCGGGCGGATCGCGTGGTCCCGGCGGCGGCCTGGGCGCGGAGCTTCACCGCGAGGTCGGCCAGTCCGTCGGGGTCGAGGCCGATGGTCCAGTAGCCGTCCACAACGGCGATATCGGCCACAGGGATCCGTGGCTTCGCGGGTCCATCCCCGCTCACGCGCGGAGCAGTCCCACTGACGTGCAGGTCTTCGGCGCCGACCCGCTTGGAACCAACGTCGAACAAAGCGATCAAAGGGGCACTCCGTCCGGGAGATCACCCCGCAAGCCCCCAGCGAACAGAGTACGGCCGCCGCACGGAACGCCGGGGGCGCCACCGGCCCCACGGGACGGCGGCCCCGGGCAGGGCGTCGTCACCCCGCGCCACTCCCGCGCCAGGTCCAGCGGCACGCCGCAGACAGCCAAGGGTGGACGGTCTGACCAGCAGGCACGCCGACAGGGCATCAGTCATTCCCGAGCTCAGATCGCGGCTTCGATGCCCGTCGTCCACTCCATCGACCTGGCATATGACCAGGTCAGCGGGCCTCTTGCCGTTTTGGGGAATGACCCCGTGTGATGTCTCGTCAGTGCTTTGGGGACCGGTCGGGGCCGATGGCTGGAAAAGCCGCAGCTCAGGATGCCCTTCCCCGGGACCACCGTACGGACCGAGTCATGAGGTCACACCGAATTCCCTCCGTCCGCTGACCCGGGTGGAACAGGGCATGGCCGTCCTCGGGGACATGGGACGGATCGTTGACTCCAGAGCGCATGTCATGCGGCTGCTCCAGCGCGCGGGCTTCGAGGCGGACGGAAGCGCGGTGGACGCGGCGGAGAAGGACGGGTTCGACGCGACGCTCCGTGCTGTTGGCTGGCAGATTCAGGCGCAATGGCACCGGGGCGCGCGCAGTTGACCGGGAACCGGGGGGTGCTCTCGCGGATGGCGAGACGCGTCTTTGGCTCAGGCGGTGCGCAGAAAGGATCACAACGCCCAACCGGCTTGCCCTTAGCGCGGTGGATCGCGCGGGGTTGGCCTGGGGATCCGGGGCGGGGGCAGAGAAAGGCTCGCGGTGGCGGCTGGACCTGTACCCCCCCTCTTGAGGGTTCCTGCTGCGGGGGCGCCTGGCGCCGGTTCGTCCCCGTTGGACGTGCACGGTGGACGAAACGCGCTTCGTTGAAGGGCTTGAACCGGTTTACGAGTGCGGGACCCTTCTGGTCGACGCGTTCCAGGAGTGGCTGGCGTACTCCCGCGGCGGCGCGTCCGCGGGGTCGGCAGGTCGACGCTGGTAGTGCGGCGAGCGGGCCTCAGATCCAGGGCGTCGGGGAGCCCAAGGTGGCGAAGTCGATCGCGTCGATCTCGGCGTAGCAGGCGCCCTTGGCGAACCGTACGGTGTTGACGCCCTGTTGGAGCTGGACATCGATGCCGGTCATCGACCACTCGTCCCAGCCGTAGGAGGGGTACGTGACGGTCGTGGCCGGACCGCCGTTGATGGTCAGCAGGTGGGTGCAGGCGGTGCCCATGCCGTTCCCCCCGCGCACGTACATGCGGTAGCCGCCGGTGTAGGGGGCGGTGATCACGTACTGCAGATAGCTGTCGGCGTTGTCGATGTGACCGGCTTTCACCCCGCCGGAGGCGGTGGGGCTGGACGGCAGGTCGGCGTCGTGCACCGAGGCGTAGCCGGGGTCCTCCGCCTCCCAGCGGGTGACGGGCGAGGAGATCAGCGCGGAGTACCAGCGCGCGGCCATCTTGGAGTAGCCGCCGGCCGTCGGGTGCACGCCGTCGGCCAGGTCGGCCGTGGTCAGCGCGGAGTGCATGGACACGAAGTGCACGTGGCGGCCCTGTGCGGCGAGCGCGGAGACCACCCCGGGCACGGCCGCGTTGTACTGCCGCGCGCGGCTCTCGATGGTCGGGTCCGCGAGCGGGATCAGGTCGGAGACCAGTACGTCGGCGGCGGGGGCCGCGTCGGTGATGTGGGTGAGCAGCGTGGACAGCCGGGCCGGAGCGCCGGCCGGGTCGTGGTTCTGGATCATGTCGTTGGTCCCGATGTGCAGCAGGATCGTCCGTGGCGACGTCGCGCGCATCCAGGCGGCGGCGTGTGCGTCGATCTCGTCGATCCGCCAGCCCGGGTGCCCCTCGTGGTCGTGGTCGCCGAGCCGCGCGGGGCCGTTGGACTGCGAGCCGACGAAGTCGTCGGTGTGCCCGTCCGTGGCCAGGTACTGCCACAGGTCCGAGCGGTAGCCGCCGGGCACGTTGTATCCGTCGGTGATCGAGTCGCCCAAGGGCATGATGCGCACGCCGCCGTTGGACTCACCGGTGGGTGTACCGATGCGGAACTGCTGCGCGGCGCTGCCGTTGCAGTCGTAGATCTGGAGACGGGTGCCGTTGGCGGTGGCGCCGCCGGGGGAGTCGAGGCAGCGGCCGGACTGCGGGTTGAACAGCGAGCCGTCGGAGCGTTGCTGCCAGTTCTGTCCGCCGACGCCGTCGCAGTCCCACAGCTCGACCTGGGTGCCGATCGCGGTGCCGTTGCCGATGATGTCCAGGCAACGGCCGAGGGTTTCGAGCGATCCGTTCGCGTTGTGCTTCCAGCGCTGGTCAAACGCCTGCGGCTGGCACGTCCACAGCTGGACGGGTGCGCCGTTGACGCCGGTGTCGTCGCCGCTCACGTCCACGCAGGTAGCGCCCGGCCCGGCGATGACGGGACCGGCCGGCGCGGCATAGGCGGAGCCGCTGGTGAGGAACAGCATGGCGCACAACAGGGCGAGGACGGCCAGGAGGGCGGCCGGGGACGCGCGGTGGCGGGAGCGACGGGAGCGACGGCGGGAGCGAAGGCGCGGTGGCGCGGATACGGGCATGGTCGCGGTCCTCCACGGAAGTTGGGGAACGGTTCACACTCCGCACGGGGTGCCCACGACGGTGGGGGCGCGGGAAGACGGCTTCCGCGCTTCCCGCGTCTTCTGCGCATGCTGCTCCCGGAGAAGTGGGGGGACGGAGCTGAGCTCGCCTGTGTGGGAGGTGAGCGGGCGGTGCGCGACGGCTGAGAACGGAAGTTACGCCCGATGTTTGGGGGCGTCAATATTTGTTGCATTTCTCGTCACTGATGGCCTAAATCATGTTCGCATGTGAGCCTTTTCGGCGGCCAGCGCGATGAGTTGATCTGGCACAGGGTGATCAAGGAGCGGGCGAGTTCGAGAAAGGCTTCGTAGTTGCGGCAGCACTCCCGCGCCGCTCCCGCACCACGCGCTGCGGTACGCGCAGCGGTACGGATCGGTCGGCCACGGGCACCAGTGGGGTTGGCGGCCAGGTCAGGGTGTAGCCGGTGGCGCGGTCGAAGGTCACTACGACGGCCGGGGGCGTACCGTCCCGGACGAAGTCCGTCCTGCTGACGACCGTGCCCGACCGTGCCGTCCTCGCCCATCCCGAGCTTCGCCGTACGGCGCCCCAAGGGGTCGTACGGATACCTCCAGCGGATCCCGTCGGGCGTGCGTACCTCGACGAGCCGGTCCTCGGCGCTCCATCGGGCCGCTGTCCCCGGGCAGCCCGGTGTCCCACTGGCCGACCACGACGTTGCCCAGCGAGTCGTACGCGTAGCGCTCGGTCCAGCCCTCGGCGGACACCGCGGTGACCCGGCCCATCGCGTCCAGGGTGAATCCGCGTCCGCCCGCCGCGTACGTACGCCGGGCGACAAGCGTCCCTGGCCCGTCCGACGAGCCGCTGCGGCTCACGGTCCGGGAGGCGAGGCAAGGCGAGGCGAGGCGAGGGTTGCTGTCCCACTCCTGTCGGATCCTCACCAGGCCGGCGTCGAGGGCCCGTTCGGTCTCCGCGCGCCCACGTCGTATCCGAACGTCATGCGTCGGCCGGGGGCGCGCAGGCCCGTGGGACGCATCCCCGTGTCCCACTCCCAGGTGCTCACCGCGCCGCTCGGGGTGCGGCGCTCGGTCCGGCGGCCGAGCCGGTCGTACGTGTTGGTCGTACGTGTTGGTCAGCGTGCGGCCGTTGACGGTCTGCCGAACCGCCCGTCCGAAGGCGTCGTGCTCGAGCAGCAGTTCCGTGTCCGCGGTGACGGCGCGAGTGAGCCGGTCGGTCGGGTCGTACTCCAAGTACGTGACGCTGTCGCCGTCGTGCCACTCGACGGCGCGTCCGGCGGCATCCCTGACGTAACGCGTCGCCTCACCGGCGCCGTTGATCCGCTCGACGAGCTGGCCTGCGGCGTCGTGGACGTACCGGACCGTCCGGCCGTTGAAGTCCGTTTCGCCGCGGAGCACACCGCGCGGATCGTAGTCGTAGGTCCGCTGTCGGCCGGTGAGTTTGTGACCGAGGTCAGCCGCAGTTCGGTGTCGTAGGCGAAACGCAGGGTCGTGCCGTCGGCGAGGGTCTTCGTCATCAGACGGTCGAAGGACCCGACGTCGAAGAGTGTCACAGTCCCCTGCGGATCGATGTGCCGGACGAGATTGCCGTCGACGTCCGTGGTGGCCGTCGGCAGGCCCGCGCCGTTCGACGTCATATCGCGAACGCCCCCCAGGGCGTCAGTGATCCGGACGAGCCGCCCGCGCGTGTCGTAGTCACGTCCGGTGACAGCGCCCTGCGGGTCGACCGTACGGGTCAGATTGCCGCGCTCGTCGTATTCGTGCCGCCACCTGGTGCCGTCCGTCCGGCACAGTGACCGTCTCCGGCAGCCCCAAGGGGATCGGTCGTACGGACGAGCTGGCCCAGCTCGTTGAACTCGTACGTCGTCGTGTGCCCGAGCGAATCGGTGACGCGTGTGGTGCGGTTCGCGATGTCGTAGGCGAGGACATTTTCCGAGCCGGCCGTACTGACACAAACGGCCTTCGGTGTCGTACTGGTACCGCGTGCCGCGTGCCGCCGCGGTCCTCCCAGCCGGTGACACGGTGATGCTCGTGGTAGCTCAGGCGGAACGGCAGAGCCGAGGAGTCGACGATCTCGGTGACGTCGCCGCGCTCGTCGTATCCGTAGCGGAGCACAGCCGGCCGGTCGGCATCGCTCAGGAGCCTGAGCTCGGTTGTTCGCCGGTCGCGATGTCGATCGGATCGCCGCACCTGAAGCGCTTGGACATGCGGACTGCGGTCTCGCGCATGTCCCGCGGGGCGGGGCCGGCCTTGCGGATGCTGTTGGCGATGAGAGGGCCGGGGCCGCGCCGTGCGCGGCGCAGGCTGTCTGGCGCCGCGCGTCCGTCGGGGGAGGCGTCACGGCGCTTGGGCGCCCCGGGCGGCGGCCTGGTCGAGGAGTTCGGGGAGGTCTTTGAGCCGGTCGAGGCCCTGGACGGCGCGGGCCGTGCGGTGGTTGGCGGCGAGGCGGGCCCGGTGGCGGTGGAGGAAGGCCCAGTAGCCGGTGCTGTAGGGGCAGGCGTGGTCGCCCACACGGTCGGTGGGGCGGTAGGCGCACGGCCCGCACAGGTCGCTCATCTTGTGGAGGTACGCGCCGCCGGAGGTGTACGGCTTGGTGGTCATCAGGCCACCGTCGGCGTACTGCGACATGCCGACGACATTGGGCAGCATGACCCAGTCGTAGCCGTCGACGAAGCAGCGGTGGAACCAGTCGGTGACGGCCGCCGGATCCCAGCCGTCCTGGAGGGCGCGGCTGCCGAGCACCATGAGCCGGGGGATGTGGTGGGTCCAGCCGGTGTCCCGGACCTGGGCGAGCACGGTGGACAGGCAGTTGGCGGTGACGGCGTCGGCGTCCAGTTCGAGGAACCAGTCGGGGAGCGGGGCGTGGTGGCGCAGCTCGTTGCGGTGCCGGTAGTCCTCGCCGAAGTGCCAGTACAGCTGCCATACGTACTCGCGCCAGCCGGCGATCTGCCGGACGAAGCCCTCGACGCTGTTCAGGGGCGCGTCACCGGCGCGGTACGCGGCCTCGGCCCGCTCGACGCACTCGGCCGGGTCGAGGAGCCCGAGGTTGAGCGGCGCGGACAGCAGGCTGTGGCTCATCACCGGATCGGCGGCCAGCATCGCGTCCTCGTACCGTCCGAAGTCCGGCAGCCGGTGCGAGAGGAAACGGCGCAGCGCCGACAGGGCTTCGCGGCGGGTGGCGGGGAAGAGCCGGGGGCCGTGACGTCCGACGAAGGACACCTGGCCGTCGCGCTCCCACCGGTCGAGGTCGTGGCGGACCTCGTCGTCGATCTCGTCGTCGATCTCGTCCTCCTCCGGCCGCCAGGGGCCCGCCACGTCCAGGGTGTCCCGGCCGCGCGGGGGCGGCTCACGGTTGTCGTGGTCGAGATTCCACCGGCCGCCGGCCGGGCCCTCCCCGTCCATCAGGAGGTCGTGCCGCTCGCGCACCCAGCGGTAGAAGCCCTCCATCCGCAGGCTGCCACCACTGCGGCGCCCGGCCCACTGCGTGAATTCGGCCCGGGGCACCAGAAAGCCCTTCGCGGGCAGCACGTCCACCCGCTCCAGGGACGTGACCAGGCCCAGCGCGGCGCGCGAGGTCGGGTGGCAGACCGTGAGCCGGTCCGTGCCGCCGCCGCCCGGCACCTCGGCCAGCCCCTCCGTATACGTCTCGGCGCGTACGTACGTCACCCGGTCGCCCAGTTCGGCCGCGCGGTGCCGCATCGCGGACAGCACCAGATGAGCCTTGGCGCGGTGGAACCGGCGACGGCGCAGCACCGAACGGGCCTCGATCATGATCACCGGCGCCTGTGCGTCGGGGCCGCCGTGCCGGGGATCGAGGAAGTGGGGGCCGAGCTGGTCGCCGAACAGCCAGTGCGGTCGCGGTTCCATGGGGGTCTCCTCTCGCGGCGGCCGGTGCTCCCCGCGGCGGGCCGGTGGTCAGCGGGCCGGTGCTCAGCGGGGTCTGCGCTCCGCAGGTCGGGGCTCCGCGCGGACGATGCTGCCAGCCTCCGCGCGGGTCCGGCGCGCCCACACTCCGGCGGGCCAGGACGTACGCCACCGGCCAGCCCCGGACGGCTCACTCCGCACCGCCCCCGGGCTCGGCCCCGTAGGCTCGGACGCGTCCGTCCGCCATGACGTCCGTCGTCACGTCCGCCGACCACATGCGGCGCGGGCAGCCGCGCGTACCGTACGAGCGGACGACACACCGATCCGGACCAGGCCGTGGACAGGAGGAGCGCCATGCCGCAGCCCCCGGCAGGCTCGTCCCACAAGCGGCCAGTCCAACCCGATACGCCCGCTGCACCCGATACGCCCCAGCAGCAGACCCTCTTCGGCTGGGAGGACACGCCCTCCGCCGCCCCGCCCGACGACGGCGGATTCCGGGACAGCCCGCAGGCGCGCCGGATGCTGGACGTACGGCAGGTGTACGCCGAGCCGGCCGCGCTCGCCTCCCCGCGCGGGCGGCAGATCATGGCGCGGCTCCCCGGCGTCCCCGTCACGGAGGTGGCAAGCCATTGGCGTATCCCCTCCCTGCACGGCAACGAGGGCAACGTCACCCGCTGGGTGCGCGTCAAGACGGAGACCCTCGTCCTGGGCGTGAAGCGCACCCTGGAGACGCGCCCCAACGGCAGGTCGGCCGACTGGATCGCCCCCGGCGCCTCCAACGGCTGCGCGATGGCCTGCGCCTACTGCTACGTCCCGCGCCGCAAGGGATACGCCAACCCGATCACGCTGTTCACCAACGTCGAGGCGGTCATCGCCCACGTCAGACGGCATGTGCGGGCGCAGGGCCCCAAGCAGGAGCCGAACCAGTGCGACCCGCAGGCGTGGGTCTACGACATCGGCGAGAACGGCGACTGCTCGGTCGACGCCCTGGTCTGCGACAACACCGCCGACCTCATCGCCGCTTTCCGCGCCCTGCCGACCGCCAAGGCGTCATTCGCCACGAAGTTCGTCAACCCCGACCTCCTCGCGCTGGACCCGCGGGGCCGTACCCGGGTGCGCTTCTCGCTGATGCCAGAACCCGACTCGCGCCTGCTGGACATCCGTACCAGCCCGGTCGCGGAGCGCGTCGCCGCCGCGGCGGACTTCCTCGACGCCGGTTACGAGGTCCACTTCAACCTCTCACCGGTCGTACTGCGGCCCGGCTGGCAGCGCGACTGGGCCGGTCTGCTCACCCGCCTCGACGATGTCCTGCCCGATCGGGTGAAGCGGCAGGCCGCCGCCGAGGTCATTTTGCTGACCCACAACCAGCAGTTGCACGAGGTCAACCTCGGCTGGCACCCGCGCGCGGAGGACGTGCTGTGGCAACCGGCCGCCCAGGAGGTCAAACGCTCGGAGAACGGCGCGCTCAATGTCCGCTACGCGCGGGACGTCAAGCACGGCGCCGTCGTCCGGCTCCGGGAGCTGATCGCGGCACACGCCCCTTGGCTACGGGTCAGATACGCGTTCTGAAGGCCGGGCCGGGCCGGGCCAGGCCGGAGTCGGGGCCGCAACCTCATGGCGTCCTGCGCCGGGGCCTCAGGCCGGTAGCCACCGGGCAACAGGCAACGAGCAACGAGCAACGAGCAACAGGCAACCCACCACGCCATTTTCAGCCACAAAGCGGCACATTTTGTTTCTGCTGCGCACTCGCGGGGTAGGGGGCAGGGAAGTCGCGTCCGCAATCGTGCGAGCCGTGGGGGGATGCTGTGGCCGGCAGCGGTGGAGTGACGACAGCCGACTTACTTCTGGTCGAGTACGGCAGCCTCAAGGAAGAACAGCGGATGCGGATCGGATTCCGTGACAATCTGCTGTACGCGGCGTTCGCCTCAATGGCAGCCGTCGTCGCCGCGGCCCTTCAGCTTCAGAACACGGGCCTTCTGCTCCTTCTGCCGCCGGTATCCGTGCCGCTCGGCTGGACCTACCTCGTCAACGACCAGAAGATCTCGGCCATCGGACGGTACGTGCGCGACGACATCGCGCCGCGCCTGGCCGCCTTGGCCGTCGGCCCCGGCGGCCCTCCCGTCTTCGACTGGGAGAACGCTCATCGTCGCGATGCGCGGCGTGCTTCGCGCAAATATCTCCAACTCGGCGTCGACCTGCTGACTTTCTGCGCAGTCCCCACCGTGGCGCTCATCGTGTTCTGGCTCTCGTCCGACGCGACGGCCGCCCTGCTCGTCACTTCCCTGATCGACGCGTCCATGCTCGCCGCTCTTTGCTGCCAGATCGTCCTCTACGCGGACCTCTCCGGACCGTCGACGACGCCCGTCGGCACCGGAAGCGCGCCACCGGTCGCGTCGGCCCCCTCATCGGGCAGCGCACCGCCACGCGCCGCGGCATAGGGCGTCGAGCGGATCTTCGCCGAGTCGGGGTGCGGATCACCCTCGTCGAACGCAATTGCATTCGCTCTGGGGAAACGTGTCGAGCCGCGGGCCGTCGTAGTGCTTCATTCCGCCGCTTCGTCACCGGCATCAGCCTCACATCGCGCTCGGAGTAAACCCCCGCAATGGCTGACAGCCCTCGGATCGTCGCCCTCGTTCGTAGACTGGATCGCCTGACGACGATGCCTCGCACCAGAAGGACCGGGCGCATAAATGCACAGTGACGAATTATCCGTTGTGGCTCTGATCCTTACTGCGCTGCCACTCGAGTACAAGGCCGTGAGCCGCCATGCGACCGGCCTGCGCCCGCATGAACACTCAACGGGAACAGTGTTCCGAGTCGGCGAACTGCGCAGCGGTGTCCGGATCGCATTGGGCTCAACCGGAGAGGGCAACGTCAATGCCGCGGTGATGGCCCCTCATGGAATCGAAATGTTCCGGCCACAGGCAGTCCTGTTCGTCGGCGTGGCCGGAGCTTTGAAGGACGACATCGAACTCGGCGACGTCGTGGTGGGCACGCGAATCTACGCGGTCCACGGCGCCAAAGAGGACGGTGAACGGTCTCGGTCGCGGCCCCGCTCCTGGGAGACCAGTCACGGTCTGTTGCAGCTCGCCAAGCACGTGGACGCCGAGCGTGACGAATTTCTTGCGCGGTCCGCGCCCGGCACACCGTCGCCTTTCAGAGTCCATTTCAAGCCCATCGCCGCCGGTGAGGTCGTCCTCGACTCCAGACACTCGTCACTCGCCCGTGGACTCGACGCGCACTACCAGGACGCGGCCGCCATTGAAATGGAGAGCGCGGGAGTCGCTCAGGCGGTGCACGTCCATGGCTCGGCCCTGCTGACCGTCCGGGGTATCAGCGACATGGCCGATGGCGCCAAAGGAACCGCCGACAGCCGAGGGTCCCAGGAGCGTGCCGCCGCCCATGCCGCGGAGTTCGCCCTCGCCGTGGTCGATCAGCTCGGCGAAGGCATCACCCGCCGCACCTTCCGCGACCCATCCGAAACGCACGAACGGTACAGTCCGTCCGGCCCGTCCGCGCGGACCGAGGGCGGTCCGTCACGGACTTCCCCTGACCCTGAAAAGGAACAAAGGACGGAGCCCCGAGGAGGCGGTGCTCCCGCTCTCTTCCGACGACGAGCAGTCGGAACCGGGGCCCTGGCCGCTGTGCTGATCGCGGCTGCCGCGTGCGCCGGCTGGGCCGTTCTGTCGCGCCACGGGGCCGGCGACAGTCCCGCGACCGGCTACCCGAAGTCGCGGTCGGCCGGTACACCGTCGAGCACCTTCACCACGCATCCGGCGGGCACCACTCATCCGGCGGGCACGACGCCCGAGGTACCGTCCGCACTGCCGGACGGCGTCTATCAGATTTCCACGGAGGCGGGCGGGCACACCCTCTATCTGGCGGTCCCCAGTTCGCCGGGGAAGAGGCTCGTCCTGGAGTGCGAGAAAGGCGCAATCGACTCAGTGCCCAATTTTCGGCATTTCTGCGGAGTCCAGCTCACAGCCGAGGCGATCGATCGGAACGAGAGCGTGGACAAGAGTCAGATCTGGAATATCAGCGCCGCATCCAAAGCCACCATTCGCCCCCTTTTCTCCGGCGGCACGACCGACAACATGACGGGGCAGCCGCCCCAGGACGTGCTGTGCAAAGCTATGGGGAGTTACCAGAACGGGGCCGGATTCTTCATGTGGCCAAAGGAGTGCGGCGAGCCGGTGCTGGATCAGTTGACGGACCTGAAGCTGACCATCAGTCCGGCGCGGGGCGGCTATGAGGTGATCTCCAACGAGGGCTGTCTGACCGTGCACGACGACGCGACAGGAGATTCTCGCGTGCCGGTCACGTTTGAAAAGTGCGGCGCCTCGCACGTCACACAGGTCTGGCAATTTCGTCCGCATAAGGCATAGCGCGGAAGCCGTCGCGGTCCCGAGGGCTGGGCAGTCGGCTGGGCAGTCGGCTGGGCAGTGCAGGCAAGCGATAGGAGCAGAGATGGGAGCAGAGATGGGAGCAGAGATGGGCAAGCTGAAGCAGGTGGCCGACGGTGTCTGGGTGCGGCAGAGCGACTGGGTCTGGTCCAATTCGATCGTGGTGCGCGGCGAGGACGGGCTGGTCCTGATCGATCCCGGCATCGACGGTTCCGAGTTGGACCAGCTCGCCGATGATGTGGACGGGCTCGGCATTCCGGTGGTGGCCGGTTTCTGCACCCATCCGCACTGGGACCATCTGCTGTGGCATTCCCGGTTCGGCGATGTGCCGCGCTACGCGACGAGCGCCGCCGCCCGCGTCGCCGGTCGGGCCCGGGAGCGGGCGCAGGCGATGGCGGCGGAGAGCGCGTCCGGCGTACCCCTCGACCTCATCGCGCTCGTCACCCCGCTGCCCGCCGACGGCGGAGCGGTGCCGGGCCAGGTCATCGAGCACCAGGCGCACGCTGTCGGCCACGCCTCGGTCCTGTTGGCGGACCGAGGCGTCCTGCTCGTCGGCGACATGCTCTCCGACGTCCTGATCCCGCTCTTCGACGCTCGCCAGGACGATCAGGTGGGAGCCTACGAAGGCGCTCTCGACCGGCTGGCCAAGGCTGCCAGGCAGGCCGACGTCGTGGTCCCGGGCCACGGCTCCGTTGCCGAAGGCCGCGAGGTGGCGGCCCGCTTCGCCGCCGAGCGTGCCTACATCGACGCGCTCCGGCGAGGAGACGACCCGGTCGACGCGCGCCTGGGCCCGCACGCGGACTGGCTCTCCCGTCCTCACCGGGCCAACATGGAACAGGCCCGAGGCCGGTAGGACCCGCATAACCGGGCGGGCCGACCGGATCAACACCCTGGCCAAGCGGTCGGCGCGGAACTCCCCGCCGACATCGCCATCGCCCGTCCGCACCCCGCGCAGCGGTCAAAAGGCCGGTCAGAGGAGGGTGTTGTACGCCTGCCAGCCGTCGCTGATCTTGAGGCGGGGCCACGGCCAGAACTCGGCCATCACCGACCCCGGCACGAACCTGCGCACGTACGCCTACAACCTGCTGGGCGAGAGGATCTCGCAGACCGATCCGGACACCGGCACGACGACGATGCGTTACGACGCCGACGGACGCATGACGTCCACCACGGACGCCCGCGACAGGACGATCTCCACTACCTATGACGACCTGGGACGCCAGACCGCCCGGTACGACGGTCCCGACGCCGCGTCGCCGAAGCTCGCCGAGTGGAGCTACGACAACACCGCGGTTCCGAACAGCCTCGGCCGGTTGACGTCTTCCACCCAGTACGACTCGTCCGGCAACGCGTACGTCCAAGCCGTCAACGGCTACAACGTTCAGGGAAATCCGACCAAGACCACGACCACGATCCCGGCCAGCGTCGCCGGCCTGGCCGGCTCCTACAGCTACTTCCACGGATACACGCCCAACCTCGGACTGCCTCTGTCCACGACCTATCCGGCGGTCGGCAACCTCCCGTCGGAGAAGGTCTCCTACGGCTACAACTCCATGGACATGGTCGACTCCGTGGGCGGTGTGTCCACGTACACCCGCGACACGATGTTCGACGCCTACTCCCGTGTGTCACAGGTCATCGACGGCGCTGCCGTGGCCAACAGCGCGGTGTTCACTAACACCTACGACGAGCACACCGGGGCGCTGAACAACACCAATATCAGCCGGTCCGCCGCTCCGCAGAACATCCAGGACACGACCTACACACGTGACTTGGCGGGCGATATCACCAAGATCACGGACAATCGCCTGGGCGCCGCGACGGACACTCAGTGCTTCGCCTACAACGGCCTCGGCCGCCTCACCGACGCGTGGACGGCGACCGACAACTGCGCCGGTGCCCCCACCGCCGCCGGTGCCAGCCCCACGGTCGGCGGCGCGGACCCCACGACCACGTACTGGACGTCCTGGACCTTCGACGTGGACGGCAACCGCAAGACACAGGTCAATCACGGCACTTCGGGTATCAGCGCCGACAGCACCACCACGTACTCCTACGGCAAGCGCGGCAATCCCACAGCCCAGCCCGACACCCTCACCGGCGCGCAGACCACCGCCCCCGACGGCACCGTCACGGGCAGCAGTTACACCTACGACGACGCCGGCAACACCACCATCCGCACCACGACGCCCGGCACGGACACGCTGTCCTGGAACGACGAGGGGCAGATCGCAAGCCTCAAGACCACGGGCCAGGACAACCCCACGACCTATACGTACGACGCCGACGGCAATCAACTCCTCCGTTCAGACCCGGACGGCAAGACCACGCTCTTCCTCCCCGACCAGGAAGTCGTCTACGACTCGTCTGTCACCGGCTCGGGTGCGACCACCGCCACGCGCTACGTAGCCCTCCCAGGCGGCGCCACTTGCACCCGCACCGGCGCCGGCAACGCCTACAGCTACATCGCGGCGAACGACCAGGCGACCGGCACCACCAGCCTGACCGCGACCGACGAGACGCCCACGTTCCGGCTCCTCGATCCGTACGGCAATCCGCGCGGCACGCAGCCGACCGGCTGGCCCGGCGACAAGGGGTTCGTGGGCGGTACCCAGGATCCGACGACCGGCCTCACGCGCCTCGGGGTACGCGACTACGACCCCGCTCTCGGGCGCTTCACCTCGGCCGACCCGCTCTTCGAAGCCACCGACCCCAACCAGATCGGGGGCTACGCCTACGCGGGCGACAGCCCGGTCACCTCCAGTGACCCCAGCGGTCTCCAGTCGGGCGACACCGGCGGAGGCGGTAATCGCATCCACCACCCCGCTTCCGACTGCCCGCCCTTCTGCAGCGTCGACGATCAGCCCCACGGCCCCAGCGGCCCCCACGGCGCCAACCGGAACCACTGGAGCCGGCGGCTACTGGCACCCGCAGTACAAGGGGCACAACGTCTGTTACGGCCGCACCGGCTGCACCAAACCAATCTCCTGCTGATTCTGGAGTTCATGGGAGCTCCCGAATTCGGTGAGAGCAAGGCGAGCGCCTGCGGGAGAAACAGCTTCACCGCGGACACCAAGGTCCTCAAGGCAAATGGTGAGATCGTCCCGATAGCGTCGGTCAAGTCCGGTGACCGGGTCTTGGCAACGGATCCGATCACGGGAACCACCCACGCGGAGACCGTCACCGACGTCATCGTCACCAAGACGGACAAGGACTTCACCGACGTCACGGTCAACGTCGGCGACGGCTCCCGCACCATCACCTCGACCCAGCACCACCCCTACTGGGACGCCACCGACCACGAGTGGAAGAACGCCGCCGACCTCCACCCCGGCGACAAACTCCGCCAGCCCAACGGCACTCTGATCACCGTCGCAGCAGTCCGCAACTACCAGCACAGCGAGACCACCTACAACCTCACCGTCCACCGCCTGCACACGTACTATGTAGTGGCGGGGGCTACGCCGGTCCTTGTCCATAACTGCGGTGAGGCATCCCTCGACGCACAGGCCAATGCGGGCGAGACTCGGGGAAGCGACTTCGCCGCCGAATATGAATCTCAGAGCGGCCATGTCTACCGATCGGACAACAAGGAGCCTGTCACCGCTCCGGATGAAATGGCGGAGATCTTCGAGCAGCATGCCCACCCGATGAACGGTGGATGTGCGGAAATGCAGTGCCTGAGCAAGGCGTATGCACGAGAAGGTGAACCGGGTATCCGAGGCGGGAACATGACTACGGTGCATGTGAGCGATACACCCAAGGGTGACCACGGTGCTTCTGCCACCCCGTGCAGGGCATGCCGCCGAGTGATGGACAGCTTGGGGGTGAATTACTAGTGCCCGGCGAACCGGAGGATTTCACCTCCCGATTGAACCCGGCAACGGTTTCCGCCCTGCGGGAGGCTGGCTGGTACCCCGGGCGGCACCTCGACGTGTCCTCCGACATCCAGTCTCTGGAGGCGCAGGGGTACATCCCGAGCCCATTGGCAACCGCCTTCCTCGAAACGTTCCGAGGCCTGAAGATTGGGCCCGCCCGTGAGGACGGCCCCAACTTCATCAACGGCGAACCGTTCTTCGTCGATGCCGTGGGGGCTGGCGGCAGGCATCAGGACGAATCCTCGGCGATCGGCTCAGCCGTCGGCGGTTCATGGTTTCCCGTTGGCTGGTGGCTCAGCTATTCGCATGTCTTCATGCGGCAGGACGGGGCTGTGGCCGCTTACGCGAACGGCCTGATCTGGCGCATCGGAAGCACACCCTACGAGGGCTTGGACCTTATGGTGAGCGCGGATCGCCCGTTGATCTGCGTTCATGCGCCCGAGGGGATGAAGCCGTGGCCCAAGTAGGGCTCAGGCGCCCGTCGGGAAGTGTGGATGAGCATCACTCAGAACTCCGAGGAGTGGCGCTCAGCAGCGGACGGTTCTGGGCCGCCCCGCCGTCGTTTACTCCAACCGCACCGTCAGGCTCACCTTCCGTTTCGACGGGAGCGACAGCGAGAGCGGTCCCGGTGTCCCGGCCCGCGTGCTCTCCGTGGCCATGGACGCGAAGGACCGCGGCGGCTCCTACGAGGTGACTTTGTGGCGCAAGGACGGCACGATGCCGCTCCGCATCACCGAGGCGGTGCTCCCCACGATTCAGGGGTGGGCCGCCCAGGCGTGACGGGCCGGCGCCCGGACCCCGGCGCTTTGGCGGACACGGTGGCCGCGGGCCCGTACGGGCCGCGATTCCCGGGGTTGCGGCCGAGAGGGCGTCAGGTCGATGTGCCGAGGAGGAAACCCGCCGCCGTCAGAATCACGAACGCCGCCGACCACAGCATCCCGTACCGCACGCAGCGGTACTTGACCGAGACGATGTGCGAGAGCCGCTCCAGTTGCTGGAGGTCACGGTCGCTGACGTCGGTGCGCCGGATGGCGTCGGCGAGAAATGTCGTGGAGCGGGTGGCGTTCACGTCTCCGAAGTAGTGGGCACGCATCGCCCGGGACGGGCCCAGGCGCGGAGCGATGACCATGCCGAGGAAGAGAAAGGCCGGTATCCAGGTGGCACAACCGGCCCAGAACAGCGCCTGCGGCAGTGGTGAATAGTGCTGCGGCGCGAGGTTGCCCGTGGTGAGCGCGCCGAGAAGAGTGGCAAGTGCCGCGCCCAGACAGGACAGGACGAGTCCCGCCTTTCCGTCCGCCTTCACCAACTCCTCCCGGGTCTCAGCGGTCAGGATCCGGAGCAAGTCCTTCTGACGGTTCGTCGCTCTGCTGCGGTCAGGCATCGGACCCTCCCTGTCTCGCCGGTCGTCGGGCGGCCTCTCGGAGCCCGCCCGACGACATCGACAACGATGACGGTCAGTGCGCCGACGTACGGCGCAGCTCTTCCTCCAGTGCGCTGATCGCCTGCCGCGTACGGATGTTGGTCGTCGCGACGACCTCACGGTGCGCGGCCTCGGACTCGGCACGACTGCGCCGGACGTCCTGCTCGATGGCGTGCTGGGCGATCTCGGTGTCCGCCAGTGCTCGCAGTTCGGCCAGCCGGACCCGGGAACTGTGCACTTTGACCGCGCTGGTGCTCTCGTAGCTGAGCATCCGCTCGTAGGTGCTCTCGCCCCCCAGCGACTTCGCCATGACAGGAAGCACGTCCAGGAACACGAACAGGGCCCTGACCAGCCAGATCCCGACGAACAGCACGGGCTTGCCCGCGGCCAGTTCGTCCAGCGCCTGCATGCGCTCCAGGACACCGATCTCCCGCTGCTTCGCTTGCTCCTCGGCCATCCGCTTGTCGACCGCCGCCGCGCGGGCCTTCACGAAGTCGCCGCGCGAACTGGCGACCCCGCGCTCCAGCGTGGCGATGCGGACGTTCATCCCGCTGAGTTGTCGCTGTTCGGTGTCCAGTGCGTGCGTCGCCCGGAAGTCGCGTGCCTTGGCGCGCAGCCGTTGGCACTCGGACGTCCTTTCCAGCAAGCCGCTGGCGGCGTCACGGATGAGCTGCCGGCATTCGTCGCGTACCTGCGTGTCGAGCGCGGTCAGCTCCGTGTTGTCCTGGTCGACCCGCTTCTGCAGGGCTGTGGCGTCCTCGCGCAGAGTCGCCAGCTCGTCGGCCTGATTGCCGGGGGTCGCGCCGAAGACCAGCGTGTAGTGGCCGCAGTTCGCGGGCGGCGCGGCGGCGGTGCCGGACGGCACCGGGTTGCAGGCCAGCAGCTTGCCGCGCAGGTCGTCCAGCGTGGTCGTCCGGCCGTCGGCGATGTGCTCCTCAATGGCTGTGGAGAAGATTCGCAGCACGAGGGGCTCGGCGATCACGACTCCGAGCAACAGGGCCATCACCAGCCGCAGCACGACGGGGCCGAATCTGCGACGGGCGTTCGGTACGGGCGTGACCAGCCAGCGGTCCAGATTGAGGATGAGCAGCAGCCAGATGACCGTGGGCAGCAGGGCCACGATCGAGACCCGGCCCAGTGCCTCCGTGGCGAAGTTCCACATGGAGAACGCCGCGATCACGGCTGTACCGAGTACCACACCGCCGAGCGCGGTGTACTTGCTGCGTTCGTGCCGGACCTCTGCGAGCAGTTCCTCGTCGACGCCGGTGAGCGAGCGCAGGAACCGTCCCAGGTCAGGCACGGCGTGCGGGGACCCGTCCGCGCCGACGGGCCGGGACAACGTCCGGGCGATCGGGTTCTGTGGCATGTCAGTCAACGAAATCGTCCTCGTCCTTGACGAAGTCGTCCTCCGGCGTCTGCGCGGACCGCAGACTACGGGGCGCCGGGCGCGGCTCGTCCGACGGCCGGGTGCCACCGACGTCGAGTGCGGGGTTGGCACCGGACCGCGAAGCGCCCTGGCGCACGAGCTCCTCAAGCAGCGGCTGGGGATCGGACAGAGTGCCTTCCGCACCCATTTGCCGCACCAGTTCGAGGATCAGGTCCCGCTGGGTCTGCGCCGAGAGCATCTCCCTGGCCTCGGCATGTGCGCGCTTCTCCTCGTCGATCCTGGCCGCGCGTGCCTCCCGGGCGGCGGCGAGGCCGTGGATACGCGCGGCCACGTCGGCGACATCGACGCGTTCGCGCACGATGCCGATCGCGTCGGCGTAGTCGGACCCCTGGGCCAGCAACTCGGCTATTCGCTGGGCGTCGTAGGACTCGAAGTCGTTCTGGCCGCGCAGCAGTTCGTGTGAGCGGCGCTGCTCGCGCAGCTTCTGCTCCCACGCACGGAGCTCGTCGGCCACGTATACCTCGACGCCGACGAACTCCACGCTCATTCCCGAGACACGGGGAGGTACGACGGTGCTGTACGCGGTCATCCAGCGAGCCGCTTCCGCTCGGACGGCGTTGACCTCTTCGACGCGATAGCCGGCGCTCACTCGGGGCAGGTCGTCCTCCCCCGCCAGGTAGGCGCGGAGAGGCACCGTCACATCGACCACGCCCTGGCGGGCGATCAGGGCCGGGTCGGTTACCTGGCACGAGAAGGACACGCTGACGGTGAACTGGTCCGCCTCGCTCACCGAGGGCACTGTCCGACGGACATCGACGACGCGCACTCTGGTGTCGATCAGGCTGACGGACGAGGCGTCGAGCACATCCGCGTGACCCGGGTCGAAGACCAGACCTTCCGGGTACTGGCGGTACTCTCCGCCGACGCGGAAGACATGGACGGTGCCGGGAAGAAGCGGCGGCACGTCCTCACGTCGGCGGCGGGACCACAAGCGGCTGCTGACCACGCCAAGGACGTGCTCGGACACAACGGGATAATTCACTTGCCTCGATCTCCTTGATGTACGACGTGATGTACGAACTGAGGTGCGGCTTGAGATGCGCCTCGGCCTGCGAGCGGAACAGCGGCCTGTCCCGAGGAACGGCTAGACCCCCGGCGTCCCGAGGAGCACGTGGGCCATCTGACGGGTGCTCGGCATGGCGAGGTCGGGGTGGCGGAGCACCGCGAGCAACCGGGAGCTCAGCGCCTGCCACTGGGCCGGCGTCATCTCCTCGCGCATCGCCTCGCCCAGGGTCCGTACCGCGTCGGCGACGGACGGTTCGTCGCGGACGTCGACGAGGGTGTCGCAGAGCGCCTCGAACGCGGTACGGCGACTCCGGCTGAGCAGCAGCCCGGCCCAGAGCTTCCCCAATTGCCGGGCGTTCTCCCGGCGCTGCCGGAGCAGGGCTCCGGGCAGGGTGCCCGGCTGGTTCCCGAGCCTGGGCGCCACGAGCACCTGGGCGGCGATCAGCGTCGTTCGACGGTGATCCCAGGTACCCGCGCGGGCGTTGGCCATCCGCGTACGTATGTAGCGCAGTGTGAACAGCGCCCGCTCGGGTTCCTGCTCGGCCGTCTGCAACAAGAGCACGACAGAGCGACGTGCGGCGGCCGCCATACGCTCTCCCCGACCGGTGAGGCGCCACAACCAGTTGAGCACCTCAAGGCGGTAGACGGAGCCGAGCGTTCCCGACAGCGCCATCGCCATCGTGATCGCCCGAGCCTGTCCCCTGTTGCTGGCCCAGCCCAGGGCGATGGTCAGGGCCGCCGGGGCCAACCGGTCCGTCTCGGCCATGTGCTGAAGGGTGAGGGCCGCGGTCACTCGCTGGTTGGTCAGGCCGTCCGCCCACTCCTGGAGGAGCAGGTCATCGACCTCTGCCAGGGAGTGACCGGCGAACAGGGCGGTACCCCGGGCGACTTCGGTGCGGACCGCGAGGTCCGGGTGCTGCGCCAGGTCGTGCAGCCAACGGCGCAGCGGGTACCACAGTTCGTATCCGTAGAGGGTGTGGAGTTCCCCGATGACCAGTTCGCGGATGCCCGGTGAGATGAAGACCATCCGGCGTTCGCTCCGGTCCGCGCCCAGCCCCGGCTCGGGCCGTCGATCGACGCGGACGAGTCCGGTCGCCCGCTTGCGCCACAGGGCCCGGCTCTGGGGGAGCACCGTCGTGCCGGTGCCAGGTACCGGCACGGCGTCGCGCTCACCGGGAGCGGACTCACCGCTGAGCTCCCAGTCACGTACGAGTCCCTCCAGCGTGGCCAGGTGCTCCTCGAAGCTGCGTTCCGGGATGCCCTCCAAGAAGGCCAGGGCGGCCAGCGGCAGCAGGTCCTCCAGCAGCGGCACCTTGCGGAACCACATCCGGACGGCATCCGCATCGCTGCCGCTCATCGTCTTCATCGCCGTGGGCGTCCCCCCGGCGCAGAACCCGGTCGCGGCGGCGACCACGTCGGCGGGCCGGCGCTGTTCGCCGACCCGTTCCATGAGTGCCGAGGGCAGTTCGGCCGCTTGGAGCGGATCCAGGCAAGCCCGGAACAGCTCCTTTGGGTCGGGAGCCCGCCATGGCACGCAGTAGCCGTCGAAGGCCAGTCTCCGCAGGCTGCTCTCGGTCGCGGTGATCACCAGGTAGCTGTCCTTGCGGCGCAGCTCCTCCGCCAACCGTGCGATGTCGTAGGACTGCACGGGATCGGCGTTCGTCTCTCCGACGTAGTCCAGGATGACGAACGCCTGGCGCTCCTTGAGCGCGTTCGGCGCCGTCAGCCCTGCCAGGGAGTTCGCGGGCGAAAGGCTTCTGAGGCCGATACCCGGCCCGGTCAGTTCCCGCAGCAGCGCGAAGGCCCCGGCGCGGCGGCCGGTGTCCTCGTGGCCGGAGAGCACCACCAGGTGATCACGGCGGATTTTGGCGAGCGCCTCGCTGAAGCACGGCTGAGGGCTCAAGTAGTGCCGCAGCGCGTGGTCGACCTCCTCCGGACGCACATTGCCCGGGGCGAGTCCGGGCGCCCGTGGAGCGCCGAATCCGAACGTGGCCCCAGAAGCCTCGACGGTCGAGTGGAAGTGGTTGTGCACCTGTTGCCCGAAAGCACGGTGGAGCTCCGCGAATCCCTGGGCGTCGCCCTCCTTCTCCGCGGAGTCGGATACGACGTGCACCTCCGGTGATCCGCCCGCCGCGAGCGGTTCTTGCGGAACTCCCTCAGGCGGCGCCGCTGCGGCCCCGTCGGTCGGAGTCCCATCGTCGTCAGCCATTCGAGCCGCCAAAGCCCACGGTGCCTCCTCGCAGATCAACCGGACCCGCGAAGTTGTTCACATTCAGGCGATCGGCCCGGTAATGATGGCCGGAAGCGCTCTCGGCAGCCGAACCGTGGGATCGGCTCGGCGACGCGGACGAAGCCGTCGCCGTATCAGCGGGACGCGGCCCTGGGCTGAAACCGTTTCCGCCGGGTATCCGCAGCCAGGCGACGGACTCGTATTCCTTGACCTGTACGGCGACTTTCCGGAAGTCCTCCGGCGACAAAGTGGTGTGACCGCTTCCCACCGTCGACCGGTACACGTGGTCGGACAGCAGGACGGCGAGGTCCGCCGGCTCGTACTGACGCAGTGCCTCATAGAGATGCGCCGAGTTGAGCAGCCGGGAGACCGACACCACGGTCGCGCCCGCGAAACCGTTGGGCGCCACCTCCACGGGCCCGTGGTCGACGGCGAGCCTCAGCCGTAGCCGGGACGCGGAGATCCTGCTCCGGTTGTATTCCCCTAGTTCCCAGACCAGATGGCGTACAAAATCGTCGACCAGGCGTGGCTCCGAGCCGTCCATCGGGTAGACGGCCAGTTCCTCGTCGCCTTTGGGCTGGAGGTGCCACTGGGAACGGTTCAGTCCCGCACCGTCGGCGGCGCGGGAGAGAAGTCGTGGGAGGTCGTGCTGAATCTCGGACTGTCTGCGGTCGTCATTGCGGCTGTATGCCTGGGCATCGACGGCAATACACGTACAGGGATGGAACCCGGACCATGCGGCCATGTGACCATTCCTCTCTGGCCTGGAACGGAGTAGGTGCTGCGTTTTCCTAGACAGTAGGCGGACTCCGGCGGACGGACTCCCTACCAGTACGGGATCTCGTCGCCGACTTTCGCGAACTCGGCCAGACTCGGCATATCGCAGAGCGTTATGCGGCGGTAACTACGCTCGACCAACCCCTTTCGAGAAAGGGAGGCGAGGGCTTTCTCCGTCGTCGGAAGGGCCAACCCGCACAGCGACGCCAACTCGGACTGGCTTATCGTCACCCCGAGAACCTTGCGCACCGCGATGCCCTCGGGCGGCGTACGGCCGTGTGCGCGGCCGAGTTCCACCAGTACTCGCGCCAGACGGACCGGCGCGTCGTAGGACCGAGAGTCGATACGCCGCTGGTTCGCCCAGCGGAGACGGGCGCTCAACGAGGCGACCAACGCCTTGATCGCCTCGGGGTGACGGGTGAGGAAGCCCTCCAGGACCTCCAGAGGGATGATCCGCGCCGAGACCTCGCCGCACGCGAAGACAGACCCGGACCGCGGCTTCTCCTCGAACACGGCCATCTCACCGACCAGTTCACCTGCCACACGAATCCCGAGCAGTACGTCCATCCCGTTCTCCGAAGAGGCGAGGACTTTCACGACTCCGCGGGTGAGCAGCAAGAGGTGCTTCCCCCCGTCTCCCTGCCTCAGGAGCATCCGGTGCTTGGGATACAGCATCGGTGTGCCCTCCTCCAGGAGGAGGTCCCGGGTGGTCCGGGGCAGCCTGCCCAGAAGGGTCGACGTCGGCCAGTCCCGCGGAGCAGGCGCGCTCGCACGGACAGGGGGGACGGGAGGGGCGGCTAGATCGCCGGAACGACCGGACGGGCTGGGCTGCGTGACCACGCGATGCTCCATGAAGTGCTGCGAACCGGCACATGAGGCCCGGCATCGTGAGGGTTGGGGCGAGCAGTATGTCCAGCCGCCGGTAATCGCCCACAGACTCCCGCCAATTGGCGGGATCGCTCACTCAGAGTTCGCGAGAGTTCGCAGTCCCTCCATGTCATGGATGGTGATGCGCTTCATTCCCGACCCTATGAGCTTGTTGTCCCGCAGGGTCGCGATCGCCCGCTCGGCGGTCCGCTTGCTCACCCCGATGAGGCTGCCCCACTCGAGGCGGGTGACATCGATGCTGATCACCACGTTGTCGCGGTACGTCGTGGCGCCATGGTCGTCAGCCATTTCAACCAGCACGCGGGCAAGCCGAACCGACGCGTGCCCCCCTTGGTGGTCAATGCGCCGCTGCGTAGCGCTGCGCAGCTTGCGGGCCACGGACTCGGACAGACCGAGCATCGCCTTCGGCGACGTGGAGAGCACCCGGAGGAAGAGTTCGGCGTCGATACGCAGAGTGTCCACCGGCTCGACACCACAGGCGATGACCGTCCCGGTCCGCCGCCCGTTGTCCAAGGCCGCTAACTCCCCGACGAGGTCACCGCCGACACGCACCGCGAGCAGCGCCCGTGATCCGTTCGTTAGCAGCGTGGTGACCTTGACGTATGAAGTGAGCAGGAGAAGCACATCGGACCCGACGGCGCCTTCGGCCAGCAGCACGTCGTCACGGTCGAAACGCACGGGTTCGGAGGAGTCCACCAGCGCGGCGAGAATGTCCTCCTCAAGCCCTGCCAGGAAGCTGGTTTGCGGCCATCGGGAACGCAACGACCAGACCTTGCTCTTGAGCTTCGCCCTGTCACCTGCGCCGGCATCCCGTGCAGAGCTCACGCTCTCCCCCATCGACCACGCGGAAGTTCCTGTGCACATCGGCCACCATCGTCACCTCGCACCACGCTGGCATGCGGTGAAATCGCTCAACCTACGACATCCGGTGTAGCGGCGGCCAAGTGCGACGGCGCTCGCCGGGGACGGTGCGAAACGAGGCGCGGAACGCCGGGACGGTACGGACCTGATGCGACTGGGAACTCCGGCGGGAGAGGAGCTGGGGTCAGGGGTGGAGGGCTGGCCAGGGGACGGTGTGGGTGGCGCGGCCGTGGGTGAGGACGGGGGCGATGTGGCCGTTGGCGGGGGGCCAGGCGGTGACGGCGGGGGCGGTGAGGGGGAGGGCGGCGCCGAGGCGGGGGGCGAGGGGTTGAGCGGAGTCGGCGACGGTCGGGGCGGCGCGGAGGCGGGCGGGGGTGGTCCAGCCGAGGTGGTCGGTGGGGTGGGGGGCGAGCAGGCGGCGGTCGCGACGGTACGCGACCACCACCACGTCGTCGTCGCCGAGGCCGTCGGCGATGAGCCGCCGTACGGCGTCGATCGCGTCCTGGTCCTCGACGGAGACGTAGCGGTCGATCACGGCGGAGTCGAGGGCGAGCGGCCAGACGTCGGCCATGGCCTCGGGGTGCAGGAAGTGGCCCGCGCCCTCGGTGTCCGTCCAGATCTCGGGGCCGGTGGTGGCGTAATGGGCGGCCGGATCGGCCGGGTTGTCGTACTGGTCGACGAACAAGGCACCCGGCGTCTCGGCGGCGAACCGCGTGCCCTGCGAGCGCATGCTGTCGGGGTGCCCGCGCGGGACGAAGGCGTCGACCAGCCGCACCTCGGCTCCGTAGGCGGCGAGTTGGTCCCGCTTCTCGCGCGAGGTCGCGGAGCCGGTGAAGACCACCGTCCGGTAGCCGAGGTGGGCGGCGGCCAGCGCCAGGCCGATGCCGGTGTTGCCGCTGGTCAACTCGACCACGGTGCCTGCCGGACGCAACGAGCCGTCGGCCTCGGCCCTGCGGAGCATGGCCAGCGCCGCCCGGTCCTTCACGCTGCCGCCGGGGTCGTGCCACTCCGGTTTGACGTACACGCGCAGGCGCAGTCCCTCGGCGGCGCGGGTGAGGCGGATCAGCGGCGTCCCGCCGATGGCGTCGAGCACCGACTCGTATCTGGCCATGCGATCTCCTTGAGTGGTGGGCGCCGGGGGGCGGGAGCGGGGTCAGCGGTACGGCCCCCACGCCCGTACACCCGTACGCCGACGCGCCCGTAGGGGGCATCCGAAAACGCGCGGCGGTACGCGAAGGCACCCGGAGAAGAGGGGGAGAAAGCCGTCGTGGACGGCGGAGCGTCAGCGACAGAGCGTGGTGTGGACCCGGCACAGATCGACGTGCCGACGCTTCGTCAGGCCGGGCCGCGAAAGCCGGGCACAGCGACGCGGCCGGGAGAACGCTCCGGCCGCGTGACGCGGGTGGACGGTGCGGAATGGACGTACGTGCCAGGTGGCGGGCGTTGTCAAGATCCCTCGGGCGCCGCCCGGCGGTGACTCTCCGGGCGGCGCCTGGCGTTACAGGGCGACGATTCCCTCGCCGCCGACGGCGTCGGGGACGATGACGGTGCCGGCCTTGTGGAGGGAGCCGTCCCGCTCGACACGGAAGGCGTCGACACCGCCCGTACCGCCGGTCTGGACGTAGAGGAAGTGCCCGTCCGGGGTGACGGCGGAGTCCGTGGAACCCGCGCTGGTCACGGTGGTGCTAAGCGGTTCGAGCGTCGCCCGGCGGGTCTGCCGGAAGCCGGAGACGGCGTTGCTGCCGGCGTTGGAGGCGTAGAAGCGGTCCCCCGCGCGGGAGATCCAGCAGGTGGCCTGCTCGCCGGTGAGCGCCTTGTCGAGCCGGACGACATGGCCGTCCTCACGGACCGCGAAGGTCAGCACGGCGTTGGTCCCCGCGTCGGTGACGACCAGGCGGCCACGGCCGTCGAAGGTGAAGCCGAAGGGGACCGCTCCGTCCTGCACGTTCACGACGGGACGGGCGGACAGGGCGCCGGACGGGCTCACTCCGAAGACGTCGACGCTGCTGCCGCCGGCCTTCGTGGTGACGATCAGTCGGGAACCGTCGGGGGTGAAGGACACCTGGCCGGGAGTGTGGGTGAACTCCGGCGCCGTCGTGGTGTCGAGGCGCAGCTCCCGCCTCCACCCGGCGACGCGCTCCAGCTTCTTGCCCCCGGCGGCCTTCTTGCCCCCGGCGATCCGGTAGCCCTGGACGGAACCGCCGTCGCGGGCGTTGAGGACGTAGACGCGGTCGTTGTGGACGGTGAGGCTGACGGGGAAACGTCCGCCGGAGGAGATGACCTGCTCGCGGTGGAGCTTCTCGCCCTCGACGGAGAAGACGGTGACGGTGTCGCTGCCCGCGTTGACGGCGAAGAGGAGGTGGTGGGCGCAGTCGTGGACGAGCGAGCCCTGGGAGGCGAGGTGGTCGACGACCGAGCCGCCGAGGACTCCGCCCTTGCCGCCGGTGGCGAAGGCGCCCCGCCGGCTGAGGGAGCCGTCGGCGGCGCGGTGGTAGGCGACGATCTCGTTGTGGGCGGTGTTGTCCGTCTGCACGAACACCGGGCCCTCGGAGCCGCTCGGGTACGGGGCGGGTGACGCTGCCGCCGCCGCCGAAGCGGACGGGAGGGCGAGCACCGCCATGGAGGCGGCCACCGCTGCGGCGGTCCAGGCGGCGTGAGCGAGCGTGGGCAAGCGCTTCATTGTTCCCCTTCGGGAGATGGCTGGGCGAGGTCGGTGGGCGAGATGGGCCGCTGCGATCGCTCCCTGCCCACGGCCTGGGCAGATGCGGTCCGCCGCCAGGATCGGGCCGGCGGCGGACACGAACCGTGACCGACGGGGCCACGTTCGGCCGTTGTGGTGAGCAGCCCAGTCGAACGGCCCCAGGCACGTAAAAGTCCAGGTGGACGGGGTCGGGCGGGGCCTCGGGCACGGGGTGCGGCGACGGCGCAGGCGACGACGGAGACGGAGACGGAGGTGTTAGCTTCCTTCGCGTGGTGGAACACCAGGACGAGACCAGGGCGGCCTACGACGGGGTCGTCGAGCTGTACGCGTCGAGGTTCGCCGACCGGCTGGAGACGCAGCCGTTCGCGCGGGGCATGCTCGGCACCTTCGCCGAGTTGGTGCGCGGGACGGGGAACGTACGGGCGGCCGACCTCGGGTGCGGGCCGGGACATATGACGGCCATGCTGCACGACCTGGGGCTGGACGCCTTCGGGCTCGACCTCTCGCCCGGCATGGTCGGCCACGCCCGGCGCGCTCATCCGGCGCTGCGGTTCGACGAGGCGCGGATGGAGGCGCTGCCGGTCGGGGACGGGGCGCTGGGCGGCGTGCTCGCGCACTACTCGATGATCCACACCCCGCCGGAGGAAGTGCCCGCGCTCCTCGCGGAACAGGTACGCGTCCTTGCCCCGGGCGGTCTGCTCATGGCCTCCTTCTTCGCCACCGCAGGGCCGGAGCCGGTCCGCTTCGACCACAAGGTCACACCCGCCTACAGCTGGCCGGTGGGCCGCTTCGCCGAACTCCTCGCCGGGGCGGGCCTGTTCAACCTCGCCCGCCTGGTCTACGACCCGGCCACCGAACGGGGCTTCCTCGACGCCCACTTGCTGGGCCGCCGCCTCTGACGGCCTTTGTGGGCGCGGGGGTTGCCCCGGCGGAGGGGGCGGCAACCGCACGGCGTACGGGCGTATCGGCGTACGGGCGTACGGGCGTACGGGCGTACGGGCGTATCGGCGTATCGGCGTGCTTCCCGGGCCCGGCCTTGTCGGACAGCGCTGTTACGTTGCCGCGAGGATCTTGCCTCGACCTCTGGAGAGGGCGCATGTACGACGAACGGCTCGCCGAGTTCTCCCGCGAGCGGCTGGACGGCCGTCCGGTACCGGACGATCTGCGGGTGCTGCTGGTGGCGCATTGGGAAGGCCGCACCGACTTCGCCCGCCTTCTCGACCTGGACTTCTTCGAGCCCGGCGACCTCCACCCGCTCCTGGACACCGGCTACTTGAGCGAGAAGGAGCTCGCGGACCCGGAGCTGCGGGCCGTCAACGCCGCATGCGCGGAGATGGCCACGTACGTCAAGCTCGTGGCGAAGGGCGGAAAGGGGTGGATCGGCTACTGGCTGCACCCCGAAGAGCCTGCGGACCGCCCGTGGCATCTCATAGAGCTGGACACCGAGTTCAGCTTCTGGGGCCTTGCCGGTCGCACCCTGACCGAGGGGTGCGCTGCCGAGCGGGCCCACTACCAGGACGAGCCCGACGAGCGGATCGCGTTCACTCGCCTCGCCTCCGAACTCGCCGCGCTCGGACTGCCGCTGAGCACCGGGGACTACGACGCTCTCGATGACACCGGGTACACGGTGGACCCGGAGAAGCTCATGGAGGAGCTGGTCGAGGCCGAACGCGAGAAGCTCGGCCTTCGCTGAGCGGCCGGACGCCGGCTGGGCATAGGGCCGGACGCCGGCCGGTCCTCGGATGCCGGGTCAGCGGGGAAGCGCCGAGTGCACGATTCGCAGAGCGAACGGCACGATGGGGGCCATGCGGGGGCGACGGAGATCGAGGGTGGGGGTGGGGGCGGAGACGCCGTGGGCGGCGAGGAGGGTCATCAGGGGCCATATGAGGTCGGGGCGGCCGGTGAGGGGGAGTTCGGCCGAGGCGGGGGTGATGACCTTGGCGGGGGTGACGCCCGCGAGGAGGTTGGTGCGGGGCCAGTCGACGACGTAGGACGTGCCGCGCGGGGCGACGCACAGGACGACGTCCCGGGTGCGGTGGAGGACGGCGAGGTAGTTCATCGGGAGGGTCAGGCGGCGGGCGGCGTCGAACGGGGGTGTGCCGTCGTCCGGTTGGATGCGGACGACGGTGTCGAGGACCGGGCCGTGGTCCTGGAAGGTGGTCGTGCCGCGCAGTTCGACGAAGCGGGCGCGGATCAGGTGGCCGCCACGGCGGGACCAGCGGCGACCGGCCGAGCCGAACTCGCCCGTACAGCCGGGCAGTTCGTCCACGATCCAGCGGGACTCCTCCCCCGGTTCCGTGACCGGCGCGCGGTCCTCGGGGCGGGCGTGGAATCGGTCGGCCAGGGCGGTGTAGCGCCCGGCCGTGTGCGGGTCCAGACGTCCGAGGTCGATGGTGTCGCCGGTCATCGGAACTCCTCCGGCCGCCCGCGAGATCCGCATCTGCTCCAGCAGGCGGCCGGGGCGCCGGGTGACGTCGGTGCGGTGGCCGTCGAGGTCGAGCAGCCGGCTGGTCCTGGTCCCCGCGAGCAGCAGGCTGCGCGGCCATTGGGCGGTGACCTTGCCGGAAGCGGCTGGGGGGGTGACCCCGCCAGGGGCGGCCGGGGCGGTGTCCAAGGGGGTGGCCGGGTCGGCGAACGAGGCGGTGTCCGAGGAGGCGAACGGTCCGGTCGAAGGAGCCGGGTGGACGAGGACGACCAGGCGCCCGGCCGTCACGGCGGACAGGCACATGGACGGCACCCGCCACTCCTGCGTGACCTCGAACGAGTCGGCGCCCTCGACGCCGTGCACCCGCAGCCTCAGCCGGATCAGCGGCGTGAACTCGTCGGGCGTGTAGTCGCCCCAGTGCGTCGTGAAGGTGGCCTCGCCGTCGGGGCTGTAGTGCGCCAACGACGCCTCCAGCACGTCCGCCCGCGCCAGCCACGCCCGCGCCGGGCCCTGGGGGGACTCCGGCGTCAGCATCACGAGAGTGTCGTCGTCGTAGCGCACACTCGCGCCCTTCACCCGGTCCCGGCGGGTGATCCGGGGGAACCCCTGCCGCGTGAGTTTGAAGGCCGCGACGGGAATCGTGACCGTGCCGGCCAGGCCGATGCCGACGCAGGTCAGCGCGATGCCCCGGTCGGTCCCGTCGTGCCAGGTCTGAAGTCCGATCAGCAGGAAGAACGGGCCCGCGACGCAGCAGATCGCGGTGAAGACGAGATTGCCGACGAACGCACCGGCGTAGCTCCGCATGCGGCCCTCCCCGGAGAGTTTCCTAAGCGGATGTGGACGCGGACGCCGGCACGGGCACGGGCACTAACTCCGGGACCGGGCACGGCGCCGGAGTACGGGCGGCCCTCACGGCGTGACCCCGTCCCCGGCGTAGAGGTAACCGCCGGGCCGGGCGGGGTCCGCCACCAGCAGCACCTGGTCCCCGGCGCGCGGAATCCGCAGCTTGGAGACGATGGTCTGGAGCGCGATCCGGTCGGCGACCCCGGCCGGCTGGAGGACGAGGTCGACCACCGGGTCGAAGTTGACGAGCTTGCCGGTGTCGCTGATCGACACGACCACGGCGGGGGTGGTCGGCGCCCCGGCCGCGAGCAACTGCTGTACGTCGAGGCCGGAGTTGAAGGCACCGATGGACTGCTGGACCCGGCTGAAGTCCTCGTCGCCGAGGAACGCGCGGGTGGTACGGCCGTAGAAGCCCTTGCCGCTGGCCACCTTGCCCGCGATGTCGGCCGCCCGCTCCTCGCGGCTCTGGCGGCGCTTCCTGAAGATTCCCATGACGGCTGCTCCTTCTGGTGATGCCCGGTCCTGTGCCGCCCGACGCACGCCTTGTGCACTCCCGACGCACGCCCTGTGCGGTACGGAGACGGGGCCGACGAGCTGACGACAGGGACGCTAGGGGGCCGGGAACACCTACCGATCCCAGGTTCGCCGGCCCGTTTCCGTACGACGTACGCTCCTCACATGCCGCCTGCCAGCCAGCCGACCGGCGCCACGGGCCGAGCGCGCGCCATGGCCATCGACCGGGCGTGGCGTGCCCTCGGGCCGGGGCTGGAATCGCTGAGCGGCCCCGGCGGGGCGCCGTTGACCAGGACGGTCAAGCTGATCGTGCTGCCGCTGATCGTCAGGCCGGCGCTGAACCCCGAATTCGCGGCGGACTTCCTCGTACCGGAGCAGGCCGCGCGGCTGGAGGCGCTGATCCAGGAGTCCGGCGGGCGGCTGGAGGCGACGGCGCGGTGGTTCACGCTGCTCAAGAGGAGCCGCAGGGCGCTGGGCATCGTGGCCGGCCACCCCCAGGACCTGTACTTCCAGCGGTGCTTCGAACTGGCCACGGAACACGGGCCGCCGTCGGCCGGTGCGGACGCGGTGGCCAGGGACGTCGTGGAGGACGTGGCCGACACGGCCGGCGGACGCACCGTAGAAGCGCTGAAGGAACATCTGGCGGACGGCGTCCGACGCGCCCGGCTCGAAAGGGAGTTGGCCGCCCGTTGGGAGAGCCGTCAACCGGCCCCCGCCGCAGACGCGTTCACGGCGGCGGTCGCGGCGGTCGCGGCGGCGGCCGAGGTGCTGGAGTCCTGCGGAGGCGGAGGCGGAGGCGCAGGCGGAGGCGCAGGCGCAGGCGCAGGCGGAAGCGGAAGCGGAAGCGGCGGCAACGCGCAGGAGCGGTCGCGGAATTCGGCGCGGTACGCGGCCATGGTCGAGGCGGGGCACGGCGCGTCCTTCGGCCGGGCGCTGTGGGCGGCGGACGCGGACGGCGGGGTGTGGGGCCGGGACGGTCTGCCGCCTCATCTGGGGCTCACCGCACGGCAGTCGCCGCCGTGTCCCGGGGTCGGACGGGGCGCCTCGACGGCCACGCTTCCCGCGCCGCTGGACCGTACGCTCTTCGAACGGCTCTTCGTCGTACTCCAGTCGTCGGCCCGGCGCGACGAACTGCCCACCGTGCCTGACCTCGTGGACCGCGAGGTGGGCCGCGGTTGCGCTCCGCTCGGTCTGTACGAGGAGAGCCTGCGGGTCGCCGCGGTCCTCGGCGGACGGCTCGCGGTCGGCCTCGACCCGCTGGGCAGCGGCGAATCCGCGCTGGGCCGGACGGCCGCGCACCGGGCCGTCAACAGCCGCTGGCGGCGCGAGGCTTCGGTCCTGCGCGCCCGCAGGATGACGGTCTCCCCGCGGCCCGACCCGGACGGCGGGGTCCTGGACACCCTCGCGCACGACCTCCGCGCGCCGTGGGCCGCGTACATGCGGCGGCTGTGGGTACGGCTGCACGGCCGGGACGTCCACGGGGCGCCGCTGGCGGACGCCGGGGCGGCCTGGGCGGTGCTCGACGGGGTCGCGCGCTCGGTGATGATGGACCACCGCGCGAGGGTGAGGTCGGCGCTGCGGAGCCTGTCGGCGGGCGGCGCCACGGAAGCGGCCGAGCCCGAGCAGAGGAGCGCGTGATGGCGGGCGCGGATCTCTACGTCACGCGGGGCGAGGACGGGGCGGTACGGGTCACCGCCGGTCCCGGTCCTTACGCCGGCCCTCTCGACGGCTCCCCTGCCGGTAACGGCACCGGCCCGCTCGGCACCGGCCCCGATTTCGCCCCCGCCCCCGGCCCCGACCCCGGCCCAGGCCCCGGCTTCACCGAAGCCGTCCTCGACGTCGCGGGCGCGGTCCTGCTCTGGCCCGTCCTCGGGGACCCGATCCTGCCGGTGGCCGAGGTGCACGACGTGGAGCGGGCGCAGCAGTGGCTGTGGGCGGTGTACGGCGAGCGCGCCGCCGCTGCCGTGCGGTCCTGCGCCGCCGGAGAGACGACCGGAGAGACGACCGGAGAGACGGCCGGGGGGCCGACAGAAGCGCGGGTGACCAGCGACGAGACCGCCCTCGCGGGCGCCGCCGCCCGCCTCGCCTTCGGGCACTGGGCCGCCCGATGGTGGCCGGCGTCGTACGCGGACGGGATTCCGGCGCTCGAACCGGACGTCCTCGGGCTGGAGTTGGCCGCGCTCACCCACCGGTGCCAGGAGCTGTTCGACGGCTGCGGGGACCAGCCGGACGACTGCGTGGCCGAATTGATCGAGGACCACCAGGCCGCTCTCGACCCGCTGGTCCGGTGGTGGCGAGCGGAGCCCCGGTCCGGGCACACCGCGCGTCACCTGGAGAGCGTGCTGCGGCTGATCGACGGCGCGGCCGACGCCGCCGGTCTCGACGGACCGGAGCTGCGCCGGCTCCGCGCGGAACTGGACGCGGGCCAGGACGTGGACGCGGACACGGAGCCGGACCCGGAAGCGGAAGCGGACCCCCTCACGCCTGGCGCGCTCTTCGCCTCCCGCCTCGGCTACACCCTCGCGGCGGGCGAACCCCTCTCCGCCGGCGGCCGGGTGATCGCCCGGGGCACGGGGACCAACGACTGGCGCCGCTACCCGCCCGGCTTCGTGGACGCCGCCGAGTCGGCGGTGTCCTGGACGGCGCGCGCGCTCGGCGGGCGGCGCCGGATCGAGGTCGAGGTCGTCGCGCACATCGCGGCACCCGTCGGCGGCGCACCCCTCGTCGCGGAGGTACGGGTCAACGGCGGCCCCCCGGTCCGCGCGCCCCTCACCAGGCGGGACGACGTGTGGACCGGCCGCGCGGATCTGGAACCTGGCATGTCCGCAGGGGAGTTGACCCCGCGTTTCGAGGTCGCCGTACTGCTGCCCGGCTTCGACCCCGGTCCCGGGCCGGAAGGCCACGCCGACCGTGCGGCGGTCCGCGCGCTCGTCCGGGGCCGCCTCGCGAGCGCGGCGCCGCAACCGGCCGACGACACAGCCCCGTACGACACGCTGACCCGCACCGCGCCCTCGGCCCCCTTCCTCGCCGAGATCGTCGCCGCCACCACCACGGGTGAGGACTACTGACGGATGACGACAGGCGACGAGGGGAGCGCAGGGCCGGACGCGCGGGTGGAACAGCTCTACGGGGAGCCGTTCGACTCCGGCTTCGCCCTGGCCCAGGAGCACCAACTGGCCGCGGATCACGGGGCCGCGTGCGCCGTGTACGAGCAACTGCTCGCGCTGGCCGAGTCCATTGAGGACTCGCCCGATGTGCGGTTCCTCCGGGCCCATCTGCTGTCCGACCTCGCGGGCGTCCGGCTCACCGCCACGGACCTGGCGGGTGCGGAGGACGCCGTCGAGCGGTCCCGCCGCCTGCTCGACGGCGTCGCGTCGGAGCCGATGGGACCGCGCGGCCGTCAGCTGTGGCTGGAAGTGCTGCTGAAGACGCTGCTGTGCGGGGCCGACCTGCTGCGCCGGACCGGGCGTCTGGACGAGGCGCTGGCGCGTCTGGACGAAGCGGCGCTCCGGCTGCCCGAATTCGAGGACGCCGAGGGGCTGCGCGTTTCCGAACTCGGCCTGAACCGGGTGCACTTGCTGATGGAACGCGCCGAGTGGGGACGGGCCGAGGAGCACGCCTCGGCGCTGCTGTCCACGATGCCGGCGGCCGGGGCGCAGACCGCGAAGGAACCCGGAGCGGAGACCGGAGCGGGGGCCGCCGCCCCTCCCGTACGGGAAACCGTGCCCCGCGTCCTGACCGCCCTCGGTCTGATCTGCTCCTCGACCGGACGGTACGACCTGGCCGAGGACTACTTCACCCGCGCGGAGGACGGCTTCCGCGCGCTGGGGGACGCCGGAGAGCAGCAGACGCTGGTCGTCCACCGCGCGTACACCGCGATGCACCGGGGCGAACCGGACCTCGCGGAGCGGCTGTTCGCGCAGGCGTCGACGGTCTTCGCACAACAGGGGCGCTCCGGTGACCTGGCGGTCTGCGAACAGGCCCGCGGGTACCTCGCCGGTCTGCGGGGCGAAGTCACCCGCGCCGCCGACCTGTTGGGGTCGAGCCTGGCCCGCTTCGAACGCCTCGGCGCCGCCATCGCCGCCGCCGACACGATGCTGCTGGGCGCCCAACAGGCGTACGACCGGGGCGACATCACCGAGATGAAGCGGCTGGCCCAGCAGGCCCGCGACGCGTACCAGGCGCGGGAGGTGTACGAGCGGTGCGCGCAGGTCGATCTCCTGCTCGCGAAGACCCTCGAACACAATCTGAACGTCACGGACCACGGCCACCACGAGCCGGAGTCCGTCAGCACCGCGCTCCGGCTCGCGCTTCCCGCCGCACTGGCCCTGGAGGCCGCGCGCTACGACTTCGCCACCGCCCACGCCCGTAGCCAGTGGCTCCAACTCGCCGACGAGGCGATGGCGTTGGCCTTCCGGCTCGCCGTACGGCGCCAGGACCAGGGGCTCCTGTTCGAGCTGGTGGAGCACCGCTGCGCGGGCGCCTCCCTGGCCCTGGACCGTACGCCGTCGTCGGCCGCGCGCACCGGACCCCCCGGGCCCGCCGTCTTCCCCGGCGCGGCCGTGAAGGTCTACGGGCACGGCGGGCGCGACGGCTCCGCGCCCGCGCTCGGCGGTGTGGCGGCGGACGCCGCCGCCTCCGCCGGACTGCGCGTCGCGCCGCCGCCGAAGGTGCGGATGTCGGCGGAGTCCGGCCGCGTCGCGCTCCAGGAGTACGTCGCCGCGGCCGAGTTCCGCTATCACCGGCGGATCGTGGACGAGGAGGAGGTGCCGTTCTGGGTCACCGACGACCTGACGGCCCGCCCGGTGGTCCAGATCCGGCTGGCCGACGCCGACGACCTGTTCATGGCCTGGACGTGGGCCGGCGGGGCGCGCGGTTTCGGCACAGGACACGGGCCCGCCGACGAAGTCGACCGCGCGGTGGGCGCGTTGGCCGCCGCGCTGCCGGGGGCGGGCGACGGAGCGGAGGGAATGCGGCGCGCCTTCGCCACGGGAGCGCTGACCGATCGCGAGGCCGAGCACCGGCTCGCGCGGGAGCTGGCACGGGCGCTGTGGCCCGAGGGGCTGACGGACCAGATCCGGCAGGTCGCGGCGCGGGCGGGCCGTCCGCTGATCCGTATCCAGCCGTCGCCCCGGGTGGCGCAGGTCCCCTGGGAACTGCTCGCCGTCGACGACACCGGCGACGTACGGCTCATCGAGCTGGCGGACGTCGTGACCACGGCGCCCGCGTCGTTGCGACGCACGCGGGTCACCGTCGCGGGCGCCGCCACCCAGGTCTCCGACACCCGGGACGCCGACGCCGTCGTCCTCGTCCTCGACCCCCGCGTGCCCGGCTTCCGGGCCGACTCCCCGCTCGGCTCGGTCCTCGGACCGCCCGGCTCCGACCCGGAGTTGCTGTCCCTCGTCCGGCGCCGCCTCGACGCGGGCGCCGTCGTACCGTCCGTGGCCGCGCCCGCCGAGGCGTTCCGCCGTACCGACCTCGACCGGGACTGGCTGAGCGGCGAGCTGCGCAAGCGGCCACGGCGGCTGATGTACGTCGGGCACGTGAGCGGCGCGCCGGTCGAGGGCGGGCAGAGCGAGGACGGCACCCTCCATCTGTGCTGCGGGCCCGGCACCGACGGCCTCGCCGAGCCGGTCCGCACCCACCGGCCGCTGTCCGCCAAGGACCTCCTGCTCGGCACGCTCCCCCTGCGCGCGGACGGCGAGCCGGGCGCCCGCATCTGGCCCGCGCCGCCGCGCGTGGCCCTCATCGGCTGCGAGAGCGGCGGCGACCTGCGCTTCGCCGAGTCGTTCGGCCTGGCGACCGCGATGCTCCACAACGGCGCAGAACTGGTCACCGCCACCCGCTGGCCGCTCCCCACCAGCTTCGCCTTCCACCGCCTCGGCGGCCTGCCCGAGTCCGTACGCCCCCTGACCGACGCGGTCCTCGCCGTCGACACCGCCCACGAAGACCCGGACCCCGTACGGCACTTCACCGGCTGGCAGCGCGAACAGCTCACCCGCTGGCGCGCCACCGGCCGCGTCGAGCACGCGCCGCTGCTCTGGGCCGCCGTGACCTCCATCGTCGTCTGACCGCCGCACCGGCCCGGCGCGGGCCGCGACCGTAGCCCCACCGGCGGGTGGGCCCCGGGCGGGCCGGGCAGATTCCCCCGCCGGCCGCGCTCGCCGACCCGGCCAAGGCCGACGACGGTACGGGCTACGGTCGCGGTGTGGGCGCCGCGCCGCGACCCGTCCGGCTCGGCCTTCGGCGGCGGACCGCCCGCAGCACATGAAGGTCCGCCCGCCTGACCGAGTGCGACCGCGCCGCGCCACGGGTCCGGCCGCGGCACGGGTCCGGCCGCGGCATCAAGGAGTGCGGCCGAACGGTCAAGCCGGTGCGGGCGGCGCCCGTGAGACTGGGCGCATGACCTCAGAGAGCTATGCGACCAGCACCGGGCCGGCGGCGGTCCGCGACACGGACGACCCGTCCGTGAAGGCCGTCGGCGTCGGCGGCGGACCCGGCGCGGCCTCCTGGGCCCCGGTCGCGGCGCTCACGCTGGGGATCGGGGCCCTGGTGGGCAGCGAATTCCTGCCCGCGAGCGTGCTGCCCGCCATGGCGTCGGACGTCGGCGTCAGCGAGGGCACCGCGGGGCTGGCCGTCGCGGCGACGGCCATCGCGGGCGCCCTCACCGCGCCCACCATCGCCGTGCTGCTGCCGCGCACCGACCGCAGGACCGTACTGATCGGCCTGCTCGCCGCCGCCGTGCTGTCCAACGCGGTGGTAGCGGTGACGCCGAACTTCCCGCTGCTGCTCGCGGGCCGTCTGCTGCTGGGCGTGGCCATCGCGGGCTTCTGGTCGTTCGCGCTCGGGGCGGGGACGAGCGCGGCGCCGGGGCGCGACCACGTCGTGTCCACCAGCCTGGCGCTGGGCGTGAGCGCGGCCACCATCGTCGGCGTACCGCTCTCCTCGGTCCTCGGCGACGCGGTGGGCTGGCGGCCGGTGTTCTGGGCCGCCGCGGGCCTGAGCCTGCTGGCGCTGGCCGCCGTGGTGGCGACGCTGCCGCCGGTGCCCGCCCAGCCGGGGGCGGGGCTCGGCATGCTCCGGCAGGCGCTGGCCAACCGGCGGCTGATGGCCGGGGCGGGCTGCGTCGCCCTGGTCGCGTTCGGCAACTTCGCCGCCTACCCGTACATCCGCCTCGCGATCGAACGGGTCACCTCGGGTACGACGGTCTGGCTGCTGCTCGGCTGGGGTGTGGGCGGCCTCGCGGGCAACCTCGCCGCCGGCGCCCTCGCCCGCCGCCTCGGGCTCGCCGTCGTCGTCGCGCCCGCCCTGCTCGGCGCGAGCCTGCTCGTGCTGGGCACGACCTCCGGACTCCCCGTCGCGGTCGTGGCGATCGTCGTCTGGGGCTTCGGCTTCAACATGGTCCCGGTCGCCACGCAGTTGTGGGTCACCCGCGCCGAGCCGAAGCGCGTCGAATCCGCACTCTCCTTGCAGGTGACGGCCTTCCAGGTGGCCATCACGGCCGGCTCCTCGATCGGCGGCGCCGTGGTCGACAACGGCGGCGTGCGCGGCGCGCTGCTCATCGGAGCCGGCGCCGCCCTCGCGGGCAGCCTCGGCTTCGGACTCCTCGCCAGGCCCCGGGCGTAACCGGCCGTCACCACCCTGCGGCCTGCCCGCACCGTCTTCCGCCCGGAGTCCGGCCACGGGCTTGTAGGGGCGCGGGCTCGCAGGGACGGGCTTGCAGGGCCGCGGGGAACTGCGCGGCCGGCCCCCGCCGGCCCGGTGGTCGGGACACCACCGAACAGCCCCTCCGGGACCGGCGGTCCAAGCGGTGCCTGGTGCTCCCCCACCCTCCGTCCGGGGGAGCGTGCCAGGTGCCGAAGGGGCCGCTCGTGATCCGCCGGACAGGTCCTTAAATGCCCGTGGCCGGGCCCCCGGAATCGTCGCCGCCCGCGCAAGCGGCGTCGGCGTCGGCGTCGGAATCCGGCGCGGGCCCCGGGCGGGAGCGCCACGCCTGGGGCGGTCTGCCGTGGTCGGCGGAGAAGGCGCGGCTGAAAGCGGCGGCGGAGCCGTAGCCCACGGTGAGGGCGATCCGTTCGACCGGCTTGTCCGTACCGGCGAGGAGTTCGCGGGCGTGCCGCATGCGTACCTCGCGGAGCACCTGCGCGGGGCTGCGGCCCAGCTCGCGGCGGAAGCGCTCGCTCAGGGACGAGCGGGACAGGTGCGCGAAGCGCGCCATGCTGTCCACCGTCCAGGCCCGCCCGGGATGCGCGTCGAGCGCCGACACCAGCGCGGTCAGGCGCGGGTCCGAGCGCTGCCGCGCGCTCTCCTCGACGGCCTGCGCCATGGCGGCCTGGATCAGCCCGCCGTAGCTCGCGGCGAAGAGCGGCTGGCCGCGCGTCGGGTCAAGCGGGCACATCCGCACCAGCTCCACGATGCCGCGGTTGCGCCCCGCGAAGTCCCGCGCCACCAGCGGACTCGGCATCGGCGGCACCGCCCGCAGGCTGCCGACGGCCACCTCCGCGCGGGTCGGCGCGACGAGCCGGTACGTGGTCCTGGCGTCCACGTGGAAGGCGTCCCCGGCGCGCAGCGCCTCGGCCCCCGCCGCCGTCTCCAGCCGCGCGTCGCCGTCCAGGACCAGCGCCCAGATCGCGCCGTCGCCGCCGTCCAGCCGCTCCCCGGGGCCCAGCCGGCGGACGGTCACGGCCACCATGTCCCACGTCGGCACACCCCGCACCCCGCGCACACCGCTGCCGGGCGCGGCCGACCCATCCACCAGCGTCATGCACCGGCAAGCGCTCGGACCGCCCGCCCTATTCCTCGGCGGGCGGCGACGGCACGGCGAGCGGCGACGGCTCGGCGGCCGGTACGGCTACGGAGTCCCGTACGGCTACGGGGTCCGTTACGACTACGGGGTCCGTTACGGCTACGGGGTCCGGCGGACCGGCGGCGGTCCGAGGCGGGCGAAGGAGCGGGTGAGGCCGCGCTTGAGGAGCGTGGACAGCGGGCGTTCCACCAGCCGGTGCACGAGGTAGCTCAGCAGCAGCATCGCGCCGATGAGCGCGGCGACCAGCAGGCGCGGGTCGGTGCGGTCGCGCAGGTAGTGGATGGCGGTGGTGCCCGCGGCGTAGTGGAGCAGGTAGAAGGGGTAGGTCAGGGAGCCCGCGGTGGCGAGCCACTTCCACTGGAGGCGGTCGGTGAGACCGACGGCGACGCCGACCATGAAGAGCAGGAAGACGGTGTAGAGCAGGAGCGCGCCGCGCCAACTGGAGACATGCTCGACGGTGTCGACGCGCTGGGCGATCTCGCTCTGGGCCATCAGCCAGGACATGCCGAGGATGCCCCACAGCAGCAGGTCCTGGCCGAAGCGGTGCATCAGGTACAGGGCGAGGCCCGCGATGAAGTACCAGGCGGCGTCCGGGTTGGCGAGCAGCGTCAGCGCGGGCATCCCGGCGACGGGGGCGAGGGCGGCGGCGACGCCCCACACGCAGCAGAAGACGACGACCTTGCGGTAGGTCAGGCCGGTGGCCACGACGAGCAGGAAGATCAGGTAGAAGCGCAGCTCCGACCAGAGCGTCCAGTAGACGCCGTCGACGTTGGCGATGTGCGAACCCTGTTGCAGCATCGAGAGGTTGAAGAGCGTGTCGCGCGCGGAGGCGGGCGCCTCGAAGACCGCGGGCCACAGCGTGAGCACGGCGGCGGTGAACAGGACGCCGAACCAGTACGCGGGGTAGAGCCGGATCACCCGGGAGACGAAGAAGTCCCGTGGCCCGCGCCCCCAGCACGACATGCAGATCACGAATCCGCTGATGACGAAGAAGATCTCGACGCCGATCCAGCCGTAGGACGACACGCGGAAGACGGCTGGGAAGATGTGGGAGGCCGGGCGGTCCCAGACCGGATTGTGCGGCTGGTTCACGCGGTTGGTGCCCACGTAGTGGTGGAGCGCGACCATCAGCGCGGCGCACAGCCGCAGCGCGTCGATCACGTACAGCCGGGGTCGGCGCGCGGGCGGGGCCGGTACGGCCGGGGGTCCCGGCGCGGTCGGCTCGGGCAGCGCCTCGACGGCGGGGCGTTCCTCGGTCCGCAGCACCCCGCCGCCCGCCGGGCCGCCGCGGCCCACCGGCCAGTCGTCGCCGGAGCCGCCGCCCGCATGCCTCATGTGCTGTTTCCGCTTCCGCCAGTTCAGGTCCGTGGTCCGTGGTCCGGGGCTTCGGTCCGCGACTTCCGTACGCGACTTCGGTCCGCCGCTTCCGTACGCGACTTCCGTACGCGACTTCCGTACGCCGCCTCCGTACGCGCTTTCCCGCGCGCCCCGGGAGCACTTCAACGTAGGGCGGTCGCTCGGCGGGAAACCAGGCCCGCGGGCCGGGATCGGGAACGGTTCAGCAGGTTGTCATCCACCGCTGGGCGAACCGAAAGGAAATGACCGTATGAAATTCATCCTGGATGCATCAGGGCGGCGATACATCAGGGCGGCGACCCTCGGCGGTCACCCGCGCCGCCATCACTCCTTCGGATGAACACCAATCCGCTGACCCCTCGGTGCCGAACAACTGCATGTATGGAGCCAGTCCGCGAGAGGAGTGCCATGGGACTCCTGACCGTCGACGTCCGCGCCACCCCCGCGGGCGCGGTCGTCGAGCTCGCCGGAGCGCTCGACTACTCCACCGCGCCGCAGGTCCGCGAAGCCGTCGAACGCCTCGCCCTCGCGCCCGGCCGGCAACTCGTCGTGGACATGGGCGGGCTGGACTTCATCGACTCCAGCGGTCTCAGCGCGCTGCTCGCCGCCCGCCACCGGGCGGAAGAGGCCCACGCCCACACCGTCCTGGCCGCGCTCCCCGAGCGGTTCGACCGCGTCTTCCGCGTGACGGGACTCGACCAGGTCTTCACCGCGGCGCCGAGCGCGGACGCGGCGGTCGAGGCGTGGGCGGCGAACCGCGAGCGTGGTGCATGACGAATGGGGTGGGGGGAAAGGAAATCCTGAGTCTTTGTGCGTGCGACGCGTGAGAGCGGGTACGTGCCAGGGGTCACAGTCGACGACGTTGGGCGATCACATGACGGTATCCACGCACGACGCGGGAACGACCGCACTGCCGACCGGAGTCGGCCGGAGCGTTCCAGCCGTGTGTGGGCTGCCACTGATCGCGGACCCGGCGAAGGTCACGCCGAAGGACGCGCGCGAGCTGTCGAAGCTGTACTTCGACCGCCTCCAGTCGCTGGAGGAGGGCACCGAGGAGTACAGCCGCGCACGCGGCACGCTGATCGAGATGAACATGTCCCTCGTACGCTTCTCCGCCCGGCGGTTCCGCAGCCGCGGCCCGCAGGAGTGGGAGGACATCGTCCAGGTCGGCACGGTCGGCCTGATCAAGGCGATAGACCGGTTCGACCTGTCGCGGGAGACGGAGTTCACCACCTTCGCCATCCCGTACATCGTCGGCGAGATGAAGCGGTTCTTCCGCGACACCTCCTGGGCCGTCCACGTACCGCGCCGCCTTCAGGAACTGCGGGTCGAGCTGGCCAAGGCCCGCGACCACCTGACCGCCGTCCTGGACGCGCCGCCGACCCTCGCCGAGCTGGCCGCCTACCTGGAGATCACCGAGGACGAGGTCGTCGAGGGCCTGGTGGCCGCCAACGGCTACACCGCGGGCTCCATCGACCTGCCCGCCGGTGACGACGGCGAGGACACCGGCCGCTCGTACGCCGACACCGTCGGCGCGGCCGACCCGGCGATGGAACTCGTCGAGGACTTCCACGCGCTGGCGCCGCTGCTGGCGAAGCTGGACGACCGCGAGCGCAGCATCCTGCGGATGCGCTTCGGCCAGGAGCTGACCCAGGCCGACATCGGCGCGGAGCTCGGCTACTCCCAGATGCACGTGTCCCGGCTGCTCAGCCGGACCCTGGCCAAGCTGCGGGCCGGGATGCTCACCGACAAGTAGCCGCCGAGTAAGCCGCGGCAGAGAGAACGACGGCCGCCGTCCGGACAGCGATCCGCTCGGCGGCCGAGCTGTGCGCGGTTCGGCCCGGCTTCCGGCTTCCGGCTTCCGGCTTCCGGCTTCCGGCTCAGTGTCCGGGCAGCCAGTCCCGCAGCCGGATCAGTCCGTCGCGCAGATCGACCGGCCGACCGGCCGTAGCCGCCGGATCGGAGTGGTCGACGGCCGCCGCCGGGAAGGCGTGTCCGCCCAGGCCCGCCAGGACCACCGCCTCGCGCTGCCGGGGAGTCAGCCGCTTGAGGTCCGTCCGTACCCGCGGGTCGGCGTGGATCTCCCGCAGCCGCCCGAGGATCGCGTCCAGCGTCGGGCGGACGTCGGTCCGTACGGTCTCCGCGTCCGCGTCAGTCGCCGTCTCCGCCTCCGTCTCCGCGTCCCGCCCGGACCTGAGCAGGCCGACCAGGCTTCGGTGGACGCGGGTGACCGCCCAGGTCAGGGCGTCGGCGTGGGCGGGGTCGAAGCCGGGTGCCGTGCGCCAGACGTCGACCAGCGCCTCGCGGGACAGCTCCTCGGCCCGCGCCGCGTCGCCCGTCATGCAGTGCGCCAGGCCGAAGGCGGCAGGGGCCAGCAGCGGATAGAGCCGGTCGAAGGCGTCGCGGTCGCCCTTGCCCGCGCGGACGAGGAGTTCCTCCACGTCCGCGCCACCGCCCGTGTCACCGCTCGTACCGCCGACCGCGCCGCCGACCGCGCCGCCGAGCGCGCCGCCGCTCGTGCCGTCCACCGCGCCGCCGCTCGTACCGCCGCTCGTACCGTCCATAAATGGTGAGCTTCCCTCGCAGACCGTTCCCATACGTGGCCAAGACTCCCACGTCACCGCGGACCGCACCCGCGAAAGCCGCCAGGATCCGGTCGCCGACGCCGTAGCGGGCCGTCCGCCCGCGCGACCCGGGCCCGCGCGCCCCGGGGGGGCGGGCCCTCATACTGGATGCGGGACGGAAGTTCGGATCATTGTGGCAGGAAGCTGACAAGGGCCCGGAACGCGTGGTTGGCTGGCGCGCGAAAAACGCCGTCTGACGGAACGGGCAGGGTTGTGGTGGCGGGAGCGAGAGAGTATCCGGGCGGCGTACGGGCGGACGGGTTGCCGGCCGTACTGTCCGACCCGGCCCGGCTGGCGGCGCTCGACGCCAGCGGCATGGTCGGCTCCACCCCGGAGCGGGTCTTCGACGATCTGACCAGGCTGGCGGTGTCGGTGACCGGCGCCGCGATCTCCGCGATCACCTTCGTCGGCGAGTCCCGTACGTACTGGAAGTCGGTCTCGCACCTGCCCTACGGGGACGTGGAGAGCTGGCAGAACGAGGTGGGCGACAGCTTCTGCTACTTCGCCGTCGGCGCGAACGGGCCGTTCGTGGTGGAGGACGCGGAGAAGGACCCGCGGACGGCGGGGCATCCGGCGATCGGGCCGTGGAGCGTGGGCGCGTGGGCCGGGTTCCCGATCATGACCACCGACGGCCAGGCGATCGGCACCATGTGCGTGATCGACGCCGGCCCGCGGGTGTGGACGCTGCGGGAGCTGGAGACGATGTCGGTCCTGGCGCGGGCGGTGTCCAACGAGATCAACGTGCGGATGTCGCTCGACCGCGTGCACACCGCGCTCCAGACCGCCGAGAACGCGCTGTCGACCGCGCAGGGCGCGCTGGCCGCCTCCCGCGAACTGGCCCGCAGCCTCCAGGACAGCCTGCTGCCCCCGGTCCTGCGCCCGGTGCCGGGCGTGGACGCCGCCGCCCTGTACATCCCGGCCAGCGGCGACATCAGTGTGGTGGGCGACTTCTACGACCTGTTCCAGGCCCGCGGGGCATGGTGGACCGCCGTCATGGGCGATGTGTGCGGCAAGGGCACCGAGGCGGCCAAGGTGACCGCCCTGGCCCGCTACACCCTGCGCGCGGACGCCGGTGAGCACCTGTCGCCCGCGGTGGTGCTCGACCGGCTGAACACCGCCATGCTCGCGCAGGGCGCCCCCCGCTTCCTGACCGCCGTCCAGACCACCTTCCGTACCACCGGGTCCGGGGTGTCGGGGCGGCTGTGCCTGGCGGGGCACCCGCCCGCCCTGATCCGCCGCGCCGACGGCCGCGTCCGGCAGACCGGCGCCTCCGGCACCCTCCTCGGCGTGGTCGACCCCGTACGCCTGACCAACGTCCGCTTCCGGCTGGCCCCCGGCGACCTGCTCCTGCTCTACACCGACGGCGCCTGCGAGGCGCGGCCCGACCCGCGCGGCGCGGGGCCGCGCCAGCCGATGTTCGACGAGGCCGCCCTCGCCCGTACCCTCGCCGACACCCACGCCATGGACGCCGCCGCGACCATCGCGCACATCGCCGACACGCTCGGCGACTACCACGGCGGCTGGGCCAGCGACGACACCGCACTGCTCGCGCTGCGCGTCCCGCCACGCACCTGACCGGGCCCCCGCGTGCTCCCGCGTGCTCCCGAGCGGTGACGTTCCCGAGCGGTGTCCCCAGCCTGTGGACCGGCCGCGGCGCGGCTCGGGGAAGCCCGGGGCGGCCGTGCGGGGTGTGCGGGGTGTGCGGGGTGTGCGGACGATGACGCGGTCTGCGCGTTCGTGTCGGAAAACCCTGAGACGGATGTGGCAAACTACCCGGCACCGCAGGGGGCGGTCGCGGGCACGGGCGGATACGCCTGGCCGATCCCACGGCCGGGCGGGCCCCACAAGTCGGCATGGGTGCCGAGTCCACGGGCACCCGGACGAGCCGCGTACGGAGGGGACTTCCGGACAGGGACGCGCGAACGCGCCGCGAACGGCTGCGCCGTGCCCGCGGGCAACGCGTCAGGTCCCGCTGCGGAGGACATGAGGAGAACGCAACAGCCCCGTGCACGGGGGCTGTTGCCGGAGGGAGGGGACGCGTCATGAAAAGGAAGCGCACGCTCAAACACGCCCGGCGGCTTGCCGTGGCGAGCACAGTGGGGCTCGCCCTGCTCACCGCGCTGGTGAGTTCGGAGCAGACGGCGGCGGCAGACACAGGACCCGCGACGCACCACGTATCGACACCGGGCTGGAAAGCGACGTTGTCAGGCGCGACCGCCGCGGATTCGCTGCAATCGGTGACGTCGGTGGATGCCGACCATGCGTGGGCGTCCGGCAGGGGGCGCGACGGCAACGGCGTTATCATGCGCTGGGACGGGCAGGCGTGGTCGGCGGTCACGGACCCCGCGCTGCCGCAGGTCGACTCGTGGTCGGCGGTCAGCGCGGCATCGGCGGACGACGTGTGGGCCTACGGTTCCAAGCCGACGTTCTCCGCCGGGACGCAGTATCTGGCCCACTTCGACGGGACGCGCTGGGAGGTCGTACCGACCGCCGGTGCTTTCGACCGGACCTGGATCGAGGTGCCGATCAAGGCCGTCCCCGGCAGGCTCTTCAAGGGCGGAAACGCCCTTTACACCTACAGCGACGGTGCCTGGCAGACCTTCGCGCTCCCGGCAGGCGTGGACATCCGCGGCATCGACGCACTGTCCGCGAACGACGCCTACGCGACGGGAATGCAGTTCCCCGTGGAAGGCGGCCACCCGGTGGCGTACCACTGGGACGGGACGACCTGGACGCTGATGCCCCAGCCGCCGGCGCCGGCGGTCGTCACCATGGCAGCGGTGGCCGCGGTGTCCCCGGACAACGTCTACATGGCCGGATGGGGCTATTCCCCGGGCGCCGGACCAACCCTCACGCACGTCGAGCGCTGGGACGGTTCGGCATGGCACGACGTCACCGGGGATCTGTCCGAGTACCTCGTCGAGGCCATCCGGCCGGACGGACACGGCGGATTGTGGGCGGTCGGCGAGGACGATACGTCGGTGCGCGCCGACCCCGTCTTCTGGCACTACGACGGCACCGCCTGGACGAAGCAACTCGGCGCGACCGTGACCGATGCCGACTATCCGTCCTACGCGTTCCATGACATCGCGCCAGTCAACGGCAGCCGGTTCCTCGCGGTCGGCGAGTATCCGGGACCGGTGGAGGGCCCGTCCGATCCCACATACTCGCGCGGCCTGATCGAACAGACCCAGAGCGCCATCGACCTGACGGTCACCGACCTTGCGGCGTCGTCCACGGCGACACACACGGTAGCCGTCCACGCCGAGAGCCCTGGTCGGCTCACCATCGCGTTCCGCCCGGCGGAAGGCCAGCCCGACTGGACCGAGGCCGCGGTCGACATCAAGGTCGCGTCGGTGAGCGGCGGGCCGCAGGGCGCCTGCGCCCACGCCGGGGGACCGGTCAACAACGCGGCCGAGGCCGTGTCGTGCGACCTGCCCGCCGGTGACCACACCCTGACCTATGCCCTGGCGGCCGGTGCGGACGTCGATGCCTGGAAGATCGTGACGGACGTCCGCTTCAAGGCGTCCGACGCGGGCGACGCCAGTCCGGAAGCCACGGTCGGCTTCGACGTCGACAGCCCGTCTGCCGTCCCGGTCAACAGCCGCCTCCTCGCGCGCGACGCGCAGGGGACGCTGTGGCGTTACGACGGTACGGGGAAGGCCACAGGGCCGTACCAGCCGCGGGTGGCCGTCGGTGGCGGCTGGCAGGGATACACCGCGATCACTGCGCTGTCGCGCCTGACCGTGCACGGGTCGGGTGACCTGGTCGCCCGTGACGCAAGCGGCGTGCTCTGGTACTACCGCGGCGGCGGGGACGCCCACCCGTTCACGGCTCGCGTGAAGGTCGGGGCGGGGTGGAACACGTACAACGCGCTGATCGGTGCGGGTGATCTGACCGGTGACGGCAAGGCCGATCTGATCGCCCGCGACGCGTCCGGCGCGCTGTGGCTCTACGAGGGCCGCGGCGACGGCACCTTCGCACCGCGCACGAAGATCGGGCCCGGCTGGAACATCTTCAACTCGCTGACCGCGGTGGGCGACATCACCGGTGACGGCAGGGCCGACTTCCTGGCGCGGGACGCCGACGGCGCGCTGTGGCTCTACCGGGGCCGCGGCGACGGCACCTTCGCACCGCGCACGAAGATCGGACCCGGCTGGAACATCTTCACGGCGATGGCCGGCGCGGGTGACCTCACCAGCGACGGCAAGCCCGACCTCGTGGCCCGCGACGCGTCCGGCGCGCTCTGGCTCTACGAGGGCCGCGGCGACGGCACCTTCGCGCCGCGTACGACGATCGGATCCGGCTGGAACACCTACAACAGCCTGATCTGACACGGCGCTTGCCGTCCGGTCCACGGACTCGTCCGCCCCAGCCAGCCGGCTCTCCGGCATCGGGGCGGACGAGTTCGTCCGTTGACACCATCTCGAAGGTGTCCCTCGGTCACGGGTGCCGTCGGAGCGTGGTGCGGGGCCGGGGACCGGGTCCCGGCGGGGCGCACGCCGGGGCCGCGGGACCGGCGGGGTCGCGGGATCGGCGGGGGTTATTCGAAGAACTTCAGGCTGAAGCCGGTGTCGGAGGCGGGGCCGGGGACGTTGGCGCGGGAGTACGTGGTGTTGCCCCACCAGCAGAAGGTGCCGGTGAACCAGTAGCGGTTGGACCAGGAGTAGGGGGTGCCCTTGGGGACGGCGGTGAACACGAGGGGGAAGCGGGGGCCGGCGGGCGGGCTGGTGCCGATGTCGCCGTTGAGGAGGACGAAGCTGTGGGAGCCGGGGCCGTCAACGTGGAGGGTGGGGTCCCAGCCGGACATCATGGTGGCGGCGTGGGCGCCGAAGAGGCAGCCGTTGGACTTGTACCAGTCCCAGACGTACGTCGGGTCACCGCCGGAGCGCAGCCGCAGATCGGCCATGCAGTACTGGTCGCTCCAGCTCCCGTTGGCCGAATAGACGATGTGGAGCTGGCCGTTGGGGTCCTTGATGGCGGCGGGCGCCTCGTTGATGTACGGGTTGCCGACGACGCGCTCCCAGCTCTCGCGCGGCTGGGAGATGATGTAGCGCGCGCCGGTCGGCGCGGTGGGGCTGCTCATCCGGACGATGTACAGGTTCTGTTCGACGTTCGTGTCGCCCGACCAGCCCGACCAGACGAACCAGCGCTGCCCGTTGAAGGTGAAGAGATTCCCGTCGATGGCCCATTTGTCGTTGGGCAGGGCGAGTTGGGTCTCGGCGCCGTAGCCGCTGTCGGCGGTCGCCGAGCTGATGACGTACATCCGGTGCGCGGCGCCGGCGCCCGACGTGAAGTAGATGTAGTAACGGCCGCCGTCCACGACGATCTCCGGGGCCCACACCTCACCGCGGCCCTTGGTGTCCGACCAGACCTTGCGGGAAGCCGCCGCGCCGAGGGCGTCTGGCGACGACGCCTTCCGTACGGCGATGCCGCCGCCCGACGTCTCGGCCGAGATGTACGTGCCGCCGACCCGGATCACGCTCGGGTCGGCGTTGTGGATGGCGGTCTGGGACGCCTGGGCGGGCGCGGGACTCACCAGCACGGCCAGCAGGGCCAGTACGGCGGCGAGCGCGCCGAAGAGGGTGGCGGTGGCGGCGCGCGCACCCGCCGTACTGGCCCTGCTGGCCGTGCCGTGGAGACTTCGCAGAAGCATCATCGTCGCGTCCCGTCCTCGGCCCGACTCCACCGCTTCCGCACAGGAGTCAACATCAGCGGAAGCACATTCCCACAGGATCCCGAGGAGCCGTGAACATGTCAATCACCCTGTGCGTCACGGCTTCCCGGTGAAAGAAGGCCGGAACACGCGTCCGTCCGCGCCCCATTGACACCATCCGCCCCGGATCACCATCATGTGCACGCCACACGTGTTCGCGTATGCCGCAAATGCCCCCTCCGCACACACCACCGCGCACGCGGGCCCGCCCCCACCGGACCGTCAGGAGAAACCCCGTGCCCAACGTCGACCGCCGAAGGTTTCTGCAACTCGCCGGAGCCACCGCCGCCGCGTCCGTCCTCACCGGCGGCATCGCCAAGGCCGCCTCGATCCCGGCCGCCGCGGGAACCGGCACCCTCCAGGACGTCGAGCACATCGTCGTCCTGATGCAGGAGAACCGCTCCTTCGACCACTACTTCGGCACCCTGCGCGGCGTACGCGGCTTCGGCGACCCCCGCCCGGCCACCCTCCCCAGCGGCAAGTCCGTCTTCCACCAGGCCGACTCCGCCGGACACGAGACGCTCCCCTTCCGGCCGAACATCGACAACCTCGGCCTCCAGTTCCTCCGCGACCTCGACCACAGTTGGTACGGCACCCACCAGGCGTGGAACGGCGGCGCCTACGACCGCTGGATCCCGGCCAAGACCACCACGACGATGGCGCACCTCACCCGCCAGGACATCCCGTACCACTACGCGCTCGCCGACGCGTTCACCATCTGCGACGCCTACCACTGCTCGATGCTCAGTTCCACCGACCCCAACCGGTACTACATGTACACGGGTTACTCAGGCAACGACGGCAAGGGCGGCGGCCCGGTGCTGGGCAACGAGGAAGCCGGGTACGGCTGGACCACCTTCCCCGAGATCCTGGAGCAGGCGGGCATCTCCTGGAAGGTCTACCAGGACACCGGCACCGGCCTGAACCCCGGCGGCGGCTGGGGCTGGACGAGCGACCCCTTCATCGGCAACTACGGCGACAACTCCCTGCTGTACTTCAACCAGTACCGCAACGCCCAGTCCGGCAGCGCCCTGTACGACAAGGCCCGCACCGGCACCTCGGCCCGCAACGGCGACGGCTACTTCGACCGGCTCAGGGCCGACGTCGTGGGCGGCAAACTCCCCCAGGTCTCCTGGATCGCCGCCCCCGAGGCGTTCTGCGAACACCCCAACTGGCCCGCCAATTACGGTGCTTGGTACGTCTCCCAGGTGCTGGACGCACTCACCGCCGACCCCGACGTGTGGAGCCGTACGGCCGTCTTCCTCACGTACGACGAGAACGACGGCTTCTTCGACCACGTCGTGCCGCCCTTCCCGCCCGCCTCCGCCGCCCGCGGGCTGTCCACCGCCGACGTCACCCAGGACCTCTACACCGGCGGGCTCTCCGGTTACGCGGCCGGGCCGTACGGGCTCGGACCGCGCGTGCCGATGATGGTGCTCTCGCCCTGGAGCACGGGCGGCTGGGTGTGCTCGCAGACCTTCGACCACACCTCGATCGTGCAGTTCATCGAGAAGCGGTTCGGCGTGCGCAACCCGAACGTCTCGCCCTGGCGCCGCGCGGTCTGCGGCGACCTCACCGCCGCCTTCGACTTCACCCGCAGCAACGCCGCCGCGCCCGCGCTCCCCGGCACCGGCGGCTACGTACCGCCGAACCACAACAACCCCGGCGACTACGTCCCCACCCCGCCCGCCACCGGCGCCGTCCCGCGCCAGGAACCGGGCCTGCGCAACGCCCGCCCGCTGCCGTACGACCTGGCCGCCGACACCCAACCCGCGGGCGGCCGCTTCCAGTTCACCTTCCGCAACTTCGGCACGGCGGGCGCCGCCTTCCTCGTCACCTCAGCGGTCCGCTCCGACGGCCCCTGGCCGTACACCGTCGAGGCGGGCAAGTCCCTCGTCGACACCTGGCTGATGCCCGCCGCCTCCGACCGCTACGACTTCTCCGTCTACGGCCCCAACGGCTTCCTGCGCCGCATGGCCGGCACCGCGGGCTCCGTCGGCCCCGAGGTGACCGCCCGCCACACCCCCGCCACCGGCCAGGTCACCCTCGTCTTCAGCAACCCCTCCAGCGCCCCCGTCACCTTCAACGCCACCGACGCCTACGCCCCCACCGCCCACTACAGCTACACCGTCGCCGCCGGCGCCTCCCGCACCGTCCCCGCCTGGGGCGTCCCCGCCGGCAACCACTGGTACGACATCACCGTCACCACCACCACCGACCCCGCCTACCTCCGCCGCCTCGCCGCCCACGTAGAAACCGGCACCCCCAGCACCAGCGACCCCGCAACAGCGACAACCTGAGGGCCCGCGGGCCCGGCTGAGCCCAACTGGGCCCGATTCACAGGGCGATCAGGCCCGCTGGGGTGGGGCGGAAGCCGCAGGTGTCGAGGTAGAAGGGGCGGAGGTGGGGCTCGAAGTCGACGTGGAGCCATTCGCAGTGGGCGGCGCGGGCGTGGTGGGCGGCGGTCGCGACGAGGCGGGCGCCGACGCCCTTCGTGCGGTGGGGGCGGGAGACGACGGTGTCCAGGACGAAGGCGTGGGCGCCGCCGTCCCAGATGACGTTGACGAAGCCGATGAGGCGGGTGTCGTCGTGGGCGCAGACCCAGCCGAGGCTGTGGCGTTCGAGGCGGGCGCGCCAGTCGGTGCGGTCGGGCGGGCCGCCGAAGCCGTCGGCGTGAAGGGAGTTGAGCGCGTCGTTGTCCACGTCGCCGCGCCACTCGTAGGTGATCGTCACGCCGCGATCGTACGGTCGGGGCGGGCGAAGGTGACGGTGACGGCCAGGCCGCCGGGGCGGGTGGGGCGAGCGGTGAGGGTGGCGTGGTGGGCGGTGGCGATGGAGCGGACGATCGCGAGGCCGAGTCCGTGGCCGGACGGGGTTGAGGCGGTGGTGCGGTCGGGGGCGAGACGGCGGAAGGGCTCGAAGAGGTCGGGCACGCGGTCGGCGGGCACCGGGTCGCCGGTGTTGGTGACCGTGAGGGTGTCGGCGGTGAGGACGAGGGAGACGGCGCCGCCGGGGTGGTTGTACTGGACGGCGTTGCGGATCAGGTTGAGCAGGAGGTGCCGCAGCAGGACCGGGTCGCCCTCGACGCGCAGCGGCCGGTCGGCGGTCAGGGTGAGCCGGACGTCCCTCTCCTGCGCCAAGTGGCTCAGCTCGCCGGTCAGTTGACGCGCCAGCGGTACGAGGTCGACCTGCTCGGTACGTTCGAGGCCGCGGTCGCCGCGGGCGAGCAGCAGCAGCGCGTCGATCAGCCGCTCGGCGTCCCGGTTGACGGTGAGGAGGTCGTCGCGCACGTCGGCGAGGCCGTCGGGGAGCGGGTCGGCGAGGCCGACTTCGAGGCTGGTGCGCTGGACGGCCAGCGGGGTGCGCAGTTCGTGGGAGGCGTTGGCGACGAAGCGGCGCTGGCTCTCGAAGGACTTCTCCAGCCGGTCGAGCATCGTGTCGAACGTGTCGGCCAGGCGCTGGAGTTCGTCGGCCGGACCGCTCAACGCCAGGCGTTCGTGCAGATTCTGCTCGCTGATCCGGCGGGCGGCGTCCGTCACGGCCGCGACCGGGCGCAGCGCCCGCCCCGCGAGCCACCAGCCGGTGGCGGCGGCCAGCACCGTCACGAGCACCAGGCCGATCGCCGACCACAGGATCATCTGGTGCAGCGCCGCGTCCTGTACGGCGCCCACGGTCCAGTGCAGCGCCCGGATCGAGATGCCGTCGCCGGAGCCGCCGGTGTCACCGGAGCCGCCAGTGGTGCCAGTGGTTCCAGCGTCACCGTGGGGCACGACGGGTCCGGTACGGCCAGTGGGGGCGTACGGCGCGGCGTCCGTCGGTCCCCCGGTGTCGCGGCTGACCTCGATGCCCTGCACCTGCCGCGTCGTCCCGTAACGCGCCAGCACCACGACGAACGCCAGCAGCGCCGTCCCCGAGAGGAGGAAGAGCCCGGCGAAGGCGGCGGCCAGCCGGGCGCGGAACGTCAAGTGCGGGCGCGGGGGCCTGATCAGCGGCACAGCCGGTACCCCTCACCGGCGTCCGCCACGATCACGTCGGGCGCGCCGAGCTTGCCGCGCAGACGGCTGACGGTGGCGCGCACGGCGCTGGTCCGCGGGTCCAGGTGCTCGTCCCAGACGGACCGCACCAACTCCTCCTGCGTCACGGCCTCGCCGCCCGCGCCGACCAGCGCGTGCAGCACCGCGAACTCCTTCGGCGTCAGCTCGACCGCCCGCCCGTCGATCCGGGCCTCGCGCCTGGCGGCGTCCACCGTGATGCCCTCGTACGCCACCACGACCGGCGGCGGCTTCGGCGCCCGGCGGCTCAACGCCCTGATCCGCGCCACCAGTTCGGCGAAGTCGAACGGCTTGGCCAGATAGTCGTCCGCCCCGAGCCGCTCCAGCCCGTACACCCTGTCCTCGACCCCGCCCGCCGCCGTCAGCATCAAGATCCGGGGCGGCGCCGCCATCCCCCGCACCCGCCGGCACACCTCGTCCCCGCTCAGCACCGGCAGATCCCGGTCGAGCACGAGCACGTCGTACTCCGTGACCCCGCACATCCGCTCGGCCGCGTCCCCCGACACCGCCAGATCCACCGCCATCGACTGCCGCCGCAGACCGGTCACGATCGTCCGGCCCAACACGTGATGATCCTCGGCCACCAGAACTCTCATGGAGGTCAGGGAAGCACGGGGGGACGTACGCGGAGATAAACGTCCTCCGGACGGGCCGGACGAAACGGCGGGCCGGATCCCCTACGCGGTACGCACCGCCGACGGCGACCTGCGGGGCGCGGGCACCGGAGCCCGACCGCCCTAAGCGCGACGCGATACGTGCGACCGTTGGCCGCCTGCCGGACGCGACCCGCCGGGTCACCACCGCGCCAGACCGGCCGGCCGTCCGCCGTACACGGAGATATGCGTCCTCCGCACGAAACGGCGGGCCGGGCCCCCTACGCGGTACGCACCGCCGACGTCGGGGGTACACCGCCTGCGGCGACCTGCGCGGGCTCGGGAGCCCGAGCGCCGTAAGCGTGACCGTGACGCGGTACGTGCGGCCGGTGGCCGCCTGCCGGACGCGACCAGACCGGGCGACCGCCTGCCGGACGTCGACAGCGGGCCCCCGCCGTACGCCGTGCGCGCGGCACTCTGCGACACAGGGCCAGAGGCGACACGCGACCGGGCCGACCGCCCGCCGGACGTCGGCGGCGGGAACCCGGCGTACGCGGTGCGCGGGAGCACTCCCGGCGGGGTGCCAACGGGTCGGGGGCACCGGCGGCCTCGAGCCGGGTACGGCGGCGGCGCTCTCACCTGGGGGCTTATCCGAACGTAACCGGGTTTATGCCGCTGCGCGGGGGCGGGTGGTGTGCTCGGCGCATGAATTTCGTCAAGCGGGCAGCGTTCAGTCTGGTGGCCAGGGCGGGGAAGGCCGCGCTGTTGCTGGGCGTGTTCGGGGTGATCTGCACGCTGCTGCTCGGGGGGTTCCTGCTCAGGGGGGCGACGGAGCGGCGGGAGGCCGAGACGCAGCGGCGGGTGGGGGTGGACGTCACCGTGCGCGGGGACCGGCTGACCTCGGCGGTCGTCAGGCGGCTGGGGACGTATCCGCTGGTCGAGCGGTACAACGAGCTGCTGCGCACGGTGACGGTCCCGCCGCCGGGCCTGGCGGCCGTAGTGCCGGACGGGGTGCCGGACGGGACGCCGGTGGGCGGCGGCACGGACGGGCTCACACTGAACGGCGTCCGCGCGTCGGAAACGCTCCTCGACTTCGCCACCGGCCGGGTCCGTGTCGTCGCGGGCCGGGGCATCACCGTGGCGGACGCCCGCCGCAAGGTGATCCTCCTCGAACGGCGGCTGGCCGCGAAGCACGGGATCACGGTGGGCGACACCGTCGAGCTGGGCGGCGCGGGCGGGCGGCGGGAGCCGTTCGAGGTCGTGGGGCTCTACCGGGACACGCGCCAGGACCCGCCGCAATGGGTGTCCGCCGCCGACCTGGGCGCGAACCAGGTGTACGTGCCGGTCGCCGCCGTCACCGCGCTCGGGCTCGGGGCGAAGCCGACGGAGGCGGTCTTCACGATCGGTTCGCCCGACCGGGCGGAACGGCTGCACGCGGAGGCGGTACGGTTGCTGGGCCCGAAGGGGTTCCGCTTCGACGTCAACGACAAGGCGTACCGCGACCAGGTGCTGCCGCTGCGGCGGGTCGCGGCGTTCGCGGGGGCGCTGGTCTGGCTGATCGCGCTGTGCGGCGCGGCGATCCTCGGGCTGGTCGTCCTGCTGACGGTCAAGGAGCGGCGGGCCGAACTGGGCATGCTGCTGGCGCTGGGCGAGCGGAAGTGGAAACTCATCGGCCAGCACACCGTCGAGGTGACCGTACTGCTGCTGCCCGCGCTCGGGGTGGCCGCGCTGGCCGGGCAGTCCCTCGCGCACCGGGCGGGCGAGACGCTGCTGGCCCGCGAGCAGTACGGCGGCGCCGCGTCCGACAAAGGCGGCACGCCCGCCGCGCCCGCCGACACCCTCGCCGCACCCGACATCCGCATGAGCGCGGGCGACCTCGGCAAGGTCGCCGGAATCGGCCTCGGCATCGCGCTCGTCTCCACGGTCCTGCCCGGCGTCGGAATCCTGCGCCTGCACCCCCGCTCGATCCTCACCGACACCGAATAGCCGCGCTACGACAAGCGCCACGCCCATCCGCACCGGTCGAACCACCAACGACCGCCCACCACCCACCACCGCCCACCGCCCACCGACCCCCCAAGAGGCCGACTGTCATGAACTTCGTCAAACGCGCGGGCCTGAGCCTGTGGTCCCGCAAGGGGAAGACCCTGATCACCCTGGGCACCTTCCTCGTCGTCTCCGCCATGGTGCTCGGCGGCGTCCTCATCAAGTCCGGCACCGCGCGAGCGACGGAAGCCGCCAAGCAGCGGCTCGGCGCCGAGGTCACGCTCGGGGCGGACCCGGACGCGCCGTTCACCGGGCAGGCGCCGACCATCGGCGCGGACGTCGTGGACCGGATCGGCGCGTCCCCGCTGGTGGAGAAGTACACGTACAACTCCTTCGACGGCACGCGGCTGTTGAACGGCGCGAGAACCGCCACCGGCAAACCCCTCGGCCCGGACTACCCCGCCAACTCGACACTCGCCTTCGGCGTCCTGGACTCGACGCTGATGCCGCACTTCAGCGACGGCACCTGGAAGTTGCTGTCGGGACAGCCGATCACGGCGGCCGACCGCGCGCACGACAGCGTCCTCGTCGAGGAGCGGCTGGCGAAGAAGAACGGCCTCGCGCCCGGCGACACGCTCACGCTCGGCGAGAACGACCCGAAGGGCAAGCGCAAGGCCGTCTTCACCGTGAAGGGCGTCTACCGCGACCCCTCCGACACCGTCGACAGCGAGTACGGCATCGCGCCCGGCGACCGGCTGATCGTCCCGGCCGCCGCGCTGAGCAGGCTCAACTCCGACGGCGGCGGCGGAGCGCCGCAACTCCAGGGCGCCACCTTCCGGTTGAAGGACCCGGCGACGTACGACGCCTTCCGCGCGCAGGCGAAGCGGACGGCAGGAGACGCGCTGCACGGCCTCGCCTTCGACCTCAACGACAAGGCGCTGCGGCAGATGACCGGCCCGCTGCGGAGCGTCACGTCCTCCGCGACGGCGGCGATGTGGCTGATCGGGGTCGCCGGGGCGCTCGTCCTCGGCCTGCTCGCCACCCTCGCGGTCCGGCAGCGGCGCAAGGAGTTCGGCGTGCTGCTGGCGATGGGCGAGAAGAAGTGGAAGCTCGTCGCCCAGCAGGCCGTGGAGATCACCGTGGCCGCCGCCCTCGCCGTCGGGCTCAGCGCGCTGTTCGCCCAGAGCCTGACGCAGAAGGCGGGCGACTCGCTGCTCAGCGGCGAAGCGGCCTCCGCCCAGCGGAAGATCGACGCCTGGCAGCCGCCGCCCCCCGGCTCCACCGGCCTCAAGGAAGGCATCGACATGAACGACAAGCCGGTCGAGGGCGCCGTTCCCGTCGACTCGATCACGGTACGGCTGTCGCCGTCCGACCTCGCCACCGTCGCGGGCGTCGGCCTCGGCATCGGCCTGCTCGCCACCGCCATACCCGGCGCCGCCGTACTCCGGCTCACCCCGCGCACGATCCTCACGAAGGGCAAGTGACCTCATATGAAACGGAATTCGGGCGCCTCACGGACTCCGCGCGCGTCTCAGGACGCGACGGCCTCGGCCGACGCCACCCCCGACGCCACCCCCGACGCCATCCCCACCGCTCCCACCGCCACCCCCACCGCTCCTCCCCCTCCCCCCGTCCTCCAGCTCTCCGCCGTCAGCCACACCTACCAGGGCCAGCGGCGCAGAACCACCGTGCTCCGGCAGATCGACGTGTCCTTCGAGCGGGGCACGTTCTCCACCATCCTCGGCCCCTCGGGCAGCGGCAAGACGACCCTCCTCAGCCTCGCCAGCGGCCTGGACAGCCCCACCGGGGGCACCGTCCGCTTCGACGGACGGGACATCGCGTCCATCGGCCTCGGCCGCTACCGCAACAAGCACGCCGCCACGGTCTTCCAGCAGTACAACCTGCTGCCGTACATGACGGCCCTTCAGAACGTCGTCACCGCGATGGAGATCACCGGTGCCAGACCCGCCACCGGGCGGCGCAAGGCCCGCGCGCTGGACATCCTGGCCGGCGTCGGCCTCGACCCCGACGCCGCGCACCGCAATGTGCTCAGGCTCTCCGGCGGGCAGCAGCAGCGCGTCGCCATCGCGCGGGCCCTCGCCTGCGACGTCGACATCCTCTTCGCCGACGAACCCACGGGGAACCTCGACGAGGACACCGCCGACAGCATCATCGACATCTTCCGCGACCTGGCGCACCTCCAGCACAAGTGCGTCATCGTCGTCACCCACAGCCAGACCCTCGCCGCCCGCTCCGACCGCACCCTCACCCTCCGCAAGGGCAAAGTCACCACGACCCGGGCCGCCTGAGCCTGTCAGTGGCCCCCTATAGCGTCAGCCCATGACCAACACCTCACCCACCTCACCTCTCGATCCGCTGACATTCTTCGAGTACGACCACAACCCCGGCAACTACTGCCTGCTGCTCAGCGACACGCACATGGTCCCCGTCATGGACGTCTTCGAGGAGTGCGCGCAGGACGGCAACGGATACGGCTGGGCGGGCGTCGCCCGCTCGGCCATCCGCTCCCGCGCGCCCGAACTCCTCGACCGCGTCTCCTTCGACCCCGAAGCGGGCATGTTCGTCGCCTACGGCACGGACCCCGAAGCGCTCCAGGCCCTGGGCGCCCTGCTCAAGGAGGCCCTGACCGACAAGGCGGTCCTCAAGCACCTGATAGAGACCGGCGATCCGGACTGGTTCGACTGAACCCGGCGCGGGCGCGGTACCCGCCCACCCCGCGAGACGAACCACCGCGTCCGCGTCAAGAAGTCGTATGAGACGTGTAAATTGGTCGCTGGTGTGCCGGGAAGTCTGGTCGGCGAATACGAGAGAACTCTCTTCGCTGATCGGGGGCACCGTCCGTGGTAGTCGTGTCGTGGATGCGGGCGAAATACGCGGTGCCGGATGAGTGACTGGCACGCGTGGGCGGCCGTCGCCGTCTTCTTCGGGACATACGCGCTGATCATCAGCGAACGCGTCCACCGGGTCGCGGCCGCGCTCGGCGGCGCCGGACTGATGCTCGCGATCGGCGCGACCGACGACGTCTCCGCCTTCTACTCCGAAGACTCCGGCATCGACTGGAACGTCATCTTCCTGCTGCTGGGCATGATGATGATCGTCGGCGTGCTCAAGCGCACCGGACTCTTCGAGTACCTGGCGATCTGGTCGGTGAAGCGGGCGCGGGCCCGGCCGTTCCGCGTGATGGTGATGCTCATCGTCGTCACCGCCACCGCCTCCGCGCTGCTGGACAACGTGACGACGGTGCTGCTCGTCGCGCCCGTCACCCTGCTGGTCTGCGAACGCCTCGCCCTGCCGTCCGCGCCGTTCCTGATCGCGGAGGTCTTCGCCTCCAACATCGGCGGGGTCGCGACGCTCGTCGGCGACCCGCCGAACATCATCATCGCCAGCCGCGCCGGACTGACCTTCAACGACTTCCTGGTCCATCTGGCGCCGCTGGCGGTGGTGTTGGTGCTCGTGCTGATCGGCCTGTCACGCGTGATGTTCCGCTCCGCGTTCCACGGGGACGCCGACCGCGCGCGGGAGGTCATGGAGCTGGACGAGCGCGAGTCGATACGCGACCCGCGGATGCTCAAGCAGGGCCTGGCCGTACTCGCCCTCGTCATCGCGGGATTCGTCCTGCACCCGGTGCTGCACCTCGAACCGAGCATCGTGGCCCTGCTCGGCGCGGGACTGCTCGTCGCGGTGTCCCGGGCGAACACCGGCGAGGTGCTGACCGAGGTCGAGTGGCCCACACTCGCCTTCTTCGCCGGGCTGTTCGTCATGATCGGCGGCCTGATCGACACCGGCGTCATCAGCCAGGTCTCCGACGCTCTCGCCAACGCCGTGGGCGACCGGGAACTCGGCGGCTCCATGCTGATGCTCGGCGCCTCCGCCGTCCTGTCCGGCGTCGTCGACAACATCCCCTACGTCGCCACGATGGCGCCCGTCGCCGCCGATCTCGTCCGCCACCTCGGCGGCGACCCCGACCACGTCATGTGGTGGGCGCTGACCCTCGGCGCCGACCTCGGCGGCAATGCCACCGCGATCGGCGCCTCGGCCAACGTCGTCGTGCTCGGCATCGCCGAACGCGCCCGACAGCCCATCTCCTTCTGGCAGTTCACCCGCTACGGCCTCGTCGTCACCGCCGCCACCGTCGCCGTATCGGCCCTCTACCTGTGGCTGCGCTACTTCGCGCTGGCGTGAACTGAGGCCGTACCGGAGGCCGTACCGGAGGCCGTACGGAAGGCCGTAACTGAGGCCGTACGGGGCGCCGTACGGGCCCGGGAGCTCACGTCGTCGTGCAGACCGTGCCGTTGAGGGTGAAGACGGTCGGCGGGGGCGCCGCGCCGTCGTTGGCTCCGGTGAAGCCGAAGGAGGCGGAGTTGCCGCCGTCGGCGGCGAGCGTCGCGTTCCAGTCGACCGGGGTGGCCACGACCTGCTTGCCGGTCTGGGTGACCTGGGAGTTCCAGAAGCCGGTCACGGACTCGCCCGCGCTGGGGAAGGCGAAGGCGAGCGTCCAGCCGGTGATCGGGCTCGGGCCGGTGTTGGTGACGGTCACCTCGGCGTTGAAGCCGTTGCCCCAGCCCCCGGTGGTGCGGTAGCCGACCCGGCAGGTCGAGTGCGCGGGGGTGCCGGTGCGTACGGTCACCGGGTCGGACGGCGCCGACAGCCGGCCGTTGGCGTCCCGCGCCAGGACGTTCCAGGTGAAGGTCGTACCGGGCGTGAGGTTGTTGACGGTCGCGGAGGTGCCCGTGCTGTCGGCCAGCAGCTCGCTGACCGTGCCGACCTGCCGGTAGACCTCGTAACGGGTCACCGCGCCGCCGGTCGACGGCGTCCAGCTCACGGTGGCGGTGGTGTCCCCGGCCGCGGTCACCTTCGGCGCGCCGGGCGCGGTCAGGGCCGAGTCCGTACCGGCCTTGGGGTGCAGGGTGACGGTGGTCAACGAGTAGGGCGGCAGCGTCTGTTGGGCGCTGTAGGCCGACGTGACGGTGTCGATCGCGGCGGCCTGGTCGCGGTAGGTGTCCACGGTCACCTGAGCCGACGTGTCGGGGGTGAAGCCGGTGTAGTGCAGGGCCACGGTCCGCGCGGCGGACGGGTCCTTGTTGATCAGCAGCACGCTCAGGTCGCCGTTCGCGCGGCGCACGGCGTGCGCCGCCACCGTCGCGGCGCTGCTGCCCGCGCCGACCATCCGGTCCCCCGGCCGCCCGAGCCGGCTCAGCATCTGGATCGCGTAATACGCCGGGAACGGCGTGTTGAGCGCGGGTTCGCACACCGTGCCGACGCAGTTCGCGCTGGACAGCACTCCCCAGTCGCCGTAATCGGTCGCGCCGTTGGGCGACGTCGAGATCTGCTGGGCGCCGTTGTGCGTGTCCCACCAGTCGACGGTGAACACCCCGTTCTGGAGGGCGGTCAGATACGCGTCCGCGCCGAACAGCGCGTTCGGCTGCGTGTCGGTGTCCCGGCCGCCGTTGACCTCGGTGAGCGCGATCGGGGTGTCGCCCGCGCCCGCCGCGTTCAACTGGTCCTTCAACTGGCCGAGTTCACCGGCGAGCTGCGAGGGCGTGTTGAGCATCTGCGCGGTGTCCGACGTGCTCGGGTACCAGTGCACGATCACGAAGTCGGCCTTGCCCGCGATCAGCGGGATCACCGTGTGGTTCCAGTCGGCGCTCTCGCCGTCGGCCATCACCCCGTCCGGCCAGTTGCCCGGCATGGTCAGCACGGCCCCGACCTTCACCGTCGGGTCCACGGCCTTCATCGCCGACACGTACTGGAGGACGTTGTTCGCGTACGCGGCGGGCGACGTGTCGGCGTGGTCGTCCTGCTCCCAGCCGGAGCCGTAATGCCCGTTCCCGTACAGCTCGTTGCCCACCTCCCAGAACTTCGCGCCGTACCCCTTGGTGACGTTGGCGTAGCGCACCCAGTCCGCCGCCTCCTGCGGCGTGCCGGAGCCGTAGTTCGCGATGAGCATCGGCTGGGCGCCGATCTTCTTGACCGTGCCCATGAACGCGTCGAAGTCTGTGCCGGGCGCCACGTATCCGCCGGGCGCGGTGTTCGTCTGCCAGTGGTAGAGGTCGCCGTACGAGCCGCCGGGGTAGCGCAGCATCCCGACGTCGGCGGCCTGGAGCAGGTCCTGGACCTGCGGCTCGTTCATCTGCGCGTCCCACACGGCGCTGTTGAGGCCGTACGCCGAGCCCGGGATCGTCCCCAGGCCCTCGTTGGCGTTGACGGTGACGTCCGCGGGCGCCGCGGGCGGGTCGTCGGCCCGCGCGGTGGCGCCGCCGAGGAGCAGTGTGCCGAGGAGCGCGGCGGCGGAGGCCGCGGCCACGAGCGGGCGGCGGCGCCCGCGTAAGGGCTGGGTGCCGGGGGGCATGACAAGACGCACGGCGTACTCACCTTCGGGAGGCGGGATGTGGGGGGGTCGTGCCGCGTACGCGTGGGAGCGCTCCCACAATGCGGGCGGCCACCTCCGCTGTCAATGGTTCGCACGCCCCGATCCAGGGCGGCGAGTGTGCGCGACGCGGGTCGCGCAGCGGTTCACGTACGCGGCCAATGCGCCAGGAGATGAATCGCGTGGAACCTCTCCCGCCTGACGACCCGAGAGGGTCGTTCACATACAAGAACATGTAACAACATGCTGACCGGAGAGCGCTCTCACCTGCGGCTTGTCGTCACGCCGGAGATGTTGGGAAATGTTTCCCTCGCGTGAGCCTTGACCTCAAAAGAAACACGACAGCACACTGTCCACCGCCGCCCCTGGCGGGGCGAAGGGCTCGCGCCACACACCGCATCGCATCGCATCGCATCGCATCGCATCGCTCGATCTTCCGGACTCGTCCGGCCCCCCATGACGACGAAACAGCGAGACGAGGAGCACTTCATGAGCGGATTCAGCCGTCGTGACTTCATCAAGGCCGCCGGTGTCGGGTCGGCCGCCGTGGCGTTACCGCTGGCAGGCGCGGCGGGGCGGGCGAGCGCGGGCACGGTCACGCCGACGGCGCTGCACGGGACGGTGAACGCGGCGGGCGCCTGGCAGGTGACGGCGGGCGTGCTGGGCTGGACGTTCAGCGGGTCGGTCGGGGCGGCCACCGGGATCGCCACCGGGTCGGGGACGGACGCGCTGGGCCCGTACACCGAGACGACGTTCACCTTCAGGTCGGGCGCGCGCAAGGGCGCGATCCGGGTGTACGACAGCGCGTCGTGCGTCATCTTCACCGACACGTACGTGAAGGCGGCGGCGAACGCGAATCCGTTCCCGACCCTGACCGGCTACCCGAAGCTCGCGCACAGCATGAGCCACCGGGCGTGCTTCGGGAAGTACCAGTTCAACACCTTCACCGGCGCGGGGGACAGCCCGTGGGTGTTCTTCGACGGCTCGGGCAACACCTTCGTGCTGTCGGCCGCCGACCACTTCCAGGAGGCGCAGACCACGCAGGCCGCGGACGGCTCCATCGCGGCGGGAGTGCTCGGTTCCGTCGCCACGCTGCCGGCCGGGTACACGCGCAGGACGGTCCTGTCGGTCAAGGCGGGCGTCGGCGCCTCGTACCACGCGTGGGGCGCGGCGCTGACCGCTCTCTCGGGCAAGACGCTGCCCGCCAACGACAAGGGCGCGATCCTCAACACGCTGGGCTACTGGACCGACAACGGCGCGGACTACTACTACAAGTACGACGCCTCGAAGGGGTACGCGGGCACGCTGCTGGCCGTACGCGACGAGTGGAAGTCCAAGAAGGTGCCCATGGGCTATATGCAGCTCGACAGTTGGTGGTACCCGAAAGGGCCGAACGCCGCCTGGAACGTCGGCGACGGCACGTACCTGTACGAGGCGGACAAGGAGCTGTTCCCTGACGGACTGGCCGCGTTCCAGAAGCAGTTGGGGATGCCGCTGACCACGCACGCGCGGTGGATGGACAAGTCGAGCCCGTACCACGGGCAGTACCAGTTCTCGAACGACATCGTCATCGACCCGAAGTTCTGGCAGAGCGTCATGGCCTACCTGAAGGACGGCGGCGTCACCGTCTTCGAGCAGGACTGGCTGTGCACCAACGCCAAGCCCGCGGAGAATCTGACCGACGCCGACGCGCTGTTCACCAACATGGCCGCCTCGGCCACCGCGAACGGCCTGGACATGCAGTACTGCATGGCGCTGCCGCGCGACTACCTCCAGAGCGTGCTCTACGACAACCTCACCACGATCCGGGTCAGCGACGACCGCTTCGACCGGCCGAAGTGGGACGCCTTCCTCTACGACTCGCAGTTCGCGGGCTCGCTCGGCGTGTGGCCCTGGGTCGACGTGTTCATGAGCGGCGAGATCAACAACCTTCTGCTGGCGAACCTCTCGGCCGGACCGGTCGGCGTCGGCGACGCGCTCGGCAAGGTGAACGCCGCCAACCTCGCCATGGTCGCCCGCCCCGACGGCGTCCTCGTCAAGCCCGATGTGCCGATCGTCCCGTCCGACGCCACGTACGTCGGCGACGCCGCCGGAACCCAGCCCGCCATGATCGCCAGTACGCGCGTGGCGCACGTCGGGCTCGACTACCGCTACGTGTTCGCGTACGCCCGCAAGACCGTCGCGCCCCAGCAGACCTACCAGGCGGAGAGCGCCACCTTGTCGGGCGCGGTGGTCGGCAGCGACAACTCCGGCTATACGGGCACCGGTTACGCGGACTACGTGAACGCGAGCGGTGACTACGTGCAGTGGACGGTACAGGCGCCCGCGGCCGGTTCGTACACGCTGACCTTCCGCTACGCGAACGCGACCTTCAACGACCGGCCGCTCGGCATCAGCGTCAACGGGGCCGCCGCGCGGAATCTGTCCTTCCCCGCCACCGGCTCGTGGACGACGTGGGGTGTCGTGGCTCTCACCGCCCAACTGGCCAAGGGCGCCAACACCGTTCGCGCCACCGCCATCGGCTTCAGCGGCGCCAACGTCGACTGGCTCGGCGTCACGCAGAGCTCCGTACCCACCGGCCCGTCCCAGACCGCGTCCTTCACCCTGGCCTCCCTCGGCCAGACCGGACCGGCCTACGCCTATGACTACTTCGCCGCCAAGGGCAGCCTGATCCCGCAGGGCGGTACGGTCAGCGCCACCGTCGGCACCGGCACGTACTGGGTCGTCGCGCCCGTCGGCGCCTCCGGTATCGCCTTCCTCGGCGACGCGGGAAAGTTCGTCTCGCACGGCGACAAGCGCGTCGAGCACCTCAGCGACGACGGCACCGTCCGCGCCACGGTCTCCTTCGCGCCGGGCGAGGCGCCCGTCACCCTCCACGGCTACGCCCCCCGGAAGCCCACGGTGGCCGCCACCACCGGCTCCGTCGGCGCCGTCAGCTACGACACCGGCACCAAGCTCTTCCGCTTCACCGCCACCGCCGACCCCAGCGCGTCGGGCGGCGACCGCGCGGTGCTCTCCATCACGCCCTGATTCCCGGGGACCGACCCGCGCGGAAAACGCGTACTCAGCGGGGCCGACCGGCCGGTCGGCCCCGCTCTCGCGTCCGCCCGGACATCGGCGCGCGAGATCTTCCGTGGGTACGCGTGTTTGAAAGGCGCGAGCCGGTAAAGGCGGTTGTCGACAGGGATTTTCCGGGGGACAGAAGGGGAAGAGGGCGTCGTGGGAATTCTCGCATGGATCATCATCGGACTGCTGGCCGGGGCTATCGCCAAGGCACTGATGCCGGGTCGCGACCCGGGTGGTGTCATCGTGACGATGATCATCGGCATTCTCGGTGGGCTGCTCGGCGGCTGGCTGGGCAAGGTCATCTTCCACGTCCACTCGATCAAGGGCTTCTTCCATCTGTCCACGTGGATCGCGGCCATTGTCGGCTCGCTGATCCTGCTGGTCATCTACCGCGTCGTGACCGATCGACGCCGCGCCTGAGCCCCAGGCGCTCGCGGCCCTGCTGATTGGCCGCTGAATCCCGGGGCAGAAGACACTTCAGGAGGTTGATCGTCATGGCACCGTTGCTCATCGTTCTTCTACTGGCGCTGATTCTCATCGGCGCGGGCTTCGCCGTGAAGCTGCTTTTGTGGATCGGTATCGTGGTACTGGTCCTGTGGGCGCTCGGATTCGTGGCGCGCTCGACCGGATCGAGTGGCAGCCGGGGCCGCTGGTACCGCTGGTAAGCGGCCGGGCAGCCAAGCGAAACAGGAAAAGCACCGGGAAAAACCGCACGGCACAGAGCCAGAAAAGAGGAATTCATCATGAGCGACAGTGACAAGGCGAAGGCCAAGGTCGACCAGGTGAAGGGCAAGGCCAAGGAGACCGTCGGTCACGCCGTCGGCAACGAGAGCCTTGAGGCCGAGGGCCGTGCCGACCAGGCCAAGGGCGATGCCCGTCAGGCCGGCGAGAAGGTCAAGGACGCCGTCAAGGACGTCTTCCACAGCAACAAGAGCGACGACTGAGGGCGCAAGCCCCCGCCTCGCCCCTCGCGCGCCCCCCAGGAGGATCACCTCCCGGGGGGCGCGCGCGTGTCCGCACACTCCCCCGCATACTCCCCCGCGCACCCCCCGCACAGTCACGGCCCGTCGCCCCACACGTACCACCAGCCACTCACATTCGGCTGAAGATGCCATGGACACGACACTCTTACGGAGTTAGCGTGGCACCCGCTCACGTTTCGGCAACGTTACGCAGGTGCGGTTGGACAACGTTGTCGAGGCGGATTCGAGTGGATTTCTGCACCACTGGCCCCACCACGCACTCCCCCTTCCCCCAAAAGGACTTGGAGTTGTCGCTATGAAGCGATCGGCTGCTCTCCTCGGCGCGTTAGCACTCGCCGCGACCGCCTGGACGGCGGGCACGGCGCATGCCGCGCCGGCCTCGCCCGCGGGCGTCCGTCAGACGTCCGTCTCCGCCGCGCAGCAGAGCGCGGCGGAGCGTTTCTGGACACCCGAGCGCCTGCGCGGCGCGAAGGACGTGACCAACGCGAAGGACATGACCGGTCTGCCCGCCGCGACGGGCACGGCCGCCGCCCGTACGACGGCGGCGCCCGCCACCGCGGGTCCCCGCCTGGCGGTCCCGCCGGTCGCGGGTCCGAGCACGACGGCGGGCGGCGAGGTCACGCCGATGTCCTCGCCCACCGCGTGGAACGGCGGCGGCCTGATCAGCACGACCGCGGGCAAGGTGTTCTTCCAGAACTCCTCGGGCGGCACCTTCGCCTGTTCCGCGACCGTCGCCAACGCCGACAACAAGTCGGTGGTCCTCACCGCGGGCCACTGCATCGTCAACGCGGGCACCGGCGAGTCCTACCAGAACTGGGTCTTCATCCCCGGCTACAACCACGGCAACCGCCCGTTCGGCACCTTCTCCGCCCGCGTCCTGTACTGGTGGTCCGGCTATGTCTCGACCGGCGGCAACGCCAACTGGGACTTCGCCTACGCGGTGGTGAACACCGTCAACAACCGTTCGCTGGTGGACACCGTCGGCGCGGAGGGCATCGCCTTCAACTCGCCGACCGGCCAGCACGTTCACTCCTTCGGCTACGGCGGCTCGGACGCCGAGGGCAACGGCGAGCAGCTCAACCACTGCGAGGGCACGGAGTATCCGGACGCCGGGCGCGGCGACTCCACGATGTGGGGCATCGACTGCGTGCAGTCCGGCGGCTCCAGCGGCGGCGGCTTCCTGTCCAACTTCGACACGGGCGCGGGCACCGGCTACCTGGTCGGCAACATCAGCGTCAGCTCGGGCAACAACGAGTACCACCCGTATCTCGGCGACGAGGCCCTGACGACGTATCAGGCGGCGGGTGCGGCCTGATCCCCAGGCATCGGTGATGTCAGGGAGTTCGCGCCGGGCGGGAGGTTCCCCGCCCGGCGCGAGCGCGCACCGAGGCGTGAACCCGGCATTCACCTGTCGTCGGCGCGCAGTTCACCGGTGACCGACAGGTTCAAGACCATGACATCACGCACTTCAGGACGCTTCTCCCGCAAGCGCGCCCGGATCGTCGTCGCGATCGGCGCCACCCTCGTCGTGGTGGGCACGGGCACGGCCGCCGCCCACACCGCGGGCTGGATCTCGGCTCCTTCGCACGACTTCGGCGCGAGAGCCGACACCTTCTCCGGCCACGGCAGGGTCACCGGCAACGTACTGCGGAACGACGTCGGCGCGACCGCGGTCGTACGGCACACGGACCCGTCGGACGGTACGGCGACGGTCGACGCGGACGGCTCGTTCACGTACACCCCGCGCCCCGGCTTCACGGGCACGGACACCTTCACGTACACGACGACCGACGCCGTGCGGCTCTTCAAGGACACGCGGCGCGACGGGTCGGCGCTGCCGCCGCTCGCCACGGTCGCGGGGCCCGGCGGCACGACCACGCGCATCTCCGGTGAGGGCTACGGCTCGTCGCTCGCGCCGGTGCCGGGCAGGCCGGGGCACTTCTACGGTCTGACCGACCGCGGTCCGAACGCCGACGCCCCCGACGGCAACAAGTCCGAGATGCTGCTCGACTTCACGCCGCAGATCGGCGAGTTCCAGCTCGTGGACGGCAAGGCGAAGCTGCTCAGGCAGGTCACGCTGAAGGGCCCGAAGAGCCGGGGCGGCGTCCACTACAGCGGCCGTCCGCCGCACGACACGAGCGAGACGATCGACGACGTCAACGCGACGAACGCCAACGGCGGCAAGCCCGTTCCCGTCGCCAAGGACCCGTACGGCTACGACTCCGAGGGCCTGGTCGCGCTGCGCGACGGCACCTTCTGGGTCTCCGACGAGTACGGCCCCTACATCACCCACTTCGACGCCGACGGCTACGAGTTGGGGCGGCTGACCCCGTACCGCGACAGCGCCGACAACGCGTTCCACAAGATCGTCGGCTATCTGCCGGCCGAACTCGCTTACCGCGTCAAGAACAAGGGCATGGAGGGCCTGACGGTCACGCCGGACGGCTCGACGCTGGTGGGTGTCATGCAGTCCGCGCTCCAGCAGCCGGACCTCGGCAGCACGAAGGCGACGAATGTCGCGGCGACCCGGATCATCGCGGTCAACCTCCGTACGTACAAGGCGAAGCAGTATCTGTACCTGCTGGACAACCCGGCGACGACGGGCGCGGCGAACAGCGAGATCACCGCGCTGTCGAGCACGAAATTCCTGGTCGACGAGCGTGACGGCAACTACGAGCCGTTCGCCTCGAAGACGCTCTACCAGGTCGACATCAACGGGGCCACCGACGTCAGCGGCCTGACCGTCGGCGGCAAGTCCCCCGAGGCGCTGGTCGGTACGGGCGGCACCAACGCGGCTCTCACCGCCCTCACGGCCGCGGGCGTCAACGTCGCCCAGAAGCAGCCCTATCTCAACGTCGGCACCCTGGTCAGCCAACTCGACCCCACCGGCGCCTTCTTCGCCCACGACAAGGTCGAGGGCGTCGCCACCGCCGACGCCGGCCGGACCCTCTACCTCTCCAACGACGACGACTTCGGCATCGACACCATCGCCGTGGACCCCGACGGCACCTGGACCGTCCACCAGAAGGTCCTGCCGCCCACGTCCAAGCCCGACAACGGCGAGATCCTGAAGGTCGACACCACCAGGCTCCCCGCGGTCCTCAAGACCGTGACGGTGACCATCCGCGTGCGCTGACCCGCACCGCCGTACGGCCTCGGGCCGCCCGTTCGGGCAGGCGGCCCGAGCAGGCGGCCCGGCGTTCTCCCTCGACCGAACGGGATGTGCCGATACGATGACGGTCCGTGAGGCAGCCGGGGCCGGTGGGGGGCGGGGCGGGATGGATCCGTTGGTGTTGGCGGCGGGGACGCCGAGACGGAACCGCAGCTCGCCGCGGACTGGCAGCGCAGGTTGCAGCGCATGCTGGACGCGGACCCGGCTCTGGCCGCCGAACTGCGCCGGGTGCTGGACGAGTTGAGCCCGCTCGCGGCGCCGACGACGCCCGGGACCACGATCACGCAGCGCGCCACCGTCTCCGGCCGCGGCAACCGCGTCTTCCAGGCGGGCGGCAGCATCCACCTCCCCGATACCCCCGACGCCTGACCCTACGGCCACGCCATCGCGCACCCGCGACTGCGCGCGGTGCTCAGGGGCCGCCGGGTCCTGGTCGGGCCGATGACCGAGGACGAGTTGCGCGCCGCGACCGTCGCGCCCGCCGAGGCGACCCGTCGCTCGCCGCCCCGCTCGACCTGGCCTCGTACCGGATGCGGCCGGGCGACGACAAGTACGCCAACCTCCTGTCCTGGGCGAACGGCCCGCTGGCGACCCTGGCGCCGGGCGCGACGAGCGCGCTGGCCTTCAGCGGGGACGGCAGGCGGATGGCGACCAGGGCCGCGGACGGCTCGGTGACGGTGTACGGGGTGCGGTGCCCGATCGTCTTCAGCGGACCAGGATCAGTCCGCAACTGTAGGCGCGGGCGTGGCCGATGCCGTGGGTGAGTGCGGCGACGAAGACCTGGGGATCGGTAACGGTGAAGGTCCCCTTGATCTCGGCGCGGGCGATGCGGAGACCCTTGTGGGCTGCCGTGCTGGAGACCTTCGGGAGGATGTGCAGGGACAGGCGGTCGGTGTCGGTGTCGGCGCCGATCCTGGCCACGCCGTCGGGGGCGACGGCTGGTTCACCGGCCGGCTGGAGGCGACGGGCGAACCACGCCTTCACGTGTTCGGGTCGGGTGTGGGCGACACGGGTGCCACGCGTCTTCTCTGGTGCCCCAGAGGCGGGCGGACGACTGCGGACGGGATTGACGACCATACGGAATGCGACGTGCTCGCCGACCCGGAAGGTGCGGTCGATCGTGAGGGTGTGCGGCGGCTCGGCCAGCGCGCCCCGGGGGATGCGGCCCCAGTCGCCGGCGATGCCCGACTGCACCACGAGGGAGAGCTGGGCGGCACGGAGGTCGACGGTCCAGGTCGACAGGATGCCCATCTGGGAACGGGCGTCGAGGCTGCCGTTCTCCACCCAGCCCGTGAAACCGCTCATGACGGTCCTGTGCATGTCCTGCGCGTCGATCAGCGACTTGGCGGTGAAGGGATGCCGGGCGTCCAGCGTCAGGAGGGTGTGCGAGGTGACGAAGCGGGCAGCCGTGCCTGGCACGGCGGGAACGGTGGGCTGCGTGTTCACGGGATGATGTCCCATTCGCTGGCGTGCGGGGCGATGGTGATGCGGTGGCGGGTCTCCCACCGAAGGCCGTGGACAGGGCCGTCCGCGTCGAACCGTACGGGCTGGTCGTGGACGGGTCCGACGCCGGGAAGGGGCGTCGGGCTCTCGATCCACGCCCACGTACGGCTGCCGGTCGTCGAAGCGCTGTCGGTGCCGTACGCGGGCAGGAGGGATGTCGTCCCGAACACCTCCTTCAGGTCGCCGGGGACGATACCCAGCGCCAAGTCACCTGACGGCGGGCAGGATTTGCGGCCGAGCCAGAGCAGTCGCCGCGGATGCTCCAGGGCGTGTGCGACCCGTTCCAGGAGCGCGCGGTCGCTGTGTTCCAGACCCACGAGGAAAGCCGCGTCGGCGAGATACCAGCGCTCGGTGATCATGGCGTTACGGCGGACCTTGCCCGGAACGAGCGCGCCCGAGACCGGGTCAGCGCTGATCAACTTCGGTGCTCCGTACCAGCTTTCCAGTCCGTGCCGCCCGAAGGGCTCAGGGGTGCGGTCCGCGGCGGTCGTGGTCGTACCGGCCGTCTCCGTTGCCCCTTCCCTCGCCGCTTCCATGGCGGCCTCCACGGCCGCTGCCCGGCGGTGGTCGGTGGCGAGGTCGCGGGGGCGGATCGGAAAGGTCCCTCCGCCGACCGTGTGGTAGTCGCGGAGCGGGGTGCCGGGGTGGTCAGCGCGGACGCCGAAGAGGACCGTGGCGAGTTCACCAAGAGGCTCTCCCCGCTCCAGGCCGAGGGCCGCCGCGCAGAGCCCGATGACACCGGACTTGGTGGGCCGGGTGTGGGTGTCACGACGCGCGAACCGGCTGGACAGGCCCCAGGACTGCAAGGGCGCGGCCAGCCGGATGAGCAGGACGTGCGGCTGCGTCATCGAGTGAGGTCCTCGATCTTCTCCACCACGGTCGCGGACACCGCCGGATCCCGCTCCGCCAGCAGGTCGTCGATCAGGGGATCGTAGGTGAGGACCCGCGCGGTGCGCAGATCGTCGCGGCGGCGGCTGACGAAGGCGTGGTGCCGCAGGAGCCGCCGGACCGCCGCGGGACCTGCGGGGCCTTCGCCACCGGCGCTCTCGGGCGACTCGTCGACGGGCAGTTGGAAGGCCGCCGCGTAGTTGTAGGGACGCTCGCCCTCGAACGCGAGGACCAGCGCCGGAAGCGAACCGGTGGACGCGGTGGAGTTCTTCTTGGCCTCGGGAAACGCCTCCACGAAGGCGTTCACGAATTCCTTCTCGGCGTCGACCGCCGCTTCCTCCGCCTCGGCCTCCGTCATCCCCGCCACCCGCAGATTGAGCCGGAGTTGGGTGCGGTCGAGGACCGCGTGCCGGTAGAAGGTGCCGGAGATCAGCGACTGGTACCCGGTCATACCGGCGCCCGCGTCGTCCGCCGCGTCGAGAAAGCTCAGGGCGTTCCGCTTACGGTCCAGCTTCGCGTCGTCGGCCGCCGCGTAGAAGTCCTCGATCTGCTCCGCCTCGTGAACGGTGAAGGCGTGGCCGCTCTGCACTGCCCCGTCGACATTCGGTGAGTCCGCGATCTCGGCGAGGAAGCGCCCGTACAGCGCGATATCCACCGCGTCGCGAGGAGCGATGGCAAGGAGGACGGCGTCACGTGTCGCCTTGGGGAGGGGCGGAAGCGCCGTGGACGCGGGCTCGGCGGCGGGCTGTTCCTCGGCGGGCGGGGTGTCCGCCTGCGATTTGGCTCCCCGGCGGGGCTTCTTCGCCGTCGCCGCTTCCTGCGCAGAGAGATAACTGTCGCGCCACTCCCTGAGATCGTCGGCGTGTTCAGCGATGTGGGCGGCGATCCTCGTGTCAGCGTCGGCCGGAGCGAAGATCAGCACCTTCGTCAGGTTGGCCACGGTCTTCTTCTTGAGGTCACCGAACTTCAGGCCGCTCGCCTCGATGATCGCCCGCGCCGTGACGAGTGCTTCCTGCTTGTCCCAGCCGTGCGCCGACTCCAGCACCCTGCCGGTGAGGATCGCCCACTCCCGCGTCCGGATTCCCATGCTCCGGCCCGCGAGCGCGCCGAGGCCCGCGTTGGCACGGTTGCGGGCGTGGACACGTTCCGCCCGCCTGCGGGCCTGGCTGGTGATCATGTGCCGTTCGGCCCCGCCGTAAACCAGACTCTTGGGTTGTCCGTTTTCATCCCTTACGGGCAGAACCGCGACGAGCGTCTCGAGGAGGTGCAGGGAGAGGAACTGGCTTCGAGCGTCCTCGGTCACGTGGTCGCGTCCTTCCGCGTCGTCTGCTTGCTCTGCTGCTCCACCCGGCTCCGCGTCGGCGGAGTGTGGAACTCGACCGACCACTGGTAGGCGATACGCGCCGTGCGGTCGTTCCATCGGATCAGGTCCTCAGTGAGCTGGGTCCAGGAGGGCGGGGCCTGTTCACAGGCCCGAAGCCGGGTGACCGCGTGCTGGAGGTGTCGCCATGGGACGCGACGGCTGGCCACGATCCGGTCGAGGAGGCGTTGCGCCCCCGGATTCTCCGGCCCGCGTTCGGCACCGTCGCCGATCCGCCGGGCCGCAGCACCGAGGCTGCCGTAACCGTACGAGGGCGCCTGGCGGCCCTGGTGGTAGATCGCGAAGAGAAAGGCCAGCCGCTCGAACAGCTCGCGGTGGTCGTCGCCGCCGTACCAGCCCGCCCTGATATGGGCGTTGGTCGGCTCCTTGACACGGCGCAGGTCGGCGAGCGTGCCGTACTCGCGGTTGCGTACGAGGGTGGTCAGCCAGTTGGTGAGGGCCACGCTGTCGTGCGGGAATGCGGTGGGCTCGGCGGTGACGGCGGGTTCTTCGAGACCTCTGTCGTCAGTCATGCGCGCTCTCCCCTCGGAGTTCGGCGGGGGCCCTGTCGCCGGTCATGTCGTCCTCGAAGCGCTGCTCGGCGCGCGCTCGCGCGATATGGCCCCGGTGGTTGGGCGGGAGGGAATCGAGACGGTGGATGAGGAAGCCGCGGGCCGCGGCCAGCAGTTTGCCCGCGTATTCGATCAGGGGTTCCGAGACCGGATCGTCGTCGTCCTGCGCCCCCGCCTCGATCACCTCTTCCAGGAGGTCGTTGAAGGGTTGGGCCGCCGCAGGCCAGAATTTCCACCGGGCGTCAAAACGCGCCAACTCGTCGCTGTCATCGGCGGCGTGCACCGCCGGATAGGCGTTCTCCAGTGCCACGACAGCCGCACGCTTCAGGCTGAACGCCACGTACTCGGCGATGACCGATCCACGGAGGGACGCGCGGTACAGGTGCCGGGCCATACCCGGGGCGTAGGGATAGCTGCCCTGAGTCCAGGCCATCGGCAGCGACTTGTTGGCGAGCAGCCCCACCGCCCACATGTAATAGGGAGCGCGTCGGCCCTTCTTCTCGTACCGCAGCGAACGCAGACGCGCGTACAGCCCGGTCTCGGCGTCTTTCACCGCACTGTAGAGCGCGTGGGCATCCAACCAGAGAGCCCTGGTCGGGGACGGCCACAGAGGCTTGACCTCCCCGTTCAAGGCCGTGATGGGCACCGCGTCCTGGAGATGGCGCTCCGTGTCCAGTTCAAGGACCTCACCGGCGCCGATGAGAACGCGGTCCACGACGGTTTGACCGCCGGGGCCGTGGCTCGGGCGCAGGAGGATGGAACGGCCGAGCGCGCTGTGGAGGTCCGCTGAACCCCTCGGCACCCTGGGCTTGGCCTTCTTGTCGAAGCCCCTGCGCTTGATCGCGCTGCCCGTCCACGACATGTTCATCGGTTCGCCCGGACCCTCGGGCGGATAGAGGTTGAGCCGCAGTGTCTCGCCGAGAGTGCTGCCGAGGGCAACCACGCGGATACGTCCTTGCAGGCGGCCGGTGGACAGGTTGGTGACGGTCGGCCCAAGTCCCTCCCCCTTGCCCGAAATACGGCCACGGCCGTACGGGGCGTACGCGTGCTGCGTGAGCATGGCGCGGAAAGCTTCAGCGACTGGGAGGGGATCACCACGTTCGAGGTGGTGATGATCGAAGAACTGGTTGTAGTCACCGACGCGTTCGATGAGCAACTGGGCGGTTCCCGTACCGCTTTCACCCATGGACGCGGCAAGCATGCTGTTCTGCCCCAACGGCGTTGCCGGACCGAACAGATCCCAGGCGTCGTCGGGTTGCTCCGCCAGCCGCTCGGCCGCCTTCGCGAAACCGCGCTTCTCGATGATCCACGCACGCCACTCCTCGTCCGAGGACGGGCAGACACTTGTGGCGAAGCAGATGGCCATCAAGTACTCGATGACGGCTACGGTTTCGCCCGGCGTAGCGCAGTTGATCGCACTTAGGTCATCGGCCTTGGAGAGAAGGGCGCACAGCGAGTGGTGGGCGGTGGCACCGTCGAGGGTCACGGTGGGAATGCACGGCTTATACCGGGGGTCCCAGCTAAGTCGCTGCTCAGCAGGCCCGTTGGTGAGCGCTTCGGACAATGGCTGGCTACCGCTTTCTGGTCCAGGGCCAGCGGGGCACGGCAGTGACGTTCTGGAACGATGAGGACACTAACAGTTGATAGTCGGAACGGTGGCGGTTTGAGATGACCCGCCGCCTCCGGCGGGGGAGGCGGCGGGCGGCCGTCCCGGCTAACGCGGGGAGGAGAGGAGCCCAAGCAGGGCTGATCACCCAGACCGCCGTCCCCTCACGAGGATCCTGAGGGTGGAGCGGGCGTCACGGCGGCGTTCTGGGGTGCGGGCGAGGACTGAGGCGAGGGCGACAATGGACAGAAGGCTTCCGTAGAGCAGACCGATGGTGGCGGTCAGGGCGGCAGCGCTGTGGAGCAGTTCGGGGAGCAGGGGCACGGTGGCGACCTTCCGTCCGGGGCCCGGGGCGGGCTGGTGTGGCGATGGGTCCAGCGTCGGACAGGGAGGCGGTGCACCGGAAGATCCGGACCTTCGCAGAAGCACGATCGACACAGGTCAGAGCAGCAATCTTTGACGAGGACGCGCAGGAGGCGGAGTTGCGGTGACGGACCCCGGTGGAACAACACCGCATGAGCGTTTCGGCGCCATGGTGCAAGAGCTGCTGACGGCTTCGGGGCTGAGCGAGCGCGAGGCGGTACGCGTTAGGGGAGGGGAGGCGCCAAGCCCAACCGCCCTTGGGAGTTGGCGCAAGGGCAAATCGGCCCCTGCCTCGACGGCGGAGGCAGAAGCCCGCTTCTGGCACCTGGTGAGGAAGTTACAGGCGGCCGTCGGTCGCGCCGTCTTCAGCGATGCGGACTTGGAGGCTGCGCTCCGGGCAGCCCAGCGGGAAGGTGACAGGAGGCAGCGCGAGGCACACGCCCTTCCGGATCACCCCGCCCGGAAGGGCGCCCCCTTCGTCCGGCCCCACCTGTCGGGCCAGGGAGTTCGGAACGGTCTGGTGGGGCGACGGGCCGAGCGGGAGGTGATGCTCGGCTTCGTCCGCGACTCCGCGCCGGAGGCGCCTTCGTACTTGTGGTGGTACGCGCGTTCCAGGGTGGGGAAGACCGTCATGCTGGCCGACTGCGTGAGGAGGCCGCCGCCGAATGCCGATGTGCTGAACTTCTTCGTGTCCGAGGCGAGCGGCACCAACACCCGTGCGGCCTTCATCACCGAGATGGGCCAGCAGGTCCGGGCGTTCCTGCGGCGGAGCAAATCTTCCCTTCCTGACCCCCATGACGCGGCGGGCTGGTCGCGCCTGTTCGGCGAGGCGGCCGCGAAGAGTGCCCGGCACGGAAGGAAGCTCCTTCTCGTGGTCGACGGCCTCGACGAAGACGCGGCGTGGGGCTCCGTCGGCCGGAAGGACGGCGAGAGCATCGCGGCGCTGCTTCCCGTCGAGCCCGCCGCCAACCTGCGAATCATCGTCTCCAGCCGGGGAGTTGCGCGCCTTCCCGACGATCTTCCGGCCGGGCACCCGCTGCGGCTGCGGGAGTGTCTGCGCGCGCTGGGGGCATTCGAAGGAGCCGAGGAGAACGGCAGCGCGTCAAGAGAGGCGGCGGAGCGGCTGCGCGGGAACGACCTGGGCAGGGCGGTGACGGATCTGCTCGCGGTGGCGGGCGGGGGCCTGCGCGTAGAAGACCTCGCGGAGTTGACCGGGGCGCCGGTCGACGATGTGGACGGCCTCCTCCGGAGCGCGGACGGGCGCTGCGTCGTATCGAGCGAGCCGGTGACCGATCCGGCGGCCGAGACGTACGGGCTGAGTGATCCGGAGATCGTCTGTTCCGTGCGGCAGGAGCTCGGGGACACCGGCGTCGCGCACCACGCCGGGTTGTTGCACGCCTGGGCCGGGCGTTGGCGGGTCGAGGGCTGGCCCGACGGTACGCCGCCGTATCTGCTGACGGACTATCTCCGGCTGTTGGACGACACCGCTGTGCGTACGGAGTACGTTCTCGACGCCCGTCGGCAGGTGCGGCTCGCCGCGATGGCCGGTCACGACGTCGCCCTCGCGCAGATGGAGGCGCTCGGCTCGGAGGTGGGCGAGGGGGCCACGAGCCCTGAACACCTCGGGCTGGCCCTGCGGTTCGCCGCCTCGCGCGCTTCGATGCTGCGCGAGGCACGTCAAGTGCCGTACCGGGCACCGGTGCTCTACGCCCGGCTCGGCGACACGGCGCGCGCCCGCGCGTTGGCCCGCTCGGCGTCGAATCCCGTGGTCAAGGCGGCGCGACTGGCGCAAGTCGCCGCGGAGTTGAGCCGCGCGGGGTCGGAAGAAGCCGCCTCGATCGCGCAGGAGGCGGTGAATTGGGTGGCGCGCGCTGACCGCGTACGCCCCGGCCCGCCCGAAGTAGGCGTCGCGTACGCGGAGATCGCCGAGGCCGCTCACGAACTCCACGCGCACCAAGAGACCGAAGCCGCGTACGCCCTGCTGAAGGCAGTGGTCCTGAGCGGGGAGGCCGATGTCGAGACGCTGATCGCGGCGGTGAACACCCTGCCGGAGGAGGGCGACCGGAGCTGGCTGAGGGCGGTGGAAGCGCGGGTCGACGATCTGAGTGCGGGTAAGCCGAAGGCTCTGGCCGCCGCGGTGGACATCCTGGCCGCCATCGCCAGCAACGTTCCCAGCCGCGCACCTGACTCCAGGAATCGCATCAAGGCGATCTGCGAGGACGTCGATACGTCGGACGGACTGATGACGGTCGATGTCCTCTCGCTCGGCGCCTCAGCGTTGAAGAGCCGCAAGACGGAGGCTCTTCCCCTTATGAGGCGGGCTCTGGACCACCTCACCGCCGCGCTGGCCGCCCCGGACGAGCTCTCCGCCGCTGATCAGGCCCACCTGCGACGGGAGATCTCCACCACGCTCGTCCGCCTGCATCAGGCCGCCGTCGACAACCGGATCGACCAGAACTCCCTCGGCAGGATCGAGGAGTTGGTGGCGAAGCACCGCGAGCGACTGCGCGCAGGCGTGCTGGGCGACGACCTCGCGGAGCGGATGGAGGCGGACAACGCGGAGGCCAGGCAGCGCAGGGCCGCGGAGAAGGCCGCGTTCAGGGCGATCGAGGAGGAGGACCGGAAGGAGAGGAGAAGGCAGAAGGATCTCGGCCGTGCGGAGGCGGACAAGGTCAGACAGGAGTGGAAAGAGAGAAAGGCTCGCGGGGAGGTGGCACCGCGGGGGCGGACGGAGCCAGCGGTCGATTCGCCGAAGCAGACCGACACCACCCAGCGAACCAACGGCGTCGAGCCGTCCGACCCGCCCAGACCCCTACGGCGTCGCCTGCGCGCCTCCGACTTCCCGCAGGACCATGACGATCAGCCCGGTGACGGCTTCGACCCGCCCGAGCATGTGGCGCTGCTCGGCCAGGCCGAGCGGTTGCTGGCGGACGGCAACCTCCCGCTCGGCCGCGGGCGTCTGGAGGAAGCTCTGCGTCGCTCGCCCGTTCCGGCGGGACGGGTCACCAGCGACGGCGGTTGGCCGCTGGCACTCGCCCAAGCGCTTGGCGCAGCAGGGGAGTTGGCTCGGGCGGACCAGTTGCTGACGGCGGCGCCAGAGCCGGAGAGCCGGGCTCGGTACCTGGCGGCACTGTCGCTGGGGTGCTCCCAGGGCGGATACGACAGCGCCGCGGTGGCGTACGCGAAGGAAGCGGCGCGGCTCGGTGGCGACCTGCATGATCCCGCGCTGCGCGGTGCGATCGCTCAGGCGCTCGCCCACGCCGGGGAGGCCGCCGCCGCGGTGGGGATGGCGGAGCGGAAGGATCCCGAGGACGTCGATAAGCCCGGCCGCCGGGTACAGAACAACCGGTCGCTGATCGCGGTAGCGGCCGGGCTCGCCCGCCGAGTGCCCGAGGCGGCCGCGAGCCTGGTCGTCCAACAGACGGAGAAGGCGGGCGGCCAGTACCCGCTCCTTCGGTCGGCTGAGCTCCTGCTCGGTTTTCCGGATGTGCGCCGGCCAGGGCTGGCGTGGTGCGAGGCGATGCGGCAGGTCCTTGACGAATTCGCCGAGGAGCCCCGGCAGCAATGGCACGCGCCGTCGTTGGCGGTCCTGGCCCTGCTCCTACGGCTCGGCTGCTGTCCGGCGCCGGACGTCCTGGCCGACGCGACGGCTGACCTGCGACACACGCTGTCGCGGGACCAGCTCCCCTACGCGGAGCTGGCCGTCCTCGAAGCGGTGGAGGGCGATGTCGCCGAGGCCAGGCGGCTCGCCGAGGCGGCGGATCCGACGGTGCGGGTCGTCGCCCTGGCCGCCGTCGCGACGCACCTCGCGGGCGCCCCCGTCGCACTCTCCGTCGATCCGTCGTCGCAGGACGCCGCGGTCCGTCTCTGCCTCGCGCTCGCCCATGCCGCGGGTGACGGCACCGCACCGGACGGCACGACGGCCATGTCGGTCGTCGGGAAGCTGGTCGCGGGCGCGGGCGCGGGCGAGGGCGAGGGCTGGACGTACGCGATTCCGCTGCTCCCCCGGCTGGCGCCCGAAGCACTGGGCCCTTTGTCGGAGCTGGCCCGAGCCCACGGCTTCGTCGGCGTGGGGGCCGGTAGGTAGGGTATTTGCATGGGTACGCAAGTGAGAGCTTGGGACGCTGCTGGGGCCGAGCGGGCCGTGGCGGTGTTGAAGGCGGTGGCGGATCCGTCGCGGTACCGGCTGCTGTGGGCTTTGAGCGGGCAGGAGTTGCCGGTGAGCGCGCTCGCGGAGCTGCTGGGGGCGCATGTGGCGGCGACGTCGCAGCATTTGGCGCGGCTGCGGGCGGCGGGGCTGGTCACGTCGCGGCGGGAGGGGACCCGTATGTACTACCGCGCGGCGGGCGGGCATGTGCGCGGGCTGCTGGAGGAGGCGACGCTGGCGGCGGAGGACGCCGGTGCGGGGCCGGGGTCCGGCGGCGGGAGCGGACAGGACGAGGCCGCTCCCGTACGCCAGGAGCAGCGGCAGCCCGCGCGGGCCCGGCGCACCCGCCCCGCGACGGGCCAGTAGTCCGGAAAGCCGCGCCCCCAGGCCCCCTACTCCGTGTCGAGCCGGTACTCCTGTCGCTCCGCGTCGTACGCGTAGAGCTCCGCGTACCGGCCCCAGTCCGTGGCGACGTCGAGCTGTCGGGTGACCTGTTCGCTGGTGAAGTGGTGGGCGAGGACGTCGCGGAAGAAGCCCGCGCGGAGGGCGCCGTCCGGGTTCTGGCGGAGACTGGTGGTGATGAGGCGGACGAGCGGGGCGCCGGCGACGACGGCCTCGGCGAAGAGCGTCTTGGACTCCTGGACGTCGGCCCCGGCGAAGGCGGCGCCGACGTCGGTGAGCAGCAGGTCGTCGCCGCTGACGGTGGCGAAGCCGAGCAGGTCGAGGGCGTCGACGATCGGCAGGACGTCGTCGATCTCCAGGCCGAGGTCGTCGGCGAGATCGGCGAGGTCGCATGCGCCGCCCCGGTGGGCGACCATCTCCGCCATGCCGGACAGGCCGTCCACGCTGGAGGGCGGCAGCGGCGTGTTGGCGGCGGTCCGCTTGTCGAGTTCCACGCCCTCGGGGCGGCCGACGCCCTCCGCGCGCCCCGGCAGCCGGGTCTCCTTCGCGCGGCCGGTCATCGTCCGGTAGACGCGGTCGATCAGGTCCTCGAAAGCGGCGGCGTTACGGTCCCGGGGCCGGTCGAGGCCGACCTCGAACGTCTCGCGGATCGTTCCGTAGGGGCGCGAGCCCAGCACGACGATCCGGTCGGCCATCAGGACGGCCTCCTCGATGTTGTGCGTGACCAGCACGATCGCGCGGGTCGGGAACTGCCCCGACTCCCACAGCTCCATCAGCTCGCCGCGCAGATTCTCGGCGGTCAGCACGTCCAGCGCGGAGAACGGCTCGTCCATCATCAGCACGTCCGGCTCCACGACCAACGCCCTTGCGAAGCCGACGCGTTGGCGCATGCCGCCGGACAGCTCCTTTGGATACGCGGTCTCGAAGCCGTCGAGGCCGATGAGGTCGATGGCCTGGACGGCGGCGTCGGCGCGTTGCGCGGCCGGAACTCCCCTGGCTTCCAGGCCGAGTTCGACGTTCTCCTGGACCGTCAGCCACGGCAGCAGCGCGAACGTCTGGAAGACCATGGCCGTACCGGGGTTGGCGCCGGTCAGCGGCTCGCCCCGGTAGGTGACGGCGCCCGAGCTGGGCGGGATCAGCCCGGCCAGGCAGCGCAGCAGCGTCGACTTGCCGGACCCGGACTTGCCGAGCAGCGCGACGACTTCGCCCGCCTTGACCTGGAGGTCGATGCCGCCCAGGACCGGCAGCTCGCGGTCGGCCCCGGCGTAGGACTTCGTCAACTCCCGCGCTTCAACGAGGACTTGGCCGTCGGCGGCGCGCGGGTACCGCCTGCCAGCGGTGGTGCTCGCGGAGTGGCGGGCGGCGCGCAGATTGCGCCACGAGTCGAGAACCATGACGGCCTCCTGAGGATGTGAGCGGGGCTGAAGCGGGGTGTGTTCAGAGGGAGTAGCGGGTCTCGGCCAGCCGTTGCATACGGCGCCACACCAGCCGGTTGAGGCCGACGACGTACACGCTCATCACGGCCACCCCGGCCAGCAGATGCGGGAAGTCGCCGCTCGCCGTGGCCTTGGCGATGTACGCGCCGAGGCCGGTGGCGGTGAGCGTCGTACCGCCGAAGGTGACGACCTCGGCGACGATCGAGGCGTTCCAGGCGCCGCCGGACGCGGTGATACCGCCGGTCACGTACGACGGGAAGATGCCGGGAATGATGAGGCGGCGCCAGCGCTGCCAACCGCGTACGCCCAGGTCGTCCATGGCCTCGCGCAGGTCGGTGGGGATGGACATGGCACCGGCGATGGCGTTGAAGAGGATGTACCACTGGGCGCCGAGGGCCATCAGCAGGATGCCGCCGACGTTGATGGACAGACCGGTCTTGAGGAAGAACCAAACGGCCAGCGGGAAGAGGAAGTTGGCGGGGAAGCTGGCCAGCACCTGGACAACCGGCTGGGCGATCCGGGTCAGCTTCGGCGAGAGCCCGACGCGTACGCCGACCGGCACCCACACCACCGTCGCGACGACCACCAGGACCACGACCCGGGCGAGGGTGGCCAGACCCAGCAGCAGCGGCTCGCCGAACACCCCGAGTCCCGTACGGGCGCGCAGATATCCGGCGAGATCGTACAGGCCCCAGCCGATCAGCCCGCTCGCGGCGAGGGTGAAGACGATGTCGCCGGTACGCCGCCGGGCCGGATCGACGGCGAGCGGGCGGTCGTCGACGCCGAAGACGCGGCCCGCGCGGTTGACGGCCCGGCCGAGCGGGCGCAGCGCGCGGCCCAGCAGGCGGGGCCAGTTGGAGCGGCGCAGGAAGTCCAGCACGATCGAGCGCTGCACCTCGGTGGCCTCGAACTGCTCGTTCTTGAACTTCTCCGCCCACGCGGTCAGGGGCCGCCAGAACAGGAAGTTCACGCCGATGACCATGACCGCCATCGTGGCGATGGCCCAGCCGACCCGGCCGAGATCGCCGTCCGCGATGGCCGCTCCCGCGTACGAACCGACCCCCGGCAGCGCGTAGTTCTTGTTGTTGACGCTGATCGCCTCGGACGCCACGAGGAAGAACCAGCCGCCGCCGAAACTCATCATTCCGTTCCAGACCAGGCTGATGGCGCCCGACGGCAGCTCCACGTTCCAGAACCGCATCCAGCGCGTGAAGCCGAACGACCGTGACAGCTCGTCCAGTTCGCGCGGCAGCGAGATGAGGGAGTGGTAGAAGCCGAACGTCATGTTCCACGCCTGCGAGGTGAAGATCGCGAAGATCGACGCGCACTCCAGGCCGAGGAGGCTGCCGGGGAACAGCGCGATGAAGCCGGTCACGGCGACCGTCAGGAAGCCCAGCACGGGGACCGACTGGAGAATGTCCAGCGCCGGGATCAGGATGCGCTCCAGCCGCCGGCTCTTGGCGGCGGCGTACGCGTACCCGAAGGTGAAGACCGTGGACGCCGCCAGCGCGATGAACATCCGCAGCAGGCTGCGCGCCGCGTCGTACGGCAGCCGGGCCGGATCGGTGTCCACCGTCACGGAGCGGTTCGGGCTGAACGACACCGTCGTCCCCTGGCCCACGCGCAGCGCGAGGTACAGCAGCACCAGTACGGCCGCCGCCACCACCAGATCCACCCACGACATCCGGCCCGGCAGCCGCGTCGCGCGCCGCAGCGGCCCCGGGGGCGTTCGGGGTGCGCGGCTCACACTCTTGTCCGTCTTGTCCGTGCGGAACGACATCACAGTGACCTCCGCCCACACTGTGCGCACGCCACCGCACCCGTACCGCGCCGGACATGCCGACAGCCGGTTTCGCGGTACGGAGCGGGGGTGCTCGCGGGTGCGGGCAGGCAGAAGGGGGGTCGCCGGGGGCGGCCGGGGAGGGGATACGGGGTACGGGGGTACGCGGTACGCGCCAGGCACATGGGGATACGGGCCGGGCGTACGGGCCTGGCGTGCGGGCGTACGGGCCGGGCGTGCGCGCGTACGGCTCAGGCGATCCGGGCTACGCGGCGGCCCGGAGGCAGCGCGGACTAGGAGGGTCTGCACCCATGAGCTGCCTCCTTCCACGACACATTCCGCCCCCGTGGCGCCGTGACGGCTCCGCCGGGGTCCGACCCGAGAAGTGTGCCGCTTATTGCGTCGATACGCAAATAGCAGCTTCCGGCGCGGGTCCCCACGGGCGGGTCAGTCGAGGCAGAACTCGTTGCCCTCGATGTCCTGCATCGCGATGCACGAGTCGCTGCCGCCGTCGTACAGCAGCCGTACGCGGACCGCGCCGAGCGGGATCAGCCGCGCGCATTCCGCCTCCAGCGCGGCCAGCCGCTCCTCCCCCGCCAGACCGGTGCCCACCCGCACGTCGAGGTGCACCCGGTTCTTGACGGCCTTCCCCTCGGGAACCCGCTGGAAATACAACCGCGGCCCCGCCCCCGAGGGATCCACACACGCGAACCACGACCCCCGCTCCTCCGGAGCCTGCGCGGCGTCGTACTCCCCCCACGTCCCGAACCCCTCCGGCGGCGCCGGCACCACATACCCCAGCACCTCGCACCAGAACCGAGCGACCCGCTCGGGCTCCGCGCAGTCAAAGGTCACCTGGATCTGCCGAATCGCCGCCATCACCCCACCCTAGTGCCGCCCCGCCCGGCCCCCCACGTGCGGGACGAGGCCGGTCGGGGCCGGGGGGACGGGGCGAGGTCAGCCGGTGGCTTTCCAGTGGGTGTACGCGGTGAGCATCTGGAAGGTGCGGGTGGGGCAGTAGAAGGAGCCGGCGGGGGAGTCGTAGTGGGTGTCGGCGTTGGCGGTGGAGGCGGGGGACCACGTGCCGTTGGTGCGGACGGCGATGTTGGCGGACTCGAACGTGAGGTTGGCCATGTCGGTGCAGGAGGACGCCTGCCCGGAGGCGCCGACGGTGGAGTAGAGCTCTTCGATGTCCCAGCCGTCGGTGCGGCCGGACTGGTTGGTGCCGGACTGGGCGAAGAGGGTGTCCCACCGGCCGGTCGAGTAGTTGTAGAGGTCCGCGGACCAGGTGTTGGAGGCGGCGGAGGTCTTCACGACGCGGCCGGTGTAGGCCCCGGTGCCGCCGGTGTAGGTGGTGAGGAAGGAGCTGTTGATGGTGACGGAGGCGGCGAAGTTGACGCTGCGGCACCAGTCCCAGGCGGAGACCGAGCGGACCGTCCGCGTGTAGACGGTGACGAGTTCGACGCAGGAGCCGCCCGCCGGGTACATCGTCGGGGTGTAGATGGTGGTGCCGCTGTCGTGCACCGTGAGCTGGGTCGAGACGGACTGGGTGGCGCACGAACCGTCCGAGCCGGACAGCGACTTGAACGCCGTGCCCTGCGCCGGGTGGATGTCGAGCAGCGGCCGTACGACGGTGCCCGTGGCCGTGCCCGTGGCCGTGGCCGTGGCCGTGGCCGTGCCCGTGGCGGCCGTGTCGCCGAGCGGGCCCTTGGCCGCGATCCCGGACGGCGTCCCGTACTGCGAACGGTGCTGCTGCGTCAGGGAGTTGAGCTGACGGTGGACCTCAGCCGCGGACAGCGCTCCGCTGACGGTACGGCCGGAGACCGCCGCAGAGCCGCAGGCGGGAGCGGCGGCGGCAACGGCAACGGCGGACGGAGAGGGGGACGAAGGGGCCGCCGCGGCCGTTCCCAGGCCGCAGCCCAGGGCCAGCGCCGCCGCGGTCACGAAAACGGTCGCCGTCGATTTCGGCTTCAGACTGCTCACGAGGCTTCTCGGACTTCTCACTCTGATGCGATCCTCTCGGAGGGCCGGGTGGTGCATGGGGCTCGCGTTACGCATGAGGTCATGCCCATGACAACCTGGCCGGACCCGAAAGAGCCGTCTTCGGCCGGTAGTTGACCGTACGGTGGCGGGAAAGAGCCCGCCCCCGTACGGCCGCACCCGCCCCTCAGTCCCCCGCCGGCACCAAGTCCCGCTCCACGGACGGGGCTTCACGCCCCGGCGCCCCGGTCCGCCGCAGCACGGTCAGGGCGACGGCTACCGCCGCGACCAGCAGCGCGGCGCCCAGCGTCAGCCCGAACCCGTAACCGTCGCAAAGCGCACCGAGCGTCGCGCGTCCGCCCGTGCGGTGCTGCGCGGCGGTGCCCAGTGCGGCGAGGCCGAGGGAGGCGCCGATCTGGCGGGAGCTGTTGAGCAGGCCGGAGGCGGTGCCGGTCTCGTGGGGCGCGACGCCCGCCGTGGCGGTGGAGACGACCGGGCCGAGGCAGAGTCCGAAGCCGACGCTGGCGACGATCGAGGGGCCGAGGATGTCGGCGGCGAAGGACCCGTCGGCGCTGATCATGCCGAACCAGCCGAGCCCGACGGCCGTCAGGATGCCGCCGGTGACGAGCAGGGTGCGCGGCGGGAAGCGGTAGCCCAGCTTGATGGCGAGCACGGAGCCGCCGATCAGGCCGAAGGTGAAGGGCAGGAACATGGCGCCGGTCAGCGCGGGCCCCTTGCCGAGGATGTCCTGGAGGTAGAGGGACACGAAGTAGAAGGACGGGGTCATCGCGGCGCCGACCAGGAGGTTGAACGCGTTCGCGCCGGAGACCGAGCGGTTGGCGAACAGGCCGAGCCGGATGAGGGGTTCGCGGACCGTGGTCCGCTCGACGTAGAGGAAGGCGGCCAGCAGGACGACGGCGACGGCGAGCGTCGAGAGGGTGGCGGCCGAGGTCCAGCCGTGCCGGTCGGTGCGGACGACGCCGAAGACCAGGAGCGTCATGCCCGCGGTGGCGAGTACGGCGCCGAGTACGTCGGGGCGGCCGGCGCGCGCGTTGGGCGCGGTCGCGGTGACCCCGCGCCAGGCAAGTGCCAGCGCACACGCGGCCATTGGCACGTTGACCAGCATGACCCAGCGCCAACTCGCGTACTGCGTCAGGACACCGCCGATCACGACGCCGAAGGCGCCGCCCGCCGCGTTGACCGCGCTCCAGATGCCGAACGCCTTTACGCGCGCCCGGCCTTCGGGGAACGTCCCGGTCAGCAGCGCCAGCGCGGCGGGGGCGAGTGCGGCGGCGCCGATGCCCTGGATCGTGCGGGCGGCGACGAGTTGGGCGGGGCTCTGGGCGAGGCCGCCGCCGAGGGAGGCCAGGCCGAACAGGGCGAGCCCGAGCAGCAGCACCCGCTTGCGGCCGTAGCGGTCGGCCGCCTTGCCGCCGAGCAGGAGCAGGCCGCCGTACGTGAGGGCGTACGCGTGGATCACCCAGGTCAGGCCGACCGGGCCGAAGCCGAGGCCGGACGCGATCTGGGGCAGTCCGACGTTCACGACGGACACGTCGAGCGACACCATGAACTGGACGACGGCGACGACCGCGAGGGTCAGCCCCGGGCGGACGGCCGCCGGGACCCCGCTCGGCGGGGCTGTCGGGGGCGCCGGGGTGTCCGGGCCCCCCGGTTCGATCGGGCTGCTGCTCGGACTCTTCCTCATCCTCATCCTCTTCCGCATCGCGGACTCCCCGTTCTCGGCGGCGGCGCGCGCCGCCTCTCTCTGCCGCCCCCGACTTTAGGAACGTGTTCCGAAAGTAGCACCGGATGCGCCGGATGGGAATCGGGAGGGGGTGGACCGGGGGCGGACGGGCGTACGCGGGCCGGGAGCGGGCGGGCGTACGCGGGCCGCGCAGGTCACGGCGGGCCGCGTACGCGGCAGGGGCGCGGTCCGTGGGCGGCGGCGCGGCATGATGGGCCCATGCCCCCACCCACGCCCGCCGCACGGCGAGGCCGCACCGGCCGCCCGCCCGTGACCTCCCGCGCGGAAATCCTCACGGCGACCCGCCGGCTCATCGACCGCGACGGCTGGGAGAAGCTGACGATCCGGCGGCTGGCCGCCGAGCTGGGCATCGGCGCGACGACGCTCTACCACCACATCCGGGACAAGGAAGACCTCCTCGTCCAGCTGCTCGAACACCACATCAGCCAGCTCGAACGCCCCGAACTCCCCCGCGACCCGCGCGACCGCATCGTGGCGTCGGCCACCGCGATGCACGACGCGCTCGCCGCCTGGCCGTGGGCGGCGGAGGTGCTGACCACGGACGGTTTCGTCGGGCTGCTCGACGAATCGGCGCTGTGGATGGTCGAGGGCATCGTGTCAGGGGCGGACGAACACGGCTGTACGCAGGAGCAGTCCGTGCATGTCTTCCGCAGCGTCTGGTACTACACGGTCGGCGAGATCCTGGTGCGCGCGCACTCCGTACGGTGGCCGAGCGGCGGCGAACCTCCCGTGTTCCGCGAGACGTTCGACGCGGAGAAGGTGCCGCATCTGGCGGCCGTCAGCGGCCGGTGGCACGAACTGGCCATACGGGACACGTATCGCGACGGGCTGCGGACGTTCGTGGACGGGTTGCTGGCCGGGGGCGCGCCGGGCGACGGCGTCCTGAACCGTTCGGTGTGACGGCACACCGCCACCACACGACCCCTTGTTCGCGTACTGTCAGCGGCGCACCGCCCAGCTCGTCTGCCCCCCACTGAACAGACGTAGAGGAGAGGTACCGTGCGCATGCCGCGACGCACCCGACGCACCCGACGCAGCCGACGTATCGCCCGCTGGACAGGCGCCCTCGCCGCCGCCTCGGCGCTCGTCCTTCTCACCAACGGCCCCGCGTCGGCCGCCGTGCCGGTCGGGCAGCCGATGAGCGGGTCGATGACGTACTACAACGACGTCGGGTACGGCGCGTGCGGGACGCAGATCGACGCGTCCACGCAGTATCTGGTCGCGGTGTCGTACCAGTGGTGGACCTCGGCCAACCCCAACAACGACCCTCTGTGCAGCGGGATTTCGGTCCAGGTCACGTACAACGGCAAGACGCTCACGGTGCCGGTGGCCGACAAGTGCCCGACGTGCGACGCGACGCACATCGACCTGAGCCAGCCCGCCTTCGCGGAGTTCGCACCGCTCGGCACGGGTGTCGTCACCGGCATCACCTGGCAGTTCGTCTCCTCGAACGGCACTCCCCCGCCGCTCGCCGCGCCCACCGGCCTGCACGCGACCGCAACCACCGGCACCTCGGTCGCCCTGTCCTGGACCGGCGTCTCCGGCGCGGCCTCGTACACCGTCTACCGCGGCGGCTCCCAGGTCGGCACCACCGGCGGCACGTCCTTCACCGACACCGGCCTCACCGCGGGCACCGCCTACACCTACACGGTCGCCGCCGCCACCGCCTCCGGCACCCTCAGCCCCACCTCAACTCCCGTCTCCGCCACCACGACCGGCGGCGGCACCGGCAACCCCGGCGGCTGCCCCACCCCCTGGAACCCCGCCACCTCCTACGTCCCCGGCAACGTCGTCTCCTACAGCGGCCACAAATTCACGTCCACGTACTACTCCACGAACGCCGCCCCCACCGACCCCGCCTCCTGGGCCGTCTGGACCGACAACGGCCCCTGCTGACCCGGCTGCGCCGGGCTGTACGGCCCCAACACGCGAGGCCCCGACCACCGTTGCTGGCAGTCGGGGCCTCGCCCGCTTTCCGGCTCTACCGGTCGAACTCGCCGTCCTGGACGCCCCGCGTGAAGGCCGACCACTCGCCGGGGGTGAAGAGGAGTGCCGGGCCGGTGGGGTCTTTGCTGTCGCGCATGGCAACGGCGTTCGGGACGAACGCCACCTCGACGCATTCGCCGTTGCCCACGCTGGCGGTGGACTTGCGCCACCGGGCACGAGTGAGGTCTGTGGTCATGACCGCTCCATCCAGTTCACGGTTCACAGTTCTGCCACGAGTTTCTTGATGAGGGCCTGGCTCTCGGCCGCGCTCATGGCGCAGGCCCGCAGATTGTCGAAGATGACTCCGTAGCGGTGGGCGGTGCCTTCGCGGTCCGGAAAGGGATCGCTGTCACCTTCGACGTAGATCACGTCGGGGTCGGCAGGGTGCTCGTATCGGAGGATGAGGAACGGGCCTGTCCGAGTGCCCGGGTAGGCCCCGGCGGAGAACGGGATCACCTGGATGATGACGTTCCGCCGGGTGCTCAGCTCCAGGAGTCTTTGAAGTTGGGCCTTCATGACCTCTTCGCCCCCGACCAGACGTCGAAGCGCGGCTTCGTCCAGAACCGCGCGTACCTGCATCGGGTCCGGCCGGGTGAGCAAACCTTGCCGCTGCATCCGGACCTCAAGCTGCTGTTCCAACGCCTCGATCGGGGGATCGGTCAGGGTCTCCCGATTGATCGCTTCGGCGTACGCCTCCGTCTGGAGCAGGCCGGGGATGACGTGCTGGTACGTCAGCAACGTCTTCGCCTCCGCCTCAAGACCGATGTACGTCGAGTACGGGATGTCGCTGTAGAGCTGCCACCAACCCTTGCGCCTCGCCTCGCGGTTGAGTTTGGCCAGCTCGTCGCGGCGCTCCTGGTCGTGGACGTCGTACAAGTCCAGCAGTTTGGCCATATCGGCCGGTGTCACCGGGCTGCGCCCCAACTCCACGCGTGACAGCTTCGAGTTGGACCACTTCAGCCGCTTCGCGGCTTCGTCCCCCTTGAGTCCAGCACGCTCCCGGAGAGCGCGAAACTCCAGGCCAAGCCGCCTGCGCCGCACCACGGGGCTGGTTGTCGTCATGCGGACCAGTGTCGCCACAATCCGTCGCCGTAGCAACTGTCCGTGGGATTGCATGAGTCGATGCTATTGCGAAGTAGCGCGCTAGTAGCGCACACTCATGGAAAGAACGTAACAGCCGACCCCGGACGTTGGGGGCTTGATCGTGCCGAACCATCCACCCGTGTCAGCCACGCGCCTGGCGCACCACCCGCCCGTCACCAGCGGCCAGGTGGTGCGACCGTGACCACCGAACCGCCGCTGTGGATCAGCCGTCTGGAATTACCGCTCGAACCCGCCGCCGTCCATGCGGCGCGGGCGCACACGCGCCGCACCTTGAGTGCGTGGGAGGTGAAGGACGACGTCATCGATGACGCGGAGCTGATCGTCTCGGAGTTGGCGACCAACTCCGTCCAGCACGTCAGGTCGCCCGAAGGCGGCGGCAGCCACTTCGTACTGACGTTGTGCCGTCTGCCGACGACACTGCGGATCTGCCTGGCCGACGAGGACCCCCGGCCGCCGGTCGTGCGGGAACCGACCGATGACGGCACGGGCGGGCGCGGCCTCTTCCTCGTGAGCGAGTTGAGCGACGGCTGGGGCTACCGCTTCCCGCGCCCCGAGGAGGGTGAGGGCAAGGCCGTCCTGGCCGAACTTCGCCTCGCGCAAAGGCCCCCTGGTGCGGCGGAAAACGGCTGGGACGCAGGACCCGTACCGCCGATACCGGCCGCCGACCCGTTCGCGCGGGTCCGCGCCATGAGCGGCCCGCTCGTCCACACCTGACCGTTGACCGGCTCCGAGAGGCCCACGCCATGACGCACCCCACCATCGACAACCACGCCCTGAACGAGGGCCAGGCCGCCGCCGACGACTTGGCCACCGCACTCGGCCTGGCCGGTATCAAACTGCCGTCCCTCCAAGGCGACTTCCCGGCGGCGGGCCACAAGCCCCATGTGCAACTGGGCGGCGCCTCCGCCGAGACGGTCCGCCTGCTGGCGGAGTGGATTCGGGTACGGGCGGCCGAGCACGCCACGGAACCCGATTAGCCCCGCAACCGGCCGGCCCGGTCGCCACACCATGCGACCTCGGCCGGATCACGCGGGCGACGAAAACCGCACAGCTACCTGGCCTCGTTCGGCCTGGCCTTCGGCTGTTTCGACTTCGCCCTCACCGGAGACGAACGCCTGCCGGAATCCTGGACGGCCATCGAGTGCAACCCGAACGGGCAGTGGGGCTGGCTGCCCGAAGCCCCGGCCATCACCGAGGCGTTCGCCGACATCCTGAGCGGAAAGGAGGCGGCGCCCCATGACCTTGCCCGCCGACCTTGAGACTGACGCGGCCCGCCTGCGCGAGGCCATGACGAAGGCCCTCGCCACGGATGGCGTTCTCGCCGATCCAACGTGGCGCCAAGCGGTCGAGACGGTGCCACGTCACCGGTTCGTGCCCGGCTTCTACCTGCCCGCCGACGAGCGCGACGGGCAGGGGATGACGGTGTGGGAGCCGGTCACCGCGGAACTCGACTACGGCCGGTGGCTGGCCGCCGCGTACTCCGACACCACGCTGATCACGCAGTTCGACGGCGACGAAGTGGACTGGAAGAGCAAGGGCGTTCGGCACGGCGGGGCCCCGACCTCATCGTCCACACTGCCGTCGCTCGTGCTGCGGATGTGGGCGGACGCAGAGGTCGCCGAGGGGCACACCGTGCTGGAGATCGGCACCGGGGCCGGCTACTCCACCGCGCTGGCGTGTGAACGCCTCGGTTCCGCCAACCTCACCAGCATCGAGGTGGACCCGCATCGCCTGGAGACATCGGCGAACGCACTGTTCGGCCTGGGCTATACCCCCACGCTCGCGGTCGCCGACGGGCTCTACGGGTACTGGCCCGAGGCGCCCTTCGACCGGATCGTCGCCGCGTGCTCCTTCCGCGCCGTCCCTCCGGCGCTCATCTCCCAGACCAGGCCCGGCGGGAAGATCCTGCTGACCCTCAGCGGCTGGCTCTACGGATACGCTCGCGTCTTGCTGACCGTCGAGGGCGACGGCACCGCCGGAGGCCAACTGCTCAGCGGCACCGTCTCCTTCATGTCCGCGCGGACACACGCCGCCCCCGCGTTCGGGAACCCCTCCCACTGGGCCGCGGGCCTCCCCGAGAGCGGCCACAAGGCGAAGTACAGCCCTCAGCGGATCACCGCAGCCACCGAGGAAGCCTTCCACCTGCGGTTCCTCGCCCAAAGCGCTGTACCGGACGCACAGATGACCACGGTCGGCGAGGTCATTCATCTGATCGACGTCGTCACCGGATCAGCGGCTACCCTCACCCCGGGCGACGGCGCATGGCAAGTGAGACAAGGCGGCCCGGTCAAGCTGTGGGACCGCGTTGAGGCGGTCCTGAGTGCCTACGACGCGGCGAGTCGTCCGGGCCCTGAGACGTTTCGGCTGGACGTAGACGACGCCGGGCAGCACCTGCGCCACCCCCAGATGCCCAGCCTTCCGCTGCCGAAGCCCTGAGCGGGGCCGGAACCGGGCGACGACGTCCGGCAGATCCAATCCGCCGCGCACCAGGAGCGATTCGACGATGTGCGGCGCGTCCCCCACCGCTGAACCCACCACGGCGCCGGCCGCGCGCTCACGACGATCCATACCGTCAGCGTAGGAGACGGCCGGGAACGGGAAGAGGCGGGAGCCGCACGTTTTCGAGAGGTCGGTCCTGGCGGACAAATCGTTCGGCGTACGGCGGCCGTCTGCCTATGCTCGGCGGATGGAGTGGGGCGGGGAGTTGCTGAATGTCGTGGATGTCGAGGCGACGTGCTGGGACGGGGAGCCGCCGCCGGGGGCGGTGAGCGAGATCGTCGAGATCGGGCTGACCGTGGTGGACCTGGCGGCCGGGGAGCGGGTGGCGCGGCACCGGTGGGTGGTGCGGCCTGCGCGGTCACGGGTGAGCGCGTTCTGCACGGAGTTGACGGGGCTGACGCAGACGAAGGTGGACCTCGGGGTGTCGTTCGCCGACGCCTGTGGGGAGTTGGCGCGGGAGCACCTGGCGGGGGCGCGGGTATGGGCGAGTTGGGGGGACTACGACCGGCACCAGTTCACGCGGCAGTGCCGGGCGACGCGGGTCACGTACCCCTTCGGAAGGTCGCATGTGAACGCGAAGGCGGTGTTCACGCGGGCGTACGGGCTGCGCAAGCGGCCGGGGATGGCGGAGGCGCTGCGCGTGGCCGGGCTGCCGCTCGAAGGGCGGCACCACCGGGGTGAGGACGACGCCTGGAACATCGCCGCCCTCGTCCTCGACCTCGCGCGCGCCGACGCCTGGCCGTCTAGGACGCCGTCCTGACCCGGTCGCTCGCCCCGTCCGTGAGGAAGGACGCCAGGGCCCGGCCCTCGTCCATGACCGCGTCGCGCTCCGCCCGCCGCAGCGGCCTCAACGGGGTGACGGTGACGCCCTCCGCCTCCACCGTCCACGTGGCGGCGACACGGCCGTCGACCAGGACGACGCGCTGGCCCGCGACGGACAGGCCGCGGTGGGCGTCGTCCACGATCCTGGTTCGGTCGGCGTAGCCGAGAAGGGCGTTGTCGAAGGCGGGCAGGAAGCGTACGGGCGCGGGCGTGCCGGGGTCGGGGCGCGGGGCGTCGGGGAGGTCGAGCAGTTCACGGCCCAAGGTGTCGCGGAAGGCGACGAGTTGGGGCCGTACGGCGGCGACCGCGGCGGGGAGTCCCGCGAGGCCGGACCAGGCGCGCAGGTCGGCGGTGGCCGCGGGGCCGTACGCGGCGAGGTAGCGGCGTACGAGCGCCTGTCCGACGAGGTCTTCCGCCGCGTCGTCGGACAGGCGCTCGGGCGGCGGGTCGATGTCGCGGCCCAGCCAGGACGACAGCAGGACATTGCGGACACCCGCCTTCGTACGCCACAGGCCGCGCGGGGGCCGCTGCGCCATCGGCAGGAGCGCGGCGACGAGGAGTTCGCCGAGGGCGCGCCGGGGCGGTGCGGGCCAGCGGTCGGACAGCGCCGCGACGATCTCGGCCATCGTGCGGGCCTCGCCGTCGGCCATGACGGCGCGGCCCGCCGCCGCCAAGTCGGCCAGGTCGATCCCGGCCAGCTCGTCGCGGTACGTGCCCAGGACGCGCTGCCGCAGCATCGGATCGTGGCGGGCCCGCCAGGCGAGGGCGTCCTCGGCGGTGACGAGATGGACGGTGCGGCGCATCAGATGGGTGCGCACCACCTCGCGGCCGGTCAACAGGCCGTCCAGAAAGGCGGGTTGGAAGCCGCGCAGCCGTGACCAGAGGCCGGTGAACGGCTCCTGCGGTTCCTGCGCCTGGACGCCGCCGAGGTGCGCGACGGCCTCCAGGGCGGGCAAGTCCGAACGCTCCAGCAGGAGTTGGCGGGCCAGGGTCGCCCGGTTCAGGGCGCGGGCGTCGAGCGGGGTCACGGTGCGACGGCCGCGACGTCCAGCACCCACACGACCCCGAAGCGGTCGGTGAGCATGCCGTACAGCGGCGCCCACTGCGCGGGCGCGAGCGGCTGCACGACCGTCGAGCCGTCCGCCAGCTTCTCCCAGAGCGCGGTGATCTCCTCGGCGCTGTCGCAGCGCACCGAGACGAAGAAGGCGTTACGGCCCTGGTCCCAGGGCAGGTGCGACGGGACGTCGTACGCCATGACGTGGAAGCCGTCGTCGGACACGACCTCGCCCCACATGATCCAGTCGGCCTCGCTTCCGGCCGGTACGGCACCGGCGTCCTTGTACGTGACGGCGGTGAGGCGTCCGCCGAAGACGGACCGGTAGAAGTCGAGCGCCGCGCGGGCGTCGCCCCGGAAATTCAGGTGGGTGGCGGTCGTGACGGACATGGACGGCTCCTTGCGCTGTCGGGGGTCGAACCTTCGTGACCTGCGTGTTTCTCGGCCTGCGACCCACCCTCGCACCCGTACAGGACAGTTTCTGTCCGCTACTCGGGAGAGAATCCGGCGTATGCGGAATACGTCGGCCCGGCTGCTCTCCCTCCTGTCCCTGCTCCAGACCCGCAGGGACTGGCCGGGCGGCGAGCTGGCGGAACGCCTGGACGTCAGCGCCCGCACGGTCCGCCGGGACGTGGACCGGCTGCGCGAGCTGGGCTATCCGATCGCGGCCTTCAAGGGCCCCGACGGCGGCTACCGGCTCGACGCCGGGGCGCGGCTGCCGCCGCTGCTCTTCGACGACGACCAGGCCGTGGCCCTCGCCATCGCCCTGCGGATGGCCACGGGGGCGGGGGCGGGCGCGGGCATCGAGGAGGCCGCGGCCCGCGCGCTGGCGACCGTACGGCAGGTGATGCCGGCGCGGCTGCGGCACCGGATCGACGCCCTGGAGGTGACGGCCGTCCCGCCGCCCGGCGCCGCGACCGCCGACAGCGGTGTCCTGACCGCGCTGGGCGCCGCCGTCCACGCCCGCGAGGTGCTGCGCTTCGACTACGGGGACGCCGAGGAGCCCCGCCGCGTCGAGCCCCACCACCTCGTCGCGCGCGGCGGGCGCTGGTACCTCCTGGCCTGGGACCTCGACCGCGCCGACTGGCGCACCTTCCGCGCCGACCGGATGCGCCCGCGCACCCCCACGGGACCTCGGTTCACCCCCCGCGACCTGCCCGGCGACGACGTGGCGGCCTTTGTCACCGCCCGTTTCCGCGGCGCCGAAGCCCCCGCGCGGGGCGCGGCCGACTGGCCCTGCCGCGGCGACGTCGTCCTCGGCCTGCCCGCCTCCGCCGTCGCCCCCTACGCCCGTGACGGCCTCGTCGAACCCCTCACCGCCGACCGCTGTCGCCTCACCCTCGGCTCCTGGTCCTGGCCCGCGCTCGCCGCCGCCCTCGCCCAGTTCGACACCACCGTCGAGGTCATCGGCCCGCCCGCGCTCAAGAACGCCTTCGCGGCCCTCGCCCGGCGCTTCGCCGCCACCGCCGGTCAGTAGCCCCCCCCCGGCGGCGGCCGGACAACCGGAGGCGGACACGGTCGCGGGCCCGCCGCTCGCCGCCCGCCGTTGGCCGCGCGCGCCGCTCGTACGCATCCGGAGGCGGCCTGCTCCCGCCGCCCCTTCGCAAACGTCAACGACCGTTCCGCGCGGCTGGAGTTGACGTATGCGCGCGGCCGTCGGCGGCCCGAGAAACGGCCCGACCCCGAACGTACATCCGCCGTACACCGCACATTCGCCGCGATGACATCGCACGGCCATCTCGTCACGGCTCCTCGTGTGTGTTGCGGCACGTTCGCCCGCGTCGGCCGGGCGTCGGCGGGCGGGGTGGAAGGGGCGGTCGCCGCGCAGGTCAGAGGGGGCGCGGGAGGGGGCGGAAACGCGTTCGAAACGCGGGTGGGCGCGGGGTCGCCCGGGAGGCGGCGCGGAAAGGCCGCCCGTAAGATCGGTCGGCTTGTCTTGCTTTGTACGCCCTGAGCAGGGTGCCGGGCCCCCGGACGGGGGACGAGGGACGAGGAGCGCATGGATCTGAGCGTGGAGAGCGGCCCGCTGCGGGATGTGGACCTGCTGCCGGGAGTGCTGGACGCGGCCGAACGGCCGAACGTTCCGTACGCCCACCTCGCGGGAGGTGCCCACCTCGCGGAAGGTGCCCACCTCGCGGGAGGCGCCCACTTCTCGGGAGGTACGGCCGCCGGGGCGCGGACGCTGCTGGACGTGCTCGACGCGACCGTGCTCGCGCACCCGCAGGAGCCCGCGCTGGACGACGGCCGCACCGCGCTGACATACCGCGCGCTGGCCGCCGAGGTCGACACGCTGCGGCGCGGGCTCGCGGCGGCCGGAATCGGGCCGGGCGACCGGGTCGGCGTGCGGGTGCCCTCGGGCAGCAACGACCTGTACGTCAGCGTCCTGGCCGTGCTCGCGGCGGGCGCCGCCTACGTACCGGTGGACGCCGAGGACCCGGACGAGCGGGCCGAGCTGGTCTTCGGCGAGGCGGAGGTGGCCGCCGTGCTGGGCGCGGGCCGCGCCCTCACCACGACCGGCACCCCCCACGCCCTCCCCCCGGCCGGCCCGCCCCAGGCGAAATCCGCGCGCCGCCCCTCCCCCGACGACGACGCCTGGATCATCTTCACCTCGGGATCGACCGGCCGCCCCAAGGGCGTCGCGGTCACGCACCGCAACGCGGCGGCGTTCGTGGACGCCGAGGCCGCGCTGTTCCTCCAGGACGAGCCGATCGGTCCCGGCGACCGCGTGATGGCGAGCCTGTCGGTGGCCTTCGACGCGTCGTGCGAGGAGATGTGGCTGGCCTGGCGCAACGGCGCCTGCCTGGTCCCGGTCCCCCGCTCGCAGGTGCGCGGCGGCAGCGACCTCGGGCCGTGGCTGGCCGAGCAGGAGATCACGGTGGTCTCGACGGTGCCGACGCTGGCGGCCCTGTGGCCCGCCGAGGCGCTGAACGAGGTGCGGCTGCTGATCTTCGGCGGCGAGGCGTGCCCGCCGGAACTGGTCGAGCGGCTGGTCACCGAGGGGCGCGAGGTCTGGAACACCTACGGTCCGACCGAGGCCACCGTCGTCGCCTGCGCGGCGCTGCTGACCGGCGAGGGCCCGGTACGGATCGGGCTGCCGCTGGACGGCTGGGAGTTGGCCGTGGTGGACGAGGCGGGCGAGCCGGTGCCGATGGGCGGCAGCGGCCAGCTCATCATCGGCGGCGTCGGCCTGGCCCGGTATCTGGACGCCGCGAAGGACGCGGAGAAGTACGCGCCGCTGGAGTCGATGGGCTGGGCGCGCGCGTACCGCAGCGGCGACCTCGTACGCGCCGAGCCCGAGGGGCTGCTGTTCCTGGGCCGCGCCGACGAGCAGGTCAAACTCGGCGGGCGCCGGATCGAACTGGGCGAGGTGGACGCGGCGCTCCAGGCGCTGCCGGGCGTCGCGGGGGCCGCGGCCGCCGTACGGACGGCCAGGAGCGGCCATCAGCTGCTCGTCGGTTACGTGGTGGTCGCGGAGGAGGCCGGTGCGGCTGGTGAAGCCAGTGGGCCCTCAGGGCCCGGTGAAGCCGGTGGACGCGGCTGGGACCGGGCCGCGGCCGTCGCCGAGCTGTCCACGAAGCTGCCCGCCGCCCTCGTACCGCTGCTGGCGACCGTCCCCGAGCTGCCGACCCGCACCTCGGGGAAGGTGGACCGGGCGGCGCTGCCCTGGCCGCTGCCGGAGACCGCGGGGCCCGCGCCGGAGGAAGCGGAACCGCTGCGCGGCACCGAGGCGTGGGTGGCCGAGCAGTGGACCGAGGTCCTCGGCGTGCCGGTGGTCGAGCCGCGCGACGACTTCTTCGCGATCGGCGGCGGCAGCCTGGCCGCGGCCCAGCTCACGACACTGCTGCGGACCCGCTTCCCCTCGGTGGCCGTCGTCGACATCTACCAGGCGCCGACCGTCCGCAAGCTGGCCAGGATGCTGGACCGTTCCGTACGGGACGACCGCCCGGCCCGCGAGATCGCGCCGGTGCCCGCCCGCGCCAAGGCCGTCCAACTGCTCGCGCTGCTGCCGCTGTTCGCGCTGACCGGGCTGCGCTGGACGACCGGCCTGCTGGCGCTGGGCAACATGCTGGCCTGGACCGGCCACTACCCGTGGGCGCCCACCGCGTCCTGGTGGCTGGTCGGCGCCGGGGCCGTCCTGCTCTTCAGCCCGCCGGGCCGCCTCGCGCTGGCCGCGGCCGGGGCCCGGCTGCTGCTGCGCGGGCTGACCCCCGGCAGCTACCCGCGCGGCGGCGGCGTCCACCTGCGGCTGTGGGCGGCCGAGCGGCTGGCCGAGGCGACCGGCGCGACCTCGCTGTCCGGGGCCTGGCTGATCCGGTACGGCCGGGCGCTCGGCGCGCGGATCGGCCCTGACGTGGACCTGCACTCGCTGCCGCCGGTCACCGGCATGCTCAAGCTCGGCCGGGGCTGCGCGGTCGAGGCCGAGGTGGACCTCGCCGGGTACTGGCTGGACGGCGACCGTCTTGAGGTCGGCCCGGTGAAGGTCGGCTCGGGCGCCGTCGTCGGCACCCGCAGCACCCTGCTGCCGGGCGCCAGGATCGGCAAGCGCGCGCAGATCACGGCCGGGTCCAGCGTCACCGGGCAGGTGCCGACCGGGCAGAGCTGGGCGGGCGCGCCCGCCGTCAAGGTCGGCAAGGCCGAGCGGCGCTGGCCCAAGCAGCGGCCCGCGCGCCGGACCCGCTGGGCGGCGGCGTACGGCGCGAGCGGCGTCGGCGTGACGCTGCTGCCGCTGATCGCCGGACTCGCGGCGCTGGCCGTCGCGGCCTGCCTGGTGCCCACCCACAGCGGTCTCGGCGCCGCCGCGAAGGGCGCGCTCATCGCGCTCGTCCCCGCCACCCTCGCCTTCGCGCTGGTGTACGCGGCGCTGCTGATCGCCGCCGTACGGCTGCTGAGCCTGGGCCTGCGGCCCGGCTGGCACCCGCTGCACAGCCGCGTCGGCTGGCAGTCCTGGACGGTCATCCAGCTCATGGACGCCGCCCGCGACAAGCTCTTCCCGCTGTACGCGGGCCTCATCACGCCCGTGTGGCTGCGGGCGCTCGGCATGAAGGTCGGCAGCGGCGCCGAGGTCTCCACGGTGCTGGCGATGCCGAGCCTGACCACCGTCGGCGACGGCGCGTTCCTCGCCGACGACGTCCTCGTCGCCCCGTACCAGCTCGGCGGCGGCTGGCTGCGGATCGGCGCGGCCGAGATCGGCGAGCGCGCGTTCCTCGGCAATTCGGGGATGACGGCGCCGGGGCGCGCCGTCCCGGACCGCGGCCTGGTCGGGGTGCTGTCGGCGACGCCGAAGAAGGCCAAGGAGGGCCGCTCGTACCTGGGCATGCCGCCGGTACGGCTGCCGCGCACGGCCGACGAGGCCGACCAGAGCCTGACGTACGCGCCGCCGGTACGGCTGGTGTGGGCGCGCGGGCTGGTCGAGGTCTGCCGCCTGGTGCCGGTGCTGGCGTCCGCCGCGCTGGCGATAGTCGTCCTGGCGGTGCTGGCCCGGCTCTCGGAGGCCGGGACTCTTGCGGTGGCGCTGCTGTCGGGGCCCGTGCTGCTCGCCGCGGGCGGCGCCGCCTGCGTGGTGTCGATCGCCGCGAAGTGGCTGCTGGTCGGCCGCTTCCGGGCGGTCGAGCGCCCGCTGTGGAGCGGTTTCGTGTGGCGCAACGAGCTGGCCGACACCTTCGTGGAGGTGCTGGCCGTGCCGTGGCTGGTCGGCGCGGTGCCCGGCACCGCCGTGATGAGCCTGTGGCTGCGCGGGCTCGGCGCGCGGGTCGGCCGGGGTGTGTGGTGCGAGAGCTACTGGCTGCCCGAGGCCGACCTCGTCACCCTGGAGGACGGCGTCAGCGTCAACCGCGGCTGCGTCCTCCAGACCCACCTCTTCCACGACCGGATCATGCGCATGGACACGGTCGTGCTCCGTACGGGCGCGACCCTCGGTCCCGGCGGCATCGTGCTGCCCGGCAGCGAGATCGGCGCCCGCAGCACCCTGGGGCCCGCGTCCCTGGTGATGCGCGCCGAGTCCATCCCGGCGGACAGCCGCTGGCTGGGGAATCCGGCCGAGGTGTGGTTCGAGGAGGAGCCGCCCGCGCGGCGGGGCGAGGCGTGAGGGGCCGCCCGGCGCGGGGGTGCGCTTGACTGGGCGTAACGTGGTCACGGCGTGGCGGGGCGGGTGGCTCCCCGGCGGAGTGCCTGCGCCCCGTAGGGGCGCGGGGAACTGCGCGGCCAGCCGTCAGCGGCTCGCACGTCACCACCGGGCCCGGCGGGGCGGTTCGGTGGTCCTCGGACCACCGGCCTCGGGCCTGCGGCGGTCCACGGGCGGACGCGGTCCGGCGGCGCGCACGCCAGACGCGTCGGCCCGCACGCCAGACGCGTCGGCCCGCACGCCAAGCGCGAGCGGTGGTGCGCCGGCACGCATGCCCGGCCCGCCCGGGGGAACGACCGGATCGTACGGTGGTGCGGCCCGGTGGGAACGATGAGCGAGGAACCGTTGAGCCAGAAACGAGCCGCCGCGCCGGAGGCGGACCCGTACTTCCCGGGACACGGCGACAGCCGTTACGGCGTCCACCGGTACGAACTGGCCCTGGACTACCGGCCCGCGTCCAACCGACTGCGCGGCACGGCGCGCCTCAGCGCGGTCGCGGGCGGCGCGCCGCTGCGTGAATTCGCCCTGGACCTGGCCGACTTCAGGCTCCAGCGGGTCGTGGTCGACGGGCGGCCCGCGCACTACACGCACCGGGCGGGACGGCTGCGCGTACGGCCCGCGAAGCCGGTGGAGGCGGGCGCGGCCTTCACCGTCGAGGTGGCCTACACCGGCAACCCGCAGCCCATCAACAGCCAGTGGGGCGGCCTGGGCTGGGAGGAGTTGACCGACGGCGCGCTGGTGGCGAGCCAGCCGGTCGGCGCGCCGTCCTGGTACCCGTGCAACGACCGGCCGGCGGACAAGGCGTCGTACCAGATCGCGGTCACCGCGCCGTCCGCGTACACCGTGGTCGTCGGCGGGCGGCTGCTGTCCAGGACCACCAAGGCCAGCGGCACCACGTGGGTGTACGAGCAGGCGGCGCCCACCTCCAGCTACCTGACGACGGTGTCGATCGGCCGCTACGAGACCGTCCAACTCACCGGCGGCTCCTCGCTGTTCGCCCCGCGCCGCCCCGTACCGCAGACCGGTTACGTACCGGCCCGGCTGCGCGGCGAATTCGCCGTCGACTTCGAGCGGCAGACCCGCATGATGGACTTCTTCGAGGACGTCTTCGGTCCGTATCCGTTCGGCGAGTACGCGGTGGTCGTCGCCGACGAGGAGCTGGACGTGCCGGTGGAGGCGCAGGGTCTGGCCACCTTCGGCACCAACCACCTGGGGGGCAGGCGGCGTTCGGAACGGCTGGTCGCTCACGAGCTGGCCCACCAGTGGTTCGGCAACAGCCTGTCCATCGGCGACTGGCGGCACATATGGCTCAACGAGGGCTTCGCCAAATACGCCGAGTGGCTGTGGTCGGAGCACACCGGCGGCCCGCTCGCCGCCGCGCACGCCGCCACCGCCCACGACCGGCTGTCCCGGCTCCCGCAGGACCTGCGCCTGGGCGACCCGGGACGCCGTCTGATGTTCGACGACCGCCTCTACCAGCGCGGCGGCCTCACCGTCCACGCCCTGCGACTGGCCCTCGGCGAAGGCGCGTTCTTCCGGATGCTCAAGGCGTGGGCGACCATAAACCGCCACTCGACGGTGGTCACGGCCGACCTCGCCGCGCACGCGGCGCGGTACACCTCCGACCCGCTCGACCCCCTCTTCACGGCCTGGGTCCACCGCACGCCGCTGCCCCGCTTCTAGGGCGCGCCGCAGGCCGGGATACGGGGGCCGGGCGCGGGCCGGGCGCGCGCCGGGACACGCGCCGGGACACGGAGCCGTCGCGTCCCTGTCACAGGCGGGGAACAGCGTGTCACCGCCGGACAACCCTTCACCCCGCATTACGGTCAAGCCAGGCGGGGAGCACGAAAGCGCCCCTGTCACCCGGCGCGGCCGAGAGCCGCGCGGGCCACGCATCCTGGGGGGATACGTTGAACCGCACCGCACACAAGATCAGGTCGTCCGCGGCGGCCGGGGGAATCGCCCTGCTGCTGTCCGTCGCGGGCTTCGGCCTCGCACCGGCGGCGCTCGCCGACACCGCGCCGCGCCCGCTCAGCATCTCGTTGTCCGCCCCCGCTCCCGCGGAGATCGGCCTGGCGGGACAGCCGGTGGAGTACACCGACACCGTCACCAACACCGGCGCGGACGCCACCGACGGGCTGGCGATGCGCTTCCTCCTCGACGGCGGCGCGGGCCTGCCGCCCAACGCGGCGAGCCTGGAGTACCGCGCCGAGGGCGGCAGTTGGCAGCCGGTACCGCTGCACTACGCCGACGCCGTCTTCTCCGGCACCCTGCCAGGCACCTTCACGCTCGCGCCCGGCGCCTCGCGCAGCGTCCACCTGCGCATCGGCCTGCCCATGGGCACGGCCCACCACGGCGACAGCAACGGCGGCACCGACGCCCTGAAGGTGCGTACGAGCGTGTCGCGTTCGGCCGGGGGCGCCGCCGCCGTCAAGGACGACCACACCATCGCGGTGGACGCCCCGGCCTCCGCGCTGACGGGCGTGCCCTCCTCCATGACCGCGGGCGGCGCCCCGGCCGCCTTCGACGCCGAACTGTCCAACGCCACCGCGTCGGACTACAAGAACCTCTCCCACGTCCTGGTCACCAACACCTTCGCCACCGTCGAGGTGCGCCGCTCCGGCGGCTGGGTCAAGCTGACGCCGGAGACCACCGACGGATACGCCGTCTTCGCCCTGGGCGGCAAGGACTCCTCGGTCGGCGCGCACACCGACACGGTCACCAAGGTGCGCCTCGCGTACGCCAGGAACGCGGGCGGCACCACGAGCACGGTGAGCGACTGCGTCCTGGTCAACGCGGGCGCCAACCCCCTGTCCGGCAGCACCTTCTGCAGCCGGCAGATCTCGATCACCGTCAAGTCCCCGGCCTCCTCGGCTCCGTCCGCCACCGCCTCCTCGACCCCGTCCGGCACCCCGTCCGGCACCCCGTCCGGCACTCCGACTGCGAGCGCTTCGGGAGCGGGCCCCGACACCGCCGCCCAGCTCGCCAAGACCGGCGACGACTCCTCGGCCATGGCCGTCGGCGCCGCCGCCCTCCTCCTGGCGGGCGGCGCGGTCGTGACGGCCGCCACTCGCCACCGCAACAGCCACCGCTGACGGTCTTCCGTCATCCGCGCGCGGACGTCACGGCAGCGTGGGCCAGGGCCGCCAGGGTGCGGCGGTCGTGGCCCACGGGGCTGAGCGCGGGGTGCGCGGTGACGTGGGCCGTGAGCCCGTGGGCGGCGGCGACGCGGCGGAAGGACGGCAGGAAGGCGCCCTCGCCGACGAAGGCGGGAAGCGTGGTGGGGGCGCCGTGGCAGGTGTAGGAGAGGGTGACGGGCCGGACCGGGGCGCCCGCGTCGAGGGCCGCCTGGAAGGTCGCGCGGCGGAAGGCGCCGCCCGGCACCGAGCACCAGGTGGTGCCCTCGGGGAAGACGACCACCGACTCCCCCGAGCGCAGCAGTCCGGCCAACTCCCTCACAGTGTCGGGCAGTCGGCGTACGTTCTCGCGGTCGATGAAGCGGGTTCCGGCCCGCCGGACGAGCGTTCCGACCACCGGCCACCGGCCCACCTCGCGCTTGGCGAGCAGGGTGGCGGGCTGGACGGCCAGCAGGACGAGGACGTCCAGCCAGGAGATGTGGTTGGCGACGACGAGGGTGCCCGCGCCGGTGCCCGGCACCCTCAGTCCCCCGCCCTCGGGTACGACGGCGACGCCGAGGTCCGCCAGCAACAGGCCCGCCTGCCGCTGGAGTTCGGGCCCGGCGCCGAGCCGCCTGCCGACGGCCGCCGTCCCCGCGAGGGTCGCGAGGAAGGCGGCGCACCGCCGTACGGTCGTGACGGGACCCGCGCCGACCGGCGGCAGTCGGTCGGTGACGCACGCCTCCGTGCAGGGCGAGAAGGCGGCCCAAGGGCCGCCCGGAACAGGGCCGTTCACCTCTCTTCGCCCAGGTAGTACCTCCGGTAGCGCTCGTTCATCCGCTCCAGGTCGAGCAGGACGAAGAAGTCGGCGTCCCCGAAGTCCCGGTCGTGCGCGGGCGTTCCACACATCCACGCGCCGACCCGCAGGTACCCGCGCAGCAGCGGCGGCAGCGAGGCCAGGGCCGGGGCGGGGGCCGGGAGCGGGGCCGGGGCCGGGCGGCCGGTCAACTGCCCTGCGGGCGTCCAGGGTTCGCGCGGGCGGACGCGGTATTCCGGCGGGCAGGCGTACTTGGTGGCGCCGAGCAGCATCGCGTCGGCCGCACTCCGACCGCCGTCGGCCAGCGGCACCGAGGCGCAGCCCGCGAGGTAGCGGTGCCCGGACAGCAGCACATAGCGGGCGAGCCCGGACCACATCAGGTTGATGACGGTGCCGTCGCGGTGGTCGGGGTGCACGCACGCCCGGCCCGTCTCGACCAGCGACCCGCGCAGCCCGTCCAGCGCCGTGAGGTCGAACTCGCCGTCGGAGTACAGCCGCGCCGAGCGGCCGGGCGGAAGCAGCCGGTACGTGCCCACGACGTCGCCGTTGGCGCGGTCGGTGACGATCAGGTGGTCGACGTACGCGTCGAACTCGTCGATGTCGTGCCCCGCGAGCGGGGTGTGCAGCACCGCGCCCTTCTCCTCGGCGAAGACCTGGTAGCGCAGGCGCTGCGCCGCGCGGATCTCCTCCGCAGTGGAGGCGATGGAAGTGACGTAGGAACGAACAGACAGTGGCGTGGTCATGACAATCTACCCTCTGTCGAGGCCGCCGTGCCGTGGTGGCGACGTGGGGACGCGGCCGACGTGACGAAACCCGCAGGTGGAACCCGCGCCGCCCATTGACCCGCCCTCCGGTGCCACCCCGCCGACCTCCCGGTGTCCCCCCGATGAATCTCACAAACCCGGTGCCCGCACCCCCATGTAGCACCTGGTGGCACGCTGTGCTGTGAAGCACTACCCTGATCCCCGTGACAGCGGGGGCGGAGGCGGTTCGTACCGCGCTCCGAGTTCGCGGCCATGTCCCGTACCGCGTCAGGCGTCTCCCTGGAGGCGTTCCGGGCCGACCAGGACAGTGCGGCCGACCAGGAGACGAACGATCCGTATGCCCGCTGAAGCCGCCTGGGCACAAGGGCTGCTCGACACCAACATCGTCATCCTGCGCGAGTGGATCGACCCGGCGGAGCTTCCCGCCGAAGTGGCGATCACCGCGGTCACCCTGGCCGAACTCTCCGCGGGGCCGCACCAGGTAGGCCGCGATGAGGAGCAGGACGACTACGACGAGTACGCCGAGCGGGCGCGTCGCATCGACATCCTGCAACGCGCCGAGAACGAGTTCGACCCCATCCCCTTCGACGCCGAAGCCGCCCGCGTCTACGGCAGGGTCTGCGCGGCCGTGATCGGCGCCGGACGCACGCCGCGGCGGCGGATCGCCGGTCTCATGATCGCCGCCATCGCCATCGCCGAGCGGCTGCCGCTCTTCACCACCGACCCCGACGACTACGAGGACCTCGACGCCCTCCTCACCGTCGTCCCCGTCACCCGGCCCGTCGTGCTCCACGACCGGTAGGCCGGTAGGCCGGTAGGCGCGTACGGCTGCCGCGCAGCCACAGCGCGTCGCCGCGCGGCACCTGCCAGGCGCACGGACAGCAGTTGCCGCACATGCCAGCCGGATTCGGGCTTTTCCTCGCTTGTGAGGTTCCGCGGGGTGCGGGGCGGGCATGACATCGGGGCACGGACGCACGTGGCGTGGCGGATCGTTCGTTCACGGGAGCAGCCGATGACTCATCTCGCGGCGCGCGGGGGAAACGGCACGGCGACGGCGGCCGGCTTCGTGCTGCACGGCGAGGTGCGCAGGCCCATGCGGCTGAGCGTCGCGCAGTTGCGGCAGGGGTGGGAGCAGCAGCGCGCCGAGGTCGTCTTCGACTGCGCGACGAGCGGGCCGCGGCGCCACACCTTCGAGGGCCCGCTGCTGCGGCAGGTCGTCATGGCGGCCGAACCGGCCTTCGACGCCGGGCGCCGCAAGGAGCGCTCCCGCTTCCTGCTCGCGGTGACCGGCGGCGACGGCCACCACACCGTCCTGTCCTGGGCCGAGATCGACTCCGACTTCGGCAACGCGCCGATCCTGCTGGCCGCCGCCATGGACGGCCGCCCGCTGGACGGCGAGGGGAGCCAGCTCGTCGTGCCCTCGGACCGCTGCGGGGCGCGCTACGTCAGCGCGATCACCGCCGTGTGGCTGAGCGCGTGCGACGTGCCGCGATACGAGTAGGACGAGTGAGCGGCTCCTCCATGCGGCTCACGAACGGAGGAGCCCCTCATCCCAGCGCGCCCTTGACCGTCTCGCGCGCCGCATCGGCGCCCTCGTCGTCCTCCGGGCCCGGCTGTCGCGGCGCGGCGGCACGCGTACGGCGTGAGCCCGTTCGTACGACGCGGCGGCCGGCGGCCGTACGGCTGTACGGGGCCGCGCCCGGCGTATGACCACCCGTCGCGCGACGCGCACCCTGGACAGAAGCGGCGGGCTCGGTCACTCTTCTGCAGCATGACGGTACCCCGCCCCCTGATCAGCGCGGACTCGCCGCTGTCCGTGGCCGTCCCGGCCGTCGCCGAGCGGATCGCGGCGCTGCTGCGGTCGCCCGAGGACATGGCCGTGCCGATTCCCGGTGCGCAGTGGACAGTTGGGGAGGCGGCGGCGCATCTGATGCTGGCCAACGCCCTGATGGCGGACCTCGCCGCCGGACGCGAGCGGTCGTACGGCGACGGCACGCCGGGCGGCCTGGCCGCCGCCAACACCGCTTCCCTGAACGCCTTTACGGAGCGCGACCCGGCGATCCTGGCGGCCGGGATCGTCCGGCACGCGCGGGCGTTCACGGACACGGCGCCGTCCATGGAGCCGGGCGCCCAACTGGCCACCCCGATGGGCCCCATGGACCTCGGCCACCTCGGCGCGTACCTCCTCGCCCACATGCTCGGACACGGCTACGACATCGCCGTCGCCCTCCGCCGCCCCCACATGATCAGCCCCCAACGGGCCCTGCTCACCGTCCCGTTCCTCATCACCGCCATGCCCCGCGTCGTCGAGCCCCGCGCCACCGCCGGGCACACCGCCTGCTACGACCTCCGCCTGCGCGGCGGCCCCCGCTTCACCGCCACCTTCACCGACGGGGCCCTCGCCGTCACCGACGCCCCGCCCCGCCGCCCCGACTGCACGATCGTCACCGAGCCCGTCACCTTCCTCCTCATCGCCCTCGGCCGCCGCACCACCACGAGCGCGCTCGCGCGCGGCGCGATCCTGGCCTGGGGCCGCAGGCCCTGGCTCGCGCCCCGCTTCCCGACGCTCTTCACGGCCCCCTGAGCCGGAGCCCTGAGCCGCCCGCAGGGGTGCCGTCGGCTGCCTCGGGCCGGTTCCAGATGCTGGTGCCGCCGGATGATCTACTCGGTGTACAGCACCAAGGCGATGGCCATCCGGCCCGCCGACCGGGCCAGGACCAGGGCGCCGAGGACCGCAATCGCCCCACCCGCCATGAGCCTCGCGGCCACCTGCGGCGCGTGCCACACATCCATATCCCCGCGTGCGCGGGGAGCAGGGGGGTATCCGTCTGCCCGGAACGCGTGGACAGGGATCATCCCCGCGTGCGCGGGGAGCAGTGGGTCTGGTGCTCGGCGTATGCCTTCGCCAAGGGATCATCCCCGCGTGCGCGGGGAGGAGGTGCTGTTGCTGTTGCCCCTCAGGTCCGTGGCGGGATCATCCCCGCGTGCGCGGGAAGCAGTTGGCGACACCGGCCGCCGCGAGGTAGGCGGCGGGATCATCCCCGCTCGCGCGGGAAGCAGCACGGCTGGATGGAGAGCGCCGGGCACGACCCGGGATCATCCCCGCGTGCGCGGGGAGCAGCCGTCGGACATCGCGGAGAACGAGACCGCGAAGGGATCATCCCCGCGTGCGCGGGGAGCAGGCTTGCTGACGTCGGGGTTTGCCGGCGGTTGGGGCCGGATTTCATCAGGTGGCGAGGATCGGGCAAAGGCGGCGAACCGGCGCGGATGGAGACGGCCCGCGTACAGCGTAGAGCCGCCCCGAGGGCACGGGCAGGAGCGGCTGAGGTCGTCACGAGGCTCGTGGCGTGGGTGGGCACCAGTGCGACGCGCGGCACGACGGCCGTCCAGACGGCTGGGCCATCCCGGCTGACGCGGGGGCCACGACGCGCCGTGCCGTCGCCGCGCGATACGCGATTGTGCGGACGTCAACGGATGACGGCGACCGTTCACAAGGCGCGCTGCATGCAGACCAGTTGGTCCCGCTCGTCCCACGACTCGGTGACGGTGAAGCCGAGCCGTTCGTACAGCGTGATGGCCCCGGTCCGCCACGTCCACACCGAGAGCCGGACCGTGTCCGCGCCGTTCTCCGCCGCCTGCGCGAACGCCGCGCTGAGCAAGGCGGACGCGACGCCCCGGCCTCGCGACTCGGGGTCGGTCCAGAGCCTCTTGACCTCGGAGTGCCCGTGGTCAGGGCGCGTCGCCACCACACAGCCCACGGCTGCGTCCCCCACGAGCGCCACCAGCACGACATCGTCGGCGAACGCGCTCCGAGGGTCGGTGATCTCCGCCCGGTACCGGTCCGGCAGCCCGTCCACCCCCGCGACCGGCGCCCCCTTCTCGGCCTCGGTCCGCAGATGGTAGGCCGCCAACAGCCCGGCCAGCCCGTCCCCGACCGGAGGCGCCCGGTCCGGCCACCGAACCACGGCAACCTCAGGTTGATCGCTCATCCCGCCAGCATCACACGAGGCGACCGTTCGTCCGCCCCCACCCCGTATCGACGTCAGCGGCCCAGCGCCCCGCTCCCCTCTGCGACCACAACTCCCGCCGTCCGCCCGCCCCGCCCGTGCAGAGAAACGGGAGGCCCGCTCCCCCGTCCAGCGTCGGTGAGTCATCCCCGCATGTGCAGGGCCCAGCCCTGGGTAACGGTGTGGTGGACGACCACCCCAGGTTCATCCCCGCGAGGGCGGGGAGCAGGCGTCACCGCCGTAGGTGCCGGGTGCCGTTTTGGGGTCATCCCCGCGTGTGCGGGCAGCAGCCGCTCATGCGGATGGAGCCGTTCACGTCCGGGGGATCATCCCCGCGGGGGCGAGAAGCAGTCGGTGCCTTTGGCCAGGGCGGTCTCCACGTCGGGTTCATCCCCGCGTGCGCAGGGAGCAGCAGCGCAAGGACCACGCCGACGCGGGCAGGCGGGGTCGTCCCCGCAAGTGCGGGGACCAGCCCTGGGTAACGGTGTGGTGGACGACCACACCAGGGTCATCCCCGCGTGCGGGGAGCAGTCGTGCAGCTCGTCGATGATCGCCCCGTGCACGGGGTCATCCCCGCGTGCGCGGGGAGCAGCACCTGATCACGGACGTGTACGTGGATGAGGCGGGGCCATCCCCGCGAGGTCGGGGAGCAGGGCATCACCAACCCGCTGGAGCGGGGCTCGCTGGGGTCATCCCCGCGTACGCGGGAAGCAGGGGCAGAGCACGGGCACAGACGCCGGGCGGGTGGGGTCATCCCTGCGCGGGCGGGGAGCAGTGTCCGGCGGGCAACTCGCACTGGTCGCTGTAGGGGCCATCCCCGCATGGGCGGGGAGCAGGCGGCTCGGATCGAGGGCGACACGATGGACGAGGGGTCATCCCCGCATGGCGAGGAGCAGCGTACGAGCGTGTGCCGCTCCAGACCCTCGGGGGGTCATCCCCGCGTGCGCGGGGAGCAGGCCCAACCTGACGTCTCCACCGCGTGGCGGAAGGGATCATCCCCGCGTGGGCGGGGAGCAGGCACTCGACATCGGCAAGGGCCGCCCCGCCCTGGGGTCATCCCCGCGTACGCGGGGAGCAGGCTTGCTGACGTGGGGGGTTGCCGGCCGGAGAGGGCGGGGTGGGCGCGTTGGCGAGGATCGGGGGAATGGGGCGAACCGGATTGCGCCAAGGCCGGGGCGGCACGGGGACAGCGTAGGGCCCTCATGGCCAGCCAGCGTGCTCGCGGCGAAGGCGAGGTCGAGGTCGTCGCGGAGGTTCGTGGTGTGGGTGGGGTCATCCCCGCGAAGGCGGGAGCAGGCACCCGGGCGCGCGACCCCGGGTGGCGCGAGTCGTCCTACAGCGGCGGGGTGGAGCCGGACAGTTGCGCCGAGGGCCCCGCCCTGCCCTTCGCCACCGACCACCGGCCACCGACCGGCGGCGCGTCAGAGGACGGCGAGGCGGTCGACCAGCAGCGCCGTCCTACGGTCGGTGTCCCCCGGCGGGAGCCGCCCGGCCCGGGTCAGGGTGGCGAGTCCGTGGAGGGACGCCCAGAAGAGTTCGGTGAACAGGCCCGGGGGGACGCCGTCCCCGGCGACCTCGCCGAGTGTCTCCAGCAGGGCGGCGAACGCGTCCTTCAGCGGCTCCGGCGTGTCCTCGTGCGCGAAGGCGAGGCCGCCGTCGAGGTTGAACATGGCGTCGTAGACCGCCGGGTTGCGTTCGGCGAAGTTCAGGTAGGCGCGGGCGAGGGCGGTGACCCGGGCACGCGGGTCGTCCACGGCAGAAGCCGCGGAAGCCGCGGAAGCCGCAGAAGCCGCGGCCCGTATCGCGGCGGCCATCTCGGCGGCGCCCTGGAGAGCGACGGCGCCGATGATCTCGCGCTTGCCGCGAAAGTGGCTGTAGAGGACGGGCTGGCTGTACTCGATGCGCTCGGCGAGCCGACGCGTGGTGACCGCGTCCCAGCCCTGCCGCTCGGCGAGTTCGCGGGCCGTCGCCACGATGAGGCGTTCGCGGCCCGCCCGTTCGCGCTCCTTGCGTTCCTGTACCGACATGACTCGATTCTAGCACCGCTAGACAATCGAGCGACAGCAGGTCTAGCGTTGCATCAACGGCTAGCAACGCTAGATCCTCGGGAGGGTCACCATGCTCAACGCACTTGGGGTCATCACCACCGTGGTCGTCGGCGTGATGGTGGGGGTGGAGTTCTCCGTCGCCTTCGTCATGAACCGGATCTTCAACGCGCTCCCCGACGACAGCGGCCAGCTCGCCCGCGCCCACGGGGGCCGGATGCTCGGCGCCGTGATGCCGTTCTGGTACGTCGGCTCACTCGTCCTCGCCGCCATCTGGGCTGTCGCCGCCGGACGGCACGGCGACGGTGACGGCGCCGGTGACAGCGTCGGCCTCGTCGTCACCGGCGCCGCGCTGCTGATCGTCAGCGTGATCATGTCGATCCTGCTGCTCGTGCCGATCAACAACCGGAGCAAGACCTGGACCCCCGAGAACCGGCCCGCCGACTGGAAGCGGCAGACGAACCGCTGGGACCGCTTCCACTACGTCCGCGTCGCCGTCATCGTCGCCGCCTTCGCCTTCCTGGCCACCGCCCTCGCCTGAGGCCCCGAAACCAGACTCACCGCCTCGCCGACGATCACGAGCTTGTCGAATATCGATATGGTCGCTAGCCTCTCCATATCGAACTTCGATATGGAGGCACGCGATGAACACGCGGCTCGTCAAGACCCTGTCCTCGATCACCTTCGCCCTGGCAGTGCTCTGCGGGCTCGCCTTCCTCGGCAAGGGACTCAGCCACATGCTCGACGACGGTGCGGTCTGCGCGCAGACGGGCTTCTGGGCGAACGCCTCGCTCACGGACCACCTGCCGATAAGCCAGGGCGTGGACGCCGGCAGCAATGCGACGCGCCTGTGTCAGGACAGCCCCTCCACCGGGCAGCGCGCCGCCGACCTCGGAGGAGGACTGCCCTGGCTCCTGTTCGGCGCGCTCGCGCTGCTGATCTTCTCCCGGCTGCTGAAGTCGGTGCTGCTGGAGGGGCCGTTCACCGACGCGGTGTCGCAACGGCTCTCCGTACTCGGCTGGTTCGTCACCGTGGGCACGCCGCTGACCGGCCTCGTCGTCGGCTGGTCGCGGTCCTGGCTCGTCGCGAGCATGGCCCCCGTCGTGGGCTCAGGGCCGGAGCTCTCCGGGCCGATGGTGCTCATCCTCGCGGGGCTCACCGCGGTGATCATGGGGAAGATCATGCGCGAGGGCGTGCGCATGCGAGAGGACCTCGAAGGGACCATCTGATGCCCGAAGAGGAACTCCACTCGATCCGGATCCACCTCGACCGGCTGCTCGCCGAGCGCGGCATGACGCTCACCGAACTGTCCGCACAGGTCGGCATCACCGTCGTCAACCTGTCCGTCCTCAAGAACGACAGAGCCAAGGCCATCCGCTTCTCAACCCTGTCGAGGATCTGCGACGTCCTCCACTGCCAGCCGGGTGACCTCATCACCCACGACCCCGCCTGAGCCCCAGCCGAGCGCGCACCATCCCGCGTGCGCGGGGGCAGTGGGAATCAGCGTCTCCACCGCCTGGCACCGCGGGGTCATCCCCGCACGCGCCAGGAGCAGTCTTGCTAACCAGCGGGTTCCTCGGCAGCCGATGCCGGATTCGACCGGCTGCCGGGGAACGGGCATACGGGGCAGGCGGCTTGTGAACGCGGGCCGCACGGCCGTACGGCACAGGGTAAAGCCACGGCGGCCAGCCGCAAGGGCCAGTGCTGGCCGCCCGCACGGGCTATCGCGGTGGTAGTTGCCGGGTGATGCGGTCGAACAGGTCGGTGAGGGGCTCACCGAGGTCACGGCCGAACTCGGTGAGGCCGTACGTGACTTGGGGCGGCGTCGTCGGCTCGACCTCGCGCCGGAGCAGGCCGTCCTGGACCAGGGCGCGCAAGGTCTGCGCCAGCATCTTCTCGCTGATGCCCCGGATGCTGTCGCGCAGCTCGTAGAAGCGAAGGTCGTTGGCCCGCAAGGAGATCAGCACCCAGATGCCCCACCGGCTCGTGACGTGGTCAACCATGTCGCGCGCGGGGCAGTCGGTGTGAAACACCTCATACCGATGGTCCGTCGCGACCGGCTTCAGCTGCGCGCCTTCCTCCATGTTCGGAGCTTACCTCTGGGTATGTCCTTACGGAAAGTAAGCCCGGCTCCTAGCGTCAATCCCCGCACCCACAAGGGACAACGCAGCAGAAGCAGCAGCAGGAACCGCAGCAGGAACGAGGAGCCGAACATGATCGTGGTGACCGGTGCTACCGGAAATGTGGGCCGACCTTTGACGCAGGCCCTGGCCGAGGCGGGCGAGCAGGTGACGGCGGTGTCGCGGCGCCACCCGGCCGACCCGGCGCAACTGCCGGACGGCGTACGTCACTTGTCCGCCGACCTGGCCGAACCGGCCAGCCTCACAACGGCGTTGGACGGAGCGAAGGCCCTGTTCCTCCTCCTGTCCGGCGACCTGCACGCCCCCGAGGCCAGGCCCGCCGACCTCATCGGCCTCGCCGCCGCCCACGGCGTCCGCCGGGTCGTCCTGCTGTCCTCGCAGGGCGTGTCGACCAGGCCGCTCGACCCGTCGCGGGTCGCGATGCGCGCGGTGGAGGACGCGTTGCGGGGCTCCGGCCTGGACTGGGCGATCGTACGACCGGGCGGCTTCGCCTCCAACGCCCTCGCCTGGGCGGAGTCCGTCCGTACGGAAAGGACGGTCGCCGCGCCCTTCGGCGACGTGGGGGTTCCGGTCGTCGACCCGGCCGACATCGCCGAGGTCGCGGCGGCCTGCCTCCTGGACGACCGGCACAGCGGCGGGGTGTACGAACTGACCGGGCCCGAGGTCATCACCCCACGTCAGCAGGCCGCGGCCATCGCCGCCGCGCTCGACTCGCCTATACGGTTCCACGAACTCACCCGCGACGAGGCCCGGTTGGCGATGACCCGCTTCGTTCCGCTGGAACTCGCCGACGACACCCTCGACATCCTCTCCGCCCCGAAACCGGCCGAGTTGGCCGTCAGCCCGGACGTCCAGCGCGTCCTCGGCCGCGCCCCGCGCCCCTTCCACGACTGGGTCACCCGTAACATCGCCGCCTTCCGCTGAGGCGCTGAGTCCCGGTCAGCGCGGCCGGACCTCCCAAGTCGGCTGCTGTGGAAGGGCGTTGTACACGATGACGTCGGCGTGGTCGGTCGGGTGGGCCGTGGCGGCGTAGAGCCGCTGGGCGGGGATGTAACGGTCGTGCCAGGACCGTTCGATCTCGGCGGTGGCCGCCAGCGCCGCGTCTCGGCTCCGAGCCCGGTCCACGGTCTGCTCGAAGGGGACGGACACGAAGACGCGCAGGTCCCACCGGTCGAGGAGTTCGGGACGGAGGAGGAAGACGCCGTCGAAGAGGAGTACGGCGTCCGCCGGGGCGGTCGCGGCCGGTGGCGACCGTACGGTGTCGGTGTCCGCGTCGTAGGCCGCCGTTCGGAACGTTCGGTCTCCGCCCGGTCCCAGCGGGTCGAGCAGGAACCGGCACAGCGCGGCGCGGTCGTGCGCGTCGAAGTAGCAGCCTTCGGCGGAGTACCGGCCGCGTCGGTAACGCCGCGCCCGGGGGAAGAGGAAGTCGTCCACGGTCGCCCGGATGACCTCGCGGCCCCGCGCCCGCAGCACGACGGCGAGTTCGTCGGCCAGCGTCGTCTTCCCCGCCGCCGGCGGCCCGTCGACCGCGACCCGCACCGGATGCCCGCCCGCGACGGCCCCGACTGCCCTGACCGCCCCAACCGCCCCGACCGCCTCCGCCAGCCGACCGACCAGCTCGCCGCGCGTACCTTGACCCATTGCCGCCCCTCTCCCGGCCTCCGCGCCCAGGACACACCAGCGTCCGACCCGCCCCGCCCCGCACCCCGCGTCCCGCGTCCCGCGTCCCGCGTCCCGCGTCCCGCGTCCCGCGTCCCAGAATGCACCTCGTTCCGCGCCGGCGCTGCCCCCGGCCAGCGGTCCGAGGCCGTCGGTAGGGTGGCCTGCTGTGGAGGACATGGTGGGGGTCCCGGCGGGACGGGTGACGGTGTCGGACCGGCGGACGCAGAAGACCTGGCAGGTCGAGGTCGCGGCGTTCGAGATGGCGGCGGTGCCGGTGACGCAGGCGGCGTACGCGGAGGTCACCGACCGGAGGCCGAGCAGCGTGCAGGGCGGGCGGCTGCCGGTGGAGGGGGTTTCGTGGTGGGACGCGGCGGAGTTCTGCAACGCCCTGTCCCGGCGGGAAGGGCTGACGCCCGCGTATCGACTGGGCGTTGAGGAAGAGCGGGCGGAGTGGGACGCGTCGGCGGACGGTTACCGGCTGCCGACGGAGGCCGAGTGGGAGTACGCCTGCCGGGCGGGCACGACGGGGCCGAGGTACGGCCAACTCGACGAGGTCGCCTGGCACCGGGGCAACTCCGACGACCGGGTCCATTCGGTCGGCGGCAAGCAGCCCAACGCATTCGGTCTGTACGACATGTTGGGCAACGTCTGGAACTGGTGCTGGGACCTCTACGACGCCGAGGTCTACGGGACCTACCGGGTACTGCGGGGCGGCGGCTGGGCCGACGAGCACTGGAGCTGCCGGGCCTCCGTACGGCGGCGCAGCCACCCCACCTACCGGATCGACGACGTCGGTTTCCGCGTCGTACGTTCTACGGTGCCGCCGCCGACGCCGCCGACGCCGCCCCGGCCGTAAGGACCGTGAGGGCCGTGAGGGCCGCAGGACTCTCGACCGCCACGGTCGCATCGCTGTTCCTGCAACGCACCGCCTGCGGGCCGGGGTTATCCCCGCACGTGCGGAGAGCGGATTTAGGCGAATCCGCAGACGCGTCTACCGGTGATGCGTAACGCGCGACGCGCAATGCACAACGCCCGCATGTATTCGGGCGTTGCCACACACCCCGGCAGCGCAATTCGCGAAAGTGCGCGGAGCACGTTCGCACGTATGCAGAAGTCACCTTAGGAATTATCCGTGAGCGGTACACCGCATTCGGCACCCTCCCCCCTGACCTCCGCCCACACCACCTTCCCGATTCCGCCCCGTGGGCCGACACCCCAGCACCCATCGGTGATGGCGTCGACCAGGGCCAGGCCCCGGCCGTGCTCGTCAAGCAGCTCGGGGTCCGAGGAACGTCCCTTCGGTGCCAGGTCAGAGCCGTCGTGGACCTCGATACGGACGCCGTGGTCGAGGCGGGAGAGGCGGACGCCGATCTGGTGACCGGCCAGTCCGGGGCCGCCGCACGGCCTCCCGTGCTGAACCGAGTTGGTCATCAGCTCAGCGATGACGAGGGAGGCGGAGTCGGCGAGGTCGCCCAGTTTCCACTCGTGGAGGGTTTCGACGAGCAAATGCCGTGCGCGGTGCACGGACCGCTTGGTGGGAGGCCACAGCCGTAAGGGATACGCAGGCTCTCCGAGTGGGAGTTCCCGTGCGGGTGAAGAACCTGTCGGCATGTGCTGACCTTCCGGATTCGGTCACGTAGAGGCTTGATTACTCATAGCCTGATGACCGGCATCACAGAGTGATAGAGCGACCGCTGAGACAGCCCCGACTGTCCAAAGCCACCGGGAAAATTCGCATGAACATCGAACCGGAGTCCACCGAGCCGGAAGACGACCCCTCGGCCTCACCTCTCAAGCACTTCGGGCGCGAGGTGAAGCTGGAGCGCGAGCGAACGCGCCTCTCTCGCGCCGAGTTGGGCAAGGAGGCGAGCTGCGGCTACTCGTTAGTCGCGAAGATCGAGGCCGGTGAACGTATGCCCGCGTTCGACTTCGCAGAGGCGTGCGACCGCGCCTTCCCCGACGCCAACGGCCGCTTCGGCCGCCTGTGGCCGCTGGTCATCAAGTACGCCTATCCGAGCTGGTTCCGGCCGTTCGTAGAGCTTGAGGCTGCGGCGGCAACCATCCGGTCGTTCCAAGTACAGGTCGTCCCCGGCCTGCTCCAGACCCCCGAGTACGCGCGGGCCGTGATGGAGGCCGGTCGGCTGCGTTTGGGTACCCGGCGGGTGGACGATCTGCTGACGGCTCGTATGGAGCGCCAACGCATCCTCGCCCGGCCCGATCCGCCTGACCTGTGGGTGATCCTTCATGAGAGCGTGCTACGTGTACGCGTCGGCTCTGCGCAGGTGTTCGGCGCGCAGTTGAGCGCAGTTGAGCAAGTTGTTGCAGGCTTCCGAGGCTCCGAGCACGGTGATCCAGGTTGTGCCGTACGCGGCCGGAGGTCATGCCGGGATGGCAGGACCCTTCACCCTGTTGTCGATGGACGAGGGACCTGATGTGGTCTACGCGGAGAGCTTCGCCCAAGGACAGATCCTGGCCGATCCGGCCGAGGTGAAGGCGGCTGAACGGGCATACGATCTGCTCACCGCAGTAGCACTGTCTCCATCCGTATCGCTCGACATGATCCGGATCACCATGAAGGAACTGAACCGATGACTACACACGGCTCGTCCGCCCTGGCCTGGCGCAAGTCCACCTACAGCAGCGACAACGGGGGCGATTGCGTAGAGGTCGCCGACAACTGCCCCGGCACCGTCCCGGTCCGCGACTCCAAAGACCCCCACGGCCCCACCCTCACCTTCACCCCCACCGCCTGGACCGCCTTCCTCACCACCCTCAAGTCCGGCCAACTCCCCACCTCCTGACCCCCTCCCGCAAGGAGCCGAATCGATGCCTTCATACGGCTCGCCCGCCCTGACGTGGCACAAGTCCAGTTACAGCAGCTCCAACGGTGGCGACTGCGTAGAGGTCGCCACCAACTGCCCCAACGCCGTCCCGGTCCGCGACTCCAAAGACCCCCACGGCCCCACCCTCACCTTCACCCCCACCGCCTGGACCGCCTTCCTCACCACCCTCAAGTCCCACCACCTCCCCACCTCCTGACCCCTCCCGCGCGGGGACCAGTCCGCACCGGGCAAGGCCATCCGCGCCCGCACGGACGCGGGGAGCAGCGCGTCTACGACGCGGACGTCAACCAGCACCAGGGTTCATCCCCGCATACGCGGGGAGCGGGGAGCACACGGCGTGCAGGTCACGCGGCGGCTGGGGTCATCCCCGCTCGCGCGGGGAGCAGGGACAGGTCGACTCCGAGGCGGACTCGATCGAGGGGTCATCCCCGCTCGCGCGGGGAGCAGTCCACGGCGGGCGAGGCCATCAGCGCCCGCATGGGGTCATCCCCACGGCATGTGTGTGGGGAGCAGGGGCGCGGCGAGGTGCCGTGCCCGAGTGTTTCGGGTCATCCCCGCTCGCGGGGGGGAGCAGTACGACGATAGGACCACGGCCATCCCGTGGGCGGGGTCATCCCCGCTCGCGCGGGGAGCAGGACGTGGCCCCCGCTGGCCCCATCTTCATGGAGGGGTCATCCCCACGGCACGGACGCGGGGAGCAGCGCGCGTGCGGGGACGCCGCCCGCGCGACTCAGGGGCCATCCCCGCTGTCGCGGGGGGCGCTCGGCGCTCTCCGGCGTCGGCGTCTCGTGGCTGGGGTCATCCCCGCATACGCGGGGAGCAGTGCTTAGCAGCATCGAACACCATGCGGGCTTGGGGGTCATCCCCGCACGCGCGGGGAGCAGAAGCAGAGCGGCGAGCCGGATTTGTCGGTAGGGGGGACATCCCCGCTCGCGCGGGGAGCAGTGGTCACGGTGGGCTGTCCCATGAGGCGTTCGAGGGGTCATCCCCGCTCGCGCGGGGAGCAGGGCGCCCGCGTCTACTCCGCAGCCGTGACCGGAGGGTCATCCCCGCTCGCGCGGGGAGCAGGTGGGCACGGTCCCGTAGACGTTCGCGCCGGTGGGGTCATCCCCGCTCGCCCGGGGAGCAGCCGGAGAAGACTTCGCGCGGCTGCTGGGTGCCGGGGTCATCCCCGCTCGCCCGGGGAGCAGGACATCTGCCCTGCGTCGCCGCGCGGGGTGTTGGGGTCATCCCCGCTCGCGCGGGGAGCAGACCGCCGCCGCGGGCGGAGAGGTCGTAATCGCGGGGTCATCCCCGCTCGCGCGGGGAGCAGAGCTTCCGGACACGGCCGGATCTGATGCTGAAGGGGTCATCCCCGCTCGCGCGGGGAGCAGTCTTGCTGACGTGCGGGTTTGGGCGCGGACAGGGGCCGGATGAACCAACTTGCGAGGATCGGGCATATCGGGCGAGCCGTCTGTGGGGGCGGTCCGGAGGGCTCACGTCCAGGGTAGGGCCAGGCGGGGATGGCGGGGTGGGGGACGTTCAAGCGGTGGGCAGTGAACCGTCGGGCGTCAAGCCGGGGTTGGGCTGAGGCTCAGGGCCAGGACGGTGTCGAGTGCGGTCTCCAGCGGAAGGCTGTCCCGCTGGATCTGCGCGAGCAGAAGCGCGCCCTGCAAGGCGCAGAGGAGGGTGACGGCCAGGTCGTCAGGATCGATGCCGGGCCGGAGGCGCCCGGCGGCGTGCAGGGCGGCCAGCCCTTGGCCGATGACGGTGGACCAGCGGCCGAACCCGACCGAGACCCGCGCCCGCGCCCGCGCGTCGCTCTCGGCGAGTTGACCGCCGAGGGACCCGAGGGGGCAGCCGCCCCGGCCGTCGAGGCGCCCGGCCTCGGCGACGACGAGGTCGCGCCAGGCGCGCAGCCCTTCGACCGTATCGAGCCCCGCCTGCTCGGTGGTGGTGACGATGGCGTCGGCCCGGCGGTCGATCACCGCCTGCACGAGCGCTTCCTTGTCGGCGAAGTAGTGGTAGAGCTGCGAGCCGCTGACCTGGGCGGCAGCCTTGACGTCTTCGAGGGTGGCGCCCGCGACGCCGCGTTCATGAACGAGTTCGGCGGCGGCGTCCACGATACGGGCCCGGGTCCGCCGCCCCTTGGGCGTCAGCTTGGCCGTGGGGCGCGTATCGGTAGCCATGACGTCACGCTAACACCGTTTTGGACTTGAGAACCCATTTTTTCGGCGCGAGAGTGGAATCTGTGACCCAGAAACCACTGGGCGAATCGCAGCACGAATCGCAGCACGCAAGGGGCGCTCTCATGAACGACATCGCAACCCCGATCGCCGACCGGGCCGCCGCGGTCCAGGCGCAGGTCGCCGGGCGGCTCCCCGCCGAGGTCGGGGCCGCCTTCGAGAACGAGCGGCGGCGGCTGATGGCCGCCGGTGTCCCGGACGGTGTCGCCGCTCCCGGCACCGCCATGCCCGACGGTGACCTGCTCGACGCGGCGGGTCGGCCGACGAGCCTTTCCGCTGTACGGGCCGGGCGCCCGGCCGTCGTCGTCTTCTACCGCGGCGCCTGGTGCCCGTACTGCAACCTGACCCTGCGCACGTACCAGGAGACCCTGGTCGACCAACTCCGCGCTCGGGGGGTCGCGTTCGTCGCCCTCAGCCCGCAAAAGCCGGACGGTTCGCTGAGCATGACCGAGAAGCTCGGCCTCTCGTACGCCGTCCTCTCTGACCCGGGCAACCAGATCGCCGCCAAGCTCGGCATCGTCTTCACCCTCGCCGAGAGCGCGCAGGACGCCCAGGCGTCGGTCGGTGTCCGCCTCACCGACGTCAACGCCGACGGTTCCGCTGCGCTCCCGCTCGCCACGACCGTCCTCGTCGACGCCGACGGTGCGATCCGCTGGATCGACGTCCACCCCGATTACACGACGCGGTCGGAACCCGCCGCCATCCTCGCCGCCGTGGCGGCCCTCGAATAACCCTCGGCGGGGCCGTGCCCTGAGCGGACGCGTCATCCCCGCGGCGCGCGGGGAGCCGCTATGCGCGGGGCACAGCGCCAGATAGCCCCCGGGGCCATCCCCGCACGCGCGGGGAGCGGTTGTTGGACACCTTCAACGAGTACGCGGTCCAGGGGGCATCCCCGCGCGGGCGGGGAGCAGACGGCGGCGGCCGCACGAGGAGCCCGCTTGCGCGGGGAGCAGAGCAGGCCGGTCTCCCGCAGCATCCGCAGGCGGGGGTCATCCCCGCTCGCGCGGGGAGCAGTTGGAGCGCGAGCGCGGCGTGCCGCACAACGCGGGGGCATCCCCGCGGCGCGCGGGGAGCCGCTATGCGCGGGGCACAGTGCCGCGTAGCCCCCAGGGGCATCCCCGCGCGCGGGGAGCAGGCGTTGGGCCGCCGCCGTGTGCAGATGGCGCAGGGGTCATCCCCGCGTGCGCGGGGAGCAGCGATGACCACCAACGTCGAATTCGGCCTGGACGGGGTCATCCCCGCGTGCGCGGGGAGCAGGCGGAGTCGGCGGTGGACGTGTCGGGCCGGTAGGGGTCATCCCCGCGTGCGCGGGGAGCAGTCTCGGTCGCCCTTGCCGAGGACGTGCAGGACGGGGTCATCCCCGCCTGCGCGGGGAGCAGCAGTCCCAAGAGGCGCGGGACATGATGGACAAGGGGTCATCCCCGCGTGCGCGGGGAGCAGATGGACGACGAAGCCGTGTTCGGGCCCGTGCTGGGGTCATCCCCGCGTGCGCGGGGAGCAGTTATTCACGAGTTGCGCCGACGTTTCGACATCGGGGTCATCCCCGCGTGCGCGGGGAGCAGTACACGAGGTGGCGGTTCAAGGGGGCCTTGGAGGGGTCATCCCCGCGTGCGCGGGGAGCAGGTAAGGCGACCTGAGATGCCGATCTCAGGGACGGGGTCATCCCCGCGTGCGCGGGGTGCAGACTAGTTGACCTGCGGGGATGCCGGCCGGAGGGCCGCGATTTTAGGAGTTGTCGAGGATCGGGCCAATGGGGCGAAAGCGCCAAGGCATCGTGGCGGGTCGCATACAGAGTAAGGGTGGGCGGGACGACACACTCCGTTGTCCCGTCCACCCTTTACCTCGTCGCGTGCCGCGACGCGACGCGAGGCGGTCAGCCGGAGAAGGTTTCGCAACGGGCGCCGACGTTGGTGTTGTTGCCGGGGCCCGGGTGGGCGGTGTCGAGGCCGGGGCCGCAGTCGATCGAGTCGTTGCCGCTCGCCGAGCGGACGGTGTCGGGGCCGTCGCCGGCGCTCACGACGTTGTTGCCAGCGCCCGCGTCGATGGTGTCGGCGCCTCCACCAGTCGTGATGCGGTCGTTGCCGCTGCCCGTGAGGACCACATTCGCACCGTCGCCCGCGTTCACCACGTTGTTGCCGCCGCCGGCGTCAATGCGGTCGTCGCCGCCACCCGTCGTGATCTGGTCGTTGCCGCTGCCCGCGAGGACGACATTGGCACCGCCGCCCGCGGAGACGACGTTGTTGCCGCCGCCCGCGTCGATGTAGGAAGGGCCGTTGCCCGTCAGGGAGATGCGGTCGTTGCCGGTGCCGGTGACGACGCAGTCGCTTCCGCCGCCGCCGTCGACGGTGTCGTTGCCGCCGCGGCCGAGGATGAGGTCGTTGGCGGGGGTGCCGGTGAGGCGGTCGTTGCCGGGGGTGCCGACGATGACGTTGTCGATGTCGATGCCGGTGCAGGGGCCGAAGGTGACGGACCCGGTGTGGCGGACACCCGAAAGGCCCGAGGGGGTCTCGGTGTAGGTGAGGGAGGCGCCGCGGGCGACGGTCACCGCGACCGGGGCCGTGAGGACGGCGGGCTCGCCGTCGACCGTACGCACGGTGGTCGTGCGGCCGGAGCCGGTGATCTCGTAGGAGCCGCGCCCGAGGGAGAGCGTGACGGCGCTGCCGGTCAACTGAACCTGGGCGGGGGAGGATCCGGGGCCGACGTACACCAGCACGCCCGCGGGGTCGCGGGCGTCGGAGACCAGGACCGTACGGCCGCCGCGTACGACGACACGGCCCGAGGTGGTGCCGCCGGCGGCCACGTCGGAGAACGCGTCCGGCAGGTAAGTTCCGCTGCCCGCAGGGCAGTTGATTGTCCCGGCCCGCAGCGCGTGCCCGTCGTCGTCGCTGTCGTCGGACCAGAAGACCGGCTTGCGGCCGGACACGCACTCCGACTGCGGGGCGAAGACGAAGCCCTCGTTGTTGAGGTTGGGCATCGAGGCGGGGCGCTCGTAGAGGTCGGTGGCGGCGAAGTCACCGTCGGCGCCCACGGCGAACGTCGCCGTACGCCCGTTGCAGGTGTCGTCGCACACGACCCACAGCCGGTCGGCCCCGGCGTCGAACTGGAGCTCCATGACGCTCGGGAAGCCGCTGGCGAAGGCGGCGACGCGGGTGAAGCCGCTGCCGGACTGGTCGAGGGCGTACGCGTAGACGCTGCCGTTGCCTTCGAGGCCGACGAAGAAGAGGCCGTCGCCGTGGCCGGGGTAGACGGCCGGGGAGTACGCGGCGCCCGTGTGCTGGTCGCGGAAGCCGTGTGAGGTCAGGTAGCTGTCGGGGACCCAAGTGATGCCCTCAAGACCGCTGTTGGCGCCGACCGGCGGCAGGTCCGAGGTCAGATTCCACTCGCGGGTGGCATTCAGGCTCGTGCCCGACGACGGACCCGGCGGGTCGAAGCGCAGCACCTCGGGGCGGCTCACGCCGCTGTGGGAGTTGTCGCGCTCGGTCGAGACGAAGACGCCGCCCGAAGGTCCCGCGCCCGTCAGGGCGACCCCCTCGGCGTCGGGGTCACCGGTCCCGTCCGGGTAGTGCAACGCCTTGCCCGCGCTCCACCCGTCGGCGGTGTCGGGCGCCCACTTGGCGCCGTCCCACTCCAGCCGGTACAGCGTGGAGGGGCCGTTCTTGACCGCCCACAGCACACCGGGAGTCGGCCCGCCGGAACCCTCGTACGCCAGGCCGCTCAGATTCGTACCGAAGACGTTCGCGCCGTCGACCGTGGTCACCGAGGAGCCGCCCGGCCACGGGGAGGCCGCGACCTGACCGGCGCAGGCGTTGGCCGCGCCCTTCGTGGAGGCGGCCGTCGTCTCGAAGTCGCCGGTGCCGTCGGGGCAACGCCCGTACGTGGTCGCCGCGTGGGCGGTCCAGGAGTACGCGTCGACGAGCGTCGTGCCGTCCGGCAGGAAGAGGCGGGCGGAGTCGGCGCTGCCGAGACCGAAGGCCGACTCGACGTCGAGGGCGAGGAAACCGCCGGGCGCGACCGACGTACCGGCGGGGACCGTGAAGACGTGGGAGTCGTCGTTGTCCTTGACGAGCCAGCCCGATATGTCCACGGACGCGGGACTTGTGTTGGTCAACTCGACCCAGTCGCCGGGCGTTCCGCCATTGGACTCGACCTCATTGATCTTCACGGCCGACGAGGGCGCTCCGCAGTCGTTCGCGGCGCCCTTGGTGGAGGCGGTCGTGGTGACGAAACCGCCGGTGCCGTCGGGGCAACGGCCGTACGTGGTCGCCGCGTGGGCGGTCCAGGAGTACGCGTCCACCAAGGTCACACCGTCGGGCAGGAAAAGCCGCGCGGAATCCGCGCTTCCCAGCCCGAAGACGGGGTCGACGTCGAGCGCGAGAAAACCGCCGGGCGCGAGCGACGTACCGGCCGCAATCGTGAACACATGGGAGTCGTCATTGTCCTTGACGAGCCAACCCGACACATCAACAGCAATCGCACCCGAATTGACCAACTCGACCCAGTCGCCAGGCGTTCCGCCATTGGACTCGACCTCATTGATTTTCACGGTGGAAGGCGGGACTTCGGCAGCGGAGGAAGCAGCCGAGGAAGCCGCCGAGGAAGCCGCCGAGGCGGCGGGTGAGGCCGCGACGAAGAAGGGAATCGCGGTCAGGAACGCGACGACCAGAGTGATTGACGCACGCCATCTCTTATGCAAGGTTTGCAAGGCTGGTGTCCCTCTTCTGTCGAAGCGGCAGGAAAACGAGCAGGGGTCCTGCGAAGCTTCCGGCAGCCCGGCGAATGGCGGGCAAACTGCGGGCGAACAGCGCGCGCGTCTTCGCTCATCACGATCTTGAAACAATTCTGGTCAGACATCAGAAGGCTCAATAGTCTCCGTGTGCACGGCAGTTAACAGTGACTGCCACGTTCCTCGGGGAGCATGCATTGGCCATACACGAGCACGAGGTCGACCGTCGCACGTTGTTCAGAGTCGGCCTGGGCGGAGCGGTCGCCGCCGTCGTCGGTACCGAACTGGCCTTGCCCGGGGCGGCCGTTGCCGCGCCGTCGCCGCAATTCCCGTGGATCATCGACTGCGACACGTGGGGCGCCCGGCCGCCGTCCAGCCCGGTCCAGATCACGGGCAACACCACGAACAAGATCATCCTGCACCACATGGCGTTCCCCAACGTCACGGACTACTCGCGCGCCCACGCGGTCCAGCTCGCCAAGGACTGCCAGGACCTGCACATGGACACCAACGGCTGGGCCGACACCGGCCAGCACTTCACCGTCAGCCGCGGCGGCTACGTCATGGAGGGCAGGCACCGCAGCCTGGAGACGCTGGTCACCGGGGAGCACCAGGTCACCGCCGCGCACTGCCCCGGTGAGAACGGCAACGCGATCGGCATCGAGAACGAAGGCACGTACATCACGGAGACACCGCCGCGCGCGCTGCTCAACTCCCTGGTGGAGCTGTGCGTCGCGGTGTGCCGGCAGTTCGACCTGCACGCCTGGGACATCTTCGGACACTGGGACTTCCGGCTCGGCACCGAGTGTCCCGGCGCCGCCTTCTACGCGCAGTTCCCGACGATCCGCTCGCGCGTGCTCTCCGAGATGCGCACCCCGCGCAGGGACATCCCCGCGCGGCGGTGGCCGGACATCTGGCGGTTCGTGGACAGCCAGGTCGTCGGGGTCGCGCAGTACCTGCTCAACAACGCCGGGTACACCGCGCTCACGCCCGACGGCGTCTTCGGCACCGACATGAACGCCGTGGTCGCCGACTTCCAGACCACGCACGGCATTCCGGTCACGCCCGACGCCACCTTCGACACCGCCACCTGGGAGGCGCTGGCCCCCGTGCTGGACAAGCACGCCACCGGGCTGCCGGTGAGCGGCCTCCAGTCGATCCTGGCCCTCAAGGGCTTCGCCGGTGTCACGGTCAACGGCGCCTTCGACCACGCCACCCAGAAGGCCGTCCAGGACCTCCAGCGGCTGCACGGCCTGCACCCCAACGGCAAGGTCGACCTGAGTACGTGGTGTGCTGCGGTCGGCGGGTCCGTCCGCGAGGCGTTCTGCTAACCAGCCCCTTACGGGCGCGCTGCGCCCGAGCCCCGTAGGGACAGTTCGGTTGTCTCCGGACCACCGGCCGGTGGGGGCTGGCCGCGCAGTTCCTCGCGCCCCTGACGGGGCCCACCGTCTTTCGTCCGGGCCGTGGGCCGATCTTTTCAGGGGCGCGGGGAACTGCGCGGCCAGCCCGCGCGGTGGCGCGGGTGAAGAACCGGCCCCAGCGGGGCAGTCGCCGTGGGTTTTCGGGCCGCAGGCCCGGTGGGGGCTTGTCGCGCAGTTCCTCGCGCCCCTGACGGGGCCCGTCCTGGCCGGAGGCTTACGGCAGGCAGAGGATCAGGATGCACAGGCCCTGGTGGGCGGGCGGGGTCGTCGGGTCCGAGGTCGCGGGCGCGGTGGTGACAGGCGTGGTGGTGACGGGCGCGGTCGTGGCGGGAGGCGCCGTCGTCGCCGTGCCCGTCTTGGCGGCCTGCGTACCGGTCGAGGGGGCCGTCGAGGTGGACGGGGCGGGCCGGGCGGCCGGGGAAGTGACGGGCAGCGGGGCCGTACCGGCGCTGGTGGTGACCGGTTGGGTCGCCTCGGCCGCGGGGAGGGCCGGAGCGCCGGCGCGAGTGTGCCGCTGCGCGGCGGGCGCGGCGGCGTGCGGGACCGAAGCAGGGGCCGATGCGGGGGCAGCCGCAGGCGCGTTGCCGGTGCGCAGCGTCACCGGCGTCACGGTGTCGTACGACGAGGACGCCGTCGTGCCCCGGCCGGAGCCGTGGTTCTGCATGGACGCGACGGTCACGCCGCCGCCGAAGAGGGCCACCGCCGTGGCAACGCCCGCACGGCGCCGGTTCTTCTTCCACCGCTCCAACTGCCGCCGCCGGGCGGCGCGTCCGCCCTGCGAGCGGGGTGCGAGCGAGGAGGGCCCGAGGACGTCCTCCTCAGGGGCCGCCGCCGGGAGGACGGGGGGCGCCGGTATGTACGCGACGGGCTCGTCCGTCTCCGGGGCGTAGGCACCGCAACCCGGGCACACCAGCGCCCCGTTGACGGAGCGTCGGCATGTGTAGCAGTAATCCATTCGTGGTCTTTCTCCGCTGGCTTCGCGGCCGAGGGTGGGCCGCAGGGATGTCCACGTCCCCCGCGAAGGGGCAGCCGACCGAAACTAACAGCCGTAACAGGAGAGGTTGCAAGCGACCTGTGTGTTTTTTGAAAAGCCGCACCGCCTCCTGGGCGGCAATATCCCGACGTGCCCGCCAAATGCGGACGTACCCCACCCGCGTCACCCCCGCGAAGTGCCGCCCGCGACGCCATCCACGGCACCGCCCGCGACGCCGTCCGGGCGCAATGCGCCCGCGCACGGGCAACCCGATGTCCTTACCTACGTTTTCGTTCATCTCATCGACGGCGAAAACCAATAGCGTGATGCGTCATGGAGAATCAGCAAACCAGCAGTGCCTCGGGGATAACGCGGCGCGGCCTCATCGTCGGCGCCGTCGCCGCCGGGCTCACCGCGACCGCCGGAACCGCGAGCGCGCAAACGAGCCGACAGGGCACATCGGGACAGGCCGGGAGCACACCGGCGTTCACTCCGCCGGAATCGGCGAAATACCCCGGTTACGCCGAATACAAGCCGCCGAATTACCAGTTGGCCGTTCCGGGGGAATCCCTCGTGGCGGGCCGCGCGGACTACCCGGTCGCGCCCGGTATCGTCCTCACCTCCTTCGACACATTCGGCCGCACCGGCTGGACGCGGGTCCATGTGCTCAACGCCGATCTCGGCAACGCGTCGGTCGGCGTGGACCTCGTCGCGGACAAGGTGAGCGACCCGCGTCCGCTCGCCGGGGCCGCGAACGCGCAGCACGCCGTGGCCGCCGTCAACGGCGACTATTTCGACATCACCGAGACCTTCGCGGCCGAGGGCCCGGAGATCCAGGACGGCACACTCCGCAAAGGCACGAACAAGACGGCGACCGTCGCGGCGATCGGCGCCGACCGGGTGGCCCGGCTGGCCGATCTGGTGCTCACCGGTACGGTCACGGTCGCCGGGACACGACGGCCGCTCACCGCCCTCAACTCGCCCTCGGTGCCCGCCGACGGCGTCGCCGCGTACACCCCACGGTGGGGCGCCGGGCGCCGCACGCTGATCCAGGACGCGGGCCCGTACACCGAACTCGTCGTCGCGGGCGGGAAGATCACCGCCGTCAACGCCCAACTCACCGACACCGCGGTGCCGGACGGCGGCCTCGTCGTGCTCGGCCGGGGCGCGGCGGCGGCCCAACTGGCCACCGCCGCGCCCGGTGACGCCGTCACCGTCGATTTCGCGCCGCAGACGGACGCGCCCGTCGCGCTGCGTACCGCGCTCGGCAGCGGCGAGGTGCTGGTACGCGGCGGCACGGCGGTCGACTTCCCGCCGAGCACCGGCAACGACGCGGCCAAGCCGCGCACCGCCATCGCATGGCTGGACGGCGGGCACCGCCTGCTGCTCGTCGCGATCGACGGCTCGGCCAACTTCTCCGCCGGGCTGAGCTTCGACGACACCGCGAAGCTGCTGGTGCGGCTCGGCGCCACCGAGGCGTTCATGCTCGACGGCGGCGGCTCCACCGAGATCGTCGCCCGCAGGCCGGGCGACACCGAGGCCGGGGTCGTCAACACCCCCTCGGACGGCGGCGAGCGGCCCGTGCCCAACGGCGTCGGCCTCTTCGCCGCCCGCAAGGGCTCGGGGCGGCTGCGCGGCCTCGACGTACGCCCACGCGCCGACCGCGTCGTGCCGGGGCTGACCGTGGACGTCGCGGCGGCGGGTTACGACGAGACGTGGGCGCCGGTGCCGATCGACGAACACCGCGACCCCGTACGGTGGTCGGCCTCCCCCGACTCACTCGGCACCGCGCGTGACGGCGTCTTCCGCGCCAGGAGGCCCGGCGCCGGGACGCTGCGGGCCCGTACCGGCGGCGCGGACGGCGAGCACGAGTTGCGGGTCCTCGGCGACCTGCACCGGCTGGCGTTCACCGAGCGGACCGTCACCATCGACCCCGGCGCGACCGCGTCGGTCAGCCTGACCGGATACGACGCGGACGGCTTCGACGCGCCCGTCGCGCCGCGTGACGTCCAACTCGCCTACGACAAGGGCCTGATCACGGTGGCCGCGCAGGCCGACGGCAGCCTCCGGATCACCGGTGACGCGGGCGCGGTGGGCAAGGCCACCGTCCTCACCGCGACGGTGGGGGGTGTGACGGCGCGGCTGCCGGTGACGGTCGGCCTGGTCGACGTGTCGCTGGCCGAGTTCGAGCCGGCCGAGAACTGGACGGCGCTCGCCGCGCGCGGCACGGCGTCGGTCGCCTTCGTCGCCGCCCCCGACCGGCCGGGCGCGGCGGCCGACAACCACGCGCTGCGGCTCACGTACGACTTCACCGGGCAGACCAGTACGTCGGCGGCGTACGCGGTGGCCGGGGGCGGTCCGATCACGCTGCCCACGGGCACGAAGCGGCTCGCGCTGTGGGTCAACGGGGACGGCAACAACCACTGGCTGCGCTGCATGATGTACTCGCAGGGCACCACCAATGTGCCGTTCACGCTCGCGCTGACCGTGGACTGGACGGGGTGGCGGCGGGTCGTGGGGGACCTCCCGGCCGGGTACTCGGAGCCGGTCACGCTGCTGCGGATCTACATCGCGGAGACCTCGCAGACCAACAAGAACGCGGGACAACTCGACTTCGACGGGCTCGCCGCGCAGGTCGGGCAGCGGCCGGACACCTCGCAGGCCCCGCAGCCCGATCCGTACGTGGTCGAGCAGGGCGGGCTGCCGGACCGGCGGTGGACCTTCGCGGTCCTGTCCGACCTGCACGTCAGCGCGGCGGCCGGGCTCGACTCCTTCTCCGGGCGCCAGGCGGTCATCGCGCTCGGCCAGGCCGTCGCGAGCAAGCCCGACTTCCTGCTGGTCAACGGCGACTTCGTGGACAACAACAACCCCGAGGACTTCGAACTCGCCAACGGGCTGCTGCGCGACCACGTACCGGCCGGGCTGCCCGTCTACTGGACGCCCGGCAACCACGAGGCGGGGCTGTCCGCGACCGGCGGGCTCGACGCGTTCCTCGCCGTGACCGGCCGCCCCAACCGGCAGGTCTTCGACCACAAGGGGACCCGTTTCATCCTGCTGGACTCGCACACCGGCGACATGCGGACCTCGGACTGGGACCAAGTGCCGCTGCTCCAGGCCGAGTTGGCGAAGGCGGCCAGGGACAGGTCGGTGACCGGTGTCGTGCTGTCCTTCCACCACCCGCTGGTCGACCCCTCGGGCGCGGGCGCCTCACAGCTCGCCGACCAGCTTGAGGCCGGGCTCCTCCAGCGGTGGCTGGCCGACTTCCGGGAGACCTCCGGCAAACCGGTCGCGCTCTTCACCGGCCACGCGCACACCGCGTCGGTCACGCGGACCGACGGCGTCCTGGAGGTCACCACCCCGGCCGTGGGCAAGACGCCGTACAGCTCGCCCGACCAGGGCGGCTTCTTCGGCTGGATGCATGTCGGCGTCGATCCCAGGCCCGCGCGCGTCCGGGCCGGGCAGCCGAGCCCGCAGACCCGTGAGTGGCTTCGGGCCGAGAGCCGCCCCGTCATCGACGGGATCGAGCTGGCGGTGGACGGTCCCGTGCCGGTCGGCACGTCGGCCGCGCTGGCGGCCACCGGCATCACCAGCGAGTTCGGACTGCGCTTTCCGCTGCGCTTCCCCGCCACGGTGGTCTGGTCGGGGGACGCGGGCGTCCTGGTCACCGACTCGCCCGCCGAGGCCAAGGCCGCCAGGCGCCGTCCCAGGACCCTCGCGGTCCTGGACCCGACGACCGCCACGCTCACCGCGCTGCGGCGCGGGACGGTCACGGTGACGGTCGCCTCGGGCGGGCTGACGGCGTCGGTGACGGTGACGCTGAAGTAGCCGGTACGGCTCCGGTGAGGTCCCGGTGAGGTCCCGCCCCTGCGGCGGGGCCTCACTTCACCTCGTTGCCGTCGGCGTCCAGGGAGTGCTCCTGCCAGTACTTGTCCCACGTGTCGTCCACGTGCCGGGGGACCTTGCCCTTCGGGTAGCGCACGAAGCCCTTCGGGGGCTCCTCCTTGTCCGACACGCAAGCCCCGCCCGCCGGGGACCCGACCGACGCCACCGGGTACTCCCCGCCCGAGCACATCGCGTCCTGCATGCTGCACGCCGAGCAGAGCCCCATGAAGGCGACGCCCGCCAGCGACAGGCCGATCAGGGTGAGCCGGGGGCCGGCGGGAATCCGGGGCCGACGGGGATGGTTGCTCTGCACGGCGCTGCCGCCTCTCGCGTAGGTGATCTTCGCTCCGGGATCAGTGTCGCCGGACGGATGTGTCCGAATCATCCGTGCTCGTACTCAGGTCGCGGTGGGTACGGCGTGTGGGTACGGAGCGTGCGTACGGAGTGCGGGGGCGGCGGGCGGGGGCGGCGGGCGGGGGTGAGTACGGACGGAAACGTGGGAGGCGTGCCGTAGCCGGGCTCAGTCCTCGTAGCCGTGCTTCGTCAGCAGGGCCGCGATGCGGGACTCGTGGGCGGACTGCCAGGTGTCGAGGGACTCGGCCGCCTCCTTGGCCAGGACCGCCCTCGCGGAGCCGAGGATCTCGGGGGCGCGCGCGGCGGGGGTGACGACGACGCCCTCTTCGTCGGCCACGACGATGTCGCCGGGGTGGACGAGGACTCCGCCGCAGGTGACGGGGGTGTTGAGGGGGTGGACGGCGGCCTTGGCGCCGGGGACGGGGATGACACCGCGCGCGAAGACGGGGAAGCCCAGCGCGCGGACCTCGGCGAGATCGCGGATGACGCCGTCGACGACGAAGGCGGCGATGCCCCGACGTCTGGCGACTGCGCAGACGTTGCCGCCCGCGACGGCGTGGCCGAGGTCGCCGGACTGGACGACGACGACCGAGCCGGGCTCGGCCCGGTGGATGGCGGCGTGCAGCATCAGGTTGTCGCCGGGGGCGCAGCGGACGGTGTACGCGGGGCCCGCGACGCGCGGGACCGGGGTCCACAGGGGGCGGACGCCGATGTCCATGACCTGCTCGCGGCCGAGCAGGTCGGCGAGCGTGGTCGGCGGGATCTCGGCGAATCCGGCGGCGGCGTCGGGCATGGTGCTCCTCCGTACGGACGTCCCCCGCGCAGGGGTCGCGGCGGCGGTCAGGGCAGGGCCTGTCCGGCCGACAGTACGCGGGGGCCCGCGGGGGCCCGCGCGGGCCCGGCGCCGCACCGGGTCCGCGCGGGACCGGCACCGCACCGGGCGGAGCCGCCGCTACATCCGGGACGCCACGTCCGTACGGAGCTGCGGCAGCATCGCGTAGAGCTTGTCGCCTGGGCACTCGGTGACGTTGAAGTCCCGGTGTCCGAAGATCTGCGTCGGCGCGAGGCCGTACTTGTAGCAGATGTACGAGCAGAGGCTGACGAGGCTGGCGTAGAGGATCGACGGCGGCGCGACGGAGGTGTACGTGCCGTTGTTCTCGATGCCGATGCCCTGCGTGTTCTGGCCGACGGTATGGGCGCCGACGACCATGTTGCTGCCCGCGAGCAGCCGTTCCAGGCTGCGGTGGCGGCCCTCCATGATGATGCCGGTCCGGCTGATGGTGAAGTGGTTGCCGGTGTCGATCCAGCCGTTGGTGTCCATGTGCAGGTCCTGGATCTCGTGCGCGATGGCGAACGAGCCGGACGTGCCGGAGTCGGCGGTGTTCGCGAACGCGGTGTGGTGCACGACGATCTTGTTGGGGTTGTTCCCGGCCAGGCTGACCGGGGAGGACGGCGGGCGGGCGCTCCACGCCGTGGTGTCGAACATGTTCGGCTCGGGCACGATCCGCGCGGCGGAGGCGGGCGCGGCGCCGACGATCACGGCTCCCGCGCTCGCGCCGAGCACGGCGGCCGAGGCGAGGAAGCGGCGGCGGGACAGGGCGGTGCGGGACTCGGCGGTACGGGACTGGGCGGTGCGGGGCATGGCGAAGTGCTCAGGGACCGACATGTGTGCTCCCGTGGTGGGGGTGAGGGAGAGCGTCAAATTCCGTGCGGGCGACTGCCGTTGGAACTTAATGCCAAGTGACCACCGCAGAACAGAGTGCGGATGAAACTTTCCTCCATACGGCGGAGCGTGACGCGGAGTCCGGCGCGGGGCCAGCGCGGGGCGGACGCGGGGCCAGCCGGCGCCCGACACGTCCCGTACCTGCTGGACCTGTGGACCGGACGCGTGCGGCGGATCGGCGCGGATCGGCCGACCGCGCGCGTCGACGGCGTCAGGAGCAGCGGTAGGTGAAGGTGTACGACCCCGACTGCCGCTGCGGGGAGAGCACTTCGAGGGTCGCGGTCGCCTGGAGCGTGCCGCGGCCGTCGAAGGACCACAGCAGCACGACGTCCGTACTGCGCCGCCCCTTCGCCACCCGCTGCCGCAGCTCGTCGGAGAGCGTGCCGTCGCTGCGCCGCCACCGGTAGCGGACCGTCCCCGCGTCCCCGCTGGTCCGCAGCGTGCCCACCACCTTCGCCGTACTGTGGCAGCCCTGGACGGCGGTGTCGTTGCGGACGCTGACCCCTTCGACCTTCACCGAGCCCGGCCAGTGCTGCCACAGCAGATACGCCACCACCCCGAGCAGCACCAGCAGCGCGAGCAGCCACCCGCCCAACGCCCCTTTTCTACGCGGCTGTTCGGGCGGCAGCACCGGCTCCTCCCCCGGCCGCACGGTGCCGTGCCACACGGCGGCGGTCCGCTCCGTGCCGACGGAAGGCTCGGGCCCTTCCGGCACCCCGGGCCCGAAGCGGCGCAGCCCGGGTGCGAAGGGCTCCGTCCCCGGGACCTCGCTGGACCAGGAGCCGGGGTCGAGCACGGTCGCCCCGTCCGGCTCCCCGGTGCCGTCCGTAGCGCCGAAGCCGCCCCCGGCGCTCGCGCCGCCGAAGCCGAGGTCGCTCAGCCGGAAGGTGCCGTCGTCCGGCGCGGCGGGGGCGGGGGCGGGGGCGGCCTGCGGCCGGGTGCTGAAGTGCAGGCGCGGGTCACGGCTCTGGTCGCGGTCACGGTCGTGCGGCATGGGCGGGTTCCTTGGCGGAGGGCCGAAGTGCGGGTCAGCAGGCGTCGATCGTCTGTGAGGAGCCGTTCCCCTTGCCCGCGGCGGGCGTCGAGGAGACGGTGAGCGTCCAGCCGGGGAGGCGGCTGACGCCGAACGCGTGCGTGGAGGACTGGGTGGAGGACGTCTGCCCCTTGGGGATCGGGTACGACTCGGTGACCGCTCCCGACACGAGTCCCGACGCCGTGGTGTGCGCCCAGGTGAGGACCAAGGTGCCGTCGTCGGCTCCGTTGCCCCGCACGGTGACCGCCGCGACCGCCGTGTGCGCGGCGCCCGCGCCGCATATGAACCGCACGATGGCGACCGAGTCCACGACCAGCGCTGGTGGCGCCGTCGTCGTCGGCGGTGTCGTCGGCGGCGTCGTGGGCGCCGTCGTGGAGGGTGTCGCCGTCGGCGCCGACGCCGTCGGGGGAGCGACCGGCGCCGTCGTCGTCGTACCGCTCGGTGAGGCGCTGGCGCTGTCCGAGGCGGACGGGGACGGGGACGCGGACGCCGGCGTCGAAGGGGATGCGGACGGGGAGCCGGACGTCGGGGAGCCGGTCGCGGGGGCGACGGGGTGGCCGGAGGTCAGGGAGGTCAGGGCCGAGGGGGTCGAGGCGGTGGTGACCTCGTCGGAGGGGCCGCCGCCGCCTGTGGCCACCGCGGTCACGACGAGCCCGGTGGATATCAGGACGGCCGCGACCGCGCCCGCGACCAGTTTGGCGCGCCGCCCGAAGCGGGCCGGGCGCACCGCGCGGTGCCGCTCCAGCGCGACCAGGGCCTCACCCGGGGCCGCCGCGCCCGGAGCCGGCGCGGGGGCCGCGCCGGAGGTGACGCCCGGCCCCTGCCCGAGCCGCGTGTGCGCGAAGGCCGTCGTACCCGAGGCGCCGCTGCCGCCGCCGAACGGCAGCAGCAGCGGCAGCAGGGCCACGAGGGCGGCGAGTTTGCGCTGCCCGCGCTCCTCCCAGTCCTCGCCGTACGCGGCGCCCGCCACCGCCTGGAGTTCCTCGACGAATTCGGCCGCGCTCTGCGGGCGTTCCTGCGGTGTCTTGCCCAGGCCGCGGGTGACCAGACCGCGCACCGGCTCCGGCACCCGCTCGTCGGGGATGGGCGCTTCGGCGTGCTGCACGGCCAGTTCGAACATCGTCGAGCCGGAGTACGGCTTGCTGCCGGTCAGGCACTCGTAGAAGGTCGCGGTGGCCGCGTACACGTCGGTCGCCGGGGTCGCGGGGCCGCCCGCCCACTGCTCGGGCGCCATGTACGACGGCGTGCCCGCGACCGCGCCCGTCTCGCCGCTGCGCACCGCGACGCCGAAGTCCACCAGCTTGGAGACGCCGTCCGTGGTGACCAGCACGTTCGCGGGTTTGTAGTCGCGGTGCACCACCCCCGCCGCGTGCGCGGCGGCCAGGCCGAGCAGCGAGCCCTTCAGCACCGCGAGCGCCGGTTCAGGACCGGTCGCGCCCTCCTGCCGCAGCAGCGCGTGCAGCGCGATGCCGTCGACCAGCTCCATCACGATCGCGGCGTTCCCGCCGTCCTCCACGTACTCGTAGAAGCGCGCGATGTACGGCGAGTGCAGGCCGCCGAGGAGTTCCGCCTCGGCGCGGAAGGCGGTTCTGAAGCGCGGGTCGCCGCCGAGCGGTCCCGCGAGGTATTTGACGGCGACCGCCGTTCCCGTGGCGAGGTGCGTGGCCAGCACGACCCGGCCGGACGCGCCCGCGCCGAGGTCGCGTTCGTGGGTGTAGCCGGGCACGGTCCACTGCCCGGTGCCGCCGGTGCCGCCCGTACCGCCCGTACCGCTGTGGCCCGTAGCGCCCTGACCCGTGCCGCCGCCGCTCGCGGGCGTGCCGCCGTACCCCTTGGCCGGGTCGTACGCCGGTCTGCCGGAGCCGTCGTTTCCGTCCATCGCGTGCCGTCCCCCTCATCCGCCCCTGCCCGCCCCCCGGCGGCTGTCGCCGCGCTCACGCGCGCTCGTAGGCGTCGACGCAGATTACTGCGGCCGGGGTTCCCCGGCACCCCCTGGCGGACGGCGCGAGGGCGGCGGCGGGTCGAGGCGGTAGCCGTGGCCGCGCAGGGTGGTGACGGTGGGCATGCGGGGGACGGTGGGGGCGGTCGCGGCGGCCTGCTGGAGACGCTGGCGGAGGGAGGCGAGGGTGACGTCCAGGGTCTTGGTCGGGCCGAACCAGTTCTCGTCCCACACCCGTGCCATCAGCGTCTCGCGCGACAGCGCGGCGCCCGCGTGCCGGGCCAGGACCGCCAGCAGCTCGAACTCCTTTGGCCGCAGCGGGATTTCGGCCTCCCCGAGCAGGCAGCGGCGCGCCGAGAGGTCCACGGTCAGGTCGCCGAGGCGGACCGGCTCCCGCCGCCGGTCCCGGTCCGGCGGGCGGCGGCGGAGGTGGGCCCTGAGCCGGGCCAGCAGCACCGTCAGCGTGAACGGTTTCGTCAGATAGTCGTCCGCTCCCGCGTCCAGCCCCGCCACCACGTCGATGTCGTCGCCGCGCGCGGTCAGCACGACGACGAGCAGGCCCGGGAACTCCGCGCGCAGCGCCCGCGCCACGTCGATGCCGTCCATGTCCGGCAGCCCGAGGTCGAGCAGCACCGCGTCCGGCCGCACCGCCCGCGCCTGCGCGATGCCGCTGGTCCCGGTCCTGCACCACGTGCTGCGGTAGCCGTGCCCGCGCAGACCCGCGTCCAGGTGGCGCCCGATGGTCGCGTCGTCCTCGATGACCAGGACGGTCGTGCCGTCCGGCGGGCCGGGCGCGGGTCCCGGACCCTGGCCCGGTGCGGGTGCCGGTGTGCTCATGCCGTGCAGCGTAGGCCGTCGCCCGCCACGACGCGGCGCGCCACGACACCGCCCGCCACCACGCCGCCCAGCACTACGCCGCCCGGCACGCCACCGCCCGCCACCACGCGGCGCGCCACCCGCCGGGGGGCCGGGGACGTACCGCGTGGGGCGGTCCGCGGCCCCCAGCGCCTCACAGCTCCCGCAGCTCCTCCACCGCGGGGCGGGACGAGCGGCGGGCGGCGTTCAGGGCCGCGGCGGTGATGGCCGTGACGGCGGCCACGGCGGTGAGGGCGAGGTACGGCCACGGTACGGAGATGACGGACGGCGGCGGGTCGAAGACGCCGGTGAGGACCTTGACCAGCATCTCGGAGAGGGCCCAGCCGATGAGAGCGCCGCCGCCGAGGCCGCCGAGGGTGACGGCGGCGGCCTCGCTGAGGACGAGGCCGCGCAACTGGCGGCGCCCGGCGCCCAGGACGGTCGCGATGGCGAAGGTGCGGCGGCGCTCGGCCAGGCCCAGTGCGAGGACGATGCCGCCGGCCGCCGCGGCGAGCACGACGGCGAACGCCAGCTCGATACGGGTGAGTCCGGCCAGGTCGACCGAGGTGAGGCTGGAACCGACCGACGAGCGCGCGCCGTTGATGTCAGTGACGGTCGCCGATGTGCCCAACTGCCCGCGCAGCCGCGCCGCGACGCCCGCCTGCCCCGTACCGCCGGTGTCGACGAGGAAGGCGCCGACCGCGTTGCTGCCGGTCGCCTCCGCCACGTAGTCGGCGTTGGCGACGAAGAAGCTGTCCTTCGGCGCGGTCGGGAACTCCTTGACGATGCCCGCGTAGTGGAAGCGCACGGTCTTCAGGGCCTTGGTACGGCTGTCCTGGAGCCGCAGGTTGAGGGTGTCGCCGGGCGAGAGCTGGAAGTCCTTGACCGTCTCGTCGCTGACGAGGACCGAGTCGGGGCGCGCCGCGAGCCCGGCCATCAGGCTCTTGGCGGTGCCGCCCGCGAAGTAGGCGTCCTGGAGGGAGGTCGCGGAGGTGATCGTGCCCGGCCGCACGCCGTAGAGATCCTGGAGATCGGCCCCAACGTAGGCGAAGCGGTGCTGTACGGGTTCGACGTGCCGTACGCCGTGGACGGACGACAGCGCGCGGGCCGCGCCGGGGCCGACGCTCGTGCCGGGCGACTGCGTGACGGTGACGTCGGCGCCGTTGGTGAGCCGCGCGTCGACCTCGGCCTGTTGCCTGTACGTGCTGTTGAAGGTCGCCGTCGAGATCGCGAAGGACACCGCGAGCGCCAGCAGGACGACGGACCTGGCGAGCGGACGGCGCCTGCGGGACATACCGGCGGCGGTGGTACGGGCCAGCGTCCCGGTCAGCGGCCGGACCAGCCGGGTCAACGGCCGTTGCCCGTACGCCATCACGAGCGTCGCGCACCGCCACAGCAGCAGTGCGGCGCCGAGCCACAGCAGAGCCGGGCCGAGGAACGCCCAGTACGACACGGAGATGCTCGCCACGCCCTCGGGCGCCAGCACCAGCGCGTACTGGTTGCCGCTGGACGCGCGGAACACCAGCAGCGACGCGGCGAGCAGCACCAGGTCCAGGCCGAAGCGCGTCCACCACGGGGAGCGGGCGCGGCCGACGACACGGCGGGCCTGGGCGACCGTGCCGCCGCGTACGTCACGCACGGCGGGTACGAGCACGGCCGCCGCCGCGACGAGCAGCCCCAGCAGCGGTGCGGCCACGAACCAGCCCGCCGCCGCGCCTGCCGTCGCCCCGAACGAGGCCGTGCCGAAGGCCCATTGGCCCACCGCC
>NZ_MECL01000219.1 GCF_014596445.1 Streptomyces sp. CBMA29 | reverse complement strand
CCCTGGCCACGGTGACGGACGGCCGGCACGACGTGCTCAACGACATCCAGCACCGCAGTGTCGCCGCCCTCGTCGTCCAGTGGCTGGAGCGGCTGCGTATCGCTCCTTCGCTCCCGCCGATCCTCACGGTGACCCCGGTCGCCGCGCCCTGACGCCCCGTCATGTGCCGGGCCCCGTAAGGGGTCCGGCCGCTCCCCTGGCATCCGACCTGGAAGGACCGCCCGTCATGACCGCGACCCCGTCGCTCGCCGCTGCCACCAACTCCCCCGTGAACCAGACCCGTTCCGCCGCAGGGGCGGTACGTCCGGCCGATCTGCTGCGGCGCACGCTGCGGCGGCAGGCGACGGCGGTGACCGTCGTGACCGTGCCGGGTCCCGCGGGATTCACCGCGACGTCCTTCACCTCGGCGTCCCTCGAACCGGCCCTGGTGTCCTTCTACTTGTCCGCCACGGCGTCCACGGCGGGCGCCGTCAGGTCGGCCGACCGTTTCGCCGTGCATCTGCTCGGATCCGACCAGGAGGATCTGGCGCGGGGCTTCGCGCGCAGCGGCGTGGACCGGTTCGCCGGGGTGGACTGGACACCGGACACGGGCGGGCTGCCGCTGCTGTCCGGCGTTCCGGCCTGGCTGACCGCGCGTACCGTGCACGTCCACGATGTCGGCGACCACTTCCTCGTGGTGGGCCATGTGGAGGACGCGGGCGGTCCCGGAGCGGACTCGCCGCTCGTCCACCACGACGGCGCGTTCGGCACCTTCCACACCGACCGGCCCCGCGCGTAACCGCGACGGGCGTCCCGGGGGGGGGCGGCCCCGGCGTCAGGCCGCTTTGCGCGCCTCGATGAGGAAGCGGGTCACCGTGGCCGTGAACGACCCCTCGGACGTGATGTGTTCGTGCAGGGCGCGCAGCGTGTCGCGGTGCTCGGCGACCGTGAAGCCCGGGACCATCCAGATGACCTTGCGCAGGTAGTAGACGACCGCGCCGATGTCGTGGAATTCCATCCGCAGCGACTCGGCGCGCAGGTCGGCCACTTCGAGTCCGGCCGCGGCGGCGCCCGCGCGGGCCAGGTCGGGGTGACGCGCGCCGCGCACCGCGTCGGGCTGCTCGCCGAGGAAGAACTCCACGAGTTCGAACGCGCTGGCAGGGCCGACCTGTTGGGAGAAGTACGTGCCGCCGGGGCGCAGGACGCGCGCGATCTCGTCCCACCAGACCGTCACGGGATGGCGGCTGGTCACCAGGTCGAACGCCTCGTCGGCGAAGGGCAGCGGGGGCTCGTCCGTATCCGCGACGACGACCGCGCCGCGCGGGTGCAGCAGCGCGGTCGCCTTGGCCACGTTCGGCGGCCACGACTCGGTCGCGGCCATCAGCGGCGGCAGCGCGGGAACCCCGGCGAGCACTTCGCCGCCGCCGGTCTGGATGTCGAGCGCGGCCGACGCCCGGCCGAGACGCTCGCCCATCCGCCGCTGATACCCCCACGACGGCCGCTGCTCGGTGGCCCGCCCGTCCAGCCAGGAGAAGTCCCACCCGTCGACCGACACCGAGTCGGCCTCCGCCACCAGCGCGTCGAAGTCACGTTCCATCCCGGCATCATCGCCGCAGACCGCCCGCCGGACCACTCGATTAACCCGGACCTCGACCACCTCGGGCCTCGATCAACCGGCGTGTGGACCCGCGGGCGGGTGGGGACCCGGACGCGCACGAGCCCGCGTCCCAGGATTCGGGACCGGGGCTCAGGACCGGGCGATCTCGCCGAAGCGGCCGGTGCGCGCGCCGCGCGTCTCGCGTCTCGGTTGCGAGGGCGACGGGCCCACTGTGGGGGTTGAGGTTGGTCGCCGTGCAGCCGGGATCGGCGGCGTTGACCCGGATGTCCGGCAGATCCTTGGCGTACTGGTTGGTCAGCACGGTCAGGGCCGCCATCAAGGCGGTGTAGAGCGGCGCGATCACCTGGGACTCCGGCCGCGCCGGGTCGTGGGTACGGGCGAGCGAGCCCATGCCGCCGCTGAGTTCGACCACGGCCGGGACCTGTGACCGGCGCGGCAGCGGCAGGAAGGCGGTGGTCGTCCGGACCGCTCGGGCGAGGTGGGACGTCGAAGACCCCGAGGACGTCGGCGCCGGTCAGAGCGCCGGGGGCGCCTGCGGGACCATGGATTCCGGCGTTGTTGACCAGCACGTCGACCACGCCCTCGTGCTCGGCAACGGGGACGTTCACGCCCGACGGGTCCTCGCGGTAGCCGACCGACCACGCGTCGAGCGAGTCGCGGGCCGCCACGGCGCGCAGTTCCCCGTCCCGCTCGGGCGCGGGCGTGGCAGCGTCCGGTACCGGGGCGAGGGCCGCATCGCGTACCCCGTCGCCGGTCGCCGCCGTCGCCGTATCCGCGCCCGCTCCCGCGCCCGCTCACGTCCCCGTCGTGTCCGCATCCCGCTGCCGCCTCCGTCGTCGTGTCGCGCGCCGTCCGGGCGTCCGAACGGCCCGGTTCCGGCTTCGGCACTGCCCTACGCCACGGCGCGGGTGCGGCTGCCCGCGCCGGGGCGTTACGGTGACGCACCGTCAGGGGAACAGGGCGACGGCGGCGGACGGTGCGTCAGAACTGCACGTCGGCGCAGGCGTAGAAGGCGTTCGCGGTGTCCGCGATCGTCCAGACGCCGACGATGAGCTGCTTGCCGCTCAGCCCGCTGGGGATCGTGCCCTGGTGGACGACGGTGGTGGGCGGCTGGGAGCCGTTGTAGGGGACCTTCAGGAAGGGCGTGGTGTTGAGCATCGCCCGGGTGAGCGGCTTCTTGGGGTCATACCCGGCCTTGGTCAGGTAGTACGAGAAGTCGGTCGTCGAGTGCTGAGCGGTCAACTTCCAGGTGAAGGTGTAGCTCTGACCGCCCGTCAGGTGAGTGGCGGGCCAGCCGCCGTTGCGCGGGGCGTCGAGCTGGGCGAAGCGGCTGTTGGCGCCGCTACAGATCTTGCCGTCGGCGGGACCGCCGGCCGGGAAGCCCTTGGGGCCCTCGACGCTCTGCGGCTCGTACTGGATGTCGCCGCAGTTCGTGACGGTCCCGGCGGCACACAGCGCCTGGCGGCTGGGCGGGGTACTGATGTAGCCGTGACTGCTGGCGCTTCCGGTGGCGAGCACGAACGAACCGGCGACGCCGAGCCCGATCACGGCCGCACTGATCTTCTTGCGCATGGCGTACTCCTTGAGAACGTGGGGGAGTTCCGCGGATGTCTACGGTCGTACGCGGCCGGGACCTGCCCGTGCGGCACAAGACCACACCAGGCCAGGTCTAGACCAACTCGCACCCTAGTCCCAGATTTTGGTCATGTCCACACCAAGAATCAGCCGAGCGACGGCGCAATATGTCCGCTACGCGCGGCGCCCGGCGAGCGGGTCTCCCCGGCGACGATGGCGTTCCAGGAGTCGGTGACGCGCCGGCCGCCGGGCTAGGGCGTCGGCGGGGCGGTTCGGGGGCCGTCAGTCCGAGGGTCCGGCCGGGGCGGGAGCGCTGCCGAGGTAGCAGCGGACCGCCGTGCCGTCGGGGGCGGCGTGGATGCGGACGAGGTCCGCGATGTGATGGACCATCAGCAGGCCACGGCCGCCCGGGTGTCCGTTCGGAGGAAGGCGGCGGCCCGCCATCGGGTCGCTGAGCCTGCCGCCGTCGCGGACCTCGCAGACCACCTGGTCGTTCTCGGCCCACACCCGGATCGTGCCGGAACCGCCGCCGTGCAGAACGCTGTTGGTGATGAGTTCGGAGACCGCGAGGGCAAGGTCGTCCAGCCGGGTGCCGGTCAGGCCGAAGCCGCCCGCCAGCCGGACGGCGAAGTGCCGTGCGTCGCGCAGGTGTCGGTCGTCGAAGGCGAAGGACGCGGCGTCGCGCGGTTCGGGCAGCGGGGTGTTGCCGGAGGCGACGGCGTGGTCCGGCGCGTAGCGGTCGCTGGGCCGCTCGCGGCCCGCCTCGATCACCACCGGGTGGGTGGCGTGCACGTCGTCCAGGACATCGGGGGCGAGCCCGGCCGCGTCGTACGGACACAGGATCGTCACCTGCCGCCCGGCGAAGGCGGTGTTGATCAGCGCCTCGTGCTGGACGCAGGCCGGGTACTCCAGCGCGGTGCGCCCCGGCCAGACCGGCTCGCCGATCATCCGGACCGGACCCGGCGGCTGCGCGTCGCAGAAGGCGCGGAGCACGGCCGGAATGATGCGCCCGGGGTTGCGCCCGGCCTTGGTCATGTCGACGAAGCGCACGGCGCCCGCGTCGGACCCGAGGGCGGTACGCAACAGGCCGAGTCCGGCGGGCGGGGCCGCGACGGCGACCGGTTCGCCCGCGGCGAGGCCGTCCCGTACGAACGGGACGGTGCCCTCCAGATACTCGCGCGCACCGCGATAGAACAGGGCGGGATGGGAGAAATTCCGGGCGGGACTGATCACGGCGCCACCGTTCGCGACATCGCACGGCAGCGTCCCGGCGGCGTTTCCCACGCCTCTCGCGTCGGCCTCGGCGCCCCCTGACGCCGGCCGACCGCGATGTCCACCCTGAATGCCCCCTTCGGACACCTGCGGTTTTTTCGGACACCCCTTGACAGCGGTTTCGGACAACAGTGCTGTCACCGCCAGTATGCTCCTCCCCCGACGATCATCAACGCCGGGAGCCGCCCGGCCGCCGTCCGCGCCCGCCGCGGGGGCCGCTCCCGCGGAGAACCGACCGGTCCTACGCCACCGCGCACCGGTCCTACGCCACCGCGCGCGGCCGGAACTGGACGCTGATCCGCCCGCCCACCGCTCCCCGCGTCTTCGGCACCGCGTGATCCCAGGTCCGCTGGCAGGAGCCGCCCATCACGATCAGGTCGCCGTGGCCCAGCGACTGCCGGACGGTGGTCCCCGCGCCCCCGCCGCCGCGCGGCCTGAGCAGCAGCGGGCGCGGCTCCCCCAGGGAGACGATGGCGACCATCGTGTCGTGGGTGCCGCCGCGGCCGGAACGGTCGCCGTGCCAGGCCACGCTGTCCCGGCCGTCGCGGTAGAAGCACAGTCCGGCGCTGACGAAGGGCTCGCCCAGTTCGGCCGCGTAGTGCGCGCCGAGCCGCGCGCGGGCGTCGGTGAGTACGCCGGCGGGCAGCGGATCGCCTTCACGGTAGTGGGCGAGGAGGCGGGGTACGGCCACCACGTTGTCGTACATCCGGCGCCGCTCCTCGCGCCAGGGGACCCGCGTGGCCAGTTCCGCGTAGAGGTCGTCGGCGCCGCTCAGCCATCCGGGGAGCGTGTCGATCCAGGCGCCGTGTCCGAGGTGGGTGCGGCGGGCTCCGCCCAGGTCACCGAGGCCCGGCGCGCCGCCGCCGAAGATGGACGCCTGCTGAGGGGACGGATGGCTCATGACCCCGAGCCTACCTCGATTGTCGTACACCTGTTCTATTGTGGGCGGCGTGTCGGGCTCATGCCGGGCTCATGCCGGGCACACGTCAGGCACACGTCAGGCGTTCCGGTCCGGTTCGCCGCAGGATGGAGGACATGCTGTTCGCCGAGGTCGCCCGTGTCTCGTACGAGGTCGCGCACACATCAGCGCGGAGCCGCAAGACGGCGCTGCTGGCCGAATTCTTCCGCGCCATGGAGCCCGAGGACGTGCCGGTCGCCATCGCCTATCTGGCCGGACGCCTGCCGCAGGGGCGGCTCGGTGTCGGCTGGGCGGCGCTGCGGGACCGCGCCGAACCCGCGGCGGAGCCGACGCTGACCGTACGGGCGGTGGACGGGGCGCTGACCGCCGTCGGCGCGGTCGCGGGCGCCGGGTCGCAGGGCCGGCGGCGCGACCTGCTCCAGGGCCTGCTGGGCGCGGCGACCGAGCGGGAGCAGGAGTTCCTGGTCGGGCTGCTCACCGGCGAGGTCAGGCAGGGCGCGCTGGACGCCGCGGCGGCGGAGGGGCTGGCCGCCGCGACCGGCGCGCCGCCCGCTGACGTACGCCGCGCGGTGATGCTCGCGGGCGCCCTCGAACCGGTCGCGCGGGCCCTGCTGGCGCGCGGCCCCGACGCGCTCACCGAATTCGCCCTCGCGGTCGGCCGGCCACTGCTGCCGATGCTGGCGTCCTCCGCCAAATCCGTCGCCGAGGCGGTCGCCAAGGCGGGGCCCTGCGCGATCGAGGAGAAGATCGACGGCATCCGCGTCCAGGTGCACCGCGACGGCGACTCGGTGCGGATCTTCACCCGCACCCTGGACGACATCACCCAGCGCCTGCCGGAGGTCGTCGCGGCCGTCCGCGCGCTGGACACGGACCGTTTCGTCCTGGACGGCGAGGTGCTGGCGCTTGGCCCGGACGGGCGGCCCCGGCCGTTCCAGGAGACCGCCGGCCGTGTCGGCTCCCGCGTCGACGTGTCGGCGGCGGCCCGCGCCCTGCCGCTGACGGCGGTCTTCTTCGACGTACTCGCCTTCGGTGACGGGGACGCGACCGAGGACCTGCTCGACCGCGGCTACGACGAGCGGCACGCGGTGCTGGCCGGGCTGCTCCCCGAGGAGCTGCGGGTCCGGCGGACCGTCATCTCTGATCCGGCGGACGAGGCGGAGCTGCGGGCCGCGGAGGACTTCTGGCGGGCCACCCTGGACCGCGGGCACGAGGGCGTGATGGTCAAGGCCGCCGACAGCGGCTACGCGGCCGGGCGGCGCGGCGCGTCCTGGATCAAGGTCAAGCCGGTGCACACCCTCGACCTGGTGGTACTGGCCGTCGAGTGGGGGCACGGCCGCCGCACGGGAAAGCTCTCCAACCTCCACCTCGGCGCGCGCGACGGCGACGGCTTCGCCATGCTCGGCAAGACCTTCAAGGGCCTGACGGACGCGCTGCTCGACTGGCAGACCGAGCGGCTGCTCGCCCTCGCGGTCGGCCCCACCGACGGATACGTGGTCACCGTGCGCCCCGAACTGGTCGTCGAGATCGCCTACGACGGCCTCCAGACCTCGACCCGCTACCCGGCGGGCGTCACCCTGCGCTTCGCCCGCGTCGTGCGCTACCGCGAGGACAAGACGGCGGCCGAGGCCGACACGCTGGAGGCGGTACGCGCGGCGCACGGCGGGACGTGAAGCGGACGGACGGCGTACGGCCGCACGTGGACGGGACGTGAAGCGGACGGACGGCGTACAGCCGCACGTGCCGCGGACCGGCGGGCGGCGCGCCCTTGTGGTCGGGCGACGGCCCGTCCCGGTCAGGCGACGCCGTGGTTCTCGAGCCGGAAGCGCGCCTCCTGCTCCTGGTCGCCCGCCGCGGTGCCGACCACCCGGACGGTGAACGCCTCGGCCAGGCTCTCCCGCAGCCGGTCCACCGCGCGGTAGCCGCCCTGGGCCGTGACCGTCAGCGACTCGCCGAGCCGCGCGGGCCCCGGCACTCCGAGGGTGCGGGACACATCGAAGGTGGCGCTCCAGACCATCGGCCGCCCGTCCACGGAATCCTGCGGGATGTCGTCGGGCTCGCGGTCCGAGGCGAAGCTCGTGTTCAGCGCGTCGAGGACGGTCTGCGCGTCCTCCTTCGCGCAACCGTCGAAGGTGACCGCTACCTGGGCTGACTCGTCTTGCGCCGTACTCACGGGGATTCCTTTCGGAGGAGGATGGTGGCGCGCGCACCCGATTTGCGCCACGGTGAGCACTTTTCCGCTGCGGGGCGGGCAAAACCCACGACTCCCGCGAATGGCGGCGTCCGCCACAATCAGAGGATGCCCCGACGTCAGAACCGCCGCCCGGCGGCCACCCGGCTCTCCCCGACGGCTCCCTGCCCGTGCGGACGGCCCGCCGCGTACGACGACTGCTGCGGCGCCCTGCACCAGGGGCGGGCCGCCGCCACGACCGCGGAGCAGCTCATGCGGTCGCGGTACGCCGCCTTCGCCGTACGCGACGCCGCCTATCTGCTGCGTACGTGGCACTCCGGCACCCGGCCGCCGGACCTCCGCTTCGACGGAGACGTCCGGTGGACCGGCCTCGACATCCTCGGTTCGACCGGCGGCACCGCCTTCCACACCGAGGGCACCGTCGAATTCCGCGCCCGCTTCCTGGTCGACGGCCAACCGGGTGACCAGTACGAGAACAGCCGCTTCGGCCGCGAGGACGGTGCGTGGGCGTACGTCGACGCGCTGCCCGAGCGCACCGCGTGACGGCCCTCGACCCGGCGGTACGCGCGGCCCTTGCGCGCGAACTCCTGGACGCGCTGGCCGCGTACTGCCCCGGCTCGCGGGCGCGGCTGCGCGGCTCGCTGGCTTCGGGCACCGCCGACGCCTACAGCGACATCGACCTCGAATGGACCGTGCCGGGCGACCGCTTCGCCCACTGCGTCGACACCGCCGCCGAGGCGTTGGGGCGCGTCCGGCCGCTGGCCTCGCTCCGCGTCGACCCGGAGTCGGCCGCCGTCGCGGGCGAGCGGCTGCTCTTCGCCGCCTTCCGCGGTCTCCCGCTCTTCTGGCGCCTGGACCTGGCCGTCCGCGCGGAGCCGGCCGGGTCGGCCACCGTGCCCGCGGCGCCCGCCGCCGCCTGGTCCCCGGCCGCCAGCGCCCT
>NZ_MECL01000218.1 GCF_014596445.1 Streptomyces sp. CBMA29 | reverse complement strand
GAGCCGGATGTCGGGGTCGGTGGCCTGCCGCAGGGCCACCGAGTCGGGCCCCGCGCTGAAGGACGCCAACTGCCGTTGCAGCGCGGGCACATCGTGCGCGGCCAGGCCGCCGGTGACCAGCGGGTGGTGCCAGTAGCGGGTCACCAGCGTGCCCAGCAGCGGCATCGAGTGCGCGGCCGTACGGTCGACGAGCAGCGAGAAGTGCCAGTACGTCCTGGGCTCGCTGCCCGGCGGGGTCGGCGGCGCGGACAGCTGCGGGGTCAGCAGGTCGGTGTTCTCGGTCCAGAAATCGTCGGCCGGGTCGCGGGGCGCGACGATGCCCGAGATCCGGACGGTCAGCGCGGTCGCGGTGCGGCCGCGCAGGTGCACGGTCTGACCGACCTTGAGACGCATGACCTCGGCGGTCCGTACGGTGACGGCGGCCTCGATCGACAGCGGTGCCGGAACGCCCCCGTTCGGCGCGGGAGTCGGCAGCCGTCCGGCGACCAGGCGCCCGTGCCCGGCCAGTCCCGCCTGCGCCACCAGGCCGGCGGCCGGGAAGAGTTCGGAGGTACGGGGCAGCCCGTGGTCGGGCACCGGCGCCTCGGAGGCGCGCACCCCGATGACGGACTGGTCCTTCCGCAGCCGCAGCGGCGGCTTCGCCATCTCCTGGAAGACCTTCTCCACGTGGTCGACGGCGGTGGGGTCCAGCAGTTCGGTCGTCGTGAACTCGGGCCTGTAGAGGCCGGTCAGGCTGACACCGCGGTCGAGCGGCGCCGCGTCCCGGACGGCCTGCCGCAGCGCGGTGTCCTCGTAGCGGTCCACCGCGCGGGGGAGCGCCGCGGCGAGGAAGGCGGTGACCAGCACCAGGACGGCGGTCGCGAGCGCGGCGGCGGGCGCGGACCGCAGCCTGACCCGTACCCAGGAGGTGTCCACGCGCGCGCCACCGTCAGGACCGGGCACCGGCGTTCCATCAGATGCCCGGTCCGGTGCCGTTTCCGAAGAACCCTCCGCAGAGCCCCCCGAAGTACCCCCGCCGCCAACCGAGTTGTGGTCCGGCATCTCAGTCCTCCCCCTGCCGCCGCAGCGCCGCCGCCGGATCGCCGCGGCGCACCGCGGTGGCGAGGACGACGACCAGCGGCGCGGTCAGGACGATGCCCAGCAGTCCGGCCAGCGGCCCCGCGGGCATCTCGACGAGCAGACCGGGGACGGGCCGGACGGCCTGCGAAGTGAGCACGACCAGCGGGGTGATCAGCCGGGTCAGCAGCGCGCCCAGCACCACGCCCACGACGAGCGAGATCAGCACGAGCGTCCCCTGTTCGGCGGCGATCATCCGGGCCAACTGGCGGCGTGGAGTACCCAGGGCGCGCAGCACCGCGAATTCACCGTTGCGCTCCCTGATCGCGCCGACCGCGCTGACCGCGAAGCCGACCGCGGCCAGTACGGCGGCGGCGACCACGGCGGCGGGCAGCGCCGACTGCGGTCCCGCGCCCAGCGGATCGGCCCGCAGATCCGCCGCGGTCTCGTCCCGTACGAGCACCACGTCGACGTCGGTACGGGCGCGCAACGCGGCGGCGACCCGCGCGGTCGTGCCGGGCCCGGTGGCCAGCCACCATTCGGTGGGCTCCATGGAACGCGCGTCCTGCGACTCCAACAGCCGGTTGACGGACCGGAGATCGAGCAGCAGCGCACCCGCGTCCAGGTCCTGACGGCTCTGCGTGTCCCGCGCACCGTCCGCGGCGCTCCGGTCCGCCGTGCCGGGGATCGCGCGCACGGCGGCCGTGACGCGGGCGACGATGTCCACACCGTTGAGCTGGAGCCGCACGGTGCCGCCGACCTTCGCGCCGACCGCCTTGAGGTACGAGTCGGTGGCGACGGCCGGGAGTTCGGGCGGCACCAGCGACTCGACGCGGGTGCGTACGGTGACGGTCGGCGGCGCCTGCCAGCCGTTCGGGACCACCTGCGTGGAACCGGTGGCGTACTCCAGGCCGAGCAGCGCGGTGCCGCCCAGCACGGGCGGTCCGGCGGACGGCCGCACCGCACCGAGATCGCCCGCCAGGCTCGGGTCGTCGAAGTCCGCCTGCGCGTCCCACGCATCGGCGCCCCGCGCCGTACCGGCGCCTGGCGCGCTCAGCGCCTCACCGCTGCCGTCCGGCCCGACCACCCGCGCGGAGGAGACCGTCAGTTGGTGCGTCTCGTTCACGCCCGGCAGTGAGAAGGCGGTGTCGATCCGCGTCAGCCGCAGCGGTCCCGCCGGCCCGCCGCCCGCCGTGCCCGCCGCGGACGCCAGGTCCAGGGTGAGGCGGTGCGGGGCGCCGTCCGGCGGCAGATCGCCCAGTTCGAATTCGTACACCACACCCGTGGCGTCCGTCAGCGCGGCGGTCAGGCGGTCGGGACCGTCGGCGGACGCGATCCGGCGGCCGTGCCTGTCCACCGCCCGCAGCGACGCGGTGAACTCCACCCGGCGCGCGTCACCGGGGACGCCGAACCCACCCGAATCCCCGCTACTCCCGGCGGCCCCGCCCTTCCCGCCCGCCCCCAGCGGCGCGAGCAGCTCGGCGACCGGCCGCCCCGCCGTGAGGTCGGAGCGGAACCGCATCGCCCTGCCCGCCTGCTGGGTGTCGATGGCCAGGACCGTCGCGTGGCGCTGCTGGGTCAGCAGGACCTCGTCGCGGGCCGCGGGGGCCACCGCGGTGATGCCCGGCACCTTCGCGTAGATCCCGGCCTGCCCGAACGGCGGGGTCGTCATCCCGGTGACCCTGATGTCGGAGCCGACGGTGAAGTCCGCCTGGTCGCGCTGTGAACGGTCCCAGCTCGCGCCCTGCCCGATCGCGAACATCCCCATCGCCACGGCCAGCACCAGCAGCAGCACCGCGCTCGCGCCGCGCCGCGGACGGCGGGCGAACTGCCAGCCCGCCAGGGCCGGAGCGAGCCCGCGACCACGCGCCGCCCGCCGCTCACCG
>NZ_MECL01000217.1 GCF_014596445.1 Streptomyces sp. CBMA29 | reverse complement strand
GCCCCGCGGGGCCGGCGCCGACCACCGCGACCTCGGCCCGCGCGCCCCCGGCTTGCGCCGTCATGGCCGCTCCCGTCATCGGTCGGCTCCTTCGTACGTGGCAGGCGTCGTCTCCAGCCGCATACCGTCGGCCGCGGGCACCTGGCAGGCGCGCTGGTCGCGGTGGCCGTCCACGGTGATCAGGCAGTCGAAGCAGACGCCGATCCCGCAGAACAGGCCGCGCGGTCGGCCCTCGACCCGGGTCGACCGCCAGGCGACGATGCCCGCCGCCATCAGGGCGGAGCCGACGCTCCGGCCCTCGCGCGCCGGGACCGGCCGGCCGTCGAGGAACACGGTGCAGGGCGCCGCGAGGTCGTCAGCGTGAGGGGGCACGGGGTTCCTCCTGCGGTTCCTCGGTGGGCGGGCTCGTGTCGAAGCGCTCCGGGGCGAAGGGCGCGAGGTCCAGCGGTACGGCCTGACCGGTCATCGCACCGACGAGCAGGCTGGCCGTACCCGCCGACAGACCGATCCCTGCGCCCTCGTGCCCGCAGGCGTGCCACAGCCCCGGAGCCCGCGGGTCGGGCCCGATCACCGGCACGTGGTCGGGGCAGTAGGGGCGGAAGCCGACGTAGGAGCGCAGCGCCGGGACCGAGGCCAGGAACGGGAAGAGCGCGATGGCCTTGCGGGCCAGCGCCGCGGGGACGCCGGGGGAGAGTCGCCGGTCGAAGCCGACGCGTTCGCGCGAGGAGCCGATCAGGACGGTGCCCGCGCGGGTGCCCTCCACCACGGGCGAGGTCTGGAGGGCGGCGTCACCGCTGGCCACATCGGCGACGTACTCGGCGGCGTAGACCTTGTGCCGGATGACGAGGGGGAGCGGCCGGGTGACCAGGACGGCGCCGCGCCGGGGGAGCACCGGCACCCGTACTCCGGCCAGCGCTGCCACGTCGCCCGCCCACGGTCCCGCCGCGTTGAGCACGGCCGGGGCGTGCACGGGACCGCGGTCGGTGTCGACGCCGGTGATCCGTTCCCCGGCCTTGCGGAAACCGGTGACCTCCGTGCCGGTCCTGACCCGCGCGCCCGCCTCACGGGCCAGGCGCAGCAGGTGCGCGACGACGAGCACGGGCTGCACCTGGGCGTCCTGCGGGTAGAACGCGCCGGAGACCAGCGCCCGTGACAGCAGCGGTTCGTAGCCGGGCAGTTCGTCGCCGGACACCTCGACCGCCTCGACGCCGAGGGTGCGCTGATGCCGGACGAGCGCGGCCAGGGTCCCCGAACCCTCCGCGGTGGCCGCCACGACCAGACCGCCCTTCGGTTCGTACTCCCACAGGCCGGCGTGCTCCGCGAGGTCCTCACGCCACACGCGCAGCGAGAGCAGGGCCAGATCGAGTTCGGGGCCTGGCTCCTTGTCGGAGACCAGCAGATTGCCCTCGCCCGCGCTGGAGGTGCCGCCCGCCAGCGGACCGCGGTCCAGGACCGTGACGTCGAGACCGGCGCGCGCCGCGAAGTACGCGGCGGCGGCCCCGATCACGCCCGCGCCGATGACGACGAGGTCCGCGGTGTCGGACGCCGTTGCCGGGCGCGGCGCCGTTCGCGACGCGGGCGGGTGCGGTGTGCGCATGGCGGCCTTCCCGGTCGGAGGTCAGGGGTGGGGCGTGGGGTCTACCGGCAGGTGTGGACGCGGGGTCCCCAGGCAGGGAACTACAGGAGGAATCCCGCGGGAAAGGGGTCGTCGGGGTCGAGCATGTACTGGGCGGTACCGGTGATCCATGCCCGCCCGGTGACGGTCGGTACCACCGCGGGGACGCCGCCCACCTCGGTCTCCTCCACCAGACGGCCGACGAAGCGGGTGCCGATGAACGACTCGTTCACGAAGTCGGTGTCCAGCGGAAGCTCCCCGCGGGCGTGCAACTGCGCCATCCGCGCGCTGGTCCCCGTACCGCACGGGGAGCGGTCGAACCAGCCGGGGTGGATGGCCATGGCGTGCCGGGAGTGGCGGGCGGTGGAGCCGGGCGCGGTGAGATAGACGTGGTGGCAGCCGCGGATGTCAGGGCGCTCGGGATGGACCGGCTCGTCAGCCTCGTTGATCGCCGCCATGACGGCCAGGCCCGCCTCCAGCAGCCGTCCGCCCTCCTGCCGGTCGAAGGGCAGGCCGATCCGCTCCAGGTCGACGACGGCGTAGAAGTTGCCGCCGAAGGCGAGGTCGTAGCCCACCTCGCCGAGGCCGGGCACGGTGACGGTCCGGTCCAGCGCGTGCGCGTAGGAGGCGACATTGCGCAGCGTCACCGACCTGGCGGCGCCGTCCTCGACCGCCACCTCCACGGTGACCAGCCCCGCCGGGGTGTCCAGCCGGATCACGGTGACCGGTTCGCGGACCTCCACCATGCCGGTCTCGACCAGCACGGTCGCCACCCCGATGGTGCCGTGGCCGCACATGGGCAGTACCCCGGACACCTCGATGAACAGCACACCCCAGTCGGCGTCGGGCCGGGTCGGGGGCTGGAGGATCGCACCGCTCATCGCGGCGTGCCCGCGCGGCTCGTACATCAGCAGGGTGCGCAGGTCGTCCTTGTTGGCCATGAACCACGTACGGCGCTCGGCCATGGTGCTGCCCGGCAGGACGCCCACGCCGCCGGTGATCACTCGGGTCGGCATGCCCTCGGTGTGGGAGTCGACGGCGTGGAAGACGCGCCGCGCCCTCATCGGTAGCCCTCAGCCACCGCGGCCTTCGTCAGCTCGGTGATCCGCGCGGCGACATCGTCGGGCAGCGGACCGCGCGGCGGACGGCAGGGGCCGCCGTACCGTCCGGCCACGTCCATGGACAGCTTGATGGCCTGGACGAATTCCGTCTTGGAGTCCCAGCGCAGCAGCGCGTGCAGCGAGCGGTAGAGGGCGATTCCGGCCGGTACGTCGGCGGGGTCGTCCGACGTGATCAGACGGAACATCTCGACGGTGGTGGCCGGGAACGCGTTGGTGTAGCCCGCGATCCAGCCGACCGCGCCCGCGAGCCCCAGTTCAAGCACCATGTCGTCGGCGCCGACGATCAGGTCCAGGCCCGGCGCCGACTCGGCCAGCAGATAGCCGCGGCGCGGATCGCCGCTGAACTCCTTGACCGCCACGATCAGATTCTCGGCGTGCAGTTCGGCGAGCAGGTCGGGGGTGAGGTCGACCTTGGTGTCGATGGGGTTGTTGTACGCGACCACGGGCAGCCCGACCCGCGCGGCCTCGCGGTAGTGGGCGACGACGTCGGAGCGCGAGGCCCGGTAGGAGTTGGGCGGCAGCAGCAGGACGGAGGCGGCGCCGGCCTCCGCCGCCCGCTCGATCCACCCGCAGACCTCCCGCGACCCGTACGCGGCCACACCGGGCATCACCCCGAACCCCTCGGGGGCCGCCTCGATCGCGGTCCGCATCACCCGGGTCCGCTCGTCGATTCCGAGGGTCTGGTACTCGCCGAGCGAACCGTTGGGGCACACGCCGCGGCAGCCGCCGTCGGCCAGGAACCGGACGTGCTCGCCGTACGCGTCGAGGTCGACCGAACCGTCGTGGCGGAACGGGAGCGCGGTGGCGACGTAGACCCCGTGCCAGGGTTGCGCCTGGGTGTCGGACATGCGGTTCTCCTCACGGGAAGGGCGGATGCGCCGCCTCGGCGGTGCGAGGACGACGGGGGCGCCGCGGACCGGCCGCCGGGACCGCGGGCGCCGCGCTGTCACAGTAGCTGTGCAATGGCACTGATGCCAGACCCCGACGGATCTTCGGGCGAACAGCACATGGACGTGCGGCTTTGCCCTTTTCGTACCCGGCTCGCGGGTCCGTGGATATCATTGCGTCACACAATGAAACCTCATTGACTCTCTGCCCCGTCGCTCCCGCGCCCCGACCGGCTGTCATCCTGACCCCGGACAGGCGATGCGTCGGCCGGGCGGCGGGGCGCGGGAGAGCCGAAGGGCGGGGCACGTGAGCGGTGGGCAGAGCGCCGACGGCCGGGAGACGCAGCGGGACCGGGTGCGCAACGAACTGCGCGCCGCCGTGGTCTCCGGGGACCTGATCCCGGGCGCGGTCTACTCCGCTCCCAGTCTGGCGGCGCGCTTCGGCGTGTCCTCCACCCCGGTGCGGGAGGCCATGCTCGACCTGGTCAAGGAGGGGCTCGCGGTGGCCCAGCCCAACAAGGGCTTCCGGATCACGGAGGTCTCCGACCAGGACCTGGACCAGATCACCGCGGTCCGTCTGCTGATCGAACCGCCCGCCGTACGCGCCGTCGTCCCGCTGGTCCCGGCCGCCGACCTGCCCCTGCTGCGCACGCTCGCCGAGCACATCGTCGTCGCCGCGCGCGCCGGTGACCTGGTCGGATACGTCGAGGCCGACCGGATCTTCCACCTCACGCTGCTGGGCTACACCGGAAACCAGCACCTGGTGAACGTCGTCGCGGGTCTGCGCGCCCGGACCCGGTTGCTGGGCCTCGCGCCGCTGCTCGCCGACGGCAGCCTCGTCGAGTCGGCGATGGAGCACCACCAGCTCACGGACTTCGTGGAGTACGGCGACGCGGTGGGCGCCGAACTGATGATGCACCGGCACATCGGGCATGTCCGGGGGCTCTGGGCGGCGCGCTGACGTCCCTTCCGTCCGCGTAACACAGGTTTTACCGGGCGGATCGGACGAAATTTTCTCCTCGCCGCGGCGGCGCTCCGCGCGGGCTCGGCCCGGTGCCGCCGGGGGAGTCAACTCGCAGGTGGCGGGCGGGTGTTGAGCGCCGGGTCGACGAGTTCCCGGCCCGCTCGCGAGCCCGGTCGGATGGCTTGAACGGTGCTCTGTGCGTCGTCGCCGATTCAAGAACTTCGTGATCGACCGTTGACCGCACCCTTGTCGCTCACTTAGCGTCCTGCTCACCCCAGTGGAAGCCAAGTTCCAATGAATGGAAGTTCAGGTGAACGCTGTGAACCCGGACGATCCGTCGGCTCTCGACGCCCGATTGACCAATGTCAGCAAGACCTATCCCGGCGGCGAGACCGCGGTGACCAGCATGAACCTCGGTGTCAGGCGCGGTGAGTTCTTCTCGCTCCTGGGACCGTCGGGATGCGGCAAGTCCACCACACTGCGCATACTCGCCGGTCTCGAACAGCCCACGGAAGGCACTGTCGCCATCGCGGGCAAGGACATGACCGGAGTGCCGCCCAACAAGCGGCCGACCAACCTGATCTTCCAGAGACTGGCGCTCTTCCCGCACCTCACCGTGGCCGAAAACATCGCCTTCGGTCCGAAGATCCGCCGCCAGTCACGGGCGGAGATCCGGTCGACCGTCAGCGACATGCTGGACCTGGTCGACCTCGCGGGTTACGCCAACCGCAAGCCCGCCCAGTTGTCCGGCGGCCAGCAGCAGCGGGTGGCGATCGCCCGCGCCCTGGCCAACAAGCCCGCCGTGCTGCTGCTCGACGAACCCCTGGGCGCGCTGGACCTGCGGCTGCGGGTGCAGATGCAGCGCGCCCTGAAGCAGATCCAGCAGGAGTCAGGGACCACCTTCGTCTTCGTCACCCACGACCAGACCGAGGCGTTCACCATCTCCGACCGGATCGCCCTGATGAACCAGGGCCGTGTCGAGCAGGTCGGCCGGCCCGACGAGCTCTACGACCGCCCCGCCACCGAATTCGTCGCCACGTTCCTCGGCGACACCAACATCATCCGCGGCGCGGTCGACGACCGGGTGCTGCGCGCGGACGGCTTCACCTGCCGCACGCCGGGGCCCGGCACGGCGCTGTCGGTCCGGCCTGAGGCCATCGCCATGCGGCCCCGGCTGACCAGCGGCTTCGACAACCTCTTCACGGCCCGCGTCACGGACCTGACCTTCCAGGGAGCGAGCATCCGCTTCCAGGTGGCCGTGGCCGACTCCAGGCAGGAACTGGTCGTACAACTCCCCGCCAAGGACGCACGGGGGATCGCCACGGGGGACGAGGTCGAGATCGGCTGGCCGTCCGACGCCGCCGTCATGCTCGGCGCCGGCGCCTAGGACTCCTCCGCGCGACAGGCCGCGGGGCCTGTCCGCACCACAGTCCTGGCCGAGCGCGGGCCCACCACCACAAGTGCTGTGACCACCCAGGGAGAGACCATGCACAGCAACACGGGCAGATCGAACGGGGACAAGGCGGCGGCGGCCGGAGCCGCGTCGCCCGCAGGGGAAGGCACCGGCCGTACCCCGGTGTCGCGGCGCTCGCTGCTGACCGGCGGCGGCGCGGTGGCGGCCGGACTGTTCCTGGCCGCCTGCGCCTCGAACAAGCAGCCCGGTACGTCGGCGAGTTCGGGCGCGGGCAAGGGCGCGGGCAAGAAGCTCACCATCACCATGACCCCCTTCGCGGGCGCCGATCTCGGCCTGATGCCCAGGGAGTTCGCCAAGGAGTACCAGGACAAGCACCCCAACGTACAGATCAAGATCGACGACACGCTCAACCTCGCCAAGCAGACCGCCGCCTACCAGGCGAACCCGCACAAGCCCCTGAACAACCTGGTCTTCTCCAACGGCGGCGCGACGGCCACCGGCAAGGCCACCGGTATGTACCTCAAGCTGGACTACAGCAAGATCCCCAACACCTCACAACTGCACGCCCAGTTCGTCGAGCGCGACCACTGCGGTGTGGTGTTCGGGGCCGACCAGATGGGTCTGGTCTACAACACCAAGACCTATCCCAAGGGCTTCACGTCCTGGACGGACCTGTGGTCGCCCGACCAGCGCGGAAAGCTCTGTTTCTTCACCATCCCCTGGTGGGCCATCGGCATGGCCGCCAAGCTCAACGGCGGCGGCTGGGACAACATGGACCCCGGTTTCACGCTGTGGATCGAGCACGCCAAGAACATCCGCACGATCGTGACGGCCAACCCCCAGTTCCTCAACGTGCTCTCCACCAGCGAGGCCCCGCTGACCTCGCACTACCTGGGCACCTCGACGGCCTGGCACGCCCAGGGCGCGCCGCTGGGCTTCAGCCGTCCCACCGAGGGCGCCTTCTTCGACCCGGTCGGCGTCAACATCAACTCCGGTTCCTCCGACGACCAGCTCGAGGTCTGCTACGACATCGTCAACGAGATGCTCCAGCCCAAGTGGAACCAGCGCTGGGTGGACACCTCGGTCGAGATCCCCGCCTCCAGCACCTCGAAGCTGACCCCGAAGCTCCAGGCCATCCCGGCCATCGCCGCCGGCCCCGACCAGAAGTTCGTGGACGTCGACTGGGACACCGTCGGCAAGAACATGGCCGCCTGGACCGCGCGGTGGAACGAGGAAGTCGTCTCCAAGATCTGACGGCCCAGACCTTACGGCCCAGTTCCTACGGCTCAGTTCTGACGGCCCAGCTCTTACGGCTCAGCCCCGACGACGTCCACCCACGACCGGAAGGACCTGCACGATGGCGGACAACCCTCCAGGCGGCATACGAGAAGCCGCCCCGGTGAGCGGGGCGGCGACGGCCACGGCGGAGCGCCCGGCCCCGGGAAGGCCGGGACCCCGCCGAGGACAGCCCAAAGCCTTCACCGGCAAGGGCCGCGACCGGCGCACCGCACTGCTGCTGCTCGCGCCCAGCATCGTGCTGCTGCTCGCGGTGTTCGCCTTCGCCATGGAGTCGCTCGTCGAGTACTCCCTCCAGAAGTACCAGCCCGGTGGCGTCAACACCACCAACACCCTGGCCACGTGGACGAAGGTCCTCACCAGCTCCTACTACTGGTCGGTGATCTGGCAGACCGTACTCGTCGGTCTGCTGGTCACCGCGATCACCGCGGTCGTCGGCTACCTGACCGCCCTGGCACTGCACCACACCAAACGGACCGGCTGGCGCAACGCCGGGTACGCGGTGGTCTTCTCCTCGCTGGTCTTCTCCGGCATCGCCAGCGTCTACGCCTGGCAACTGCTGCTCGGCCAGGAGGGTTTCCTCAACTCCGCGCTCGGCCTGTTCGGCATCGGCCCCGTCCACCTGCTCTACGAGCGCAGCGCCGTCGTCATCGCCCTCGTGCACACCCTGCTGCCGCTGATGGTCCTGCCGATCAGCAGCACCTTCCGGCAGATCGACGGCACCCTCGCCGACGCGGCCGACGACTTCGGCGCCTCCCGCTGGCGCACCTTCCGCTCGATCACCCTGCCGCTGAGCGCGCCGGGCCTGATCGCCGGATGCCAGCTCACCTTCGCCCTGACCATCTCCAGCTTCACCGCCCCCAGCCTCCTCGGCGGCGGGCGGGTCGCGACCCTGTCCACCAGCATCTACTCCCTGGTCGGCACCACGGACTATCCGGGCGCCTCCGTCTGCGCCCTGGTGCTGCTGATCCTGGCCCTGGTCTCCACCGGAGCGTTCGTCCTCCTTCAGCGCCGGTTCGCCGAGGCCGACCAGGGCGGAGTCACCATCAGCCCCTCGCCGCCCCGCGGCATCCGCGGACTCGGCGTGTGGATGGCCGTGCTGTACGCCTTCCAGCTCGTGCCCGCCGCGATCGTCGTGATCAGTTCGCTGTCGTCGGTCTCCTACGGGGTATGGCCGCCGCCCGGCTTCTCCACCCGCTGGTACACCAACCTCTACCACCAGGACGGCGTCATGGACGCCTTCGTCGGCAGCCTGTGGATCGGGGCGCTGGTCGCCGTGCTCGCCGTCCTGCTCGGCTCCGCCGGCGCGGTCGCCCTGGTGCGCTACCGCTTCCGGGGCAGCGGCATGGTCCAGTCGGCGCTCTTCTCACCCGTCGTGGTGCCCAAGATCGCCTTCGGCTTCGCCGTGTTCATGCTGCTCGCACGGGCGGGCCTGCCCTCCGGCCGGTGGGCGGTGGTCCTCGCCCACACCGTGGCGACCGTGCCGTTCGTGATCGTGCTGCTGTCCGCGGCCCTGACCCGCGCCGACCGCACCCTGGACTACGCGGCGATCGACCTCGGCGCCTCGCCGCTGCGCGCCTTCCTGCGCACGACGCTGCCGCAGATCGCGCCCGCCCTGCTGATCAGCGGAGTCTTCGCCTTCCTGGTCAGCTTCAACGAGATCGACCTCTCGATCTTCCTGCTCACCTCCGACCAGCAGACCCTGCCGGTGTGGATGTACGGCTACCTCAACAACTACCAGGACCCGACCCCCGCGGCCCTGTCCACGATCATGACCGCGCTGTCGGTGCTCGTCGTCGGACTCGGCGCCCTGCTCCTGCGCGTCGTCCAGCGCGGCCGACGCCTGGAGCTGTGACCGACCGCCACCACCGCATCGGGCACGGCGCACCCGCGTCCGCGTACCCGCACACCACCCGCCTTCGTACCACCAAGGAGACCCCCGATGGCTGAGCTGTTCCCACGGCTGCGCCACGTCTGCGACCTGGACGCCGCCTACCTGCGCGAATACTCAGGACTGCACGACGAGTACGACGGCACGATCGTCGACCTGTCGCCTGCCGGGGTGGCCTCGGCGCTGGCCGCGCTGGGCGGTCCCGCGCTGGACGACGCGCACGACGAGGCACAGCTCGCCGCCACCGAGAACGCGATGCGGACGCGGTTCGGCCGTATCCGCCAGCACCGCTGGGACCCCTGGGTGCACATCGAGGCGCTGGACCTGTCGCCGTACGACCGGCCCTACGACGACGACGCGGTACGGGCCGAGGCCAGGCGCCGCCACCTGCGGCTCTGGCCGGACGCCGTCGACAACGCGATCGAGGCGCTGGACGAACTGTCCTCCTCCGTCGCCGGGATGTTCCTGCCCGCGGCGCGCGGCATGGCCGCCGAGGTCCGCGCCGACGACGGCGAGGACGGCGTACGCGCCCTGGCCGCGCTGGAACGGCTGACCGCCCACCTCGAACACGCGGCGCGCGAGGCCGCGCCGGCAGCGGGACTCGGCAGGGCCGACCTCACCGCGCTCCTCGGCTGCGAGGACCGCGTCCCGGTGGACCTGGACGAACTGGCCGCCATGGCCGACAGCGAGTACGCGCGGATGAGCGACGTCCTGGACGACGCCGCGGCCCGGCTCGACCCCGCGGGCGCCGACGACCCGGCCGCCAGGACCCGGCGGCTCAGCGCCCGGGTACGCGCCGACCACGGCGACTTCCCGCGGATCCTCGCCGACACCCAGGCCCAGGTCGCGCTGGCCGCGCGCTTCGTGCGCGAGCGGGAGCTGGTGCCCGTCGTCGACGAGGCGTGCGTCATCGAGCCCAGCCCGCCCGCGCGGAGTTGGGCGGCGGGCCGGGTGAGCTGGACCGCGCCGTGGGAGACCCGCGGCCACTCGCTCTTCCATGTGACCGGACCCTCGCCGCACTGGTCGCTCGACGACCACCGCGCCTGGCTGTCCCGGTTCAACCGGCCCGCGATGGCCGTGATGGCCGTCCACGAGATCGGGCCCGGTCACTGTAGCCACGCCCTGATGATGGGCAAGGTCGACCGGCCGATCCGCAAGACGCTCTGGTCCGAGCTGTTCTTCGAGGGCTGGGCGCACTACGCCGAGGAGATGATGTGGGAGGAGGGCTACCAGAACGACAGCCCCCTTTACCAGTTCGGCATGGCGCAGGAAGCCATGATGCGGGTCGTCCGCGTCCAGGCCGCGCTCGGCATCCACACCGGCGCCCTCACCCTCGACGACGCCGTCGCCCTCTTCGAACGCAAGGCGTTCCTGGCGGGCCCCGCCGCGCGGGCCGAGGCGCTGCGCGGTGTGTGGGAGCCGACGTACATCCGCTACACCTGGGGAAAGGTCCTCATGCGGCGGCTGCGCGACCAGGCGAAGACCGCGTGGGGCAGCGGCTTCACGCTGCCGCGCTTCCACCGTGAGCTGATGGCCTTCGGCTCCCCGCCGGTCGGCCTGGTGGCCTCGGCCATGGGCATCGGCCCGGCGCCGCTCCCGCAGCCGGGTCCGGGCGCGCCGGCCGACCAGGGGAGCGGGCCGGCATGACGGCGGGCCGGCGGCCGGTCGTGGACCGGGCACTCGAACAGGGGCGGAAGGACTCCGCCCACGGCGGCACCGCCATGGTCTCCGCCATGCACCCGGCCGTCGCCGACGCGATGCTCGACGTCCTGCGGAGCGGCGGCAACGCCATGGACGCGGTGCTGACCGCCGTCCCCCTGCAAGGCGTGGTCGAACCGCAGATGACCACCCTGGCCGGTGGCATGTCCGTGCTCTACTACGACGCCGCCCGTCGTACGTACGACTACATCGACGGCGAACTCGACCACACCCGCGACAGCCCGCCGGTCTCCGCCACCTGGGACCACTACGTGACGGTGGACGGCGCCCTGGGCGCCTCCTGCGGCCGCCGCGTCGCGGTCCCCGGCGCGGTCGCGGGCATGCACCTCGCCATGGAACGCCACGGCAGCATCCCCTGGGCCGACTACTTCGCGCCCGCGGTCGAGGTCGCCGCGGCCGGCTTCCCGATGTACTCCTTCCTGTACGGCGAGGCTTTCGAGGCCGCCGCGGGCCGGTTGGCCGCACACCCCTCGGGCCGCGCCGAATTCCTGCCCGACGGCCACGTACCGCCCGTGGGGGAGCTGCTGGTCCGCCCGGCGCTGGCCGAGACGATGCGGCGGATCGCCGCGGACGGCCCCGACCACGTCTACCGCGGCGCGTGGGCGTCGCGCTTCGTGACCGCCGTCCGCGAGACCGGCGGCACCGTGACCGCCCGCGACCTGGACGACTACACCGCCCGCGCGAGCCGGCCGGTGCGGCGCGCCTACCGGGACCACGAGATCGTCGGCGCCCCGCCCCCGTCGTCCGCGGGCGTCCTCATCGGCCTCGTGCTCGGCATCCTGGAACACATCGACCTGCCCGCCCTTGGCCACTACACCCGCGACGCCGAAGCCCTCGAAGTGCTGCGACGCGCCATGGCGTTCGCCGAATTCTTCACCGAGCGCTTCGTGAAGGACCCGCTGTCCTTCGACGTACCCGTGGACGAACTCCTCTCGCCCGGCTTCACGGCGTCGCTGGCCGCGCTGATCCGCGGCAACACCCGACGCGATCCGGCGCCCGCGAGCGGCGGTACGGTCCGGCCTCCCGGCGCGCCGCACACCAACAACACCGACCACGTCGTGGCGGTGGACGGCGCGGGCAACATGGCCTCGCTCACCCACAGCGTCTACGGCACCACCTTCGGCACCGGCCTGGTCGTGGACGGCATCCACGTCAACAGCGGCAACAGCTTCCCCGGCACCGGCGACGGCGAAGGGCGGCGCGTCCTGTCGCCCTTCCCGCCCACCATGGTCGCCCGCGACGGGACCCCGCACCTGGCCCTCGGGTCACCGGGCCTGTCCGCGCGCGCCACCGCGATCGTCCTGGCCAACCACCTCGGATACGGCCTCGACCTGGCCGAGTCGATCGACGCGCCGCGCTTCCAAGGCGCCCAGACCGACCAGCCGTTCACCGTCGAGGCACGCGTCGACCCGCGGGTGCTGGACGCGCTCGCCAGCCGCTACGGCGCCGACGTACGACTGACCACCCCCTACTTCTGGCACTTCGGTTCCGTCCACGCGGTGGAAGTCGACGCGGACGGCCACCGCCACGGATACTGCGACCCGCGGCGCCCGGGACGGGCCACGGGATGGTGACCGACCCGCCCGAACAGCCGCCCACCGCAACCGACTTGGGACGACAGGAGACGCACGTACCCATGGCAGAGGACACCGAAGTCCCCGTACCCGCCCCCACCGAGAACACCAAGTCACCCAGCTACATGGGGCGCATCCTCAACCTGCTGGAGCAGTCCGTGGTCGCCGAGGGCGCACCGCTGACCCTCACCGAACTGGCGGCGGCGGCCGACGCGCCGCTGTCCACCGTCTCCCGGCTGACGGCCCAGCTCGTCACCTGGGGCTTCCTCAACGAGACCACCTCGCACCGCTTCGTGCCCGGCCGACGGCTCGCCGCCATGGCCGCGGCCGTCAGCGAACACCTCTACAGCAACGACCGCCTCCAGCAGGCCACCCGGCTGCTCACCGGCGTCACCGGCGAGAGCACGACCGCCGGACGCATCGTCGGGAACAGCATGTTCATTATCGCCCGCACCGAGTCCGAGCAGCCGCTGCGCGCGGTGAACCGCATCGGCGAGTTCATCCCGCCCGACAACTCCGCGCTCGGCAAGGCCATCATGTCCCGGCTGCCGCGCGCCCGGCAGCTCGCGCTGCTGCGCGGCGCCGACGTGGCGGACCCCGAGGCCACGCTGGAGAAGATGCAGCCGGAGCTGGAGGAGGCCAGGCGGCGCGGCTACGCCGTGGACGAGGAGACCTACAGCGTGGGCCTGCGCTGCCGGGCCGCCGCCGTCGTCGGCCCCGACGGCGTCGCGGTCGCCGGACTCTCCATCAGCGGACCCGCCGCCCGCTTCACCCTCGACCTCGCCGAAGGAGCCGTTCCCGCGCTGCGCCAGGAGGCGTCCGCGATCGGCGACATGCGGTGACCCCGCCCGGCCGGGGACACCGTCCCCGGCCCCCGGCGCGTCCCCGGCCTCCGGTGACGACAAGAACCCGGGCACCGATCCCCGTATCAGTGCCCGTACCGATACCGATACCCATATTCGTATCAGCAAGGAGACACAGCGGATGAGCGACACCACAGCCACCGGTACCCCGGCCGCGCAGCCCGGCCACACCGTCGAGACCGTCCCCGTCACCCGCGTGGACAACGGGCACGACCTCGCGCTCACCGTCCACCGCCTGACCGGCGCCCGGCCGGGGCCCACCCTGGTCGCCTTCGGCGGCGTCCACGGCGACGAGGCCATGGGACCCGAGGAGATCCGCAGGTTCGTCTCGTCGGTCGACCCCGCGGAACTGGCGGGCACGATCGTCGCCGTACCGGTGGCCAACCCGTACGCGTACGCGGCGATGTCCCGCTTCACCCCGCAGGACGGCCTCAACCTCAACCGCATCTTCCCCGGCGACCGCAACGGTTCGGTCACCGAGCAACTGGCCGCCGTGCTGGCCGAGATCATGCTCCAGGCCGACTACTTCGTGGACTTCCACTCCAGCGGCCTGTACTCCACGGTCGAGTACGCCTACATCATGGACGACGGCCGGGAGATGGCCACGTCCTTCGGGGCCGCGCTGCTCTACCACCACGAGCCATACGAGGGCACCTCCAACGCGTGGGCGATCAAGAACGGCATCTCCTCGACCGTCTGCGAACTGGGCGGCGGCGGGCAGCTCACCGACGCCTTCCTCGACAAGGCCGTACGCCAGGGCCGCAACATGCTCAAGGGCATCGGCATGCTGGAAGGCGCGCCCGAGGCGATCGTCGAGCAGCAGACGGTGATGACCGAACTCGTCACGCTGCGCCCCACCAAGGGCGGCACGATGATCTCCCACTTCACCCCGGACCGGCTCGGCGAGGTGATCAAGGGCGGCACGGTGCTGGGCGAGGTCGTGGACCCGTACACCTTCGAGACGCTGGAACAGCTCGTCGCGCCGTACGACTCCAACATCCTGGTGCTCAGCCGCGAGGGCTACTCCCGCACCGCGCCGGGCGACTACGGCTTCATGGTCGGCAACGCCGGCACCACGACCACCGTCGACGAGTTGTTCGGCGCCTGAGCGCAGCGGCGCGCGAACCAGCGGGCGACCGGCGTAGCGGAGACGAGGAGCGGCGTACCGGCATGGACATCAGACACGTCCACGTGGTGGACCCCGAGAGCGAACAGATCCTCAGGGACCGGCGGATCACCCTGGAGGGAGACCGGATCACCGCCGTCGCGGCCGACACCCCCGACCCGCTCGCGCCCGGCGACGTGGACGGCACCGACCTGTACGCGGTCCCCGGCTTCATCGACTGCCACGTGCACGTCACCTCGGTGACCGCCGACGAGTGGGCCGACACCGGGATGCCGCCCAGCTACGTCACCGCGCACGCGCTACGGGAACTGCGCGCGATGCTCGAACGCGGCTTCACCACCGTCCGGGACGCGGGCGGCGCGGACGCCGGGCTGGCCGACGCCCTGGACGAGGGGCTGGCGCCCGGACCCCGGCTGTACGTGTGCGGCAAGGCGCTGTCGCAGACCGGGGGCCACGGCGACCTCCGACCCCGGGGCCGGCACCACGCCGACGACCATCCGGCCGTGCCCGGCATCGGCCGGATCGTCGACGGACCCGACGCACTGCGCACCGCCGTACGCGAAGGCGTACGGTCCGGGGCGTCGTTCGTGAAACTGATGCTCTCCGGCGGGATCTCCAGCCCCACCGACCGGATCGACACCCCGCAGTACAGCGAGGACGAGATCCGCGCGGCGGTCGACGAGGCCGCGCGGGCGGGCGTCTACTGCGCCGGGCACGCCTACACCCCGCAGGCGGTGGCCCGCGCGCTGCGCCTGGGCGTACGCACCATCGAGCACGGCAATCTGATCGGCCCGGACGAGGCCCGGCTGTTCGCCGAGCACGGCGCGTACTACGTGCCGACGCTGGTGACGTACACGGTGCTGGCGCAGGAGGGGCCGCTCCACGGGCTCCCGCCCGCGAGCACCGCCAAGGTCGCGGCCGTCCGGGACAGCGGCCTCACCGCGCTGGCCCACGCCCACGCCGCCGACGCCCCGATCGCCTTCGGCACCGACCTGCTCGGCGCCATGCACGTCCACCAGTCGCGGGAGTTCGCGCTGCGGGCCAGGGTGCAGCCGGGCTGGGCGGTGCTGCGCAGCGCCACCACCACCGGCGCGCGGCTGCTCGGCGCGGCCGGTGAACTCGGTGTGCTCGCGCCCGGCGCCCGCGCCGACATCGTCCTGACCCGCCACAATCCCGCTGTCCACGTCGAGCGGCTGGCGGACCCGGACGCCGAGGTCGCCGCCGTCTTCTCACGGGGCCGCCTCGCGGTACGCCGCTAGGGCGTGTCCGGCGGACACGCCCTGGGCCCCCGAGCCGCACGCGGCAGCACCATCACACGAGACAGGGAGCCGTATGCACCACCCACCGCACCTCACCAACCCGACCCGCGCGTGCGGGAGTTCGAAGGTCTTCCCGGTCGGCCTGGGCGGCATGCTGCTGTCCATCGAGGGGCGCCCGGACCGCGTCCGGGCCACGGCGACGATCCACACCGCGCTCGACGCCGGAGTGACCCTCATCGACTCCGCCTCCGCTTACCACACCGGTGCCGACGAAGTAGGGCACAACGAGACGCTGATCGCCGACGCGCTGGAGAGCTGGGACGGCGACGCGGCCGCGGTCACGGTGGTGACGAAGGCGGGCCGGGTCCGGCCGGGCGACGGGCGGTGGCTCACCGACAGCAGCCCCGACCACCTCGTCCGCTCGGCCGCCGCGTCCCGCGACCGGCTCCGCCTGGACCGGATCGAGCTGTTCTTCCTGCACGCCCCCGACCCGGTGGTGCCGATCGCCGATTCGCTGACCGCGCTGCTCCGGCTGGTCGCCGACGGGACCGTCACCTCGGTCGGCGTCTCCAACGTCACCGTCGCCGAACTCGACCTGGCGCACGAGCTGTTGGGTGACGCGCTGGTCGCCGTGCAGAACGAGTTCTCACCCAGCGCCGTACAGCACCGCGCGGTACTGCGCCGCGCGGAGGAACTCGGCCTGGCGTTCCTGGCCTGGCGACCGTTGGGCACCATCGGCACGAAGGACGACGAACTCACCGCCGCCTTCACCGACATCGGCCGCGCCCACGACGCCAGTGCGCAACGCACCGCGCTGTCCTGGCTGTTGTCCACCAGTCCGGCGCTCATCCCCATACCGGGCGCCCGCCGCCCCGAGACGATCCTCGACTCCGCCCGCGCCGCGGAACTGCACCTGGGTCAGGCCGAAGTGAGCCGACTGGACGCGGCGGTCGCGAGCCGCGTGCCGTCGTAGGGGAGAGGCGTTCCGCAAGGGCCGCGCCTCAGGAGCCGGGCCGCGCCATCCGTACGACCGCGGTCCCGCGCTGGAGATCGACGGTCGTACGGTTCGGCGGCGCGCCGTCCTCCTCGTCGTCCCGCAGCACGAGGGCGGACTGCCGCTCCTTCAACTCGTTCTGCTTGCCCGGCGAGAAGCTCGCGTGCAGCATCTCGAAGCCGGTGGACGAGATCTGCCCCTGGCGGCCAGGACCGCGCCACGGCAGGATTCCGGCCCGCCCGGCCCGCATGAGCATCTGATCGGCGAAGGCCACCAGGGTCAGCAGGATGACCAGACCGGGCAGGGTCATGAAAACGACGAACGTCATGCTCCCAGTATCGCCGTCCGGGCGCCGGTGATCCATGGGTCGGCAGGGGCCGGTTCCGCCTTCGCGCCACCGTGCCTTCGCGCCACCGTGCCTTCACGTCGCCCTGTTGCCGCGTCGGCCGCGCAAGGCGCCCGGCGGGAGGCTCCCTTGACGGAGGGTGGTGAGTACATGACACTGATCCGTGCTTGGAGAGCGCTCTCCAAGCGGCCTCCGGACATCTGGGAGAACGCATGACATCAACGCTGAACGGCCTGTCCACCTCGGTGTGGACGCGGATGGCCGCCGCTGCGGCCCTCGTGCTGAGCATGGTGCTGGGCGGTCTCGTGACCGCGGGGACCGCTCACGCCGACGTGGCGCCAGGGGTGTCGATCGACCTCGGCGGCGCGGGCGGCGGCGACTTCATCGCGGACACCGGCACCGGCGGCAGGCCCGACACCATTCCCGCGGGCGCTCCCAGTCTCCCGAACTGGGGACGGACCGTCGCCCACCCGATCCCCGCCGACATCTGGAACACCTCACGCGTCGGGGACTCCTCCTACAGCATCCCCGGTCTCACCCCGGGCGCCGACTACCAGGTCCGCCTCTACTTCATGGACTGGTACTACACCCACTCCGGCCAGCGTGAATTCGACGTCACGATCGACGGTGCCAAGGTCCTCACCGACTTCGACATCATCGGCACGGCCGTGGCGGCGGGCGCGGACGGCCAGGAAGCCTTCGGCGTCGAGAAGGACTTCCCCGTCACCGTGGACGCCTCCGGCGCCGTGTCCATCGACTTCACCCGCGGCTCCGCCAACCAGGCCCAGGTCAACGCCATTGTCGTGACGCCCGAAAGCTGACGATCCGCCGTCGGCGCACATTCCCTACGTGACCGCGGCCGGTCGGCCGGACGGTGCCTCGACGGTGGTCCGGCCGACCGCGCTGCCGTAGGGAGGACCGGGACCCCGGTCCGGCTACGGGCGACGCCGGGGCTTGCCGCGCTTCGCGCCGCCCGTACCGCCGCTCTTGCCGCTCTTGCCTCCGGAACCCCGGCCCGGCGCGGGTTTGCGGCGCACCTCCGACGCCTTGTCCTTGGCCTTCGCGGCCTTCGCTCCTGGTGCGGACCGCTCCGGGAGCGGCCGGCCGCGCGTGCTGTTGACGGTGCGACCGCGCACGATGCCGATGAGGTGTTCCACCAGATCCGTGGTCGCGTCCTGCGGCCAGGACAGGGCGACGCGGGACTCGGGCGCGTCCGGGACCGGCCGGTAGGTGAGATCCCTGCGGTGGTGCAGCCGCGCCAGCGACTGGGGGACGATCAGCAGGCCCACACCCGCCGCGACCAGTTCCACGGCGTCCGCCGTGGTCGCGGGCCGCTCCTTCGCGGGCCGCCCCGGCGGCGTCTCCCAGGCGAGGGTGTCGTCCAGGGGACGCAGCACGATGTCGTCCGCGAGGTCGGCCAGCGACACCTCGTCGACCGCCGCGACCGCGTGGTCCTTGGGAACGAGGACCACCGTCGCCTCCGTGTAGAGCGGGATCGCGCTGAGGTCCGCGCCGTCGACCGGCAGCCGTACGAATCCGGCGTCCGCGCCGGACCCGCCGCCGTCCCGCAGCGCGCCGAACGCCTCGGCGGCGGGCACCGGTACCAGGGTGAGCGGGACCTCCGGCAGGCGCTCGTTCCAGATCCGCACCCACTTGGTCGGCATCACGCCCGGAACGTATGCGAGCCGGAACGAAGGAGGTACTTCCGAACCTGTCACCCCAGCAGGTTATCCGCTGGTGGTCGGAGGTGGCGCACGCGCTCGTTACCCTTGACGGCATGACGTCGCAGCAGACCGCCCAGACCATGAAGCCCGCGACAGCGGCGAAGAAGCTGGGTGTGTACCTCCAGGCCACACCCGCCGCGTTCCAGGAGGGTGTCGTCTCGCGCACCGAGCTCAACGCGCTCCAGGCCGATCCCCCCGAGTGGCTGGTGGAACTGCGGCACAACGGACCGCACCCCCGCCCCGTCGTCGCGTCCAAGCTCGGCGTGTCCATCGCGGGTCTCGCGCGCGGCGGCGTGACCGAGGCGCTCACCACCGAGGAGATCGAGGCGCTGAAGCAGGACCAGCCGCGGTGGCTGGTCGAGGAGCGCGCCGTGCAGGCGGAGGTCCGCAAGGAAGCGGTGCGGATCAAGGAGAAGAACGCGGAGCGCGCCGCCCGCGCCCGCTGATCCGTACCCGCAGCCCCGTTCCCGCAGCCCCGTACACCCTGACCCGTATCCACTGACCCGGGCGCGACAACCGGCCTCCGGTACCGGCTTCGCGTCCGGGACTCCCGCTCGGGCGCGGATTCGTTGACCACATATTGACCAGTGGTAAGAATCGGGTCCATCATCGGTGCGTCGCCGAACACCTCGGCGTCCGGACGCCGAGACACCGGCACCCGCTCCGCGCGGACAGGACTGGTGGGCCCATGGTCAGCAGCGAGAGCCGATGGGAGAAGCGGCAGCGCATCCGTACGCACCTCCTGGACCTGGTCGAGGAGACCGCGACCGGACGGCCGCTGCCCGGTGAGCGCCAGCTCTGCGAGACCCTGGAGGTCTCCCGCCCGACGCTGCGCTCGGTGATGGACGACCTGGTGCGCGACGGGCTGCTGATCCGGGCCCACGGGCGCGGCGTCTTCGTCGCCGAGGACAAGGTCGCCCAGCGCCTGGGTCCGGCCGCGGGGCCGGGACCGAGCATGGGCGTCGGCGGTGTGGACGGCGCGTGGACCAGCCGCACCGTGGAGTTCACCGCCATGGCCGCCGGCCCCAGGATCGGCCGCCGCCTCGGCGCCGCCCCGGCCGACCGGATCCTGCGGATCGCCCGGCTGCGGCTGGTCGACGGCGACCCGATGTGCGTCGAGACGCTGCACGTACCGCTGGCGCTGGTCCCCGGCCTCACCGCCCACGACCTGGAGGCCGACTCCTTCTACCGCCTGCTCGGCAGCCGGTACGGCATCCTGCTCACCCGCGCCTCACAGCTCATCGAACCGACCGTGGTGGACGAGGCCGAGGCCGAACTGCTCGGCGTGCCCGTACACACCCCGGCCCTGCTCTTCGAACGCGCCGCCAAGGACGCGGACGGGCGGGTCGTGGAGTTCACCCGCTCCGTCTACCGGGGCGACCGGTACCGCATCCTCACCGAACTGTCGCTCGCCCCCGAGCCCGACAGCGGACGCGTCCTGGGCGGCTCCTGGTCGGCGGCCTCGCGCGTACCGGGCGCCGACACCCTGGTCCTCGACCCCTACTGGAACGACAACGGGTAGCCCCCCGCGCCCACCTACGACTTCTCCGTCACCCCCCACCCCGCGCCGCCGCCCCCGGCCGGCGCGGTGCACCCCCACGCCCCGAAGGGACGGATCATGCTTCGTCGCAGGCTCATCCTCGCCACGGCCGCCGCCTGTTCGGCCGCCCTCGCCGGTGCCATGGCCGCAGGCGCCATGACGACCGACAGCGGTACGTCCGGCACCGGTACGTCCGGCACCGGTACGTCGGCCGCCGCGTCGAGCGGCGCCCACCGGCAGCCCGCCGCCCGTACCGCCGCCTCCGCCGTACAGCTACAGACCTGGCTCTACCCGGGCTCCTCCGGCGACTCCACCTGCACCGCGCCGAGCGAGTACGCCGACAACCGGGTCAAGAACGGCGCGCTCAAACCCGAGTACTGGAGCGTCACCAGCAAGGGCAAGGTCACCCTGGAGACCACGGCCGCCGGGCTCTGCAACACCTACAGCGCCGCCAACGTCGCCGACCTCAAGGCGCACTCCGCCTACCAGTACCCGACCATCTCCGGTATGACCACCGCCGACGTCCACGCATTGGTCAGCAGCAGCACCAACCGCGCCGACGCCGTCTCGCAGCTCACCTCCTTCGTGGTGACCAACCAACTCACCGGCGTGGACGTCGACATGGAGGACTACTGGTCCTGGAGCGCCGCTGACTTCACCAACTACAAGACCTTCCTCGGCCAGCTCGCGACCTCCCTGCACGCGCAGGGCAGGAAACTCGTGGTCGACGCGCCCGCGATGACCGAGGACGCCGACTTCTACGACTACGCCGCCGTCAGCGCCAAGGGCGTCGACGAACTGGACATCATGGCGTACGACGAGGAGTTCGACACCGCGCCCGGCAGCCGGTGCCTGCCGATCACCCCGCTCGCCTGGCTCAAGCAGGTCACGCGGTACGCGCAGAGCAAGATCCCGGACCCGTCGCGGCTGGTCATCGCCCTGCCCTCGTACGGCATCAGCGCGCCCGACCCGTGCGACCTGGACGCGGTCACCGGCAACATCCAGTTCAGCGACATGAAGCACAGCCCCGGCTTCTCCACCGACCCGAGCACGATCGCGGCCCGTCGCGACGCCTCCTCAGGAGAGATCCGCTGGGTCTCCGGCGGGAAGCTCTACGACTACGTGGACAGCACCGCGCTCAACTCCAAGCTGGCGGTGCTGACCTCACTGGGCGTCACCAAAGTCTCCGTCTGGTCCCTCGGCGGCGGGAACCCCTGGTTCACCGGGTGACTCTCCGTCAGCACGAGTGAAGCGCGCGCCCCGCGGGACCGGCCCGAGTCCGGTCCCGCGTACGCCGTCTGACGCGCCCTCATAAGCCGCTCGCGCCGCGCTTCACCACGACGGCCCGTTTCCCTCCGCGGTCGGTCAGTGTCAGGCTGTGGCCATGAAGGGGCACATTCCGCAGGAGACAACGAGTTTCGTCGGCCGTACGGCGGAACTCGCGCGGCTGGACATGGCGTTGGCACACCGTCGGCTGATCACCCTCACCGGGCCCGGCGGAGTCGGCAAGACACGGCTCGCGCAGCGGGCGGCGGCGCGCGCGTCGGTCGGCCGCGTCGCCGTGGAAGTCGCCGCGGAACAGGAGCCGGGGGCGGACCGGCGAATCGGTTCTGCGGAAGGCACCGACTCCTCCCGCTTCCCCGACGGCACCTGGTGGGCCGATCTCGCCACCCTCGACAGCCCGCACCTGCTGCTCGCCACCGTCAGCGACGCGGTCGACCTCGCCGACCACTCACCGCGGATGCCCGTCGAGGCGCTGTGCGAATGGCTCGCCGACAAGCGCCTGTTACTCGTGCTCGACTCCTGCGAGCACCTGATCGAGGCGTGTACCCACCTCGTCGGAGAACTGCTGACGGCCGCGCCCGGCCTGACCGTACTGGCCACCAGCCGCCGCCCGTTGGCCTCCGCCGTGGAGGAACTGATCGACGTCGCACCGCTGTCGGCCGAAGGACAGGACGCGCTCGCGCTCTTCAACCAGCGAGTCACCGGCCGCCTCGGCCACGCCCCGCTCGCGGAGCCGGGCGCGGCGCAGGCCGCCGCGGCCATCTGCCGCCGCCTCGAAGGGATACCGCTGGCCATCGAACTGGCCGCGGCCCAGGTCGGCCCCGCCACTGTCGCCGACGTCGCCGACCGCCTCGGCTCACGCTTCGACGTCCTGTCCCGCACCGACTTCGTCTGGCCCCGGCGCCACCAGACGCTGCGCACCGCGATCGGCTGGAGCCACGAGCTGTGCACCCCGCAGGAACGGCTGCTCTGGGCCCGGCTCAGCGTCTTCCGCGGCGCGTTCGACCTGGCCGCCGCGGAAGCGGTCGCCACCGGCGGCCCGCTGCGCGCCGCGGACATCGCGCCGACCCTGGAACGGCTGGTCACCCAGTCGGTGATCATCAGGACGGCCACCGCCGACGACGCGGCGAGCGGCGCGGGACACCGCGAGCGCTACCGCATGCTCGACACGATCCGCGAGTACGGCGGTGAGTGGCTGCGCGAGCTGGGCGAGTCCGCCGCGACCGCCCGCCGTCACGCCGACTACTTCACCGGCCTCGCCCGCTGGGCGGACGAGAGCTGGTCGAGCCCCGACCAGCTCCTCGGCTACCGCGTGATCGAGGACACCCACCCCGACCTGCGCTCCGCCCTCGATCACTGGCTCGTCCACGACCCGGCGCGGGCCGCCGAACTCGCCGGGCTGCTGGTGTACTTCTGGACCTGCTGCGGCCACCTCAAAGAGGCCCGCTCCTATCTGGAGCGCGCCCTGGAACTGCACACCGCGCGGGACCGGGCCCGCGCCCGCGCGCTCACCGGCCTCGGGGCCACCGTCACCCTCCAAGGGGACTACGCCCTGGCCACCGAGATCAGCGCCGAGGTGGAGGCCGCGGCCGAAGCGGGCGGCGACGAGGAGGAGCAGATCGCCGCCGCCTGCCTCACCGGCCTGCTCGGCCTGCTCATGGGCCGGCCGCGCAAGGCACTGGACGCGGTACGCGCGGCGCTCGGCGCCGCGCCCGGCTTCGCCTTCGACTCTCCGGACCGGCTGCGCTGCAACCTCGTCGAAGTGCTCTCCCTCACCGCCCTCGGGGACTTCGCCGAAGGCCGCGAGCGGGCCCTCGAACTGCGTGAGCACTGCGTACGCACCGGCGAGGTCTGGACCCGCTCCTACCTGGACTACCAGCTCTCCGTCGTCGCCCTCTTCGCCGGCGCCCCCACCGAGGCCATCGGCTACGCCCGCACCATGCTGGAGAGCAAACGCCTCATCGGGGACGCCTTCGGCATCGCGCTCGGCCTCGACCTGCTCGCCGCGGCCCTGGCCGCCGAGGGCCGGGCCGAGCAGGCCGCCTCGGTCTACGGCACCGGCGGCGCCTATTGGCGCAGCGTCGGCCACCCGCAGCGCGGCGCCCCGGAACTCCAACTGGTGCGCGAGCGCTGCGAGGAGACGGCCCGCGCGGCGCTCGGCGACCAGGCGTACGCCGCCGCGTACGCCCAAGGGTCCACCGCCCACGGCCCGACCGCCCTGGCCGCCGCCCTCCAGCCGGACAGCCACACCGCGTGAGCGGCCCGTTCACCCCCCACCGCACACCCGCGCCCGGCGCGGACCTCGGCCGTCACACCGCGGGCATGTGGCGCTCGAACCAGTCTGTCACCCGGGTGAGGAAGTCGATCTGCGCCGGGTAGGTCCGTACCCCGTGGCCCTCCTGCGGATAGATCACCAGCGTCGACGGCACGCCGTGCGCGCGCAGTGCCTGGTGGAACTCCTGGGCCTGTCCCGGAGGCGTGCAGTTGTCGAGCGCGCCCGCCACGTTCAGACACGGGGTGCGGGCCTTGCTGGCGTGCAGCACGGGGCTGCGCGTGTGGGCGCGGGTTCCGTGCTGCTCCGGGTCGGCGTCGAGGAAGCGGTTGCCCCAGCCGGCGATGTTGCTGGTGAAGCTCTGGCTGTACCAGTCGGTGACGGGGGAGATCGGGACGGCCGCGGCGAAGCGGGTGTCCTGCGTGACGAGCCACGACGACATGAAGCCGCCGTAGCTGCCGCCGATCAGGCCGACCCGTGAGGCGTCCGCGATGCCGCGTTCGACCAGCGCGTCGATCCCGGAGAGGTAGTCATAGGTGTCCGCGCCGCCCATGTCGCCCACCACCAGACCGGCGAACGCCTGCCCGCGCCCGCTGCTGCCGCGCGGATTCGGGTTGAGCACCGCGTAGCCGCGCGACACCAGCAGCGGCACCCACGCCGCCTTCATCGACCAGGAGTCGCGGAAACCCCAGACCGGCCCGCCGTGGATGTTCACGACCAGGGGAAAAGGACCGTCGCCGGGGGGCGTGCACACGATGCCCTCGATCCGGGTGCCGTCGGGCGCGTCCCACTCCACCGGCCGGGCGGAGCCGCCCACGGACAGCAGATAGTCGGTGCCGGGATGCGCGACCGAAGCGAGCACCCGCTCGCCGTCCGCGCCGGACAGCACCAGTTGCTGGGGGAGTACGTACGACTCCTTGATCGTCACCACCTCGCCGTCGGCGGTGAAGACACCGTCCGGGTGGAACGTACCGCCGCCGCGCGCCTCGGTGGTCGAGAAGACCTCGGACACGCTCTCGTCGCCGATCCGCACGACGCCCGCCACGGAGTGCAGACCGCGCACTCCGAGGTAGCCGATCCGCTCGGTGTCGATCCACTGGAGCCGGGTCACGTCCGTGCCACCGGTGTCGATCCGCCGCGTGCCCCCCGACGCGGGGTCGACCACCAGCAGATCCCCGGCGACCACCCAGCGGTCGCTGCACACCGCCTCCGCCACGGCCAGCAGCGTGCCGTCCGGCGAGCCGACCGGCAGCCCGAGCTGGACCTTGCTGCCGAGCACCCTGCGCACCGCGCCGTCGAGGCCGATGAGACCGAGCGACGCGGCGTACCAGTCGTCCTCGCCCGGCGCGTCCGAGGTGATCGCCGCCACCCGCTCGGGTCCGCACCACCCGGCCTCCCAGCAGTTCAGCCCCTCGGGCGAGAGCCGTTCGACCGTGCCCGTGCTCAGCGTGTACAGCCACAGGCCGCGCCACGCGTCGTCCGAGTCGCCGTTCACGTCACCGTCGGTGCTGGGCAGCCAGGCCGCGGCCTCCCCCGCGCTCGTGCGGTTCGTCCCCGAGCCCTGTCCACCGGACAGGTCCGCGCCGAGACCGGCGACACCCAGCAGAATCCGCAGGCCGTCCGGCGACCAGTGCAGATACTCGACCGTGCCCGGTACCGCGGGCGCCGCTTCGGCCTCACCGAGGCGGCCGTCGCGCAGCAGGTGCAACTGGAAGCTGCCCTTCTCGGCGCGGTCCGCCAGGAACGCCAGCGTGTGCCCGTCGGGCGAGAAGCGCCCCGACCGCGCGGTACCGCCGACCGCGGAGATCTGCCGGAGCGCGCCGTCCGCCGCGGTGAACAGGGCGGTCCTGGGCGGCCCTTCGAGGCCGTCCATGATGTCGCCGGTCACCACGGTCCGGGCGCCGTCCCGCGTCACGTCCGCCTCGCGCAGGCCGAAGGCCCGGCCGAACGCGGGCCCGTGCAGGGCACGCAGGTGCTCTTCCACCTTCCGGTACCGCGGTGTCGCCCTCAGATCCGCTGACATGGGACTCCCTCTCCTCCGGTGCCCGCACCGTGTGCGCCGGTACCAGCGTGCCGGACGGGCAAGGCGCCCGGCGACCTGCGGATGTCGACAGTTTCAGCCCGGCCGGACGACAACCGTCGCGTGCCGTCCCCCGAGCGGCGGCTCGCCATCTGTTGCGTACGGCCCGGCCGACGCCCGACTCCTGTCGGGGGTCCTGGCGGCTGAACTGCCGCTTACATGGCCGTGAACCGCTACCTCTCGCGGGCCGAGCGCCAGGAGGACACGACCATGAGAACACCCCCTGCCAGAAGTGGAAGGGCCATCCTCGCGCTCGTCGCGGCCACGGCTGTGCTCGCCGGATGCGGGAGCTCCGACACCGGAGCGAGCACGTCGAGCGGACCCGACCCGGCCACCGGCGCCCCGATCTCCGTCGGCTTCGTGAACTCCGACAGCGGAAGCATCGCACTGCCCGAGGTCACCGCGATGGCCAAGGCGGCGGCCGACTGGATCAACGGCCACGGCGGCGTCGACGGCCGCCCGCTGAAGCTGGAGACGTGCTCGACCGACGGCACCCCGGCGACCTCCACGAGCTGCGCCAACGACCTGGTCGGCAAGAACGTGCTGGCCGTGCTCAACGGCGACGACGGGAGCCTGGACTCCGCGCTGCCGATCTTCAAGAAGGCGGGCCTGCACATCTTCGGCGCCATGGCGGGCCCCGCGGTACAGAGCGACCCGGACAACACCATCATGCTGGCGCCGTCCGCGGCGGCGACGGCCGCGACCGGACCCGTCCAGAAGCTCATGGGCATCCACAACGGCGTGTTCGTGCTGCCGAACATCGGACCCGAGATGAAGACGGCCTTCGACGGGATCAAGGCCGCCTCCGCCAGCGCGGACGTGCGCCTCACGCTGTCGCTCGTCGCACCGGCCAACCCGGACATCACCGCCGCCGTCAACGCCGCCAAGTCCCAGCACGCCGACGGGATCATCCTGGCCCTGTCGGAGAACGACTGCACCAACGCCGTCCGCACGGCCAGATCGATGAACTGGACGGGAGAGCTGGTCGTCGGCCAGTGCACCCAGTTCATCAAGGACCTGGGACCGCAGGCCGCCGGAGTCAAGACCGTGCAGAATCTCTTCCCCTACGGCTCGCGCGCCTCGGCCGAGAAGTACGACGGCTCGCTGAAGCAGGACTTCGACACCTACGAGGCCGCCGCGAAAGCCGCCGGGGCGCAGAAATACCTCGACTTCGGATACGCGCCCTACGGCTACTCCACCGTCATGACCTTCGTCGACCTCCTCAAGGGCCTCGGCGGTGACATCACCCGGACCACGGTGAACAGGGCCATGGCCTCGTTCAAGGGGCGCCAGGTGCTCGGCACACCCCAGGACTGCACGGCGAAGCTGATGCCCGGCGGGGCCTGCGGCCGCGATCTCATCGCCCTGGAGACCCAGGCCGACGGCAGCCAGACGCTTGTCGGCGGCAAGCCCCTCGACCTTGGCACGATCGCGGGCGGGAAGTAGACCGACGTGGACGAGTACCTCGTATTCGCCGTCCTCGGCCTCGGCGCGGGCGCCGTGACCGCCGCTCTGGGCATGGGCCTGGTGATGACCTACAAGGGCACCGGCTTCATCAACTTCGCACACGCGGCGGTGGCCCTGTGGGGAGCCTTCGCCTACGACGAACTGCGCAGGTCCGGCGATCTGGTCCTGCCCGTCGTGCTGGTGCCCTGCCGGATCCCGCTCGGCGGCCCCGAGCCGCTCCGGCTGGCGCTGCCCCTCGCGCTGCTGCTGGCCGCCGCGATCGGCGCCGCGACGCACCTGCTGGTCTTCAGACCGCTGCGCCGGGCGCCGCTCGTGGCGAAGATCATGGCCTCGCTGGGGCTGCTGACGCTCTTCCAGATGCTGCTGACCCGGTGCTTCGGCACCGGCTCGCGCGCCGTGGCTCCGGTGTTCACCGCGCACCAGATCCAGCTCGCCGGCCTCAGCCTCCCCGAGGACCGGCTGTGGATGGCGGGCCTGGTGCTGGTCCTCGCGGCCGGTCTGGCACTGGTCTACCGGCGTACGGCGTTCGGCCTCGCGACCAGGGCGCTGCGTGAGGACGAGGTCGCGCTGACCCTCAGCCGCTGGTCACCGAGCCTGCTCGCCACGGCCAACGTGACGGGCGGTGTCGTCCTGACGACGGCGGTGATGATCGCCTCGGCGTCCGTCAGTCCCTTGAACCCGCTGTCCGTCGCCCTGCTCATCGCGCCCGGACTCACCGCGATGCTCTGCGGCCGTCTCGTCCACGTCGTCCCCGCCGCCCTGACCGGACTGGCGCTGGGCATCGCGCAGGGGCTGCTCTCGTTCGTCACGACCAAGACCTGGTGGCCGACATGGCTGTCCACCGCGGGCGCCACCGACGCCGTACCGCTCATCGTCATCATCTGCGTGCTGGCCTTGCGCGGCCGTACGCTGCCGACCCGCGCGGGCATCGTCCTCGACGCGCTGCCGCGCGTGCCACCGCCGATGCGGCTGCGCACGCTCGGCGCGGTGGGCGCGGCCGTCGCCGTCGCGGCCTGCTTCCTGACCCCCACCCTGCGCCTGGGCGTCGTCACGAGCATGGTGTTCGCGGTGCTCGCCTGCTCGCTGGTGGTGCTCGTCGGACTGATCGGGCAGATCTCCCTCGGCCAGCTCGCCGTCGCGGCCGTCGCGGCGTTCGCGCTGGCCAAATACCTCGACTCCTGGCCGTTCCCGACCGGCCTCGTCCTCGCGGGCCTCGTCGCAGCCGGGGTCGCGGTGCTCATCACGCTCCCCGCGCTTCGGGTGCGCGGCGCGCAGCTCGCGGTGATCACCTTCGCGGGCGCCGTCGCCGTACAGTCCCTTGTCCTGAACAACGCGCGGTCCAGCACCGTCGACTCGCCCCGGATCGGCCCGCTCGACCTCGGCCCGCAAGTGGGCGCCCACATCGGGCGACTGCCCTTCGTCCTGGCCGTGCTGGCCGTCCTCCTGCTGGTCTGCGCCGGGGTGGCCAAGCTCATCGGCGGCAGAACGGGCCGGACGTTCCTGGCGGTGCGCGGCAATGAGCGGGCCGCCGCCAGCGTCGGCATCGACGTCGTCCGTACCAAGGTGCTGGCGCTGGGCATCTCGGGGTTCATCGCGGGAATCGGCGGCGGGCTGCTCGCCTACAACAGCCAGGCCGTCTCGGCCGGCGCCTTCGACGTCTTCGTCGGCATCTCCCTGCTGGTCTACGCGTACATCGGCGGCATCACCGGCGTCGGCGGCGCACTCTACGCCGGTGCCATCGCGCCCGGCGGGGTGCTCTACGTCCTGGTCAGCTCGCTGTGGAGCCCCGACTCGAAGGGGGACTTCGGGTCGGTGTACGCGGCCGTCGCGGCCGTCGGGCTGATCACGATGGCCATCCAGTACCCGCACGGAGCCAGCGACGGGATGCGCGTGTCGCTCGCGGCGCTCAGGCGCAGACTCCGGCCGGCCGACCGGCGGACCGAGCCGACGGTCACCCTTCCGACCGGCCCGGTCGACCCGCCCGCCCGTGCCCACCTGAGCGCGCGGGAGATCACCGTCCGCTACGGCGGCGTCGTCGCGGTCGAGGGCGTCTCGCTCGACGTCGGCCCCGGCGAGATCGTCGGTCTCATCGGCCCGAACGGCGCGGGGAAGACCTCCCTGCTCGACGCGCTGACCGGCTTCGCCCGCTGTGAGGGATCGGTCGATCTCGGCGGCCGGGCGCTGACCGGCGCGGGCCCGCACCGCCGCTACCGGGCCGGGCTGAGCAGGACCTGGCAGGCCGGGGAACTCTTCGACGACCTCGGCGTCTTCGACAATGTGCGGGTCGCCGAACGCCGCGCCGCCGCGCACCCACGAGGCGGCGCGGCGGACGCCGACGCCGCGTGGGCGATGCGGCTGCTGGGCATTGAGGACCTCGCCGCCAAACGCCCGTCGCAGATCAGCGTCGGCCAGCGCAAACTCGTCGGCCTCGCACGGGCCCTCGCCGGCCGCCCCAGCGTGCTGCTCAGCGACGAGCCCGCCGCCGGTCTCGACAGCCTCGAAAGCCGCGGGCTCGGCGAACGCCTCAAGTCGGTGGCGGCGCAGGGCATCGGTGTCGTCCTGATCGAACACGACCTCGCCCTGGTCCTCGACGTCTGCGACCGGGTCTACGTGCTCCACGAAGGGACGGTGATCGCCGTCGGCACTCCGGACCGCGTCCGCCGCGACGAGGCCGTCATCCGCGCCTACATCGGCGGTACGGTGCCGCTGCCCGACCCCCTTTCCGACCCCATATCCGAGGCGGGCGTGTGAAGGCGACAGCACCGGCGGCGACGGCGCCAGGATCAGCGGGGCCGTCATCGGCGGCCCTCGAACTCGACGGCCTGACCGCGGGACACGGCCAGGCGCCCGCCGTGCGCGAACTCGACCTGCGTGTCGCCGCGGGCGAGATCGTCGCGCTGCTCGGCCCGAACGGAGCGGGTAAGACGACGACCCTCGACACGGTGTGCGGCGTCCTGCCACCGCTCGCCGGGCAGGTCAATGTCTTCGGCCACCCGGTCCGCGACCTGCGCCAGGCAGCACGGCAGCGCATCGCGTACGTCCCCGAGCACCGAGGTCTCTTCCGCGACCTCACCGTCGAGGAGAATCTGCGGCTGCGCGCCAGGACCCGCCGGAAGGTCCAGGCGGTCTACGACCGCTTCGACGTGCTCGGCGCTCTGCGCGACCGGCAGACCGGCCTGCTCTCCGGCGGCGAACAGCAACTCCTCGCACTGGTCTGCGCGCTCAGCCTCGACGCCCGGCTGCTGCTCATCGACGAGATGACGATGGGACTCGCTCCCATGGTGGTGAGCGGACTCGTCGACATCGTCAAGGAGGTCGCGGCCGAAGGCGTCGCCGTCCTCTTCGTGGAACAGCACCTGCACATCGCGCTGGAACTGTGCGACCGCGCCTACGTCCTCAGCCACGGGCGGTGCGTACGCGAAGGCACCGGAGGCGAACTGCGGCACCGCGTCGACGAACTCGCCTCACTCTACTTCGCCGGAGATCCCTCCCTCGGACGGTAGCGGCGGGCTGAGCCGCGCCATCTTCAGACCGAGGTGCGCGGCCAGCCGGTCGTCGCCGCTGTCCAGCCGAAGACCCGTCAGTTCCTCGAGCCGGTGCAGCCGCTGGTACAGCGTGGAGCGGTGCACGTGCAGCGCGGCGGCGGCGCGCTGGGCGTCACCCGCGTGATCGAGATACACCCGAAGCGTCTCGACGAACACCTGATTCGCCGGGTCCGAGGTCAGCAGGCGGCGCAGGCCGGGATGGATGCCCTCGGCCAGCTCCTCCGGCGTCAGCTTCGCCAGCAGCGCGTAGACACCGAGCTGCGGATAGGCGGCCACCTGGCCGAGCACCCCGGAGACCCGGGCGACATCGGCGGCCCTGCGCGCCTCACGGTAGGAGGCGTGGGCCTCCGCCAGCCGCCGGCGCACACCGCCCACGCCCACCCAGCAGGGAGTGTTCCGACCCGCACCCAGCTCAGCCGCCAGCTTCTCGCGGAGCACGTCGGCCAGATCGCCGATGTCGCGTTCGATGCCGTCCGAGCGGGCACCCGGCCACACGGTGAGCAGCAGCGCGTGGTCGGGCCGGGTCAAGGCCAGCGCGCGGGCCGGCGGCAGCCGCCGCCGGGTGTGGTCGACGGCCAGGTCCAGGGCCAGCCGCTGCCGTTCGGCCAGCGGCTCCCCGCGCTCGTGCGTCACCGTCGCCACCAGGGCGATCACCGGGCCCGCCACCAGGTGCCCCTCCTCGACGAGCGCGGCGGTGGCCTGCGTACGCAGCGCCTCGTCGGGAGCGACCAGATCGCGGACCAGCTCACGGGCGTGGCTGAGCGACACCTCGGCGGCCAGGCTGTCGCGGTGCAGGATCAGCGCGGCCTGCCCCGCCGCCTCACGCAGCGCCTCGACGGCCCGCTCCGAGGCCGGGCCGTCGGAGCCGATCAGCCAGACGTACCCCAGCAGCGCCCCGTCGTGCCGGATCGGCATCCCGATCCGCTCCACCGTGAGGCCGATCTCCGGGCACGGCGCGACGGTGAAGACGCCGCTGGCCCGTGCCGCGCCCTGCGCGACGATGTAGCTCGCGAGCATGGGCGACACCTCGCGGTGCATGATCGACTCGATGCGGGCGTCGTCGACCACCCCGGTGTGCCCGTTGTACGCGAGCAGCCGGATCCGCGAGTCGTCGATGGCCATCGACCGGCCGAGCCTGGCACCGAACGCGTCGACCAGCCGCTGCAGCTCAGAGACCATCTCCGCACCGTAGGGCAGACCGGGACACCGGGCAACGGGTCCGACGTCTGTTCTCCCGGCGACGGGGGAGACGCGACGGACGTCCTGGGCCCGGACCGCCCCCCGGCTCCTAGAGTCCGAAGTGATCCCACCGGCGAAGGAGCCCGTGATGACTGCGACATCCGACCTGGCGGACGCCTATCAGGCGCTGCTGATCCGGGACGACCCCGTCTACGCGGTGATGGCGGGCACGCCACCGCAATCGCTGGCACCGCTGGACGAGACGACGGTGCGGGAGCGTGCCACGACCGCCCGGAATCTGCTAGACCGCCTCGACGCGACCGGGGCCGACGTGACTGAGGCCGACACCACCGGGGTCGACGGCAGCGAGGCCGATCTCGCGTCCGTGCTGCGCGCCATGCTGACCGCGGACATCGAACAGTCCGACCTCATGTGGCAGGACCACCTGACGGCGCCCTACCACGCCAACTTCCTGTTCGCGATGGTCGCCAGGATGGCCATCGCCCCGCGCACCGGCGTCGAACGCACCCGCCTCACCGCCGAATTCGCCGAACGCGTGCGGTCCGCCGCGAAGGTGCTGCGCGAACAGCGCAAGCGCGGCTTCGCCCTGCCGGAGCCCGCCGTGGACGGCGCGCGGCGGACCTGGACGGCGCTGACCGCGGAGATGTCCGCGCTGCTCGACAGCCCCGCCGTGGACGCCGCGATGGACGCGGTCGGTACCGAGATCGAGACCGCCGCCGGGACCGGGGGCGACGCGGTCGGCATGGCGCACGTCCCCGGCGGCGAGGCCGCCTACCGCCTCCTGGTGCGCCAGCACACCACCTTGGACCTCGGCCCCGAGGAACTGCACCGGCTGGGCCTCGCGCAGTGCGCCGAACTCGCCGAGCGGATGGCCGAGATCCGCGCGAGGCTCGGCGGCCCCGCGGACGAGGACCGGGCCCGCACCTGGCTGTCGGCGCAGGAGCACCTCTACGCGTCGACCCCCGACGCCGTGGCGGCCGCCTACCGACGCCACATGGCGCGGGCCGAACCCGGCATCGACGCCCTGTTCCGCACCCGGCCCCGCGCCGGATACGACGTACAGCGCCTCGACCCGGCCGACGAGGACGGCATGACCTACGGCTACTACGCGCAGCCCACCCTCACCCAGCCGGTCGGCCTCTACCGTTTCAACGGCTCCGACCTCGCGGACCGGTCCCTGCTCACCTCCGCGGCGCTGATCCTGCACGAATTGGTGCCCGGCCACCACTTCCACCTCGCCGTACAGGCCGAGAACACCGCCCTGCACCCGCTCCAACGACACGCACCACTGGGCGCCTTCACCGAGGGCTGGGGCGAGTACGGCTCCCACCTCGGCTGGGAACTCGGCGCGTACGACGACGACTGGGACGCGTACGGGCGCCTCGCCCACGAGCGGTTCACCGCCCAACGGCTCGTCGTGGACACCGCGCTCAACCTCGGCCACTGGGACCTGGCACGGGCCCGCGCGTTCATGCGCGCCAACACCCTCGACAGCGACCGGCAGATCGCGTCCGAGACCCTGCGCTACGCCACCGACCTGCCCGCCCAGGCGCTGGCCTACCGCAGCGGCTTCCTGGCGTTCCAGCAGGCCAGGGAGTCCGCCGCGGGCATCGACCCGCGCGTCGTGCACGACGCCATGCTCACCGCGGGCGCCGTTCCGCTGCCGCGCATGCGTGAACGGGTGGCGCTGGCCGTGCGCCGGGAGACGGCCGCGAGCGGGGTTCGCCGTGACTGAGACCGTGGACGCCGTGGTCATCGGCGGCGGCGTGATCGGCTGCTCGACAGCGTACGAACTCGCCAGGACGGGCCTGCGCGTCGCCGTCGTCGACAGACTCGGCGGGGCGGGCCAGGGCTCCACCGGGGCGTCGAGTGCCGTCGTGCGGTTCAACTTCTCCACCCTCGACGGCGTCGTCGCCGCCTGGGAGTCCAAGCACTGCTGGGAGAGCTGGGCCGACCACCTGGAGACGACCTCGTCCGACGGGCTGGCCGCCTACGTCCGCACCGGGGTGGTCTTCCTCGACGCTCCACAGGCACCGCGCGACCGCGTCACCGCGCTGTTCGACCAGGTGGGCGTCCCGTACGAGGAATGGGACGCCGCCCAACTGGCCCGGCACCTCCCGGCCGTCGACAACGGCCGTTACTGGCCGCCCAAACCCGTGGACGACGAAGCGTTCTTCGCCGACGCCACCGCGCGCCTGGGCGGGCTCCACACCCCTGACGGCGGCTACATCAGCGACCCGCAGCTCGCCGCGCTCAACCTTGCCTCGGCCGCCGCGAAGCGCGGCGCGCACTTCTCCTTCAACACCGAGGTGACCGAGGTGATCCGGACCGGCGAACGGGTCGGCGGCGTACGCCTGTCCGACGGTACGACGCTGTCCGCGCCCGTCGTCGTCAACGCCGCGGGACCGTGGTCGGGCGCCCTCAACCGGCTGGCCGGGGTCGGGGCCGATTTCACCGTCCAGGTACGGCCGATGCGGCAGGAGGTCCACCAGGTCGCCGCACCGGCCGGCTACCACCCGGCGGGCGGTCCGGGACCGGTCATCGCCGACCTGGACCTCGGCACGTACATGCGCCCCGAGGGCCGGGACTTCCTGCTCGTCGGCGGGACCGAGCCCGAGTGCGACCCGCTCGAATGGATCGATGAGCCGGGCGCGGCCGACCCGCGCGCCACCGTGCCCCGCTTCAACGCCCAGGTGACCCGCGCCGCCCGCCGCCTGCCGGGACTGCGCGTCCCGAGCCGCCCCAGCGGCATCGCGGGCGTCTACGACGTGGCCGACGACTGGACCCCCATCTACGACCGCACCGAACTCGACGGCTTCTACGTCGCGATCGGCACCAGCGGCAACCAGTTCAAGAACGCCCCGCTCGTCGGCCGCCTCATGGCGACGCTGGTGCACGCGGTGGAGGCGGGCCACGACCACGACCGCGAACCGGTCCACCACATCTGCGAACACACCGGCCACCGCGTCGATCTCGGCGCCTTCTCCCGCGCCCGCCCGCCCACCGCCTCGACCGGCACGGTCCTGGGCTGACAGTCCGGCAGCAGAGCCCGTACGTCACCGGGAGAGCCGCACCGCCGTACCGACGCCCACCCGGCCATCAACCCACCACCGCCAGTCGGCCGAACGCCGCAGTGACCCACTCCTACGGCGGGAGCGCCGCGAAAAGAGGACGCCTTGGACCTCCACCTCGACACCCCGGAATCCCAAGCGTGGCAGACCGAGCGGAACACCGACGCCGCGAAGTACCTCGCCGCCCTGCCGTCCCGCGACCTCCTCGCCGACCGCATCGCGCGGCGGCTCAAGGACATGCGCCACTCGCCCGTCATCCGGCGAGGAGACCGGCTGTTCCAGCTCGCCGTGCTGGAGCCGGACGCCGACCACGCGGCACTCGTCGTCCGGGACACCCCCGGCGCGGAGCCGCGCGTGCTGGTCGACCCCAACGCGCTGACCGCCGAGCGCGGCACCCCGGTGGCGCTGTACTCCTTCGCGCCGTCCCCCGACGGCCGGACGCTCGCCTACTGCGTCATGGCCGCGGGCACCGAGAAGTTCGAACTCGGTCTGATCGACGTGGAGAGCGGTGAGCCGCTGCCCGACGACATCCCGTGGAATCTCGCCTCTCCGGTGTCCTGGCTGCCGGACTCCTCCGGATTCTGGTGCGCCGCGAGAGAGTTGGCCGACGGCGCACTGCGGGCGGTGATCCACCTGCACCGGCTCGGCACGGTCCCCGGCCCGCCGATCGAGGCGCCCGAGGGCCTGATGGACCCCAGGCCGCTGGTCTCGCCCGACGGGCGCTATGTCGCCCTCGCCTCGGGCAACACCGAACAGCGGCTCGACTGGATCCTGCGCGACGGCGCCTTCCGCCCCCTGCTGAGCGGCGTACCCGGCTCGGCCGCGGGGGTCTTCGCCGGCGACGACCTCATCGCGATCGTGGACGACGGCGCCCCGCGCGGGCGCCTGGTCCGGATCCCGGTCGCCACCGCCGTCGACTCCGGCACCTGGACCGAACTCGTACCCCAGACCGAGGACGTGCTGAGGAACGTCGAGGTCGTCGACGACACCCTCGTCCTCGGCAGCCTGCGCGACGCCGCCTGCCGGATCAGACTGCTCGACCTCGACGGCACCCACCGCGCCGAGGTCGAACTGCCGGGCGCGGGCAACTGCAGCGCCGCCGCCGTCGCGGTGGGAGCCGCGTCGCACCCGGCGATCGCGATGTTCACGGCGGGCGAGGGCGAGATCTCCTTCGTCCACTCCAGCCCCGACACCTCGCCCGCCGTCTACCGCTACGTCATCGCCGAGCGACGGCTGCTGGTCGTCACCCCGCCCGCCGTCCGGCTCGACGGCATCGTCGTGACCACGATCCGGGCGACCGCGTCGGACGGCACGGTCGTCCCCGCACACGTCGTGCACCGCGAAGGTCTCGACATATCGATACCGCGTCCGACCCTGATCAGCGGCTACGGCGGTTTCAACATCGCCTGGCTGCCGTCCTACCTCGCGGAGTACGCGGCCTGGGTCGAGGCCGGTGGCGTCTTCGTGCTGGCGCACCTGCGCGGCGGCAGCGAATTCGGCACCCAGTGGTGGCGGGAGGGCACGCGCGAACGCAAACAGCACACCTTCGACGACCTGTACACGATCGCCGAGGAACTGATCAAGAGCGGCCGTACGACGGCGGACCGGCTCGCGCTCAAGGGCGAGAGCAACGGCGGACTGCTCGCGGGCGCGGCGATCGTGCAGCGCCCCGACCTCTGGGCGGCGGTCGTCGCCGATGTCCCGATCCTCGACCTGCTCGGCCTGGACCGCGACCCGCTGACGTACGCCATCGGGCGGGTCGAGTACGGAGACCCGCGCGTTCCGGCCGAGGCGCGGTGGCTCAGAGCGGTCAGCCCCGTCGCCAACGTCCGTCCGGCGGCGTACCCCCCGGTCCTCGTCACCGCGGGGGCGAACGACCCGCGATGCCCGGCCTGGCACTCACGCGTCTTCGTCGACCTGCTGGAGCGCGCCCAGACGGGTGACGCGCCGATCCTGCTCCGTGTGTACGGCGACCAGGGCCACCACGCGCCGGGTGTGTCGGCTGCATCGGGAAAACACGCCGACTGGATCGCCTTCGCCGCGGCCGCCACCGGCCTCGCCCTGTGACGGCCCCGCTCACGAGGAGGGAGTCCCCATGACCGAGACCTCGCACCTGCCCGCGCGGGACGCCGGGCACGAACCGGAGCCCATGCTCAGTCGCTACGAGCGGGCCGCCCGGCTGGCGCCCGAGTCGCTGTTCGCCCTCATGCGCAACCGCCACATCGACCCGGTCTGGACCGGCGACGGCGACACCTTCTGGTACCGGCGGCAGACGGCCTGTCATCCGTCTTCGGGAGCGGATGACAGGCCCGGGAACAAGCAGGGAGAGGAGCCGGGGAAGAAACCGGGGGAGGAGTACGTCCTGGTCGACCCGGCGACCGGTGAGCGACGTGTCGCGGCGACTCTCCGGGACCTCGGCGTCCACGTACCCGCCGCGGCCGACGTCCGCCCCGGAGTGCTGTACGCGCCCGACGGCGGACGCGGGCTCTTCCTCCGCGCGAACGACCTGTGGCTGCTCCAGACGGCGACCGGCGACGAGCGGCGACTGACGAAGGACGGCACGGACGGCTTCGCCTGGGGCGCGCTGGCGGACGACAGCAACATGGTGCTCCCCTTCCGGCGGCTCGACGTCGTGCTGCCCCCGGTGGGAACCGCCTTCTCGCCGTCCGGCCGCCTGGCTCTGACCACGCGCACCGACCAGCGCCGCATGCCGCGCCGGCACCTGGTCGAGCACGTGCCCGGCGACCGCGCGCGGCCCGTCTGCCACGAGTACCACGCGCATCTCGACGACGAGGGAACGCCGCCTCCGCCCGAGTGCCGAATCCTCGACCTCGACACCGGCGAGTCCGTGGACGTCGACGCCTCTGACGACCTGCTGACTTCCCTGATCATGAACGGCCCGCACCAGATCGTCTGGAGCGCCGACGAGGCACACGCGTATCTCCTCGACCACGCGATGGGCGCGGCGGGCGCGTCGCTGGTCGAGATCGACACCCGTACCGGCGAGCGCCGGGACGCGCTCCGGATCGACGAAGCCCCCTTGTACGAGGCGAATCAATTCCTGTACGGCCTCCCCCTCGTACGCGTGCTGCCCGCCACCCAGGAGGCGGTCGTGTTCTCCCAGCGGGACGGCTGGGGCCACCTCTACCTGTACGACCTGCGCACCGGGGAGTGCGCCCACCGCGTCACCTCCGGCGAGATCGTGGTGCGCGACATCCTCCGACTGGACGAGGAGCGACGCGAGATCATCTTCCTGGCCGGAACGTCGGCGGGCGGCCACAACCCGCTGTGGCGCAAGGTGTACCGCGCTTCGCTGGACGGCGAGCGGCAGGAGCTGCTGACCCCCGAGCCCGCCGACCACGAACTGCCCGCACCGCAACCGGAGTTCTTCCACCTGGTGTTCGGGCAGGGCAAGCCGCCGGTGGACGCGGTCAGCCCCGGCGGCCGGTATTTCGTCGACCACCAGTCGACCGTCTCCGATCCCCCCGTCATCCTGCTGCGCGACGCCGCGCACGCGGGCCGGGTCGTCCTGGAGCTGGAACGTACCGATGTGAGCGCCCTGTCGGCCGCGGGCTACACCGCGCCGCGCGAATTCTGCGTCACGGCCGACGACGGGGTCACCGACCTGTGGGGAGTCGTCGCGCTGCCCGCGGACCCGGTCGACCCGGCCGCGATCCCCGTCGTCGACCACATGTACGCGGGCTTCCAGACGTCCTGGACCCCGATGTGCTACCTCGCGGGGGCCAGGACCACCGGCGCCCACTGCGTGTTCCCCGCCTACAACGCGCTCGGTCTCGCGACGGTGATCGTGGACGGCCGGGGCACACCCGGCCGCGACCGTACGTTCCGGCAGTGGACGCACCGCGCGAACCACCGGCCCCGCGGGCTCGCCGACCACGTCACCGCGATCCGCGCGCTGACCACCGAATACCCCATGCTCGACATCGACCGGGTCGGCGTCATGGGCCATTCCTACGGCGGCTACAACGCCGCCCGCTCGATGCTGATGTTCCCCGACTTCTTCAAGGCCGGGGTCAGCAGCGCGGGCGTGCACGACCCGCGCAAGATGTCCTACGGCAGCTGGCGGTGGTTCCTCGGCGAGCGGTACGAGCGCGACGCCGACACGTACACCCACCTGGGCAATCTCCACCTGGCCGACCGCCTCGAAGGCCAACTGCTGCTCGCCTGCGGCGAACTCGACGAGAACGCCACCGTCGATCACACCTATGCACTCGCCGACGCGCTGCTGAAGGCCGGGAAGCGCTTCGACCTGAAGATCTGGCCGGGGCTCAACCACTACCAGACACCGCCGTACGTCCGGTCGGCCTTCTGGGACCACTTCGTGACCCATCTGCTCGACCGGCGGCTCCCGCGGAATGTCTCCCCGGTCGCCGGGGCGTGGTGAACATCCGTCGGCCGGGGCCGGGGGGAGGTCGGCCCCGGCCGGCGGGAACGTGCCGCGCTGTGGGGGTTCGCGGCACCGGGCGGGAAGGAAGTACGAGGCGGCGAAGGTCAGTTGGAGAAGTCCTGCGTCATCCAGACCGTGCCGGAACTGTCGCGGTAGACGTCGATGCCGACGTGCGTGTAGCCGCTGCTGAGGATGTTGCGCCGGTGGCCGTCGTCGGGGGCCTTCTCGTCCAGCATCATCTGGGTCAGACCGACGGCGCTCGCGGCGATGGCGGAGGCGGAGGAGCCCACGCCGCCGCCCTCGCCGATGTTCTCGCCCGCCGACGTCCAGTGCACCCCGGCGGCCGTCTCGCGGTCGCCGAAGGCCGGTTCTCCCGGGCACTGGTGGGACAGGCCGCAGCCGGACGCCATCACCTGATTGTGCGCGGCGGCGCTCTTGTTGAGCCCTTCGAGCAGCGTGTACGGGGCGAGGCCCTCCGCGGCGCGGTTGCGGTTGATCAGGTCGAGCACCTGCTGCACGGCGTCACCGGCGCTCGGCGGGTTCGTCGTGGCGGGCGGCGCGGGAGTCGTCGCCGAGGGGCTGGGCGCGGCCGTCGTGGGCGAGGTGGTCACCGGGGCGCCGGTCGGCTTGGCCGTCGGCTTGGGGCTCGGCCGCCCGGGGCGCGGGCGGTGCGTGGTGGAGATGGTCGCGGCGGGCGCCGTGGGCCGGAAACCGGCCGGCTTGCCGCCGGGCTTGTGCCCGGCCGACGCGCTCGTGTCGCGGGAGCCGGAGCCGGAGTCGCTGTGCCCGGCGGAGGGCGCTCCCTGATGCGGGGCGCCGAGGCAGGCGAAGGCGGTGCCGCCACCGAGTACGGCCAGGGCCGCGGCTCCGGTCACCGCCATGCGTATCCGCGGCTTGCGCCTCGCCCTGTGCTGGCCATGGGCGGAGTTACGGGAGTGGGCACGGCGGGACGAACTCATCGCTGGCACCTCGTGGTGGGGAGACGTGTCGTGGGGGGACCCGCTCACAGGAACGGTCCGGCGGGCACGACACTAGGCGGCCGGAGCCGCCCGATCGGCGGCCCGAGCCCAACTTCACGTTCCCCTAAGGAAAGCCGCAGATTCCGCTGAGGCCCGCCCCCGGACGGACGGACGGGCGGACGGGCGGGCGAAGGGCCGCATCTCACCAGGACGCCGCGCCTCACCAGGACACCTCGCTGGTGACCTCCTTGGCCTGCGGACGCAGCGTCGCCGTCAGCTCCGAGCGGTGGCGCGCCCCGGTGAAGGTGATGGTGAGGGTGTCCGGCGCGCTCTGCCGGGTGCTCGTGGTGAAGCCGATCGCGGGTACCGCCGAGACCAGGCACACCGCGTCCGCGCCGAACCGTATCGACGCCTGACCGCCGGTCGACTCGAAGCTGTGCGTCCCGGCGCCCCCTTCGCAGTCCGGCGGCCGGGAGGCGGTCGGCGGCGGCGCGGCCGGCGCGGAGGACGGGCTGGTCGCGGTCGCGGTCCCGGTCGCCGTGGGGCGACGGGTCGACGGGGAGGGCGACACCGTGGGCTTGCGGGTCCGGGTCGGCGACTGCCGGGGCGTGGCCGTCGGCGAGCCGATCACCACGGAACTGGGCGAGTTGGTGGCGATCCCGGCCGCCACATCCCGCGCGGACGGCGGCAGCGGCGCCGTCGAACCCACCACGAAGCGCACGGTCAACGACACCGCCGTGACGGTGAGGACCGTGCACGACAGCCAGATCAGGAAATGGCGCAAGGACCGGGGCACCGGGCCATCATGGCCGATCCGTTACGGTGTGCCGCATGGCGAGCGTCCTTGTCGTAGAAGACGATCCCGGCATACGTGCCGAACTGATCGGGATACTCACCCGCGACGGGCACGAAGTCCGCAGCGCCGCCGACGGATTCAGCGGACTGCGCGAGGCGACCAGAACGCCGTTGGACGCGGTGATACTCGACCTCGGCCTGCCCGACCTCGACGGCGGCGACGCGCTGCGCATGATCCGCGGCATCTCCCGCGTGCCGGTCCTGATCGTCACCGCCAGGGACGACGAGGCCGAGATCATCCGGCTCCTCAACGCGGGCGCCGACGACTACCTGGTCAAACCCTTCTCCGGCGGACAGCTCACCGCCCGCCTCGGCGCCGTCCTGCGCCGCTCCGGGGGTCCCGACGGCCGGACCGGCGCGCCCAATCCGCGCGAGCCCATTGCCCTCGGACCGCTGCGTATCGATCCCGGACCCCGCACCGTCCACCTGCACGGACGCGAAGTCCCCCTGACCCGCCGTGAGTTCGACCTGCTGGCCTTTCTCGCCGCCAACGCCGACACCGTCGTGTCCAAACGGCACATCCTCACCGAGGTCTGGCGCGACCCCTACGTCGAGGACCAGACCATCGACGTCCACCTGTCCTCCCTGCGCCGCAAGCTCGGCGAGAGCGCGGCGGCACCGAGCCTGCTGCGCACCGTGCGCGGCGTCGGCATCAAACTGGTGACCCCGCGGTGAGAGGGACCCTGGCCAGGGTCGCCCTGGCCGTCACCTCGATGGTGGCCCTGTCCTTCCTCATCCCGCTGGGCCTGCTGGTCCGCTCCGAGGCCCGCAACCAGGCGATCACCGCCGCCGAGCAGCGCGCCGCCGCCCTGGCGCCGGTCCTCACACTCACCGACGACCCGGCCGCCGTACGGCAGGCCGTCTCGGGCCTCGACCCGTCGGGGAACCTGGCGGTCCACCAGCCGAACGGCCGCTCCATCGGCGCGGGCCACGCACCCCGCTCCCTGCTGGTGCGCGCACAGCACGACGGCGAGTCCCTGGCGCAGGACCTGCCGGGCGGCGGCTGGGTCTACCTCCAGCCGGTCGTACTGCCGCAAGGGCGGGTCGCCGTCGTCGAGGAATTCGTCCCCGAGGCCGAGCTGAACCGCGGGGTGAACGCGTCGCTGACCGTGATGGCGCTGCTCGCCGTCGGCCTGGTCGTCGGCTCCGTCCTGGTCGCCGACCGCCTCGCCTCCCGTGTCGTACGGTCCTCCCGCAACCTCTCCTCCGCCGCCAACGCGCTCGGCCGCGGCGACCTGGAGTCCCGCGTCGACCCCATGGGACCGCCGGAACTGCGCGAAGCCGGGCAGGCGTTCAACGCCATGGCCGACCGCATGTTGGAACTCCTCGCCGTCGAGCGGGAGTTGGTCGCCGACCTGTCCCACCGGCTCAGGACACCCCTGACCGCCCTCCAGTTGGCCACCGAACGTATGGGTACGGGACCGGACGCCGCCCCGGTGGCCGCCGCGGTCGCCCAGCTCGAGACACAACTGCACGCCGTCATCACCGCGGCCCGTACACCGCTGGCCGTCGGACACATGGGCGCGCCCCAACTCGACCGGCGTGACCAGGTGTTGTGCGCCGCCACGGTGATCGTCCGCCGCCGCGCCGGATTCTGGACGACGCTCGCGGAACAGCAGGGCCGCCCCTGCCTGGTGGAAGTGACCGGCGAGGACGCCCTGATCGACCTGCCGGAGGACGACCTCGCCGCCGTCATCGACGCGCTCGTCGGCAACGTCTTCCGGCACACCGCGCCCGGCACCGCCTTCGCACTGCGCCTGGTGCGCGCCGCCCAGTCCGTCACCCTCACCGTCGAGGACGCGGGCCCCGGCATCCCGGACCCCGACGACGCCCTCGTACGCGGCGCCAGCACCGCGTCCACCGGCCTCGGTCTCGACATCGCCCGCCGCGCCGCCGCCGCGACCCGCGGCGCGCTGGACATCGACCGCGGCCCGATGGGCGGCACCCGCGTCGCGGTCCGCTTCGGCCTCGCCTCACCGCCGCCCAAGCGCGGACCGCTGCACCGCAGGCGGGCCCGCCTGCGCAAGTCGCCCGTCTGACGCGGCGGCCACGAAGGAGGCAGGACGTGCTCGCCCTCGCGGACCTTGACCCCGGCGATCTCGTGGTCGGCGGCGGCCACCCTCATCAGCCGCCACGCGGTCGGATACAGGCGCAGCGCCTCCCTGACCAGCTGGTGGACCTGGTCCTGCCGCACCGCCGGGGTGTTGTAGCCGTGCCGGACACCGAGCAGCACCACCCACTCGAGCGTCACGCCGGTGAAGCCGACCGTGGACAGCACGAGGCGTTGCAGCACCTGCGCGCGATCGGCCACGGACAGCTCGCCGGGCAGCCCAGCACCAGGTCGACCAGATCCCGCGCCCCGCCCTCCCGCGCGTACGGCCGCCCGTCCCGCCCCCGCGCGCAGAAGACGTCAGGCGTCGTGCCCGTACCCGGATGGTGACGCTACTCCCACGGGCGAACCGGGCGAACCGCCGAAACCGGCCAAAGGCGGCGTGGGGCGCACCCGGTGGACCGGGCACGCCCCACGCCGTCGGACCAAGGGTCAGCCGAAGATCCACTTCTGGTTGGCGGCCCCGCCGCACGTCCCGGTCTGCAACCGCGTCCCGTCCGCCGACGAATTGTCCTTCGCGTCAAGGCACTTGTCCGCGCCCGTGTTCGTCAGGTCGTGTGCGTCGGTGTACTTCCACTGCTGCGCCTTGGTGCCGTTGCACGTGTAGAGCTGCACGGCCGCGCCGTCCGCCGTCGAACCGCCGTCCACGTCGAGGCACTTGCCCAGCGCCCGTACCGTCCCGTCGGCGCCGAGCGTCCACTGCTGGGCCACATTGCCGGTGCAGTCGTGGAGCTGGACCGGCGTGCGGTCGGCCGACGAACCGCCCGCCACGTCCACGCACATGCCGCCGATGCCCTTGATCGAACCGACCCGGTCCGAGCCGCCAGACCCGCCGGTGCCGCCGCCCGCCGTCGTACCGGAACCGCTGTCCGACTCCGACACCCGTACGTAGTCGACCGTCATCGTCTGCGGGAAGGACGTCGAACCGTCGGGCGAGCCAGGCCAGTCACCGCCGACCGCCAGGTTGAGGATCAGGAAGAACGGGTGGTCGAACACCCACTTGTTGCCGCCCGCGTCTGACGGCGTACGCGTCTGGTAGACCGTGCCGTCCACCGTCCAGGTGATCGCGCTCGGGCTCCAGTCCACACCGAAGGTGTGGAAGTCGTCCGCGAAGGTCGCGCCGCCGGGCAGCGTGTACGGGGACCCGATACCGGCCGCGCCCGAGTAGCCGGGCCCGTGGATCGTGCCGTGGACGGTGCCAGGCTCACGCCCGATGTTCTCCATGATGTCCAGCTCACCGCTGTTGGGCCAGCCGACGCTGCCGATGTCGCTGCCCAGCATCCAGAACGCCGGCCATATGCCCTGGCCGCGCGGGATCTTGATGCGGGCCTCGAAGTGACCGTACGCCTGCGTGAAGGTCGAGGCCGTGTTCAGCCGCGCCGAGGTGTACTTGCACGGCCCGTACCAACAGGACAGTCCGGTATCGGAGTTGGGCCGTGCGGTGATCACCAGGTGCCCGTCGCCGTCGAGAGCGGCGTTGGAGGTGCTGTCGGTGTAGTACTGCAACTCGTTGTTGCCGTTGCCGGAACCGCCCGTCTCATGCGTCCACTTGGCGGGGTCGGGCGCGCTGCCCGCGGGGCCGTCGAACTCGTCGGACCAGGTCTGCCGGCCCTCGGCGGCGTCCGCCCTCGACGTGCCGGGGCCGGTCGTCGCCACCAGGACGGCGGCCACCAGAGCGGCGGCGACCAGGACGACCAGTCCGCCGAGCGACCATCTGCGTGCGCGGTGTGCAGCCATGAGTTACGTACCTTGTCTGTGGGGGAGATCAGGGTTCGGGTCGGCGGCGGCCGGGCGTACGGCGTCGGGGGAGGCGGGGGCCGTGGCCGGGGGAGCGCTCTCAGGGGAGCGACGACCGCCGCCGACGGCCCCGATGCTACGCACGGTCACCCTGCCCGCCAACCCGCCCGGACAGCCGCCCACACGCCCGTGACGTGCCCGAACTGCGAGGACGCCGATCGACCCGAGGCGCTGATAAGCCGCCCTTAACCGGCCCTTAAGACACGGCGGTCGCGATCGTCCGTCACCGGCCGGACATCCCGCGCCGCCGGACCGGCACCGACCCTCGGCGGGCCCAGGAGGACTCGGCTAGGGTACGGACGAGTCCGGGCCCTGAGACGTTACGGGCAGACCGGCCGCGGGCCGAACGTGGGGGAGACAAGGTGGGCGCAGCCGTTGCGAGCGGCACGGACGGGCCGAACGCGCCGTCCGCCGCCGAGTCCGAGGTGACCTCCGTCGTCGTGCACGCCTCCGGAGCGGTCGTCACCCGCCGCGCGCGCGTCACGGTGCCGGCCGGAGCCGCCGAGACCACCGTCCGCGTCGAGGGCCTGCCGCCCACGCTCTACGAACAGTCGCTGCGCGGCCGGGTGGTGAACGGCCCGCACGGGCTGCGCGTGACCGACGTACGCCTGGACGTCGGCGCCACCGTGCACCGAGGCGAGCAACTGCCCTCGCTGCGGCTGGACCTGGAGGACGCCGAGGACCAGCAGTCCCGGCTCCAGGACCGCAAGTACCGTCTGGAGAGCGAGATCGAGGAGGTGGCGACGCTGCGCGCCGAGCCGCCACAGCCGCGCAGGGGCGACCCGCCCCGCTGGGCGCCGGTGGAGTCCTTCCTCGCCCTGGCCGGATTCGTCGACACCCGACTCGGCGCCCTGCACGAGCGGTTGCGTGCCACCGAGGACCAACTGGCGCGCGCCGACCACGACGTGGACGTCCTGCGGGCGCGCATGCACCAGTCGTCCACCGCCCTGAGCGCCGAGCGCACCGACCCGGCCGTCGGCGCGGTCGTGACGCTGGGCTCCGGCACGAGCGACGCGACCGGCACGACCGACGCACCGGACGCGGCCGAAACCCGCGAGGACTCCTCCCCGACCGGCGAGGCCGGGACACCCGCCGACGCCCCGACCGAGATCGACGTCGAGATCGACGTCGACGTCGAGTACCACGTCCCCGGCGCCACCTGGGTCCCCACTTACCAACTCCGCCTGGACGGCACCAGCGGCGCGGGCACGCTCGTCCTGCGCGCCTGCGTCGCCCAGCGCACCGGCGAGGACTGGTCGGGCGTACGCCTCGGGCTGTCCACCGCGGACCTGCTGCGCCGCTCCGACCTGCCCGAACTGCGCTCGCTGCGGATCGGCCGCGCCCAGCAGGAACCGCAGGCCCCGGGATGGCGCGAACCGCCTCCAGGGCTCGCCGAGTTGTTCACCGGCTACGACGGAGCCGCCGCGTCGCACGGTCCGGTCCGGCAGTCGGGCCCGAGCGCCCCAAGGTCCATGAACGTGTGGCTCGGCGGCGTCGAGGACGACCGGGAAGAGACCGACTTCTCGCCCGACCGGTCGGCGGGCGGCGCGTACGGGCCCGCTGAGCCCGGCGGCGCGGCCGAGGCCGTCGGCTACGGCGGTTCGTTCGGCGCCCGTATGCCCGCACCGGGAGCGGCACCGCCCCCGGCCCCGCTCGCCGCGTCGGCGCCCCTGCCCCAGGC